>FR881167.1 GCA_000434735.1 Bacteroides sp. CAG:530
ATACATAAAAAATAATATTATTAGATTATTTCACCTTTTTAACAAACAATATGACAACAAAAAACTAATCAATATTTCACATATTGTCCCCACATACGCACCGAATAATAAATGCATAACACCTCAAATATAAAAAAACACACAACTCAACCTCTTAAAAAATGTAAAATAGCGTACCTTTATATTATAAAACATATATATTTGCGTCAAAAATAGAAATAAACTATACTTAAATAATGCAAACTATTATGAGACAATTCAAATTATTATGCCTTAGCATGGCATTAGTGGGATTTGGCGCTACAGTTTCTGCACAGAACAGTGATAACACTGATTCTACAGACAAATACTCAGTAGCAACTAACAGATTTGGTGCTAATTGGTTCGTAGGAGCTAATGTAGGTGGACAACTTTATTTCGGTGACAATTGGAAAGCTGGTTCAAGAGGCAAATCAATCACTCCGGTATTCGAAATCAACGCAGGTAAATGGTTTACCCCTAGCATCGGTTTACGCTTGGGCATTGGTGGCTACCAAGCTAAAGGCTATTCTTACAGCGCTAACCAAGGTCATGTAAGCAAAATGGTAGAGAACGGAGTATACCAGACTAAATGGGGTATGTTCTACGCTCACGGTGATGTAATGGTAAACTTGAGCAACTTGTTCTGCGGATATAATGAAAACCGCATCTACAACGCTATTCCTTATGCAAGCATCGGATGGGCAAGAAGCACAGGTTCTGACAATAAAGACAACGAACCTAGCGTAGGTCTTGGTTTGATCAACCGTTTCCGTGTTTCTAAAGCATGGGATATCAACCTTGAATTGCGTGGCAACGTAATCAACGACGTAATGGACAAGATTGAAGGCGGCAGAAACAATGAAGGTAGCTTGGCTTTGATGGTTGGCGCTACTTACCGTTTCAAGAAAAGAGGATGGTCTAAGAGCAGCAACATCACTCCTGCCGAAATGGAAGCTGTACAGAGCCAGCTCAGAGCTATGAACGATGAAAACAAGAATCTGAAAGATCAGGTTGATCAGTTGAAGGCTGAAGCTAACCGTCCGGTAGCACCAGTTGCTGAACCTAAAGCATACGATATGGCTGATTACGTTATCTTCTTCAACATCAACAAGGCTAACTTGAGCGCTAAAGAAAACGTAAACTTGAAGAATATCGCTGAACAAATCAAGGCTAACCCTGATACTAAATTCAAGGTAACTGGTTATGCAGACAAGCAGACTGGTAGCGCAGCTTACAACGAAAAGTTGAGCAAGAAGCGTGCTGAAGTTGTTTACAATGCATTGGTTGACAAATATGGTGTAAACAAAGACCAGCTGGTTATCGAAAGCAAAGGTGGTGTAGACACAATGTTCGAAAACAACCCACGTTTGAGCCGTGTAAGCATTATCAGCGTAAACAAGTAATCTTAATTACTTTATTATAGCAAAAGAGACAGAGCTTAATGCCCTGTCTCTTTTTTTATATGTTTTCTATTCGCTGAATCAGCTCGTTTCCTAAAGCTGTCTTATCGTTAATGTGCTTCAGCACAGCGGTAACGAATGTATTGCTTTCGAAATCGCCACGCACCTGCTCAAAGTCTTGTCGCATTTCGTCGTGCGAACCGTCGGCTCCGAATCCGGTCATCGAAGAAAGAGAGAATTCTTTCTTGGCGTCTTCGTACACCATTTTATCAAGACCCACTACAGCTTCTTGCCAAGATTTCACAATACGAACCACATCCTGAGCAGTAATTTCTTCCGGATTTATGCCATAAAATTCCTGAATCTTATTATACGCCCAGGTCCATTCATATGTGTAATAATTCTCGTGCATCTCAGCAAAGCAGGCGTTTATAGATTTCAGGCGATTAATGGTACCGTTCTCTATTCCATCTATCAAACGGTCTATCTCACTTTTAGGAGCTATGAGTCCGGAAACATCCACCCATTCTCCTACTCCTATTTCAGTATCCGGTTTCAAGCGTTGGCGAATCTCTTCGTTGCTTTGGAAATTAATACCTTCCAATCGCTTTATGATGGAGTTTCCCAAGAACTTATTGATGGCTATTTCATAAAAACGAATACCGTTGTTCAAGGACGAATTCTTGATTTTGGCACTCTGATATGAGTAAATCTCGGAAGTCTCGCCCGACACGCGTCGCAATTCCTTCAAGATAGAGCGTCCCTTAAACATCTTCTGTATGGTGTAAGGACTAAGAAGGTTGTAATTAATAAAATCCAGACGATTCGGATCTTTACGGTTATCGCGTTTCGGCCATTTCTGCGCGTCGCGTATAGTACCTACGCTTCGCAAATTAACGCCCGGAACCAGATAAGTGGTATTACGCTGCTCTATAAGATAAGAGAAAGGCAAATCGGAAGTATCGGCATGATTTACGTGGCGACCCATAACCAAAGAGAAGGCCCCCACACGGGCCGGCCACAGGATATAAGAATCGGAAGTAGTCTTTGCTCCACGTTCCATAGTTCCCTGATGAATAGGACCGAGTTTATACATGTGGTTACTCTGGTTAGAACCTGAACCCGCATTCATAAACGAGAACATTCCGGCAATAAGCAAAGTAGATTTATGATGTGTCACCGTAAATGGACCTGCAAAAATGGCACAAGCTTCACCGTTCTCTCCTTGGCAGTTACTGAAGAACAAGGAGTCGGAAGCGGAATAATTATGACCCAATTTGCAAGACTGCCCTACAAAGCAACGGCTCAACATGGTTCCGTCGTCTACTTTAGAACCCGAAGATATGATGAAATCATCGCATATAACACCGTCACCTATATATACTGGAGCTGTGACGTTGCTGTTTATGCTACCGTTTGTAAGGCGGCATGTTCCGCAGATTTTGGTATAATCGCCAATGCGTACATTCTTTATAGAACCGGTATTTAGTATCATTACGTGCTCGCCGATAGTACCTACCGCCAATGCGTGCTTTTTTGAATAATAATCGGCAATCTCCTTCATGCGGCTTATCAGCTCCGGACGATGGCGATACAATGCCAATATATATGCCTGATGCGCAGACAGTTTGTCATTAATCAGCACCTCGCGTCCGCCGGTTTCGTTCAGAACGGCTACCTCTACCCCATTACCGAAAGTAGTCAGCTCATCTACCAAAATTATATCTACATTTTCAATGAAGGTATCGCAACCTATTTCATAGTTAGCAATGTAGTTCTGGATATTCTCAATGCAACAGTTATCCCCTACCGTTACATTATGCAGTGTTGCATTACGAAGTCCCGAGTGTTTCTTCATACCTCCCGGCAATGTAAATTCAGAATCGAACACGCCTAATTTCACTTCCCCAGAGAAACGGGTGTAATGAACGTATTCGCAATTAAAACCCTCGGCAACCATAACATTCGCCCAATCATCGGCTAAACACGATTGCGATTGCAACTGAAGCACCTCATCTTCAGTCAATTTTCGATAGTCTTTCATATCTCTACACAAGTTTAGTTAATGTATTTTTTCTTCCTCACAAGGATAACAAGAACAAAATTAGCAATAATTTACCAACAACCAGCTATCTGGTTATCAAAATCAATTATTTTAAGATATTTACTATCATTTTGCAGCAAAGCGCATTATGAATAATCGTGTCAATCTATTATGAATATTGCGATAAATAAAATAGTGATAATACAAAAAAAGCGGAACCCTTTTCAGAATTCCGCTTCCATTATATTATCACAAAACAGTCAGTCGATATGGCTCATCAAAGCCATCGACATATTATTTGCCTTTTTTCATTTTCTGCATCATGCCTGCCATCTTGCTTCCGGTAACCATCTTCATCATCTTACGAGTTTGTTCAAACTGCTTGAGCAGACGGTTTACTTCCTGAATGTTAGTACCACTACCCTTAGCGATACGAGTACGGCGAGTACCGTTCAATATTTCAGGATGCTTACGTTCATATGGAGTCATAGAATAAATGATAGCTTCGATGCTCTTGAACGCGTTATCGTCGATATCAATATCCTTGATAGCCTTTCCTACACCCGGAATCATAGAAGCCAACTCCTTAAGGTTACCCATCTTCTTAATCTGATGAATTTGAGTAAGGAAGTCATCGAAGTCGAACTGGTTCTTCTGAATCTTCTTCTGCAACTTCTTAGCTTCTTCTTCGTCGTACTGTTCCTGAGCACGTTCTACCAACGATACGATATCACCCATACCCAAGATACGGTCGGCCATACGCGACGGATGGAATACGTCGATAGCTTCAAGCTTTTCGCCTGTACCTACAAACTTGATAGGCTTGTTTACTACGGTACGGATAGAAAGAGCGGCACCACCACGGGTATCACCGTCTAACTTAGTAAGAACAACACCGTTAAAGTCAAGGCGTTCGTTAAACTCGCGAGCTGTGTTTACAGCATCCTGACCGGTCATTGAGTCAACTACGAACAGAGTTTCATCAGGATTGATAGCTTTCTTGATAGCTTCAATTTCATTCATCATCTGCTCGTCTACAGCCAAACGTCCGGCAGTATCGACGATAACCACGTCATTACCTTTTGCCTTAGCTTCCTGAATGGCATGCAGAGCGATCTGTACAGGATCTTTGCTGTCGAGTTCTGAATAAACAGGAACATTGATTTGCTCGCCCAATACCTTCAACTGGTCGATAGCGGCAGGACGATAAACGTCGCACGCTACGAGCAACGGCTTACGGTTCTTCTTGGTCTTAAGCATCAAAGCCAACTTTCCAGAGAAAGTAGTCTTACCAGAACCTTGCAGACCCGACATCAATATAATAGCAGGGCGACCTTTCAATTCCAATTCGGCAGTGTCTCCTCCCATCAAGGTAGTCAACTCATCATGCACAATCTTCACCATCAACTGGCTCGGCTTCACAGCGGTAAGCACATTCTGACCCAAAGCCTTTTCTTTTACCGTATCAGTAAAATTCTTAGCTACCTTATAGTTTACGTCGGCATCAAGCAGAGCACGGCGCACATCCTTCAGGGTTTCCGCCACATTGATTTCGGTGATTTTTCCTTCACCTTTCAGTATCTTGAACGATCGCTCTAATCGTTCACTTAAATTATCGAACATAATAGTTATATCTTAATATATCAATTTTTTAGGCTGCAAAATTACATAAAATCTTTGGAATAACCGAAAAAAGAGGTTGAAATATCACTGAAATGACTATCATTAAAGCGTTTACAGTGCCAAATGAAGCCAACCGTAAAAAACGGGAAACGCAAAGAAAAGCAGTTCTATGAAGCAGAAAGGTTTTCAAATCGTTACCCAAAGCTGGATGCATTTTTAACGCTCCCTGCATTGATTGCGCCGTTCTGTGTCGATTTACTTATCAAGGTCTAACTCGTTGAGTAATAACTCTGCAAACAAAAAAACGAGTATGGCAAGAAGTACATTCAAAGTGCTGTTCTACGTGAACGGCAGCAAGGAGAAAGACGGTATTGTCCCCATCATGGGACGAGTGACAATCAACGGGACTGTGGCGCAGTTCAGTTGCAAACAGAGTGTTCTCTGACAATGGCAGGCTTATCCTTACGATTGACTTGCGACCTATTGGGGAATGGTTCAAGGAGCAGTTTGAGAAGTTGCAGCAAAGGATACACCGACCTGTATCACCGCAAAGGAAAGACAGGGGAATGAAATTGTAACCACATAACTTCTTTTTTCATTCAGGTTAAGCACTTTGTGTATGGCAGTACAAGGTTTTCTGCGGAGAATTCAGTAATTTTGTGGGCGTTAAAATAAACACTATTATGAAAGAAACAAATCAGCCTAAGAATAAACGCTAGGCATTTCTGCTATTCAAGAATTGGCGTATTCGGAGCACAAGTCTTTATTGGCAAAAATGAATTTCTGACAAACAAACATAAACAGAAATAGCTATGCGAGTATCAATAAAATCTATATTCATTACATCAATACTTTTGGTATTGATGACCCTATTTTCATGTTCTGTCGGAT
>FR881168.1 GCA_000434735.1 Bacteroides sp. CAG:530
TTGGTAACTCATTATTTACAATTGAAAGACTCAAAAGTAAATATACCATATGCAAATAAAGCGCAAGATATACTGAATTTATGGTATGAATTCGTTCATGGAGAGAAGGAGCAACGACCTAATGATTTCTTCCCAAAATTAATGTAATTTGTGACTTAGAGCACGTTGATGCAAGATCTTAGGTGAGTTGGTCTTGACATTTTAACTCTTTGTTGTTCTACCTCTTCATTACGCATCCGTGCTTCGGAACATTTTCCACAATATCTTCCAACTCCCTATCTACCTTGGATAGTTCATCTTTGGACAAAGCATATAAGCAGTCAATCGCAAGTCGATTGGCTGCTATTTTTCTGCGAGCGAGGATGGCTTCGGTGCCACCGATGGAGGGGCAGTTTGCACCGCTTGCCTCCAGATGGTTGTTTACTGCGTCACGCATGGTGAACTGTCTCATGCCTGTCTTTGCCCAGTAGATAAGGGCATCGACAGCTGCTTTTCTTGTCTTTCTGTATTCATTGTCTGTCATAATTCTGATGTTTTGAGTTTGCTAAAACAGTTTGATACATATCCAAATAGTGATTTCTACAAAGATAATTGCCCAACTAGCAAATGCCAAGCCGAACATCCATGCATAAGTGCGGCCATTGAAGTAAGCACCTTCTTCAACATTTCGGATGCGTTTAAGTTCCATCTGTTGGTGAGCGAATAGAGCGTTTATCCGCTTCTCATGTTCATTAAGTGCTTGCTTGAAGGCTGAAATGGCGGCATCGTTCCGCTCGTTCAACTGGGCAAGTCCTTCATCATTGATACCAACTTTGAGGTTGCTTCGCTCTGCCTTGACAATGGCATTGCAGACTCCGCCAACGATGTTGTCCGTACTCTCTTGGGCAGCAACAAGAGCTATTCTTGTTGATTCCAACTTTTGATAGGCATTGTCCAGTTCCTCCTTGGCTTTATTGAGTACCTCTTTGGCAGATTCTATTTCTTCGAGAGTTACTTTGATTTCGTCCTTGCCACTCTCTATGTTCTCGTCTTCCTGCATCTGATTGTACAGATTAAGCACATCCTGTGTGGCATCTTTCTTGTTTCTTCCCATATCGTTTATGTTTGAAAGTTATCGTCTCATGCCTCTCTTTATCGGCTTACAGAGACTGCTTGCCTGTCTTGCGCAGCGTCTCGCCCAGTCACGGTCATCCTCGTCCTTGTCACGTCCCCAACCACTATCAGAACTACCACCGCCACCACATGACTCCGACATAGAGGTGGCAGCATCAAGGTAGTTCATAAAAAGCAGCATCGCCACATTCAGAATGTCATTGTGGCTTGCAGATCCATTCTCAGGGACTTCGATACAACTGTTCATTGTGTCGTATGCAGTTCTCGGCATGACTATATTGAAACGCTCGCCATCGACTTCAATAATCTTCCTCAATCTGGCAGGAATGGCAGACTGAGCCACATCATTTGAGCGTGACTGACCACTTGACATTGCCGTATTTCTGCTGTCCAAGGAACTTGGTCGTAATGGCGAGGCAGAAGGTCTTTGACCAACAGGGCTTGTCTGTGGGTGTAGCTTGCGGAAGGTGTTCTCGATTTTGGATGCCGTGAGGTTTCTGCCTACACCCAGTTCCGATGCCTTGATGGTAGTTCTGCCAAACGTGAAGCGATAGCCATGTACCTTTGCTTGACCAGTCTTGTCACGGACTAACTCAATATCATATCCCTTATTCCTCAGTCGATTGGCATAGACATTCCAGTCAAAGACTGGCATGGAGCGTAGCACGTCCATACAAACATTGGTTATCTTCTCAATGCGTTCCTCACGAATATCCATTGCGTCTTTCCAACCATGATGCTGATTGACAGCCTTTGCAGCCATAACGGCACGTTCGCCTATAAACTTCACATCATTGAGATTGCCATTCATGTCAATGCGGTTCACCACCAAATGCAAGTGAGGAATACCACTCTTTGAGTCACGATGAAGGGCGGCAAAATACTGAGAGCTGGCAATATTGGTTGGCTTGACTGATGTTGCAGCCTTGCCTTTTCTCTTGCCAATGTGGTTCACCTTGGAGATGTGGTCTATCTCATGGATAAACTCGTCAAGGCATTTTTGCCAATCTTCCATTGTCCAGTTTCGTGCTTCTTCCTCAGATGGGGAAAGCTCAAAGCGGATGGATGTCAACTCAATGGGCTTCTTGGCGTACCTCTGCTTGAACATGGACTGATGTAGCACCATCTCGTCCCACATACCCATAGGAGGCAGACCATCGCTAAGATGATTGGTTTTGACTATGTCTGCACGGTTATTCTTTGTTGCGTAATTGGTCATTGCCTGGCCATGTTGAATTGCTGTTGCTTTTGCTATCATACCATATTGATGAAATTGTCTCTGATGTGGCTCCATTCCTCAATGAGGGAATTGATGCCTTGCATCCACCGCGCCATGAAGTCGGCTCTCTTGAATAGTTTCTTCCTCTCTTCTTGCGGCAAAGCATGAAGCGCATTGCGTATACCTATCAGTTCCGCCCTTGCGCCAATCAAACCTTTCAATGCTTCCTGCTGTTCTGCGGTCATTGGCAGGGATGGTTTATGTCCAAGAGCAACATCGTGAAGGTAGATACTCTTGCTTCTTCCCGACATTCGGGCGTACTTCAAAACTATGTTGAACTCGTCTTCTGTAAAACGAACATCAATGTGTCTGCTCTTCGGAGGTCTCTTCCTTGAAGTTTTCTCCGAGTTGTTGTGTTTATCTTCTGTCATTGTAAATGCGTTTTGAAAGTTGGAACTTTGATATAAAAGGATTGTCAATGTGAGCCAGCGAACATTCAAGGATGCCTGTAGTTAGTGGTGGGCGAAGCGAAACCGTCTGACACTGGTACTTCTTGTTTAGACTTCCCGAAAACCTACGGCTAACAGAGGTGAAGGACTCTGGTGATAGCGTATTTGCCAAGATTGACTGCTGATGAAAAGAAAGGGAAAAGGAATTTCATACCTCACACCATCGAAAGATGGCGACTCTTGCCGTAGGCGAACGCAATGCCAAGTAAACGTCAGTCCCAAGTTGTCCCTCAGTAAAAGAAAGAAATCCTTTATTTATCCTACACTCCATATTTTCTTTTTTGCCAAGTATATTTGGGACAAAGGGACATGAAGTAAATGGATAAAGGTCTATCAGAATGGTAAGTCTTGCTGAAAAACTTCTTCTTTTCCCTTTTGTTCTTCTTGTTGAACACTTATTCTCACCCATGGGTGCTTCGCCCGTCCCGTCTTGTCGCAGTATGAAGGGTGCAATCCCTTAACCTTCTCCTGCTCGCTGCGCTCCCATCCGTCCACCAATGACATGAGGCGGTTGATGTACTGGGCTGTGTACTTGGCAAGATTCCTACGTACAAGGTCGTTGGGCAACTCTTCGATAATCTGTCTTGCACATACCATGTTTAGCAGCACCTCTGGTTTGCTGTTAGGTGTTGCTTCGGTATATGCACCTTTCTGATAGGCAGCACGCATGGGGATGCTCCATGTGTCGTAAGCCTTAGGAACAAGACGTTCCAAGTAGAGCTTGATGTCATCAAGAATAGGATCGTTGAGAATGCTTGAATGGCACATTTGCACATCGTTCGCTTTTGCCTCCAATTCTGGACACAAATAGAGATTCGTGCCCCTCTTATAATAGGTGTAAGCCTCTGCCCATAGTTGATGCACCACAGACTGTAGGGCTGAGAGCCAATCTGAAACGTGACCATTGCCTTGAACTGGCACTATCCACCAACGGCGATTTCCATTGTCGCCTTGCAGGAAGTTGGTCTCGTTTGTGGTGGCTGCAAAAACATTGTGGCGCAAGTACTCTATAGGTTTGCGCCCATAGGCAGGACGCATACAGTCGCTACGACGGCTAAGGAAAGCCTTTGCCGCCTCTGCATCGTTGGCTCGTTTCATACCGTTCAGTTCGCTTATCTCGATAATCCAGCCATTCGTGATAGTCTCAACCTTTTCCTTATCGCCACTTGCGAAAGAGAAAGAGTCGTTAAACCATCTGTCACCTATGACTTTAAAAAATGTACTCTTGCCAATACCTTGTGGCCCTGGCAAAGTGAGCACATTGTCGAACTTACAACCAGGCTCAAAGGCACGAGCAACAGCTGCCACAAACCACAACTTAGTCTGTTCTCTGATGAGCGGAGTGTTCTCTGCACCAAGATAGTCGATGATGGCAGTCTCAATGCGAGGTGTGCCGTCCCATTCCTCTTTGCGGATATAATCTTGAACTGGGTTGAAATTGCGCTCAGAAGCGGTAGTCTTCAACATCTCGAACACTTTGTTCTGGGTAAGTCGCAAGTCATAGTTCTGTTCCAAGTAGTCTTGAATCTTCCCTACGGATTCTTCATCTACCTTGTTCCCATTGACGTTGCAGAACAATGGAGAAAAGGAGATGTCGTCTTGGCAGAAGGTGTCAAAGCGAATCTGACGGAGATTCTCATCATGTGTGAAAATCATCCTAAGATTGCTGATGGTCTTCAAAGTGTTCCCCTTAGCATCAGTGGATAGGTAGTCTTTCCAATCTTCTTCCATACTACTTTCTGATAGACGCAAAGCCACCTGCTTTCTTGGCAAGTTCCAAAGCCAGTTCTACATCAACCACAATCTTGCGAGCGACCTGAGTGATGGCAGGGTCTATAACACCGCTTTTCTTGATTCTGTTGGCAGTAGGAATACTACAACCAAATATTTTGGCTATTCCAGCGATACCATGCTCATAATGTTTCTCTGGCACCACCTCGGCAGGTACCTTTGCCGTTCCTTTCTCTGCATTTTGGAGGAGCAAGACAAATTCTTCTCCCGACATCATGCAGACAGGCTTCTCTAACAATTGTTCTATTGTAACGAGTCTTGTCATACTATTCTTGCTTTGTGGTTTGTCAGTTGTACTTCCTGACATCCCGATTACACATCTGTTGTTGGCTCATGAACCATCTTTGAAATTCCGTGATTGGAAATCCGTGGGCAAAGGTAGTTCGTTTGGTGTAAAGGAACATTACAGGTGCTATTCGCCAAAAACTGAGATAGTTTTTTATGTATGGTTTCTTAGCAGTCGTTAACGAAAGTGCATGGTTTTATGGAGAAAAAGACATGAGAACTTCAAGGAGGGTAATGCCATAAAGCACATAAGCCTCAAAACCCTAAAAAGAGTCTTGTGGCTTTTGTTTCTCTATAAAATTGTTGTTTTCCCAAGTTGTTTTGATATTCGGAGAAACCTTATTTACATGCTTTACTTGGAATGATATGATGCCAAGTATATCGAAAAATCAAGGAGTTTTCAAAATCAATGTGTTTTCCCATTGTTTTCCGAGAAAAAGAAAAAGCACCTACAGAAAATCTGTAAGTGCTTGATTATTAATGTGGACCAGCTAGGGCTTGAACCTAGGACCTCCAGATTATGAGTCTGTTGCTCTAAC
>FR881169.1 GCA_000434735.1 Bacteroides sp. CAG:530
GAAGTATTGTGGCGCACAAGCGGTGTGGTAGATAAAGCCGAACTGCTGGCTACGCTTGATCCATTCTTGATATAATCAAAAATATAAAAGAATAATCTTATGCGCATAATAGGAAACTTACTTTGGTGGCTCTTCGGAGGTCTCGAAGCTGCCATCGGTTATTTCACCGGAAGTCTGGCTCTTGCATGTACCATCATCAGCATTCCCTTTGCGATACAGACATTCAAGATTGGTCTGCTCTGCCTATGGCCTTTTGGTTCTACAGTAAGAGAAACGAATAGTCCAACTGGTTGCATTCGCATTCCGCTGAATTTACTCTGGCTGATTTTCGGTGGATTGTGGGCTTGCCTCATGCATCTGTTCTTCGGCTTTCTCTTATGTATAACCATTATCGGCATTCCTTGGGGAAAACAGCATTTCAAGATGGCCGCGCTTTCGCTCGCACCATTCGGCAAGGATGTGGAGTTGGGAATTTAAAGTGATACAGATTGCGCTGATGGCGTATTTACACATGAATAGATAACAAAATAAAGAACGAAGCATATGAAAAGTTTTGCACCAAAGCCGTGGGTAGTACCACAGCCTGTGCTGATTATAGGCACATATAATAAGGATGGGGTTGCCAATGCAATGAACGCTGCCTGGGCAGGACAGTGGGA
>FR881170.1 GCA_000434735.1 Bacteroides sp. CAG:530
TGCTTTGTTCTTGACTTGTCGTTGAATTTGCGAGATTCTTATAGCGTCAAAACCAAAGCGTACAAAAACGCCTTTTACCATATGTATGTCTGCCCAACCTCTGCCCATCGGGGCTTCCGGTATGGGTATAGACGTTACAAAGATAACACTTTTACTTTGAAAACCACTTTGTTTGGTTGGTAAAGTATGATTTTAAGGTCTGATTTAACATTATTAAATATAAATATGTCAAAGAAATCCACTTCCTCGTGGTTTTTCTTACTAAAAAGTTTGTATTATCAATGATTATTCGTATCTTTGCAGCGTCAGTCCTCGCCAAGCCTCTTAACAATGCTCAAATCGTGCGAGGCGTTTTTTGTTTATACACATTTGAATATGGCGAGTCTTATTCCCTTTACAAAACGGTTTGAATCTTCAGAAAATCTCGTTGATTTGCTTGAATCTCGAGGTTTACAAATTTGTGATAGAAACAAAGCCATACAATACCTTGACAATATTGGTTATTACAGATTGTCTGCTTATATGTACCCTTTGTTGAAGATGCCCAAAACTGCACATTTGTATAAGGAAGGTTCAACATTCAAAAAGGTGATGATGCTTTATCGC
>FR881171.1 GCA_000434735.1 Bacteroides sp. CAG:530
TTATTCTTATTTCGAACTCACGTTAAATATGTTACATAATAAATCAGGTAAAATTAGCGCACACAAAATAAGCGTAAAAAACGTGAGAGAACCATTGCGATGATTAAAATGAACCATTGCGATGAATAGAACTGTTTATTGCAAATGGTTGATTAGTTAATTGCATTCTTTTTTTTGCGGCTCGCAATGTTTTTTCACCCCCTCCAGAAGGTACTGTAGGGCCGTTTTTACGATAACTTTTACAGCTGGTCTTCTGAGCAGACTCCTCTCCCATTTTTAGTATTTGGTAAAATAACAGTACACAGAGACAAGCGATCAGCGAAACGCCTATATTTATTTGGCCAATAAAGTCTATCACACTGAATATTATGATAATAAAAAAACTCCCGCAACACGTCATACATAACATGTGCGAGAGTTTTATATAATTAACTGTAAATTAGCTTATTAATAAGCGCGTGCGAAGAGAACACGGCGAGCAGAAGGCTTGCCAGTTACCATATCCACGCCCGGAGTCAAGCTTTCTTCGTCGGCTTCGAAAGGAATACAACGAATAGTAGCCTTGGTTTCTTCCTTGATACGCTCTTCTGTTTCGGTTGTACCGTCCCAGTGAGCCAAGATGAAGCCACCCTTTTCAATCTGTTCCTTGAACTGATCGTAAGTATCTACTTTCACGATATGCTCGTTGCGATACTTCAGAGCCTTCTGGTAGATGTTTTCCTGAATTTCTTCGAGCAATGCCTTTACGTATTCTTCAATACCGTCGCAAGAACGAGTTTCTTTTTCAAGAGTATCACGACGCATTACTTCCATAGTGTTGTTTTCCAAGTCGCGGCCACCCATTACCAAACGAACAGGAACACCCTTCAACTCGTAATCAGCGAATTTAAATCCAGGACGCTTGTTGTCAGCGTTATCGTACTTCACTGAAATGCCCATGTTGCGCAATTTAGTTACGATACCTTCTACTTTAGCGTCTATTTGCTTCAACTGCTCGTCGTTCTTGTAGATAGGAACGATAACCACCTGAATAGGAGCCAAATGCGGAGGAAGAACCAAACCGTTATCGTCAGAGTGAGTCATGATAAGAGCACCCATCAAACGAGTAGATACACCCCATGAAGTAGCCCAAACGTAATCCAACTTATTGTTCTTGTCTACGAACTGAACGTTGAATGCCTTAGCGAAGTTCTGACCCAAGAAGTGTGATGTACCGCACTGCAGAGCCTTACCGTCTTGCATCAAACCTTCGATGGTATAAGTGTCGAGCGCTCCGGCAAAACGTTCGTTAGCCGATTTAACACCTTTCACTACAGGTACAGCCATGAATTTTTCTGCAAAGTCGCCATATACGTGAAGCATTTTCTGTGCTTCTGCTTCTGCTTCTTCGCGGGTAGCGTGTGCTGTATGACCTTCTTGCCACAAGAACTCTGCTGTACGCAAGAACAAACGTGTACGCATTTCCCAGCGCATTACGTTAGCCCACTGATTACAAAGGATAGGCAGGTCGCGGTATGAATTAATCCAGTTCTTATATGTACTCCAAATAATAGTTTCAGAGGTAGGACGGATAATCAGTTCTTCTTCCAATTTAGCAGCCGGGTCGACGATAACTCCAGAACCATCTTCTGCGTTTTTAAGACGATAGTGAGTTACAACGGCGCATTCTTTTGCAAAACCTTCTACGTGTTCTGCTTCGCGGCTAAAATAAGACTTAGGGATAAGCAACGGAAAGTATGCGTTAACGTGTCCTGTAGCTTTAAACATATCGTCGAGCAGGCGCTGCATTTTTTCCCAAATAGCATATCCGTAAGGCTTGATGACCATACATCCACGCACGGGCGACTGCTCGGCAAGGTCTGCTTTTACCACCAAGTCGTTATACCACTGTGAGTAATTCTCACTTCTTTTGGTAAGTTCTTTCAATTCTTTTGCCATAATGTTATAGTAAGATTTAAATTTTTACTTATCGGTTCTAAAACAAGTTGCAAAAATAGCAAAAATCATTTTGTTTAAGCTATTTTTGATACTGAAAATACCACCAATAAGTGTCGCCATACTCTTTACGCATGTTTTTTCTTTCCTCCGACGGGAATGAGAACTGAAGGCGGCGCTCTTTAAACTCATCATAGCGGCGTATCATTGCGCTGTCGGTAACAGCTATTGAGGCTTCGGGATGTTTGTCTTTATATAAAATCAACGCTTCATTGTAATAGCGGGGTAATTCGGCATCAGCATCCACAAAGTCCGTCAGACCTTTTGCGAATGAGTCCAAATCCTTATCGAGCAGCAATGAAGACAAATAATAGTCTAAAGCAACGTGCTTACCAGTTCCTTTATAGCATATATTGCGCAGCAATTCCTGATGCGATTCTCCGAAGCGAGGACGTACGCCAAGCAGATAATAGATGGAATCATTGGTATAGCGAAGAGTCTTCAGTGAGTCGTTATCAAAGAACAAGCCTTCCGACTTATAGTATTGGGGATACAGGAAGAGCTTCTCTCCCATCGTTCCCTGATGCGCCATGGCCATAGCCCTAAGCGCAGTGAGCGTGCGTGTAGCTTCTGCTGAATATCTACCTACTTTAAGCACGTCTTCATACTGATGTTCACGCAAGTATCGCTCCGCCTCCAGCTCATGATGAAAAGCACGGTTTGAGTTGCCGATTAATATCGTCATGAGGAAAAGCAAAAACAGAATGACTAAATTAGCGTTGAATAATGCCAACGGAGGCACCTCGGTATTCAGTTTAAGGCGGAATACATGACGTAGCCAATAAGTAATGACAATAAACAACAGGATAAGAGTAGGCAGAAGCCATGTCCATGATGTATGATGGTTCTGCATATAGATACTGCGCGTAGCGTCGGTCATAGCTCCTAAAATAAGACAAGACGGGAAATAGGATAATGCCCTAATCTCGCCTTTCAGTCCTAATAGACTATTAACTCCCCACCGCAGCAGCAATAAAATAGCCGTAACAATCAATGCACTGGCCAACGGCACATAATGCGTTTTACCATGAGCCAGCGAATAGTGTATAGCCTCTAATACATCATGCTGAAACACATAGAGGTATACAAAACTGAAAATACTAAAAAGAAAGCCGCACACGGCTGTTTGGATGCGTGCAGCTTTCTTATTAGGTGTAATAAATTCACTCATATAAACAAGTCAATAAATAAAGGTTATGCCGCGGCATATGTTTACTTACCTACACGTTTCAATACAACGGCCGAGCGTGCCGGGATGTACAGCTTAAGCCATTCCTTTCTTTCCGAAGCATACAGAGGGTCGGCACAAGTGAAATGCGAGACAGTGTCGTCGGCAAAGCCAAATCCTCCGAACGCCTTATCGTCTGTGTTAAGAACAACCTTGTATTCTCCGCGTGAAACCAGGAATCCGTAGTCTGTAAACGAGCGTACCGGATTGAAATTGAATACAAAGACGAGATCTTTGCGTTTGAACGCCAATATCTGATCGCCGTCGTTGTGCCATATTTCTACCACGTCGGTCTTCTGTATATTCTTCACGCTTTCTAGTAAGTGTACCATTGCCGAATCGAAATCGCCAAGGTAGTGATAGCAAAGTTCCGGATTATCTACCAGATTCCACTGGCGGCGGGCATACTTATACGACCATCCGTTACCTTCGCGCGGGAAGTCAATCCATTCTGGATGTCCGAATTCATTTCCCATGAAGTTAAGGTATCCACCGTTTATAGTAGAAGCTGTGAGCAGACGAATCATCTTATGCAGGGCGATGCCTCGGCGTACGGTGTCATTCTCGTCCCCAATCTTGAAATGCCAATACATATCGGCATCAATCAGACGGAAAATGATAGTCTTATCGCCTACCAATGCTTGGTCGTGGCTTTCGCAATAAGAAATAGTCTTTTCGTCTTTACGGCGGTTGGTTACTTCCCAGAACAAGCTAGAAGGTTTCCAATCCTCGTCTCTGCGTTCCTTGATTATCTTAATCCAATAATCGGGGATATTCATTGCCATACGATAATCGAATCCGTATCCACCATCGGTAAATGGTGCTGCCAAGCCCGGCATACCAGATACTTCTTCGGCTATTGTGATAGCGAACGGATTAACCTGATGAATCAGACGGTTGGCCAAGGTAAGGTAGCAGATAGCGTTATCGTCTTGATGGCCGTTAAAGTAATCGGCATAATTGCAGAACGCCTCTCCTAGTCCGTGGCTGTAATACAACATAGAAGTCACACCATCGAAACGGAAGCCGTCGAAATGGAATTCTTCCAACCAATATCTGCAGTTAGACAACAAGAAATGAATTACTTCATTCTTACCGTAGTCAAAGCACAGTGAATCCCATGCCGGATGCTCACGGCGCTCGCCTTTGTAGAAATACTGGTACGGATCGCCCGCAAAATTACCAAGTCCTTCAACCTCATTCTTTACCGCATGAGAGTGTACTATATCCATAATGACAGCGATACCCATTTGGTGAGCTGTATCGATAAGCTGTTTCAACTCATCTGGAGTACCGAAGCGCGATGACGGAGCAAAGAAGCTTGATACATGATATCCGAAGCTGCCATAATACGGATGCTCCTGGATAGCCATAATCTGGATACAGTTATATCCGTCTTTCTGAACGCGTGGCAAAACGTTTTCGCGGAATTCGTTATAAGTACCAACTTTTTCGGCATCCTGACTCATACCTATGTGGCATTCATAAATCATCAAAGGACCTACATTAGGTTTGAATACCTTCTTTTTGAACTTATAAGGCTTAGCTGGAGCCCAAACCTGTGCACTGAAGATCTTAGTTTCTTCATCCTGCACAACACGGTTTGTCCATGCCGGAATACGTTCTCCGCATCCGCCTTCCCAGTAGATTTTCAGTTTATATAAATCGCCATGCTTCAGAGCCTTTTGTGGAAGAGTGATTTCCCAGCCGATAGCATTGCGCAATTTCTTTAATCTGTATTCGGGTCTTTCTTCCCAATTATTGAAGTCGCCTATCAAATAGATAGCGGTAGCGTTAGGAGCCCATTCGCGGAAAATCCATTTTTTATCCTCGAAATGCAGTCCATAAAACAAGTGTCCGGAAGCAAAATCCACCAGACTTTTTCTTTTGCACAATTCTTTTTCTTTAGCTATCGCATGGCTATGTCTACCTTCGATAGCAGCAGAGAATGGCTCCAACCAAGGATCATTCTTTATAATATTCAACTCTTCAACCATAGCATTAGATTATTATTACTGAACTTTTACTTTCACAATCACTTTTTTAACGCCATCGGGTGTTATGCCAGGAGCGTGACCATCCTGCGGAAAGAAAATAGCAAACATGCCCGGCTTTACAGTCAGGTAGTCTTGCGCTAATCCGTTATAGAATGTAATGTCTTTTTCTGCGTTATATTCTTCTTCGGGCAAGTCTTCGCGCGGTGTGTAGCCAATAACTTCTACACCCGAAAGCGGAATTTGTATGTCGATAAAATTATCATGCGTTTCCAAGCGTGCCTCTTCTTTAGTCTTAGGACGAGCCTGCGCAAAGTTGACCATAAGTTCGCCTTCTTTCAAAACGTTCTTACCTATTTCGTGAGCGTTAAGATCGGTAGATTTCAAGAACTCTATAGCTTGCGCAAACAAAGGGTTCAATGATGCATATTTCTCTATGTTTTCTAATTTGTCTATTACCATAATCGTAAAATTTAAGTTCTTTGATGTATTGATTTGTAAAATATCACAACGTATATTTACAAACGTACAAAAGTTATTTCATAAAATCAAGAATTATGTTAAATAATCATCCCAAAGTCTAAATTTCTTCCTCATATAAATGGAAAAAGCCTGCAAAATAGTATTGTTTTATCGTAAAGTTATAAAAAAGCACCGCATGAAATCTATTGACTCCATGCGGCGCATCATATTAACATAATGTATTCAGTTTCGTATTATTTAGTATCAAGCAGTCGGCCGAATCTGAAAGTTCCCTGTCGGATAACCTTACCAGAAGCATCTGTCTCTACAAAAGGTCCGTCCTTCTTGCCCTGCTTAAAGAAGCCTTCAAAACGTACACCGTCTTTGTTTACGATGGTGCCCTTACCGTTTTCTTTTCCGTGCGAAAAACTACCGGTATATACCGAGCCGTCTTTCATACGTAGCACTCCTTCGCCCTCGGCCATGTTGTTTTTCCATTCGCCTTCGTATTCATCTCCGTTTCCCCAAAGATATTTACCTTTTCCTGAGCGTTGGTTTTTGCTCCACTGCCCCTCGTACACAGCACCGTTGGCCCAAGTGAAGACTCCGTATCCGTCTTGCCAGCCGCTCTTGAACTCTCCTTTATATTTATCGCCGTTAGGATAGACATACATTCCTTCGCCAGTGCGCTCACCTTCAGCATAATCGCCTTCATAGCGTTCGCCGTTCTGGAAGTAATATGTACCCTTTCCGTTCTGCGTATCATTACTCCATTTCCCTTCGTAGCGGTCGCCGTTGGTATAATAGAATGTTCCTGCACCGTGACGTTCACCATTTTTCCATTCGCCTTCATATTTGGAGTCGTCTTCCCATTTCATCACCCCTTTTCCGTCTTTAAGGTCATCTTTCCATTCACCATCATACTTAGCTCCACCCTTCCAGGTATAAACACCCTTTCCGTTTCGCTTGTCGTGATGCCATCCGCCTACGTACAAATCACCGTTGTAATAATACATGGTACCTTCGCCTTCCTGAAAATCGGCATACCACATACCCTCATAACGGTTATTGTTCATGAAATAGTAGGTTCCGTTTCCGTGCTGTTGGTCTTGATACCACTGCCCTACATACTTCTCGCCATCGCTAAACAAATAAGTTCCGCTTCCTTGGCGTTTGCCTTTTACATATTCTCCTTCGTATACGTCTCCATTTTTAAACACGGTTTTTCCTTTACCGTTGGGGCGCTTGCCTTTTAGTTCGCCAGTATACTCAGATCCGTCTTTAAATTTATAATATCCTAAAGACAACTGAGCAGAGGCCGACATGCCGCCAAAGGCCAAGAAGCACAATGTCAAATAAGTGTATCTATTCATATGTTATATTCTGTTTTATAAAGGATTAAACTTTTTTACCGGCAACGACTGTTATCAAATCATCTCTATTAAGATATTTCTGCGCCATTGTCATGATTTCGTCCGCCGTTACTCCTTCGATGGCATCGACCGTTCTCTCAAAGTGTCCGGCATCCAGACCACTTGTTTCTATGAATATCCATGCGTCTGATAGCGAGAATGCACTCTCGTACGTACGGCATAAATCGCCAAGCATATAGTTGCGCACCATGTTCAGTTCCTCGTCGTCAACTATTTCGTTTTGTAAGATTTCTATTTCCTTGTTTACCTCAGTGATAATGCTGGGGATATAACAGTTATCGGCTTCGGTAGAAATGCCAAACACTCCAAGTTCCGGATAATTGAGAACACCGGCTCCGATGCCGTAGGTGTAACCCTTATCCTCACGAATATTCGACATCAGTCGGCTTCCGAAATATCCACCCAGTAGAGTAACCATAACCCTTACTTTCTGATAATCGGGATGCTTTCTATCGAGCGAAAAGCTACCCATTTTCAGAGAGCTCTGCAGGGCATCGTCTTTCTCCAAAAATATATATTTATCTGTTGTGGTATTTATATCAAACTTCTGTTTTAGAGACTGTTTTTCAGGATTACCCCAAGCACCGTCGCCAAAATTGCGTTCGATGATGCGAATTATTTCCGGAGTAACTCTTCCCGATACATACGCAGTGCAGTTGCAAGACGAATAATAAGTATTATGAAATGCCTTCAGTTCATCGCAAGTTATCGTTTCATAATCTTTTAATTCGGCAAAATGTCCTAAAGGATGCGTTGTTCCGAAAAGCGCACGGTTGAATTCCTTACGCGCCATGACATCAACGCGCTTGGCGTTAACCAGATACTGCTGCTTATTCCCTTCTACAACTACTGATAACTCCTGCTCGGGGAACAGTGGCTCTTTCACCATCGAAGCCAATATTTCAGCTGTCTGCGCGAAATATTTCGACAGAGAATACAGAGTAACAAATCCGTGGTTTACGGAAGAAGAAAGGTCGAGCCACGCACCGTAATAATCCAGACGCTCAGCTATTTGGCGTGAAGTAAAAGAGCGTGTACCCTCTCTTAGCATACGGTTGGTAAAGACCGCCTGCAAAGGACGTGTCTGATCCCACTGTCCACCTCCTATCAGCAAGTCGAAACGCACCACGTCTTCATTTCCGGCATTGATAATGTTGAGTTTCATGCCGTTCCGCATGGTTGTGCATTCCGGATTCTGTATGGAGAAATGCTCTATCGCCTTAATTTCGGGAACTTTTGTTCTGTCGAGCTTCATAATTTCACATCTCCGTGTTCTTTCAAGAATTCTTCGGCACGAGCCAAGTCTTGCGGCGTATCAATACCGATAGTTTCTACTTCACTGATTCCTACTTTGATGGAATATCCGTTCTCCAGCCATCGCAACTGTTCCAAAGATTCGGCCAACTCAAGCGAAGACTGCGGAAGCGAGGTTATTTGTTTCAGAACTTCCGCACGATAAGCATAAAGTCCGATGTGTTTATAATATGTATGTCCCGCCAACCACTCAGCCTTGTCCTTATTACGCTGGTAAGGGATGATAGAACGGCTGAAGTATAACGCATTCATATTCTTATTGACCACAACCTTGGGCGAATTGACATTTTCTAACGCTTCAAAGCCATCGGCAGGAGTGAATGGTTTTACCAATGTAGCGATATCAGTAGAAGGGTCGTTGAAGCAGTTTTTGATAGCTTCAAGCTGCGAAGGCTGAATAAAAGGTTCATCGCCCTGAATATTTACCACCACATCATATCCACTTCCTACCTTGGTGTACGCTTCATAACAACGGTCAGTTCCGCTTTTGTGGTTTACCGATGTCATTACTACTTTTCCGCCGAACTCTTTTACGGCTTGCTCTATTCGTTCATCGTCTGTAGCTACATACGCCTCGTCTAATACGCCGGCTACTTGTTCGTACACTCTCTGAATAACTGTTTTCCCTCCTAATAAAGCCAACGGTTTGGCCGGAAAACGTGTTGATGCATATCTTGCAGGAATAATTCCTATAAATTTCATTGCGATATCTTTTTATTTATTACGCAAAAATACAAAAAAAAAATATTTTTGCAGATTCATTCTGTTAAATATGAAGAATATGCATCAATGTATTATTTGTTTAGGCTCAAATTACGAAGCGGAAAAGAATATAAATACGGCCTTAGATAGGCTTGAAAATGAATTCGATATCATAGAATGGGGAGAAGCTATATATACTCCGGCAGAAGGAACGGCAAAGGAATCAACATACCTTAACAGGGGCGCAAAACTTTACACTGATAAAAGCGCAGAAGAAATAAAATGGTTATTTAAATCAATAGAGCGACTATGCGGACGTACAGCCGAGAGTAAGAAGATTGGTATAATGCCGCTCGATATAGACCTTCTGATATTTGACGGAGAAGCGATAAAGTCAAATGATTTGACAAAAGCATATGTGAAACTCGCCTTGAAAGACTTGAAAATCTAACAATTCTCCAGTATAAACAAACGCAATCGTGCGTTTAAAACAAAAAAAGTCTGCAGGACTTTTTCCCATCAAAGGTTTAAATCCTGCAGACCTAAAATCTCTATTAAGAGCTAATTAATAAGCAAGTTCTTTTTCCAAAGCTTCGTATTCAGACTTGTTTAACTTCCAATAGATGTTCAACAAGTACTGACCCCACAACTGTCTATTGTCTGGCTTCAATTGTTTAGCCTTCTCATAGTTAGGTTTAGCCTTTTCGTAAAGTTCCTTAATCTTAGTTTCGTTAGATGCATACTTAGCGTCATCCATAGAAATCTTACTGTTTTCTTCTACGATGTTCTGAGCAGGGAAGAAGTAGCAGTCACCAATCTTAGAATAAGCTTCAGCAACGAAGTCCTTGTTCAAAGCGATAATCTTGTTCAAAGTAGCGATAGCATCGTCATAGTTCTTCTTTTCGTACTGCAGTACACCTTTTACATATAAATAATAAGGTGTTTCGCCTTTTGCCAAAACAGCATCGATCTGAGCCAAACCTTCATCAATCTTACCCTTCTGGATATAATAATCCATCAAGTTACCGATGAAATATTCCTGAGTCGGGAACTTTTCGCTACCTTCCTGGATAGTCTGCAACCATTTTACAGAGTCTTTCGGTTCGCTCTTTCCGTAAGCTTCAGCCAAGCACATCAAAGCTCTGTAACCTTCTTCCTTGTGATTCTTACCGATAGTAGCGTACTTGATGATAGCTTTTCTATCGTTGATAGAGTTAGCCGCCAAAGAAGCGTAGCAAGCAATCAATGGAACCAATGTATCGTTCTTTACTGCAGGTTCTTCTGCGAAGATAGGTTCTTTAGCTGCGTCTACATACAAACCGAAGTATTTCAAAGCGTCTTCGTACTTACCGCTGTTGTAAGCGTCAGAACCAGCGTTAGTCAAGTTAGGACGTACAGAAACCAAAGTCTTAGCCAATTTCTTACCGAATTTAGCTTTCTTCAGTTCGCCGTTCTTTACCTTTTCAGTTTCTACCTTGTCGCATTTCAGATAGAACTTGAACATCTTAGCCAAGCTGTTGTACAACTTTGTAGTATCAGCTTTTCCGCCCGGCAAATACAATTTCATGTTTTCTTCATCGTAGATCTTCTTCTGGATATCACCAGCTATTTTCCATGTTTCAGGATTGTTTGCTGTAGAAGGATCTTTCAATGCTGGAGCAATAATCTTAGCAGCCTTAACAGGGTCGCTTTCAGATTTAGCCTGCTTAACTACGCTTTCCTGTGCAGAGAGAGCACATACAGAAAGGAATAAAGCCGAAGTCAAAAGTACTTTTTTCATAATGTTTTCTCAATTTAGTGAATTACAAATAATCAAATTTTATATCCGAGATTTTATTTTTCAGTCTCATCTATACCTTCTTCACTGTCGGCGCCTTCTTGCGAAGTTGTTTCGTCGGCAGAATCTGGCTCTATAGGCTGTATTGCAGAAGTTTCAGCATCCATTGCTTCTTCTGCCTCTTCCTCTTCTTCTGTAGTTACCTTACATACAGAACCAATATGGTCATTACGCTTTTCAAGGTCAATAAGACGAACACCCTGTGTAGCACGTCCCATGATACGTACATCGGCTACTCTCAGACGAATAGTGATACCCGACTTATTGATAATCATCAAGTCGTTATCATCGGTTACCGACTTAATAGCTACCAATTTACCAGTCTTGTCTGTGATATTAAGAGTCTTAACACCCTTACCGCCACGGTTAGTCTTACGATAGTCTTCGATGTCTGAACGCTTTCCATAACCATTCTCAGAAATTACCATGATAGTTTCTTTCTGAGGATCTTTTATGCAAATCATTCCTACTACTTCGTCTTCACCGTCTTCGTCGAGTGTGATACCGCGAACTCCGGTAGCGGTACGTCCCATATCTCTAACTGCGCTTTCGTGGAAACGGATAGCGCGTCCGTTCTTGTTGGCGATTACGATTTCGTTGTTACCGTTTGTCATACGCACCTCTATTACACGGTCGTCTTCGCGGATAGTAATAGCGTTTACACCATTTTGGCGTGGACGAGAATACTGTTCAAGCAGAGTCTTCTTAATCACACCGTTCTTAGTGCAGAACAAAACATAATGACTGTTGATAAATTCGGTATCATTCAGGTTCTTGACACGCAGATATGCGGTAACCACGTCTCCCGGCTCGATATTTAGCAAGTTCTGGATAGCACGACCCTTAGAAGTCTTGTTGCCTTCAGGTATTTCGTACACTTTCAGCCAATAGCACTTACCTTTCTGAGTAAAGAACATCATGGTGTTGTGCATAGTAGCCGGATAGATGTGTTCGATGAAGTCCTCATCTCTTGTTTCGCTACCCTTTGAACCTACGCCACCTCTATTCTGAGCGCGGAATTCAGACAACGGAGTACGTTTGATATATCCCAAGTGAGAAATAGTGATAACCATTTCATCATCTGCATAGAAGTCTTCCGGATTGAACTCTTCAGAAGCATAAACGATTTCAGAACGACGCGAATCGCCATACTTAGCCTTAACTTCTTCCAACTCATCTTTAATAACCTTCTTGCAAAGCTCATCGTTCACCAAGATTTCTTCGTAATAAGCAATCTGCTTCATCAACTCGTCATATTCTGCATGGAGCTGATCTTGAAGCAATCCTGTAAGCTGACGCAAGCGCATTTCTACGATAGCGCGAGCCTGAACATCCGAAAGGTTGAAGCGAGCAATCAAGTTTGCGATAGCTTCGTTAGGAGTCTTAGCCGCACGGATAATATGGATTACCTCATCTATATTATCAGATGCGATAATCAGACCTTCCAAGATATGAGCACGTTCTTTAGCCTTACGCAAATCGAACTTAGTACGACGGATTACAACTTCGTGACGATGTTCTACGAACAACTGAATCAAGTCTTTCAGGTTCAGTAATTTCGGACGACCGTGTACCAACGCAATGTTGTTCACGCCGAACGAAGTCTGAAGAGCAGTCATCTTAAACAACTTGTTCAGAACCACGCTTGCGTTAGCGTCGCGCTTCACGTCGATAACGATACGCATACCTTCACGGTCGGACTCATCGTTTACATAAGAAATACCTTCTATCTTCTTCTCGTTTACCAGAGAAGCGATATTCTCGATAAGTTCTTTCTTGTTTACATTATACGGAATCTCGTTAACGATAATCTTATCATGTGTAGGATGAGACTCTATTTCAGTCTTGGCACGCATCACTACCCTTCCGCGACCTGTTTCGTAAGCTTCACGAACACCGCTAATTCCATAAATATATCCGCCAGTCGGAAAATCGGGAGCTTTAATGAAATGCATCAAGCCATCGATGTCGATATCATTATTGTCGATATATGCGATACACGCATCAATAACTTCAGACAAGTTATGTGTAGGCATATTAGTTGCCATACCCACGGCAATACCCGAAGCTCCATTAACCAACAAATTGGGAATGCGTGTTGGCATCACAGTAGGTTCCTGCAATGTATCGTCGAAGTTATTAGTAAAATCAACAGTTTCCTTGTAGAGATCCTGCATCATGTCTTCGCCGATCTTCTTCAGACGAGCCTCTGTATAACGCATTGCAGCAGGGCTGTCACCATCGACAGAACCGAAGTTACCTTGTCCGTCAACCAACGGATAACGCATTGCCCAGTCTTGAGCCATACGTACCAGCGCACCGTATACAGACGAGTCGCCGTGTGGATGATATTTACCTAATACTTCACCTACAATTCTTGCTGCTTTTTTATATGGCTTATCTGCGGTATTGCCCAGTTCCATCATTCCGTAGAGAATACGGCGATGTACGGGCTTGAAGCCGTCTCTTACATCAGGAAGGGCACGAGCCACGATAACCGACATAGAGTAGTCGATATACGACTTCTTCATCTCTTCCTCGATGTTAATTTTAATAATTTTGTCTTGTTCTTGCATTGAAACAATTTATTTGTTAATAGATCTCTCTGTGGTTTGTTAAAAACCACGCTAAAGTACTACATTTTATCGAACTGACAAAACAATTGCACTCCGAAATGAGCCGTATGGCTAAATTAAGACAGATAAACTACCAAACGAGTGGCGTTACTACCCTATTAGCTGTCTACGAATCGCATATTAAAAGCCCTGCGTGTTTATGGCATACAATTTGTATTATATAAGAACTAAATGCCGATTTGTAACAACACAAACTAATTTAAGAAAGGGAATAATACGAATTATGGAATATTCATTTTCTAGGAAAGTGTCTTTAGTCATTCAATACAGCAAAGAGGAAGCCGAGAAGCTACACAATCCGTGTATCAGCCCAGAGCATTTGGTGTTAGGGATGATAAAAGACAAAGACAACAAGGCTGTTTACGCACTTGAAAGTCTATACGTCGACATTTATCAAGTGCAACAAACCTTGTCTGAACTGCTGCACGACAAAGCCGAAGAAACCCAAGCTAGAGTATTCGGAGTGGTATTCGATGAAGCTGGCACTAACGCCTTAAAAGGCAGTGTATGGGAGTCAATAAGATTAAACAGTTCAGAAATTAACGTAGAACATTTATTATTAGCTATCATGAGACAAAAAGAGAACAAGGTCACGCAGATTATCAACTCGTACGATGTGACTTACCAAGATATAGCCGACAAGCTGAAAGAAGCCAACCAACCCAAGCCGTCGGCAGGATTTGATTTCGATGAAGAAGACGATGATGAAGGCATACAGAGACAGCCTTTGTTCAACTCTGGTTCTGAAAAGAAAGAAGCTGTAGGTCAGAAAGAAACAAACGATACTAAAGAAGAAACTCCGTTTCTTGACCAATACGGAACAGACCTTACCAAGCTTGCCGCAGAAGATAAGCTTGACTCTGTTATCGGAAGAGAAAAAGAGATAGACCGCATCTGCCAGATTCTGAGCCGGCGCAAAAAGAACAACCCTATTCTTGTAGGAGATCCGGGAGTTGGAAAGACCGCCATCGTAGAAGGTCTCGCCATCAGAATCAATAAAGGAAACGTACATTATAATTTACGTGATAAACGTATCGTTTCTTTAGAGATGGGAACACTTGTAGCAGGCACCAAATACCGCGGTGAGTTCGAGAATAGAATCATGGGAGTACTGAAAGAACTATCACGAAATCGCAACATTATTTTGTTTATAGACGAGATTCATAATATCGTTGGAGCCGGCTCAGCTTCGGGCACTATGGATGCCGCAAACCTGCTAAAACCAGCGTTGGCCAACGGCAGTTTGCAGTGTATAGGTGCTACTACGCAAGATGAGTATCGCCAGTATTTCGAAAAAGACGGAGCACTAGACCGCCGTTTCCAGAAGGTAACAGTAGAGCAGCCTTCCGAAGACGAGACTCTGCAGATACTAAGAAATATAAAAGACAAATATGAGGAGCATCATCGTGTACGTTATACAGATAAAGCGCTTGAAGCGTGTGTCAAATTGACAGCCAGATACATTCCAGACCGTTTCTTTCCAGATAAAGCCATCGACGCGTTAGACGAAGCAGGCTCTCGTGCACATATGAAAAGCATTGTGGTTCCTGCCGAAATTCAGGAACAAGAGCACGAAATAGAAGGAATACGTAAGCTGAAAATGCAAGCTGTAACTCGTCAGGACTATGAATTGGCGGGCAACTTGCGTAATCAGGAGTGCGAGATGAATGATAAGTTAGAAAAACTGAAACAGTCATGGCTCGAAAAAGAAAAAGAATCGCATGCCGATATTGACGAGGCGCAGATAGCGGAGGTGGTTTCCATGATGAGCGGTGTGCCTTCACAGCGAGTAAGCAGCACGGAGAGCAGTCAGCTGAAAGAAATAGGCAACAAGCTGAAAGCTAAAATCATAGCTCAGGATAAGGCAATCGATACAATAGCGCACGCCATACAGCGCAACAGATTAGGATTGAAAGACCCTAACCGCCCTATCGGCTCGTTCTTGTTCCTCGGTCCTACCGGAGTTGGTAAGACATATCTTGCCAAGCAGCTCGCCTTGCAGTTCTTCGGACGTGAAGAGGCGCTTATCCGTCTCGACATGAGTGAGTATAGCGAGAAATACACCGCTTCTCGTCTTATTGGTTCGGCTCCTGGATATGTGGGCTACGATGAAGGTGGTGAGTTGGTAGAAAAAGTAAGACGCAATCCGTATAGTGTCATATTGTTCGATGAGATAGAGAAAGCCGATTCAAGCATCTATAATATGCTGCTTCAGGTGTTGGATGAAGGACGACTCACCGCTTCTAACGGAAAGACGGCCAACTTTAAGAATACAGTGATTATTCTTACGTCGAATGTGGGAAGCCGCCAGCTGAAAGACTTCAGAAACAGCATCGGTTTTGCTTCACGTCAAGCATCGGCAGAGTCAGAGAACGCTCATTCCAGAGACATCATACAGAAGGCGTTGAACAAAACTTTCGCTCCTGAATTCCTTAATCGTCTGGATGAAATCATCACGTTTAATCAGCTGGACCAGAGTGCTATCGAACAAATAGCGCAGTTAGAGATAGACCGATTGGCGCAGCGTATTAAGGAAAGCGGATTCACCATGCAGACAGATGCCGATGTGGTAAAACATATAGCTACCCAAGGATATGATATGCAATACGGAGCACGTCCGTTACGCAGAGCCATACAGAGCAAGATAGAAGATAAGCTTGTAGACCTTATCATAGAGCAGTCGCTCCAGCCGGGATGTACTATATATATAGGTATGTCAGCTGATGGAAAAGACACCGAGTTAAGCGTGAAAGCATAAAATTTAAAGACATACCAATCTGACAAAATGTCTGTTTATGCTCGATGGCATCGGGTTTGTATGAGGTGAGACAAATCAAAATATTACGAATTAAATAAAAACAAAGATATGCAGAAAGGTAACATTGGGGTTACTACCGAGAACATATTCCCCATCATTAAAAAGTTCTTATATAGCGATCATGAGATATTCCTCCGCGAATTGGTTTCGAATGCAGTAGATGCAACTCAGAAGTTGAAAACATTGGCTGCAAAGAGCGATTTCAAGGGCGAATTGGGCGATTTGACTGTCCGTGTAAAAGCTGATAAGGAAAACGGTACCATCACTATCTCTGATAGAGGTATCGGTCTTACCGCCGAGGAAATTGATAAATACATCAACCAGATAGCATTTTCTGGGGCAAACGACTTCTTGGCTAAATATAAAGAAGATGCTAACGCCATTATCGGTCACTTCGGATTAGGTTTCTATTCTGCTTTCATGGTTTCTAAGAAAGTAGAAATCATTACCCGTTCTTATCGCGAAGGTGCTCAGGCTGTAAAATGGACTTGCGATGGTAGTCCTGAGTTTACTTTAGAGGATACAGAAAAGGCCGACCGTGGTACAGACATCGTACTTTATATCGATGACGACTGCAAGGAATTCCTCGAAGACGCTAAGATTCAGGCATTGCTCACCAAGTATTGTCGCTTCTTGCCCGTTTCTATCGCTTTCGGAAAGAAAAAAGAATGGAAAGACGGTAAGCAGGTTGAAACTGAAGAAGATAATCTTATTAACGACACTTGTCCTATCTGGACTAAACAGCCCAGCGAACTGAAAGATGAAGATTACAAGAACTTCTACCGTGCGCTCTACCCTATGTCGGACGAACCTTTGTTCTGGATTCATCTGAACGTAGACTATCCGTTCAACTTGACCGGGGTGCTTTATTTCCCTAAAATAAAGAGCAACATCGACTTGCAGAAGAACAAGATTCAGTTGTACTGCAATCAGGTTTATGTAACAGACTCTGTAGAAGGTATCGTCCCCGACTTCTTGACATTGCTTCATGGCGTAATAGACTCGCCGGATATCCCTCTTAACGTATCGCGTTCTTATCTGCAGAGCGACTCTAACGTAAAGAAGATATCTACTTATATCACCAAGAAGGTAGCCGACCGTCTTCAGTCAATCTTCAAGAACGACCGTAAGGAATTCGAAAGCAAGTGGGATGATTTGAAGTTGTTCATCAACTACGGAATGCTTACACAAGACGATTTCTACGCAAAAGCTGAGAAGTTCGCCCTGCTGAAGGATACAGATAGCCACTACTATACTTTCGAAGAGTACAATACGCTTATCAAGGACAACCAGACAGATAAGGACGGCAACTTGATATACTTGTACGCCAACAATACAGACGAGCAGTACACTTACATTGCAGCCGCTAAAGATAAAGGCTACAATGTATTGCTGATGGACGGACAGCTCGACGTTCCTATGATTAACAAATTGGAGCAGAAGTTAGAAAAGAGCCGCTTTACACGTGTAGACAGCGATGTAATAGATCGTTTGATTGTGAAAGATGAGCAGAAAGGCGAAAAGCTTCCGCAAGATAAGCAGGAAATACTTTCTACAGTATTCAACGGACAGTTGCCTAAGCTTAACAAGACCGAGTTCCACGTAGAAGTAGAACCTCTGGGCGAAACCGCAGCTCCTGTTATCATCACTCAGAGCGAATATATGCGTCGTATGAAAGATATGGCAAGCATACAGCCAGGAATGAGCTTCTATGGCGAAATGCCCGACATGTTCAGCATGGTACTCAACAGCGACCATAAGTTGGTTAAGCAGGTACTCGATGACGCTGAAAGCGCATGCGCCGAAAAACTTGTTCCGGTAGAATCAGAAATCGCAATGCTGAAGTTGCGCGAAACTGAACTCCACAAGGCTCATGAAGGCAAGAAGGACGAAGAAATTCCGACAACCGAAAAAGACGAGCTGAAAGACGTAGAACAGAAGCTGACCGAACAGAAGCAGCAGAAAGACGCCATCGTAAACAGCTATGCAGCAAACAACAAGATTGTGCATCAGCTTATCGACTTGGCTCTGCTTCAGAACAATATGCTGAAAGGTGAAGCTCTTAACAACTTCGTAAAACGAAGCGTAGAGCTGATTTGATTCCTTTAAATTAAGGGTAAATAAAAAAGGCTGTCTCAATTAATTTTGAGATGGCCTTTTTTATTTGCCCTTAACGCTTATAGCATCTCATTGAAGATGGTACAGAATTACCACAATACAATACTACACCGCGTGAAATTTCATTGTCAATAGATAAAAAATATAAAAATCATAAGCTTTCTATCAAAGCTTTGACAAAAGGTATTATCTTTGGTGACCTTTTTTTACAGAAAAATACACTAAACAAAAATAATTTATATGAAAAACTTGTTTGATATTAAAGACAACGTTACCGTGATAACGGGTGGAACCGGTATCTTAGGTAGAACAATTGCTAAGTACCTTGCGTGCAATGGCGCAAAGGTTATAATACTTGGCCGAAAAGTAGAAGTAGGACAACAAATTGTTTCCGATGTTGAGTCCGCTTCTCCCCAAGGTACTATAGAGTTCATGGCTACAGATGTTCTCAACAAAGAAATTGTAGAAAAAAATTGCGCTGATATACTTGCTAAATACGGACGTATTGACACACTTCTCAATGCTGCAGGTGGAAATATGCCTGGAGCTACAATAACTCCCGATCAGAATATTTTCGACATGCAGGTAAATCAGTTCGACACAGTGTTATCCCTCAATCTTACAGGAACGTTAATACCTACGCAAGTTTTTCTAAAGCCGATGGCCGCTCAAGGAAAAGGCTCTATAATCAACTTCTCGTCTATGGCAGCATTCCGCCCGCTGACACGTGTTTGCGGTTATGCTTCGGCTAAAGCCGGCATTTCAAACCTCACGGCATTCATGGCTACTGAATGCGCAAAGAAATTCGGCGAAGGAATTAGAGTGAATGCCATCGCTCCCGGCTTCTTCATTACAGAACAAAACAGAGCTTTGCTGACCAATCCAGACGGAACTTATACACAACGAGGTCAGGATGTAATTCGTCAGACACCGTTCGGACGTATGGGAAAAGCCGAAGAACTTTGTGGCACAATACATTATTTAATGTCGGATGCCGCTTCATTTGTTACAGGAACCGTAGCTGTAGTTGACGGTGGATTCAATGTATTTGCAATGTAAAATAATATAACTATGGAGAAAACTTGGAGATGGTTCGGTAGAAAAGACCCAATAACACTTGATATGCTGAGACAAATAGGTGTAGAAGGTATAGTAACAGCACTTCATAACATCCCTCTTGGCGAGGTATGGCCACGCGAAGAAATCCGCAGTCTGCGCCAAGAAATAGAACGCCACGGAATGAGATGGAGCGTGGTAGAGTCACTGCCTGTAACAGAAACCATCAAGTATGCCGGAAAAGACCGCGACGAACAGATTGAAATATATAAGCAGTCAATGCGTAACCTTGCTGCCGAAGGTGTCAAGACTATCTGCTACAACTTTATGCCTATACTTGACTGGGCAAGAACAGACCTTGAATATCCTAACCCCGACGGTACATCTAACCTCTACTTTAACCGTGCAGAGTTTGCATATTTCGATATTCATATATTGAAAAGAGAAAACGCGGAAAAAGACTGGACCGACTCTGACCTTGCCCGTGTTGAAGAGTTGAAAAGTAAGATGACACCCGAAGGAGAAAAACGACTCATAGAGAATATTATCATTAAGACTCAGGGATTTGTGAGCGGTAATTTCTCAGAGTCCGATTACGCTCCGGTAGAAAAATTCCGCAGCATGCTTAAGCTTTACGAGGGCATAGACAAAAATCAGCTAAGAGAGAACATGAAATATTTCTTAGAAGCTATTATGCCCGTGTGCGAAGAAACGGATATAAAGATGTGTGTTCATCCCGATGACCCACCCATGCCGGTTTTCGGTCTGCCACGTATAGTAACTTGCGAAGAAGATATCGCATGGTTCCTCAATGCAGTACCAAATTGGCATAACGGTTTGACTTTCTGCGCAGGCTCGCTTTCTGCGGGAGCACATAATGATGTGGTAAAACTTGCAGAGAAATTTGCCGACCGCACACACTTTGCGCATATACGTATCTGCTGTGTAGAGCCTAACGGAAACTTCAAAGAATCATCTCACCTTGATCCGCGTCTGATAAAAATCGTTCGTACTTTTGAAGAAAAGAATCCTTCAATACCAATGCGTGTAGACCATGCTCCACTTATGCTGGGAGATGAAAAGATGGGATACAATCCTGGATATTCCTTCCACGGACGCATGTTGGCTCTTGGAATGGTTTCTGGCATAATGGCCACCATAGACACTCTTAAATACTAACATAAAGCGCCCTGAATGGCAATGACATCATTAGTGGCATAGGCTACTATCGTTGCCGTTCAGGGTGCTTTTCTTTTTTTACGCTGCTGCATCTTAAAGCGTCTCCCCTTTTTACATGTCATTTAGTTTTACTGGATCAGAAAAATTGCCTATCGCTTGAAAATACGCTTTTACATCTCCAATCATTCAAAAAAAACGGCTCCACAGCACCTTCTGAGTGGGTTGAAAAAACATTGCGGTGAAATAAAAAAAGAATTCGAAAGAACAATCTGCAATATGCGAATGGTCAGGTGAAAGATTGCGATGTTTTTTTAGTTACTCGCAATCTTTTTTTTAGTCTTTTGTGACTTTAATTTGATGTATTAAAGTATTACCTTTGTATTTAACAACGTATTCTGCGCTATCAAGAAAAGACGCACGGATGCTTTTGTTACAGAAAAAATCATTGTTGAATATATAAAATTGAGAAATATGAAATCACTGTTAATCAAAGACACAACCATTTCAGAACGCGCACAGATTGTTCGCGAAGCATTAGGCGCAGAGAGCGACTGCGAGGGTATCGACCTCTCGGATATGTACGATGATTATATTTACGGTTTTAAGGAAATTGCGGAAATCAACCTAGAGTTCAGCGAAAAACATGCGGGGACTGTAGTCGCTGGTAAAATGAGCAGACCATCGGGATGTGGATTCAACAGATAAGCCATAAAGACTGAAAATCTGATGAAGAAAATACTCATTACAGGCGGCAGCGGATTTCTGGGCAGCCGATTGGCTTATTATTATAGGGATAAGTACGATTTGTTGCTTCCGAGCCATAGCGAACTGAATATCAGTAGAGAAGAAGTTGTAAAGGCATACTTGGAAGAGCATCGCCCAGATGCTGTAATTCATTGTGCCGCCTTAAGCAACACTTGGTATTGCGAGCAACATCCGGAGGAGTCGCACAGGGTGAATGTGCAAGGAACTGTAAGAATAGCAAAGGCGTGCAAACTTATTGGTGCCAAACTCGTTTTCATGTCAAGCGATCAAGTGTACAACGGTACGCCTATGCTTGGACCTCTGAAGGAAGAAGATGTGCTTCAGCCCGTCAACTTCTACGGTCGGCACAAGTTAGAGGCTGAACAAAGAGCACTGTGGAATCTCCCCGATTCTGTAGGTCTGCGACTGACTTGGATGTACGATCTGCCCAACAGTAGCATGAAGCTGAACACCAATATATTGGTAAATCTGCAGAAAGCATACGATGAGGGTTCTCAAATCAAGGCTGCCACGCACGAATATCGTGGTGTAACTTATGTATGGGAGGTTATCAAGAATATAGAGAAAGCTATGTCTCTGCCAGGAGGCATCTACAACTTCGGCAGTGGCAACACTCTGAATAGCTATTCCCTCTTTACGGAAGCAGCTAATATGATGGGATTAAAAGAGCCTTCTAATTTCATTCTGCCTGATACGGAAAGATTCAGCGACCAAGAAAGAAACCTTACTATGGATTGCTCTCTCATAGAGAAGCATGGCATTCATTTCAATGATAGCATAGAAGGAATAAAAGAGGCTTTGCTTAGGCCTTTCAGAACGGAATAGGCACAGAATAGCAAATTATTTCTACCTTTTAGATGTACCGTGCTTCCATAAGTGCCATCAGCGAGAGCAACGGTGATGGCAGGTGCATCCTAATATATCTTCACTTAGTTTATTTATGGCGGCATCCAATAATACAAAATAATTCAGTAACTTAGTAATCGGTAGTTATATCATTTTTTGTAATCAATTGATTTTCATTTGTGAGACTACCAACTTTTTTATGAACTATTCTTATACCGAACTGGGGTATAATCCTGATAGATTCGTTTGGGGATGAGCCTAAAAAATTAGATAAAAAACGTTATGTACTGAAAAGATGCAAAATCGAGTAGGAGGTAAACACTAATCATAGGTGTTTATCTCCTATTCGATTTCATTCTCTTTTCTTTTTATGGTGGGGTTCAACAAGATAAAGTTTTTCCATGAATCTCGAAATCCAGCTCATTAAATTGAATTCTCTTTCCAATACTATCTCCAAATTTATAAATAAGAAAAATGCGAATATATGTTGGAGCGTCAGATGTGTCATCTGTGAAATTGTTCATATTGATTACAAATTGATTATCCTCGGCAATATTTTGCAAATCTAAGAATGTAAATTTTGAAGGCAGTTTTTCTCGAATTTTATTTATGCAAGAAATCACATTACTTTTATCTCGCTCATCAAAAACATAATTTAACGCAACATGTCCCTTAATTTCTTTTGGTTTCTGTAAGGACTTTACAAAAGATGCGTATTCTTTAGGATTATTACAAATACTTTTTCTTAACAACTCTTTCCATTTAATGCTCATTGGACTGCAATAGGCTACATTAAAGTATTTGAATCTATTCCGTTTTATTGGATGTCCTTCAAAATCACAAAAGAGTCGATATTGCACAACCGACATCTTAAGGTCACCTATTTTTTTATTTTGAGGAATACAGTCGTATTCCTCAAAATAAATATTATATATTCTTTCGGCAATGGCTATGCCTTCTATAGCACAAAACCATTCACTCTCTTTTATCATATTACTTAATCCAATATTTTTGGTTATATTTAGCATGATCTTTATTGTACATATTAATCCGGCAAAACGAAATGTGCTCGATTTGAAAAACGAAACGTGCAAAAATCGGGAAAAACGAAACGTTCTAAAAAATTCGCACACACGATACTTTAAAGCAATAAAAAAGCAGTCCGTTTTGGGCTGCTTTTATAGTTTTTGAACG
>FR881172.1 GCA_000434735.1 Bacteroides sp. CAG:530
GGATCAACACCCGGCAATTCTGTAGGAACAACGAAATCGAAGAACGGAATAGTCTTAGTAGGAGCTTTTTCGATAGAACCGTCCAAGATAGCGTCGATGATACCACGAGTATCGCGGATAGAGATACGTTTGCCAGTACCGTTCCAACCAGTGTTAACCAAGTATGCCTTAGCACCAGTCATCTGCATCTTCTTAACCAATTCTGCAGCGTACTGAGTTGGGTGCAAGCTCAAGAAAGCCTGACCGAAGCAAGCAGAGAATGTAGGAGTCGGTTCAGTGATACCACGTTCTGTACCAGCCAATTTTGCAGTAAATCCAGACAAGAAGTAGTACTGAGCCTGGTTTTCGTTCAAGATAGATACTGGAGGCAATACACCGAATGCATCAGCAGACAAGAAGATAACTTGTTTTGCGTGAGGACCCTTAGAAACCGGCTTAACGATGTTCTGGATGTGGTAGATAGGATAAGAAACACGAGTGTTTTCTGTTACGCTCTTATCAGCGAAATCAATCTTACCGTTAGCGTCTACTGTAACGTTTTCCAACAAAGCGTCACGCTTGATAGCACCGTAGATGTCTGGTTCAGATTCTTTATCCAAGTTGATAACCTTAGCGTAGCAACCACCTTCGTAGTTGAATACACCTTCGTTATCCCATCCGTGTTCGTCGTCAC
>FR881173.1 GCA_000434735.1 Bacteroides sp. CAG:530
GGAAAATGTTCTATGGGATGGTTCTTCGGATTCAAATTACATCTTATTATCAACGATAAAGGAGAAATATTGAACTTCATGCTCACTCCCGGCAATGTGGATGATCGTGAGCCGTTGAAACAGGTAAAGTTTCTAAAGAATATCAAGGGCAAACTCTGTGCAGATAAGGGGTATATAGGACAAGCCCTGTTCGAGAATCTCTTCACAGACGGCATACAACTGATAACCAAAGTGAAGAACAACATGAAGAACTCCCTGATGAGCATAGCTGATAAAATCCTGCTGAGAAAGCGTACTTTGACAGAAACGGTTAATGATGAGTTGAAGAACATCGCACAGATTGAGTACTCCAGACATCGCTCCTTTGATAAATTCATTGCCGACTCGCTTTCCGCCATAGCAGCTTACTGCTTCTTTGAAAAGAAACCCGCCATTGACCTATATTTTGTCAAAGACGGGCAACTTTCTATGTTTTGAGTTATTTCGAATTCACGTTAAATTATGAAAGGGATGTATGTTCTTATTTTTAAAACGGTACATCCCTTTTTT
>FR881174.1 GCA_000434735.1 Bacteroides sp. CAG:530
CTAACTTTGTTTGGATTTTAAATGGAAACATTGCGATGGTTCAAATGAAACATTGCGATGATTCAAACTGTTCATTGCGATGAGTCAATCAACTTATCGCATTATAATACATCTCATGTGGTTTTGTGTTCTATCGCAGAAAGTTGTGTGGCGGTGTGGAAATCGTTGTGGAAAAGATAAACATCCGTTCTACATAGTGTGGCGAAAATCCACAGAATTCCCGTTGGTATGGTTATGCGTTTGTTTGCTTAAATCGTTGATAATTAGCGTGTACGATTGGTTGTGGCAGGTTTGGCATTGGTGTTGTCATTATAGATAACGTAAAGCAAAACGAAAATGTTTAATCATTTAAATTTTAAGGTTATGAAAAAGATTTATTTAGCAGTGGTAGTAGCAAGTATGTTTTCATCTGTTTCATTTGCAAACAGCAGTGTAGCTTCTAAGGAAATAACCGACGCTCAGGATACGGTGTTGACCGACACCATCGTAAAGACCGATACGATAGTTAAACCCGATACGGCAGTGGTTGACTCTCAGTCATTATCGGCCGAACCGACAGATTATCAGCCGATAGATGCTAAAGACCTTCCTGAAGCAGTACGTGCTAAACTTCAGAAAGACTATGCAAATTATGCATTTAAAGAAGCAGCGGTGAAGGCCGATGAACAAGGCGTTAAGATTTATAAAGTAGTGCTTGTAGATGCGGAAGGTGTTGATACCGAAGTGCTTTTCAACGAACAGGGTGAAGTTCTTCAGGCTCCGGCAGTAGAAACTGAAACAAAGACCGACGAATCTCAGTTATTGTCGGCCGAACCGACAGATTACCAGCCGATAGACATCAAGGAACTTCCGGAAGCTGTATTAACTACACTTCATAAAGATTATGCAGACTATACCTTTAAGGCAGCAGCTGTAAAGACCGACGAGCAGGGTGCAAAGACTTATAAGGTAGTTATTGTAAACGAAGAAGGAACTGAGTCTGAAGTAATCTTCAACGAGCAAGGTGAGGTTTTGAAATAAGCAGGTAAAATAAGAAAAGAATCCTCTGTCTTTATATAAGATGGAGGATTCTTTCTTTTGTTTTGTGGACTGTAAATGTTAAAGATTCGCAATGTTTAGTTTGAAAGTTATTGATGTAATGGCAAATTAATAACTTTATGCCGCAATGATACGAAATCTATTCATATCACTCTTAGTTGCGGTGTTTGCCGCTTCATTCATGTACTTGGGAGAGTTGTCAGGTGTTACGGCTTCAAATGAAGAGGTAGCGGCTGTAGCAAGTTGTATACTTGATAGTACCCAAACCGTTTTGGATTCGGACGATGAATCTTTCATAACCACTTCTTGCGATGATCTTGCTTCTTTTTATTTTCGTTTGGCTAATAGAGGATGTAAGTCGAGAAGTAACAGCGGTGCAAATGTAGTATCTGACTTCAGGAGAATACTCTCACACGGATATTGTATAATTACCTCATATCTTTATAAGCATCTCATTACCCTTAGCTGTAGTGTGCCCCATTACATCTATCATAGAAATCTTAGGATTTAATATGTAATATGCTTTTCGTTACAGATAACATATTTATAAATCAATTCTAAGTTTAATGGGTTTAATCATATTATATTTTTTAGGTGCATTGTCACTTTCCTTTTTGTGTTCCGTTCTAGAGGCGGTACTTCTTTCTACTCCAATGTCGTTTATCTCTATGAAGGAGAATCAAGGTAATAAAACTGCTACTTTGATGAAACAGTACAAGAATAATGTAGACCGTCCGGTGGGCGCAATTCTTTCACTCAACACTATTGCTCATACCATCGGTTCGGCAGGTGTGGGTGCGGAGTCGATTAAGATTTTTGGCGAACAATATTTTGGTGTTATTTCTGCGGTTCTTACTTTGCTGATATTGGTACTTTCTGAAATTATTCCGAAAACTATCGGTGCTTCTTACTGGCGTTCGCTTGCTATGTTGTCCACAAAGATTATCCGAGTTCTTGTTTTTATTACTTATCCGTTAGTATTGCTTTCAGAGCTTATAACAAAAGTTTTCACTCCAAAGGGGAAACAAATATCCATGAGTCGTGAGGAGGTGTCTGCTATGGTTGACGTAGGAACTACAGAAGGTGTATTTCGCGAATCTGAAAGTAAAATTATTAAGAGTTGCATTCATTTGTCAGCTGTTAAGGCTAGAGAGATAATGACTCCTTCTATTGTTGTGGAATCTGCATGTCAAACTTTGACAGTAAAGGAGTTCTACGAGCAGGGAGAATGGAATTTTTCCCGCATCCCTGTTTTTGATGAAAGAAAGGATTGTATTACAGGTTATGTGTTGAAAGATATGGTACTAGAAGCTTTGTCTGAAGATGAGTTTCAGACTAGGTTGTCTGATCTTATGCGTCCGATTCTTTCGTTCTCGGAAGATGAATCTGTTTATCAGATATGGGAAAAGATGTTAGAAAAGCGAGAGCACATCTCAATCATTATTGACGAATACGGAAGTCTGCGCGGAGTTGTGTCAATGGAAGATATTATAGAGACGATGACAGGAGTGGAAATTGTAGATGAAGATGATGTAGCTGTAGATATGCAAGCGTTGGCGAAAGAAAAATCAATAAAGATGTTGCAGAATAAGAAGAAACGCTTTTGATTGTTGGGTAGGGTAGCGCTTTGTTTGGCTACCCGATAAAACAAAAACGCTCCTTAATCAAATGATTAAGAAGCGTTTTTTATCGTACTCGAAGCGGGACTTGAACCCGCACAGCCGCAATGGCCAAGGGATTTTAAGTCCCTCGTGTCTACCGATTCCACCATTCGAGCAGCCTTAGAGCGGAAAACGAGACTCGAACTCGCGACCCTAACCTTGGCAAGGTTATGCTCTACCAACTGAGCTATTTCCGCAATTTCTCGCAACGAAAGTAGTTTTCTCGATTGCGAGTGCAAAGGTAGTGCTTTTTGTGAAACTTCCAAAACATTGCGCACTTTTTTTACTCAAATCTTATAATTTTTCAAATATAAGCCTGAAGAATTCATAAAAATCAATGCGATGAACTACATAAAAACGCTACCTTTTAACATCAACACATACGGTCGCGATAATCTTCGTAGACAAAATTTTTGAAGATTTCTAACTCGCCGTTAGAACGACTTATAGCTACCGACGGATGATGAATACCGTTGAACATATTAGTTTTTACCATGGTATAGTGTATCATGTCTTCGAATACTACACGTTCGCCTATTTGCAATTCGTGGTCGAACTTCCAACTTCCCATATAGTCACCGCTCAAGCAACTATTACCACCTAATCTATATACATGTTCTTCTGGAGAAGCTGTCTTTACGGCATCGGCAGGCAGAGTTTCGGCTCCGCGTACCGATGGTTGATAAGGCATTTCCAAGCAATCGGGCATGTGGCATGTAAAGCTGACATCGAGAATTGCAGTACGGATGCCTCTGTTTTCTACGATATCGACTACAGAAGATACCAACGGGCCAGTCTGCCAAGTAAAGGCCGAACCTGGTTCCATTATAATCTGAAGATTAGGATAACGCTCCTTCAGCCCGTTCAGCAGTCCGATGAGGTGCTTCACATCGTAGTCTTTTCGTGTCATGAGATGACCGCCGCCCAGATTCAACCATTTCAGTTGAGGGAACCAACGCGAGAACTTTTCTTCTATATGCTTTAAGCTACGTTCCAACTCGTATGAGCTCGACTCGCAATGGCAATGACAGTGAAAACCTTCTATACCTTCTGGCAAGACATCGGGCAATTGGTCGGCCATCACTCCGAAACGGGTACCCGGAGCGCATGGGTTATACAGCTCGACTTCTACTTCAGAATACTCAGGATTTACACGAATACCGCACGATACAGGTTGGGCCGCAGCTTTTGCCATCGGATAAAAACGAGCGAACTGCGACAATGAATTAAATGTAATATGACTGCAGTACTTCAGGAAAGCCGGAAAGTTCTGCTCGGTATAAGCCGGAGAATAAGCGTGCGCCCTACTGCCAAACTCCTCGAACGCCAAACGAGCCTCGTATTCAGAGCTGGCCGTAGTATAACGGATATACTCACGGAATATAGGAAACGACTTCCACATGGCAAACGCCTTGAATGCCAATATTATCTCTACACCAGTGCTATCTGCCACACTCTTTATCAAGCTTAGATTCTTTCTGAGCAAATCTTCTTCCATCACATAACACGGCGATGGGACCTTCGTTACATCGAACATACTTTTATATATAAGTCTTATGGTTATACACCTGTTTTTATTCTATTTTCTCAAATCGGGCAAACTTAAGCAGCAATTGCTTTACGCCAGCATTGGCAAAGCTGATGGTAGCCTTGCAGTTTTCGCCTGCGCCTTCTACCTTAATTACTTCTCCTCTACCGAAGCGTGCGTGAACTACCCGCTTGCCTACCGCTATTCCCCACTCGTTTGTCGATGTGGTAGCAGCTCCTGCCGAAGACGACGAAGACGGTGAAGACGATAAATCCACACGCTTCAATTTACGTTCCGAAAGCGGTTTCACGAAATGGCGAGGTTCTTCGGGCATCGCTCCACCGTCGAACATAGATGGACCGTTGCTTTCTGCCTTATAATATGAAGGACGTTCATCCGTCTCCTTACGGAAACGTCGTACCCCTTCGTCTACCCTTTGCGCTACGGTATCGGCTTGCGCCACATTAAGGTAGCGCACATCTATATCTTTCAGGAAACGGCTCGGCACACTGAATTCCATTTTTCCATAACGGTAGCGACTCTTGGCATACGATAAGAAGCAATGCTCTTTGGCACGGGTTATCGCTACATAAAACAATCGGCGTTCTTCTTCCAACTGACGCATAGATTCGCCAGACATCATACTTGGGAAGAGACCGTCTTCCAATCCCACCACAAAGACATTAGGGAACTCCAACCCTTTGGCGGAGTGGATAGTCATTAATGTAACCTTCGGAGTATCCTCGTCCTTTTCCTCATCTTGGTCGCTCAGCAAAGAGATTTCCGAAAGATAATCGGTAAGAAATACATGGTCATTGCCTTCTTCCTTACGTGTATCACAGAAATCGTTTATGCCGTTCATCATTTCCTCTATGTTCTCCTGACGGCTCAAGCTCTCCGGCGAACGGTCTTGATAAATGTCGGCTCTGATTCCTGAGCGCATAATAATTTCACGTCCCAACTCGGCCGCATCTTTCTGCGAAGCCTGTTCTATGAATCCGGCTATCAAGTCACGGAAAGCCTGCAACTTGGTATGAGTACCTTTATTTACATTTAGGTTATACGTCAACGGTTCGTTCAACACGCTCCATAGGCTGACATTGTTTTCTGATGCCGCAAGCATAATCTTACTAAGCGTGGTATTACCTATTCCGCGGGCTGGATAGTTAATAACTCTCTTCAGCGCCTCTTCATCATTAGGGTTGACAGCCAAGCGGAAGTAAGCTATCACGTCTTTTATCTCCTTACGCTGATAGAAAGACAAGCCGCCATATATGCGATACGGAATGCTACGCTTACGGAAAGCCTCTTCGAACACACGGCTCTGGGCGTTGGTACGATATAAGATGGCGAAATCACTATAGGCATAATTATCGCGCACGTGCATCTTCACTACACGATTTGCTACTATTTCGGCTTCTTCTACATCGCTATACGCGCTCTGAACATCTATCTTATCACCGACTTCCTTTTCCGAGAATACGTTTTTCTGTATCTGCGAGCGGTTTTTAACTATCAAACTATTGGCAGCATTCACTATGGTCTGCGTAGAACGATAGTTGCGCTCCAACTTAAACAGTCGCGCCTCCTTATATAGATTGGTAAAGCTTAGTATATTATCGATATTGGCTCCACGGAACGAATAGATACTCTGGGCATCATCGCCTACCACGCAGATATGGCGACTCTTTTCCGTGAGCAGTTGCACTATCATATGCTGGGCGTAGTTGGTATCTTGATACTCATCTACCAAGACAAAGCGGAAACGCTCTGCATACTTAGCGCATAATTCTGGTTTACCTTTTAATAATACATAGGTATAAACCAACAGGTCATCGAAATCCATCGCGTTGCTCTGTCGGCATCTATCCCAGTAACGTCTATAAATACGATGAATCTCCGAAAGTTTCGCTTCCTGGTCGGCTTTACGAACCTCCGCTGATGAAGCGTAAGCATCGGGTGAAACTAGATGATTTTTAGCGTTGCTGATACGACTCTGCACCGCCGAAGGCTTATACACCTTCTCATCGAGTTGCATTTCGTTTATGATGGTCTTTATCAAGCTCTTCGAGTCGGAAGCATCGTAAATAGTAAAGTCGGAAGTAAATCCTAAAACCTCAGCCTCAGCACGAAGAATTCTTGAAAAGACAGAATGAAAGGTACCCATCCACAAATAGCGTGCACGCTCATGTCCCACTTGCTTTGCGATACGTTCTTTCATCTCATTGGCAGCCTTGTTGGTAAAGGTCAAAGCCAAAATAGACCACGGCTCATAACCGTGGTCTAACAGATAAGCTATTTTATTAGTAAGGACTCTTGTTTTTCCCGAACCGGCTCCAGCTATCACCAATGAAGGGCCATCTATATACTCTACAGCAGCTCGCTGTTGCTCGTTCAGTCCGTCTAAATAATCCGTCATCTAAAAAATCAGTTTTTAAAGCTATGGATAGGAGCCGGAATACGTCCGCCGCGATTTACAAACGCTTCGCAACTGAATTTGTTTACAGGCATGATGGGGGCATATCCCAACAAACCGCCGAATTCTACCATGTCGCCTATCTCATTGCCAACTGCCGGAATGATACGCACCGCTGTAGTCTTCTGGTTAACCATACCTATGGCTGCTTCGTCGGCTATGATACCCGAGATGGTAGTTGCCGGAGTAGAACCCGGAATGGCAATCATGTCAAGACCTACCGAGCATACGCATGTCATGGCTTCCAGCTTCTCGATAGTCAGCGCACCTGCTACGGCAGCGTCTATCATACCTTGGTCTTCGCTAACCGGAATGAACGCTCCGCTCAGTCCGCCTACGTACGATGATGCCATAACACCACCCTTCTTCACTTGGTCGTTAAGCAGAGCCAATGCCGCAGTAGTGCCAGGAGCGCCCGGATATTCCAGACCAATTTCCTGCAATATCTCTGCCACACTGTCGCCTACCGCCGGAGTAGGAGCTAAAGACAAGTCGATGATACCGAAAGGAACACCCAGACGATGCGATGCTTCCTGCGCTACCAACTGTCCCACGCGGGTAATCTTGAAAGCAGTGCGTTTAATCGTTTCGCACAGCACCTCGAAGTTTTTACCACGCACCTGTTCCAGAGCATACTTCACCACCCCCGGTCCGCTTACGCCTACATTGATAATGGCATCAGCCTCTGATACTCCATGAAACGCTCCCGCCATAAACGGGTTATCATCGGGGGCATTACACAGCACCACCAGCTTAGCGCATCCCAACGAGCCACGCTCCTTGGTCATCTCCGCCGTTTCCTTAACGATATCGCCCATCAAACGAACAGCGTCCATATTGATACCGGTCTTGGTAGAGCCAACGTTGATAGAACTGCAAATTCTTTCCGTACAAGCCAAAGCCTTCGGAATAGAACGAATAAGCAACTCGTCGCTACGGCTCATGCCCTTTGATACGATAGCCGAATATCCACCGATAAAGTTCACGCCCAATTCCAGAGCCACCTTATCAAGTGTCTGCGCTATCTTAACGTAATCATCCGGAGTCTTACAAGCCGCTCCACCCACCAAAGCAATCGGAGTGATAGAGATACGCTTGTTGACGATAGGTATACCAAATTCTTTTGCTATCTCCTCACCTGTATTCACCAGGTCTTTCGCATAGCGAGTTATTTTATCATATATATTTTTACAGAGAACATCCAGATTTCCGTCGGCACAATCCAGCAGGTTGATACCCATTGTAATGGTGCGCACATCCAGATTCTCTTTCTCAATCATCTTGTTGGTTTCGAGAACCTCGTTTATATTTATCATAACGTATCGTATTCTTTACTGTAACATTCATCAGATGCGATGCATCTTGTCAAAGATTTCCTCACGCTGGCATTTTACCTGCACTCCCATAGCACTTCCCTCGGCTACCAACTCACTAACCACTTGTTCAAATGGTTTTGTCATCTTCGACATATCTACAATCATCATCATGTTGAAATACTCTTGTACGATAGTCTGCGAAATATCCAAAATGTTAATCTTGTTTTCGGCAAGATAGGTACAAACTCTTGCGATAATACCCATAGTATCCTTGCCTACTACGGTAATAATGGCTTTATTCATCTCGTTTAAATTTTAAAATAAGTTTTTGTATTAGGGGCAAAGATATATGATTTAAAACAAATGTCGCTTTTTTATTGACAGTTTTTTACTGAATGATAATGTACGCTACCAAACATTACTTTATTTTCGATGCAACATATCGGCATAAATTTCTATCTTTACGCACTCAAAACAACAGAAAACGAAATCATGATGAAACATACATTATCTATCGCAGTGGCATTGCTTCTATCTATCTTGACAAGCAGCGCACAAAGCATGCGTAAGAATCAGGCTTACGAAGAATACATACATAAGTATAGAGCCATAGCAGTTGAAGAAATGAAGCTGTATCACATACCTGCCAGTATCACATTGGCGCAGGGGTTGCTTGAATCGGGAGCGGGTAAAGGAGAACTTGCACGAAAGTCGAACAACCATTTTGGCATAAAATGCGGCAGTGCATGGAGCGGACCCAACGTTCGCCACGATGATGATGCACGCCAAGAATGTTTCCGCGCCTACAGACATGCCAAAGATTCATACAGAGACCACTCTAAGTTTTTACGCTCTGGAGCCAGATACGCTTTCTTGTTCCAGTTATCTCCTACCGATTATAAAGGATGGGCGCGAGGTTTGAAGAAAGCCGGATATGCTACCGACCCACAATATGCCAACCGACTGATAAACCTCATCGAGCTATACGACTTGCACCGTTATGACAAGAAGCACGGACTTAAATTTGCAGAAACATACCCAGATCCGCACCAGCCCTATCTTGCCAACGGACTGCTTTACATTGTAGCTCGCCCAGGAGATACGTTTAAAAACTTAGGAAAAGAATTAGGAATCAGCAGCCGAAAGTTGCGCAAGTACAACGAGCTGCCTAAAGACTATATATTTAGAGGTGGAGAGATTGTTTATCTTGAAAAGAAAAACCGCCGCGCTACCAAAGAACACATTGTATATGTAGTACGCGATGGCGATTCAATGTACAGCATTTCGCAGAAATTCGGAGTTCGTCTGGAAAGACTATATAAAATGAACGATATGCATCCGGATTCTCCGGCTCCGAAAGTAGGCGATTTCATACGATTGAGATAATAAAACATACAGCATAATAAAAGCCGACACCTATATTAGATGTCGGCTTTTATTATGCCTGACTTTATGATTGCGTGTGCCACAATAACCGTTCTTGTCAATCAGTGAGCCATTGAGAAACCCGCCATTGATGTATATTTTGTCAATGACTGGCAATTTTCAAATTTCTAATTTTATATTGAATTCACGCTAAATTAATACGTTTCTATAGGTACAATTCTATCAGAAAAGTTTTGCCATATTGGAGCTGATTTATATTTCTCCAAACTTGTTTCAGGAACATATATTTTTTTAATATCATCATTAATAGAGTTATTTGCAATTGATGGAGGATTAATGGAGTTTAGCCTTATCTCCGACAAGTTACAGTATTTAGAAGTAACAGATTACCAATCATTTGTGGTTAATACGATAGAAAAGTGGATTGGGTTTTATTTGTAGGTTTAAGGAAAGTGAAGATTTTAAAGAGGTCAAAAGTCATGTGATGCAAAGATTATGGGTTGGTGAGGTGTAGGTCTTTATTTTTTCACGACAAATATAGTTTTGATGAATGTTGATGAGGTGGGGATAAACCACCCCATCTAGTATACAGGTGAAGACATTCGCATGTTAGTAAAGAGCATGAAACAGGCCATTTTTGAACACAAAAATGCCTTGTATTTGAGAAAATAACACTCTTTTAGGCAACTTTATGTGGATATATTCTTTATCCCGGTTAAAAGCTGTAACTTTGCGGCAAACACAACAAATAATTGAAGTATGGCGGATTTAAATCGTGTCAAGACCGTATTAGCAGAAAGAGGTATTATGAGTAAATGGTTGGCAAAGATATTGCATAAGGACCCTGCCACAGTATCGAAGTGGTGCAACAACCACGCACAACCGGACTTGAAGACATTGGCACAAATAGCTGATGTTCTCAATGTGGATATACACGAGTTGATTTGCCATACCAAAGTGAAATGAACAGAATATGAG
>FR881175.1 GCA_000434735.1 Bacteroides sp. CAG:530
ATCAGCCGGTTACAGGTTTGAATCCTGTCGCGGTCACTCTTTAAAGCTCTTCTTTTACAGAAGGGCTTTTTTATTTCTATATTTTTCGCTATCTTATCATTTTATCAAATTGTCTCCGCAAAAGATGTGAATTCTATTTTTTTTATCTATCTTTGAACTCCGGTATTATTAACACGATCATAAAACCGAAAATATGGAAAATAGAAGTTTAGTCACTATCGCTAACCATTCCAAAGAAAGAATTCTCTATTTGCTGGAAATGGCTAAAGAGTTTGAAAAGAAACCTAATCGACATTTGTTGGACGAAAAGGTAGTAGCAACACTCTTTTTCGAGCCTTCCACCCGTACTCGCCTTAGTTTTGAAACGGCAGCTAACCGTTTAGGAGCACGCGTTATCGGATTTACAGACCCGAAAGTAACAAGTTCTTCTAAAGGTGAAACTCTAAAAGATACCATCATGATGGTAAGCAACTATGCAGATATCATCGTGATGAGACATTTCTTGGAAGGTGCGGCAAGATACGCCAGCGAAGTAGCTCCTGTGCCTATCGTAAATGCAGGTGACGGAGCCAACCAACACCCTTCTCAAACTATGCTCGACTTGTATTCTATCTACAAGACTCAGGGTACGCTTGAGAATCTGAACATCTACTTGGTAGGCGACTTGAAATACGGAAGAACAGTACACTCACTTATTATGGCTATGCGCCACTTCAACCCGACTTTCCACTTTGTAGCTCCCGACGAGCTTAAGATGCCGGAAGAATACAAGCTTTACTGCAAAGAACATAACATTAAATATTACGAGCACTCAGATTTTACGGAAGATACTATCGCTGATGCAGACATATTATATATGACACGCGTACAACGAGAAAGATTTACCGACCTGATGGAGTACGAACGCGTGAAAGACATATACATCCTGCATAACAAGATGCTGGAAAAGACTCGCCCTAATCTGCGCATATTGCACCCGCTGCCACGCGTAAACGAAATTGCGTACAATGTTGACGATAACCCGAAGGCTTACTACTTCCAGCAAGCACAGAACGGACTCTACGCACGCGAAGCCATCTTATGTGACGTGTTAGGCATCACACTTGATGAAGTAAAAGCCGATACGGATAAATAACACAAACTATCACAAAAGAAACAAAACCATGAGTGAAAAGAAAGAATTACAAGTAGCGGCTCTTGAAAACGGAACCGTAATAGACCATATTCCGTCTGACAAGCTATTCACAGTAGTATCATTGCTCGACTTACAGCATCTGGATTCTAACATTACTATCGGAAACAACTTTGTAAGCAAGAAACTGGGCAAGAAAGGTATCATAAAGATAGCCAACCGTTTCTTCACCGACGAAGAAATAAATCGCCTGTCGGTAGTTGCACCAAACATGAAGCTGAACATCATCCGCCATTATGAAGTGGTAGAGAAAAAAGCTGTAGAAATGCCAGAAGAATTAAAAGGCATAGTAAAATGCAACAACCCAAAGTGTATTACAAACAATGAACCGATGACAACATGGTTCCATGTAATAGACAAAAAGGGCGGAATAATAAAATGCCACTATTGCGAAAAGGAGCAGCAAATAGAAAACATAAAACTATTATAATATAAGTCTATGAAACAAGACTGGAAACCGGGGACAATGATTTATCCACTGCCCGCCATTCTGGTAAGTTGCGGCAATACTCCCGAAGAATACAATATTCTTACGGTAGCATGGACAGGAACCATCTGCACCAATCCGCCGATGTGCTACATTTCGGTGAGACCGGAAAGACACTCCTATCCTATCATCAAGAAGAACATGGAGTTCGTGATAAACCTCACCACCAAGGACATGGCTTTCGCCACAGACTGGTGTGGAGTACGTTCGGGAAAAGACCATAATAAATTCGAAGAAATGCATCTTACCCCCGGAAAGGCATCGGTGGTGAATGCCCCTATCATCGAAGAATCTCCGCTGAACATTGAGTGCAGAGTGAAAGAAATAGTTTCGCTCGGATCGCACGACATGTTTATAGCTGATGTAGTCAACGTAAAAGCTGATGAAAAATTCATAGACAGCGAAACCGGCAAATTCGAATTGGCCAAAACAAACCTTTTGGTATACATTCATGGTGGATACTATGAAACAGGAGCCAAAGTGGGCAAATTCGGTTGGTCGGTAGAAAAGAAAAAATAATATTTTGTCATGAAAAGAAAGCTTGCTTATATACTTACACTATATTTTGCGCTGATAGCGTATGTAGGTCATGCCGAAGAAAGGTATAGACTAGACACTCGTGGGTCCAAGGTTAATGTAGGTATAAAAGCAGGCTTTAATTCTACCATATTCTTCATAGATCGTTTCAACACCGGCGGACAAGAACTCACGGATATCCAAAACAACTATAAAGTAGGCTATCTGTGCGCCTTCTTCTGTAGGTTCAACCTCAACAAACATCATTTTATCCAGCCGGAGCTTTCTTACAACATATCAAAAGGCAGCCTGTCAGTAAAACGAGACAAGAACAACTACGATTATCTGGCCAATCATGTACTGATAAAATCTACACTACATTCTATAGACTTCCCTATTTTATACGGATACAAGTTTATCGATACCTATCCGTACGGAATGGCGTTTTTTGTAGGACCGAAAGTTTCGTATATGTGGAAGAAGCACTGCGACAACGACTATACCGGATTCTATCAGCAACAAATAACAGAGAACCTTCGCCCCATAAACTTTAGCGGAACAATGGGACTTGCCGTAAACGTATCTAATATCTTTTTTGATTTCAGATACGAAATTGGACTACAAAACCTGGCTAAGTCAATAAGTTACGATAAAGCCACAACAGCCGCTCCATACGATAAGCATTCACTGACTATCAAACGGCGACGAAATGTAATAAGTTTCTCCATTGGTGTGATTTTTTAAAAAAGAGACATATACATAATATTAATAACCCTTAAAACTATCGAATCATGAAAAGAGACAATTTAATTTTCGACATTATAGAAAAAGAACATCAAAGGCAGTTAAAAGGTATAGAACTAATCGCTTCTGAAAACTTCGTCAGCGACCAGGTTATGGAAGCAATGGGTTCATGCCTCACTAATAAATATGCCGAAGGTTATCCGGGCAAACGATATTATGGAGGATGCGAGGTGGTAGACCAAAGCGAACAGATTGCTATCGACCGCTTGAAACAGATTTTCGGAGCTGAATGGGCTAACGTACAGCCACACTCTGGAGCACAGGCTAACGCTGCCGTATTCTTGGCAGTGCTAAACCCAGGCGATAAGTTCATGGGATTGAACTTGGCTCATGGAGGACATTTGTCTCACGGTTCTTTGGTCAACACATCGGGTATTATCTATCATCCGTGCGAATATAACCTGAATAAAGAAACCGGACGTGTAGATTACGACCAGATGGAAGAAATCGCTCTGCGCGAACACCCAAAGATGATTATCGGTGGTGGCTCGGCATACTCTCGCGAATGGGATTACAAACGTATGCGCGAAATAGCAGATAAGGTTGGAGCTATCTTTATGGTAGATATGGCTCACCCTGCCGGACTTATCGCTGCCGGACTGCTTGACAACCCGGTTAAGTACGCTCACATCGTAACATCTACTACTCATAAAACACTTCGCGGTCCGCGCGGTGGTGTTATCATGATGGGTAAAGACTTCCCCAACCCATGGGGCAAGAAGACACCGAAGGGCGAAATCAAAAAGATGTCTCAGTTGCTCGACTCAGCTGTATTCCCAGGTATTCAGGGTGGTCCGCTTGAACACGTTATCGCAGCTAAGGCAGTAGCATTTGGTGAATGCTTGCAGCCAGAATATAAGGAATACCAAATTCAAGTTAAGAAAAACGCTGCCGTATTGGCACAGGCGTTGATAGACAGAGGCTTCACAATAGTATCTGGCGGTACAGACAACCACTCTATGCTGGTAGACCTCCGCTCTAAATATCCAGATTTGACTGGTAAGGTAGCCGAAAAAGCATTGGTGGCAGCCGATATCACAGTAAATAAAAACATGGTACCTTTCGATACACGCTCGGCATTCCAGACTTCTGGAATTCGCTTAGGTACACCCGCCATCACTACACGCGGTGCCAAGGAAGACCTGATGTACGAAATAGCTGAAATGATAGAAACCGTACTTTCAAATGTAGATAATGAAGAAGTAATTACCTCTGTTCGCAATAGAGTTAATGAAACTATGAAAAAATATCCTATATTTGCATACTAAACACTTATATTAAATAATAACTAAACATTATTCAATTATGAAAAGAACAAACATAATCGCTATTTTGCTAAGCGCAAGCTTGGTTTTCAGCGGATGTGGAACAACAGGTTCCATGAGTAACACGGCAAAGGGTGGACTAATTGGCGCAGGTAGCGGTACTGCCCTCGGAGCTCTTCTGGGTGGTGTAATAGGCCACGGTAAAGGAGCTGCCATTGGTGCCGCAGTTGGTGCTGCAGTTGGTACCGGAGCTGGAGTATTGATTGGCAAGAAGATGGATAAAGCTGCCGAACAAGCAGCTAAGGTAGAAGGCGCTAAAGTAGAACAGGTAACCGATAACAACGGATTGCAGGCAGTTAAAGTAACATTCGACTCGGGCATTCTTTTCAATACCGGAAGTTCTACATTGAGCAATTCTGCACAGGCTTCATTGAGCAAGTTCACTAACAATGTGCTGAAGCAGAATCCTACTATGGACGTTGCCGTTTACGGATATACCGACAATGTGGGATGGAAGAACTCTACAGCCGAACAGAGTGCACAGAAAAACAAAGACTTGTCTCAGTCTCGCGCTCAGAGCGTAGCTTCTTACATGTTGAGTTGCGGCGCTGCATCAAGTCAGATCAAATCGGTTGAAGGATACGGCGAAGCTAATCCTATCAGCGATAACAGCACTGCTGCCGGACGCGAACAGAACCGCCGCGTAGAGGTTTATATGTACGCTAGCCAGCAAATGATTCAGCAAGCTGAAGCTGGCACTTTACAGTAAACATCATCAAGCTTAGCTTGAGTTTATATTAAATCGGGCACGAATCACGTTCTTTCTTAATACAAAGAACAGATTCGTGCCCGAATATTAATTCCCACCTACAAGTCTCTACAAATGTCATCACCTAAACGAATTCTTAAATTTTTCCGAAATCTCATCATTTTCTTTTTCGCATCGTCTATACTTGCCGTACTGCTGCTACGATTCGTACCCGTATACATCACCCCGCTGATGGTGATACGCAGCGTACAGCAAATAACTAGCGGAGAAGAGCTGAAGTGCAAGCATCACTGGGTAAGCAAAGACAAGATTTCAAAGCATCTGCCTATGGCTGTCATAGCGTCAGAAGACAATCGATTTGCCGAACATAATGGTTTCGATTTCGTAGAAATAAAGAAGGCAGTAGAAGAGAATAAAACTCGAAAGAAAGCCCGCGGGGCAAGTACCATAAGTCAGCAAACGGCAAAGAACGTATTTCTATGGCCGTCGTCATCGTGGCTTCGCAAGGGACTGGAGGTGTATTTCACCGTTCTGATAGAAACATGCTGGAATAAAGAGCGAATCATGGAGGTTTATCTCAACTCCATAGAAATGGGGAAAGGCATCTACGGGGCGCAGGCAGTAGCAGAAGAGCATTTCAACACTTCGGCCAAGAATCTCACAAGGGGACAATGCGCATTGATAGCCGCCAGTCTGCCTAATCCCATCAAGTTCAATTCTGGCAAACCCAGTCCGTACATGTATAAAAGACAGAGAAAGATAATGAGACTAATGAAACAGGTACCGGTTTTCCCCCAAAAAAACGAAAAGGGAGAGAAATAATAAAAATAAAATTTACGCACACCAGAAATCTCATGAAAACACTCTCCAAAAGAATGCGATAAGTCAACTACCCATTCGCATTCTTTCACTTGATTCATCGTATTCTTTCACTTTAAGCATCGCATTCTTTTTTCACCCCATTCAGAATATCTTCTGAAGCCGTTTTTTAGAAATTGCATACACACCAAAATGGCAATCGTGGGAAATACCGTTACATCTCTTTTAGTAAAATACATTACATGGAGAATATGCGTCACTACATGTATATAACGAAAAACGCCCTTACTACAAACCAGCTGTAGCAAGGGCGAATTATTTGTCTAAATTATATTTCCGCTATTCTCCTTTCAGGATAGGAAGAGTAACTTTGAATTTCACCGCCAAGATACGGACTACAAATACAGTACTACCACCTATTATCTGCGCCATGTAATCTTCAAAGCCCATATTCAGACATATCCAATAAGCCAAGCCACCAACTACGCAAGCCATAGCGTAGATTTCCTTTCTGAAGATCAGCGGAATTTCATTAATGAACACATCGCGTATCACACCTCCGGCAGCTCCGGTTATGCTACCCATTATGATAGCTACCCAAAACGGAAAACCTAACGTGATACTTTTCTCGAATCCTACCACCGTAAACAACGCCAACCCGATACTGTCGAAGAAGAAGAACGTATTATTAAGGTGTATCAGATACTTACCGAAAATAATAACAAAGAACATGGCAAATGCCGTACATATCAAATAGATAGGGTCGGTCATCCACACCGGAGTGACATTCAGCATCACGTCTCTCAGCGTACCACCGCCAATAGCGGTAGCCAATCCTACGATATATGCCCCAAACCAATCGAAACGTTTGGCCGAAGCCAAACGAATTCCACTAATAGCAAATGCAAAAGTTCCAACAAAATCAAGTACTTGAACAAACGATACCATATGTGTTTTTCTAAGCTAAATTAATTATATAATTACCATGTATAGTTAAATCCTAAACTCATCAATTCCTTAAACTGGAAGAAGCTGTCGCCTTCTTTTCTCGACACGGAGTCGTCAAAACGCACATGCAGAAACAGCTTGGTAGAGAAGTATTTATTGAACGCAAACGTAAATGTGTTCTCCCACTCTGATACCACACGTTCATAGTTGGTATTATAGGAGAAGCGCGAATCCCACAATAAATTAGAGAGAACGCTCCATTTCACCGTTGCCTCTAAACGAGAGCCCCATTGGTTAGCTACTTTCTTACCCGCTTCAATATTAAACTTGGTAGGGTCTATCTCATCGCTGATAATGCTATAGCGAGTGTAGTTGAAGGGGTTAATAAGCACAGACAAGTCGCACACACCGCTCTTCTTGTACTTGTAGTCCATACCGAGACCGACATTAAGTTCTGACGGCGACAGAATAGAAGATACCAGCTTATCAGAGTTGGTGTTATATTTAGAGAACAACTGAGTCTTGAACTCACCCGATAATGTATAGTACCAATTAGAGAACGCGCGATAACCCAACTTAGAAGTCAAGCGGAGCATATCGTCGGTAGTTTTATACTGATGCACCGTATCAGACGGAGCAGTGATGAAGCCCAGTTTCCATTCTATCTTATTTTCAAACTGCAGGCGTTGCTTGTCGTTGTAATTAAACTGCCATACCAAACCCGACAGCAATGACACTGTACTCTCACCACCTCGGTACCAGTTATCTGAGATGTAGTTCTGCGAAGCCTGCAAATAGCCATTACCTGCCACGTTCCAGAAATTAGGCTTCATAACCAGCAGCTCGCTCTCGCCTACCTGATTAACCACGTACGACGCGTCTACAAATTTCATCACGTCTTCTTTCTGCGGTTTCTTTATCTTCATGGCAGCCGACAGTGGCTCCAAACCTCTCAAGTTAGCTTCATTCTGTACTACGAGATTAGGATACTGAAGATAGAAATCGAGCAACTGACGATTGACGGCCCTGTCTACTATCACGGAATGATCTATTGACGGAACCTGAAAAACAGAATCCTTCAGCGCATCCTCTTTAATAAAAGGTATGATAGGCTTCCACCCGTCTATCGACATGGACTGCTGAATAGGGGCGAAATAATATGTAGCAGGCATAACCAATTTATAGTAATCGGGGTTCAGGCGTACCCATGAAGTAGAGTTCATAGCATAAATGTCGTTCCATAATGCAGTTACCGAGTCGCGATACGCACGATACTCTAAAGTCTGCTTCAGGAAATCTACGACAGAGGGCAACAAAACTTCCTTGTCCTCCACATTTTTCTTATTATGTTTTTTTGCCACCACAACCGTATCCGACAACATCTTCTCCAACTCTGCAAGCGTAGAATCGGGGATGTGTATTTCTTGGGCAAAACCATTGCAGCAAAGCGCAAGGCCGATGAAAAAAAGACCTAATGTTTTCATTTCTAAAATTCTCTTCATTTAGTGCAAAAGTAGTATGTTTTCGTGTTTAATAGTGCGAATATCGGCATTTTTTTATATTTTTGCAACTTCGTAAATTGATATTAGGACATAAACTATTTAAACTCATTTAATTGTGGCAGAAACAAAGTACATTTTCGTTACGGGTGGTGTTGCTTCGTCATTAGGCAAAGGCATTATTTCATCATCCATAGGTAAGTTGCTGCAAGCAAGAGGCTACAGCGTTACAATACAAAAATTCGACCCGTACATCAACATCGATCCAGGAACACTGAATCCTTACGAACACGGAGAGTGCTACGTTACGGTAGACGGCCATGAAGCCGATTTGGACTTAGGACATTACGAGAGATTCCTAGGAATTCAAACCACAAAGGCCAACAACATCACTACCGGACGAATCTACAAAAGCGTAATCGACAAAGAACGAAGAGGCGATTACTTGGGAAAGACCATTCAGGTCATCCCTCACATAACCGACGAGATTAAACGAAACGTTAAATTACTAGGCAATAAATATAAGTTCGATTTCGTAATTACCGAAATCGGAGGCACAGTAGGCGACATCGAGTCTCTCCCCTATTTGGAAAGTATCCGTCAGCTTAAATGGGAATTAGGAAGAAACGCATTGTGCGTACACCTTACTTATGTACCTTATCTAGCTGCAGCCGGAGAGCTGAAGACCAAGCCGACTCAACATTCGGTAAAGGAACTGCAATCGGTAGGTATACAACCCGACATATTGGTACTGCGTGCAGAGCATGAATTGAACGCCGGATTAAGAAAAAAGGTAGCTCAGTTCTGCAATGTAGACGAGAACGCAGTAATACAGTCTATAGACATGCCTACCATCTACGAAGTACCAGTGCGTATGCAGGAACAGAACCTCGACGCTACTATTCTGCAGAAGATGGGACTGCCAGTAGGCGAAACTCCGTCATTGGGACCGTGGAAAGAGTTCTTGAACCGCCGCCACCACGCTACAGAGATAGTAAAAATTGGTCTGGTAGGAAAATACGATTTGCAAGACGCGTACAAGTCTATTCTTGAAGCGCTTTCGCAAGCCGCTACCTACAACGACCGCAAAGCCGACATTCAATTCATCAACAGTGAAAATCTGACCGATGAGAATGTAGAAGAAAAGCTGAAAGACATGGATGGAGTTATAATCTGTCCGGGATTCGGTCAAAGAGGTATCGAAGGAAAATTCGTAGCCATAAAGTATTGCCGTACCCACAATGTGCCGACTTTCGGTATCTGTCTGGGTATGCAGTGTATGGCCATAGAATTTGCACGCGACGTTTTGGGATACACCGACGCTAACAGCCGCGAAATGGACCAAAAGACTCCGCACAACGTAATCGACATTATGGAAGAGCAGAAATCGATTACCAACATGGGAGGCACCATGCGTCTGGGAGCTTACGAATGCGTGCTCGACCCGAACTCGAAAGCTTATCAGGCATATAAAACTGAACATATACAAGAACGTCATCGCCATCGCTATGAATTCAACAATGACTATAAAGCTGAATTCGAAAAAGCCGGCATGAAATGCGTAGGTATCAACCCCGAATCTAACTTGGTAGAAATAGTGGAAATACCTACACTGAAATGGTTTATCGGAACTCAGTTCCATCCGGAATACAGCAGTACCGTATTAAAACCGCACCCATTGTTCTTGTCGTTCATAAAAGCTGCTATTGACAAATAAATAACAGAGAAACTTTTAGAAAAACAAACAACTTAAATATGGATAAAAATACGTTAACGGGATTTCTTCTGATGGGAGTAGTCATTGTCGGTTTCGGCATTTGGAACCGCCCCAGCGCAGAAGAAATGGCACGTGCGCAAGAACGCCAAGACTCAATAATGGCGGCGCAACAAAAGCAAGAAGAAGAAACGCTGAAAGCTAAAGCTGAAGCCGAAGCTGCCAAGACAGTAGTTCTTGATTCTACTTCATTATTCTTTCAGGCCGCACAAGGCTCTGAACAGTTCACAACTCTTGAAAACGACAAGGTTAAACTGCTCATTTCTAATAAGGGAGGTCGTGTATGCCAAGCTACGCTAAAGGATTACAACGACCAGCAGAAAGAACCTCTGGTACTTTTCGACGGAGAAGACGCATCGCTTAACTTAGGATTCGACGGTAAGAACGAGAACATCCTGAGCAACCAGATGTATTTTCAAGCAGTAGACGTGACTGACAGCACGGTAACTATGCGCCTTAATGCCGGAACCGGTAACGCACATTTAGACTTCATCTACAAACTTCTGCCGGAATCGTACATGCTCGATTTTACGGTACAGGCTGTAGGAATGCAGAACTTCTTCTCTCCTTCTACCAAGAGCGTCAGCATCGACTGGAAACAGCGTGCACGCCAGATGGAGAAAGGTTACACATTCGAGCAGCGATACACTTCGCTTACTTACAAACCATCTAACGACAGCTTCGACCATCTGAGCGAAACTAAAGACGACATGAAAAGCATGCCGGAAGCTTTGGATTGGGTAGCATTCAAGAACCAGTATTTCTCTTGCGTATTCATGGCAGAGAAGAACTTTACAGAAGCTACACTCGAATCTAAGATGGAGCAGCAGGAAAGCGGATACATGAAGAATTATTCTGCTGAGATGAAAGCGGCTTTCGACCCGACCGGTGCTCAGCCTTCGCACTTCCAGTTCTATTTCGGCCCTAACCACTTCAAAACTTTGCTCGCTAGCAACGATTTGAGCTTCAAGGACAAGGATCAGGAGTTGGAAGATTTGGTATACTTGGGATGGCCTATCATCCGCTGGATTAACCGTTGGTTTACCATCAACTTGTTCGACTGGCTTTCGGGATGGGGACTTAGCATGGGTATCGTTATCTTGCTGATGACTATCATCGTTAAGATTATTGTTATTCCTACTACTTGGAAATCGTTTATCTCTTCGGCTAAGATGAAAGCTCTGAAGCCTTATGTAGATCAGATAAACGCTAAGTACCCTAAGCAGGAAGACGCTTTGAAGAAACAGCAGGAAACAATGACGCTTTATCGTCAGTATGGCGTAAGCCCGATGGGTGGATGTTTGCCTATGTTGATTCAGACACCGATATTCATGGCGTTGTTCTTCTTCGTACCGAACGCTATCGAATTCCGTCAGCAGAGCTTCTTGTGGGCTACCGACCTTTCGGCTTATGATGACTTGATTAGCTGGAGCACACACATTCCTTTGTTGGGCAACCACTTGAGCTTGTTCTGCTTGTTATTCAGCATCACTACTATCATTAACCAGATAATAATGATGAAGCAGCAAGATACCGGCGCTAACCCGCAAATGGCGGCTATGAAGTGGATGATGTATATTATGCCTGTAATGTTCTTCTTTATCTTCAACGATTACGCTTCGGGATTGAGCTACTATTACTTTATCTCTGGTCTTATCGGTATCATCACCATGTGGGTAATGCGCCGTATGACCGACGAAAAGAAACTTCTCGCTCAGCTTGAAGCAAACAAGAAGGCTCCGGCTCAGATGAAGCAGAGCAACATGATGGCTAAGCTTGAAGCTCTCCAGAAGAAGGCTGAACAGCAGCAAAGAGAACGTATGGAGCGTATGAATAATGGAAAGAAATAAGCGAAGCATTATTCTACATCATTTTTAACATAAACTTATAATTAAAGCCCATCCTGCTATAAATAGCGGAATGGGCTTTAATATTTCAAGGCTTCGCCTAAATAGGGACATTCAGTAAATACTATAAAAT
>FR881176.1 GCA_000434735.1 Bacteroides sp. CAG:530
AGTAAGGGTGTTAAAATCGACCCTAAATCAGTAGAAGAAATCTAATAATAAGGAGGAATCATGAGAAAGGAAGATAAAGGCGTAATTATAGGTCAGATAGCTGATACCGTAAAGCAATACGGACATTTTTACTTGGTTGATACAACCGCTATGGATGCTGCTTCTACAAGCGACTTGCGTAGAAAATGTTTCAAGGCTGGTATCAAGTTGGTTGTTGTGAAGAATTCATTGCTTCACAAAGCTTTGATGAGCTTCGAAGATGTTGATTTCTCTCCGTTGTTCGATTCTTTGAAAGGTACTACATCGGTAATGTTCTGCGAAACTGCAAACGTACCGGCTAAGTTGCTTAAAGAATTCAAAGATGGAGTTCCTACATTGAAGGCTGCTTATGCAGAAGAAGGATTCTATGTAGGTGCAGATCAATTGGACGCTCTCGCAACAATCAAGAGCAAGAACGAAGTTATCGCAGACATTGTGGCTTTGCTGCAGTCTCCGGCGAAGAACGTTATCTCTGCTCTTCAATCAGGTGGCAACACCATTCACGGAGTTCTTCAGACTTTGAGCGAACGTGCAGAATAATGCGCATAGCAGTTTGAGGACTTACTTAAAAAACAACTTTTTATATTTTTCAAATAGTAACAAACAATTAAATACATACAAAAATGGCAGATTTGAAAGCTTTTGCAGAACAATTAGTTAACTTGACAGTAAAAGAAGTTAATGAACTTGCAACTATCCTTAAAGAAGAATACGGTATTGAACCTGCTGCTGCAGCTGTTGCAGTTGCTGCTGGTCCTGCTGCTGCTGGTGCAGCCGCTGCTGAAGAAAAAACTTCATTCGACGTAGTTTTGAAGAGCGCTGGCTCTGCAAAATTGCAGGTTGTAAAGGCAGTTAAGGAAGCTTGTGGTCTTGGCTTGAAAGAAGCTAAGGACTTGGTAGACGGTGCTCCTTCAAC
>FR881177.1 GCA_000434735.1 Bacteroides sp. CAG:530
AGCTCTTCGGCTGATTTTAGCGTAATTTTATAAGAAAAAGAAATGGAACTGCAAGACTTCGACCTTTTACAAGAAAAAGCCCTTGAAGTATTGAGAGAACAGCAAGACACAGACGCCGGACTGCTTCTATACAACAGTGGTAATAGTGGAGGTTGCAGACCAAAGGCAATATTCTCTGACGAAGAGGGACATTGGCTTATCAAATTCCGCCATACTTATGATCCACAAGACATGGGTAAACAGGAATTTGACTATAACGAAAAAGCACGACGATGTGGCATTATCGTACCCGACTTCAAACTGATTAACGATAAATATTTCACAACTCGCCGCTTTGACATAACAACCGACGGTAAACGTATACACACTGCTACAGCAGGAGGCTTGCTATCAATATCTCTTAGCAACCCTGTGCTTGATTATATAAATCTATTGGCACTGACTGGCTATCTCACACAAAATTATAAAGATGTAGAACAAATGTATCGTAGAATGGTGTTCAATTATATCGCTGAAAACAAAGACGATCATTGCAAGAATTTCAGCTTTATAGTTACCAAAGACAAGGACAACAAATGGCACTGGCATTTGGCTCCCGCATACGACCTTACTCACTGCACAGAGGGATACAATGGCGAACACGCTACATCGGTAAACTATTCGGCTCATCCTTCTATAGAGGATATGATAGCTGTAGGTATGAAGAATAAAATGCAAGAGCAAAAGTGTAGAGAAATATACTATGAAGTTGAAGATATAATAAAACAATGACAGATAAATTCAGCAAGAACATAATGACCATAACTGAACAATTCATTTGCGGTAAGCATACTGCTGCCGACTGCGAGGACGGTATTGTAATAACCAATGACTTTGCTGCCGTAATTGATGGAAGCACAAGCAAGACTCCTAAAAGGCTTGACCCTTCTATGAAAAACGGACGCTTTGCCATGTTGCTCATCAGTGAATATATCAAACAGATGCCGGCAGACTATACCATGAACAACTTCTGCCGTGGCATAACGCTTCGCATTGCTGAAGAATATGCCAAGCGTAGCATAGCAGAAGATATGGCAAAGCATCCCGAGGAACGCCTTACGGCTTCCGCCATTATATATAGCAATAGCAGAAAAGAAGTATGGATGGTAGGCGACTGCCAAGCCATAATAGACGGAGAGTATTACGACAACTCTAAGCCTTACGAGCAAGAGATTGCCATGCAGCGTGCCACGCTCATAAAGAACGGAATGTCGCCTAAAGAAGCCCGACGCACTATTGAGCCTCAACTGATAAAGGCTATGCTTGAAGGACAAAACCGACAGTATGCCGTTATTGACGGAACACCTATATATATGCCCGGCACTTGCATTGTCACAGCATCACATTGCGTTGTGCTTGCATCCGATGGTTATCCCACCTTACTGCCTACACTACACGAAAGTGAAGAAGCCTTGGCACAACATCTTACTGATGACCCACAAAACATCACCGATTTTATCGCTACCAAGGGATTAGTAGAGGGTAACGTAAGCTTCGATGACCGTGCTTACATAAAACTTACGATATAAATATTCTTGCGTTTTGAAACAGCATACGTCAAAATGTTAAAACTGAGTTAAAACAGCGTTTATTTCGCTACGAAAGCCATTTTCCGAGCTTCGTAGCGGAATAAACGCTGTTTTTTGTACTATTTCCCAATAATTGGTTTATATTTGAGGTTATGGGTTCATGGGGTATATTTTCAAATGCTTATCCATTTTTACCTTATCTACAAACCCATTAGGAAAATTCATGAAGGGTCATTATCATTTTCCAATCTCTGCTTGATTTTTTGTATGTTACATTTAGCCTCTCGCAAGAGCTTCTTTGCCCATCTTACTCCCTCACCATGTTCTGAGAATGCGATATAGTCTAGCCCTAATGCAATAATCTCTTCAAATTGTGAAAGAGCATCACTATATAAACCATTAAGCATCAATGCAACAGCATAATCATATTTTACAAGAGGGTCATTGGGTTCTTGCTCAAAAGCAACCTTAGCATAAACCAAGCAACCAACCTTATCTCCAATGTTCTTATAATGCTCTGAAAGAACTGTTTTCAAATAATACTCTTTGGGATAATGTTTGCAGATGACTTTTAGATACCGCCCAAGTCTCTCCTTATCGTTACTCTGTTCAAAAGCAGCAATTTTCTTTAAGATTTTATTCCGTTGAGTTTCAGAAGCATAGCCTGCATCTGAAGCCTTCGCAACTGCCTGCGGATGACTATATTTCAAGACTTTACAGAAAAGAACAGCTTCTTTTTTAGAAAAATCACTTTCAACACCTCTACATCGATGTGACAAATGTTCTTCCATTAATGCAAAAGCTTCTTCATCTCTAAATAGATGATAGAGACAATCTGCCTTATAGTATCTAGCATCATTAATAACAGATTTTGCCCATCTGACACCATATCCTTTTTGAGCGACCTCCGCATTAGTCATGTTTAGGATAAGATTCCATTCTACGATAGATTGCTCGTATCTCTCTAATGACCAAAGGATTCTGCCACGAGTATAATTCAAAAGAGGCATAACAGGACACACCTCCTTTGCTTTATTGGCATAATGTAAGGCTTCCTCATCCTTACATCTGTTCCATAGTACATTTGCTAGTTGAGTGAGGATATAAGCATCTTCTGGTGTTTTATCCAAAGCTTTATGCAAAACAATTTCTGCTGCTTTATATTTTTTCCGTTTTATCAATTCTATTATTTTCTCAGTACCATACTTCATCTTTATGCCTCCTCCTTTTTAGTGACAATCTATAAACACAAAGAAATGAATAATAATCATCAGTTGCAAATGATAGCTCCACTTACCCCGCAGAGTGAGTGGTATTTAATTCCATCAACAGGTAAAATGCTTCTTTTTCATGTCGGCAAAATATCACAACCAGAGTAACTAAGGCAACAAAATAATTAATATATCTTTCATTTTTAGTGTAAGAAAAAAGGGAAATACGTCCTAATGGTGAAAACTTTAGTATCTTTGTTGCAAAAGACATAATTATGTACAACGAAATTATAAAACTAATAGAAAAACATAGAATAAAAGAAGCTTTCGTTCAACTCGAAGCTTTGACTAGAGAACCTGAATATCAAGAAATAAGCGCCGACCTACATCAGTGCAAAGTTATCTATATGTATATGCTGCAATATATTGCAAGCGGAGCTAACGACCCTGAAAGGGAAATGCTCTACATGGATATACAACGCAGATGCAATTCGCTGGTAAGCCAGATAGAGTTCATACAGAAAACATCGAAGAGCTATATGCGGCAACGCTTAACAGACATTCAGACACGTAGAGCTTTGACTCTGCCACAACGACTTGAACTAGTAAATAATAGCAGAAAGTGGAAGTTGTTAATGACTATAGATAACAAGCAGCATAGTGAAGACCCTAAAAATGAACAAATGGCGGAACTAAGCATAATGCGATATACTGACGAAGTCTTTTACCAAACATGGGCGTCGCCAAGTTGGAGCAAGAACGACTATCGCAGTGCGCTTGACATAATGCTATCTAGATGCTTCCCGATAAACACACTGGCTGTGATAATAAGCGCCATCACACTGAACCAAACTTATCTGTTCGACGCCAATAAGTTGCGTTTTCTGCTACAAGTTTACGCTAATTACAACAATAAAGAAATAGCATGGAGGGCACTGACAGGTATAGCGCTGACCGTGTACTTCAATGAAGACAAGTTGCATTTTTATCCTGATATAGTAAAACAACTTGATGAGCTTTCTGCATCGAAAGAAACTAGAAGCCGACTCAACACGCTGCAAAGTATATTGCTCTATTCGCGCGAAACGGAAGGCATCAACCGCGAAATGGAAGAACAAATCATGCCATCTATCCTTAAAAAAGATAATGAGTGGATAAGCAAAGGCAAGAAAATTATCGAGATGGAGGATATAGAAGAGGCTATAGCCGCCAACCCGGAATGGAGCAAGGATATAGAAAACATGCAAGAGCAATTGATGGCGATAAAGAAGCTGGAGGAAGAGGGTGCTGATACGCAAATGGCATCGTTCGCCCATCTCAAGTCGTTCACGTTCTTCAACGAAGCGGCTCATTGGTTCTACTTGTTTGATATGAACTCGGCGTTTGTAAAACGCATCCCTGATTTGGAGAAGATAAAGAAAAATCCGTTCTTCAATCTATTGATAAACATGCCTTCGTTCTGCGACTCGGATAAGTACTCACTGCTGTTTGCACTGAATTCCATGCCGGAGATGCACAAAACGGTAGCGGATTTACCTGAAGGGATGATTGATATGAACGCTAATATACCTCCGCAGAAAACAGACGACATAGCAATGGCACGCTTTTATATTTTCGATCTCTATCGGTTCTTCAAACTCTGGAGATTCAGATCTGAGCAAAAGGATATATTCGCCCAGCCTTTGGCATTGTGGAAGTGCAAGACACTGGCCAAGATGTTCGCTACGCCCGAAGTCCTGCTCGGCATAGCCGATCATCTGACTCACTTTAACCATATAAACGAGGCGTCGGAAGTGTACGGACTGCTGTGCAAAGAGCAAAACGATCAGGCAAGCCTGTGGGAGAAGTACGGATATACTCTACAACTGCAGAAGATGTATGCCGAAGCGTTGGTTGCATATACCAAGGCCGATTTGATTAAGCCTAACTCGGCATGGACCATCAAGCAGAAGATGCAATGCCACAGACATCTTAAGCAATATAAGGAGACGCTGGAGTGCCTGTCGTTTTTATTAAATAAGGAGCCTGACAACCTGAAGCTTTGTCAGCTGGCTGGTCAATGTTACGTAAAAACCGGACAGTACGACAAGGCGCTTCCCTACTTCTTCAAGATAGAGTATCTGGATAAATCGCCAAACAATGCACGCCGAGCCATTGCATGGTGTCATTTCATGACCGACCAATACGATGAGGCCATGAAGTACTATGAAATGTTGCTGAAGTCGGACTGCGCCACAGCATCCGACTGGCTGAACATGGGACACATCTATCTTGTAAAAAATGACATCCAGAAGGCGTTAGAGTACTACAAGAAGTCAGAAGGCAACGGTACACACGAAGACTTCGTGACAATGTACTTTGCCGACCAAGACACATTGCAGTCTAAAGGAGTAGACAATATCCTAATCTGCGTAGTGCCCGATATGATATAAAAAGAATTACATATAACTTTTGATGTCGGCTTTCCGAAAAGCCGACATCTTCTTTGCTCATCTCAAAAGAGTAACTATATTTGCTCAAAAATCTAAAGAAAATGAACATCAAAACTCGCCTAATCATCATGAACTTCCTGCAGTTTGCTGTGTGGGGAGCTTATCTGACATCGATGGGTACGTACCTTGCACAAATAGGACTGGGTGCTCACATCGGAATTTTTTATGCCATGCAAGGCATTGTTTCTTTATTTATGCCGGCCGTTATGGGTATCCTGGCCGACCGTTGCATCCCAGCCCAAAGGTTGCTCGGTTTATGCCATTTGTTGGCAGCTCTATTCATGGCGAGCGCAGGATGGTATGGCATGTCGGCAGGTAGCGACGTAGAGTTCCCCCTGCTGTTTACATTATATTCATGCTCGGTAGCTTTCTATATGCCTACGTTGGCGTTGTCGAACTCCGTAGCTTACTCGGCGCTGGAGCAAGCGCATCTTGATACCATCAAAACCTTCCCTCCTATCCGTACATTCGGAACCATCGGCTTTATCTGCTCTATGTGGATTGTAGACTTGCTGGGATTCCAGAGTAACTATATGCAGTTCTTTACTTGTACCGCATGGGGTATATTGTTGGCATTCTATGCGCAGACACTTCCTAATTGTCCTACATCGAAGGCAGGCGAAGGACGCAAGTCGCTGGTAGACGCTCTCGGACTGAAAGCGTTCATGCTATTCAAGCAGAAGAAGATGGCTATATTCTTTATCTTCTCAATGCTGCTCGGTGTTTCTTTACAGATAACCAACGGATTTGCCAATCCGTACATTACAAGCTTTAAGGATATCCCCGAATACGCCAATACCTTTGGTGTTATGCACGCCAATCTGTTGATTTCACTATCACAGGTAAGCGAGACTTGCTGTATATTGCTCATCCCGTTCTTCTTGGGCCGATTCGGAATTAAAAAGGTTATGCTTATCGCCATGTTAGCATGGGTGCTCCGCTTCGGATTGTTCGGTTTTGGTAATCCGGGCAACGGAGTATGGATGTTCGTTCTGTCTATGATAGTATATGGTGTGGCATTCGACTTCTTCAATGTATCTGGCTCGCTTTATGTAGACCGTGAAACCGACCTCTCTACCCGCTCTAGTGCACAGGGACTCTTCGTTATCATGACCAACGGATTCGGAGCTACCATAGGTACGCTAAGCGCACAAGCCATAGTGAACCGCTTTGTTGACTTCGGCAGTACAGAGCCTCAGGTTACAGGATGGCAAAGCGCATGGCTTATCTTCGCCACTTACGCATTGGTAGTAGCGATAGTTTTCGCTATAGTATTTAAATATAAGCACGTACGCACAGATGTACCTTCTAAATAAAGGCTGAAACATGAAACTATTTTATACTCCAGACATAGAAGAATGTAATGAATTGCCGGAAGATGAGGCAGCACACTGTTTGCGCGTGCTGCGCTTGCAAACCGGCGACGATTTAGACCTTACCGATGGGAATGGTCATTTCTATAAAGCAGTAATAACAGCTGCTACTAACAAACGCTGCCAGGTGAAGATTACCGAGAAAGTAGAGCAAGAGCCGCTTTGGACGGGGCATCTGCATCTGGCTATGGCCCCCACCAAAAACATGGACCGCACGGAATGGTTCGCCGAGAAAGCTACCGAAATAGGTTTCGATGAGCTGACTTTCTTAAACTGTCGCTTCTCTGAGCGTAAGGTTATCAAAACAGACCGTATAGAGAAGATAGTGGTATCGGCCATGAAACAATCACTGAAAGCACGTAAGCCTATAGTGAACGAAATGACCGATTTTAAACGATTCGTAACGACCGACTTCGGTGATGCCTGCAAGTTCATAGCTCACTGCTATAAAGAAGAGGAGCGCATAGAACTGAAAAACGTGCTCGAAGCCGGAAAAAATACCATCGTACTTATAGGTCCCGAAGGAGACTTCTCGCCCGAAGAAGTGGAACTGGCACTGCAAAACGGATTTCGCCCTATTACATTAGGAAAGAGTCGTCTGCGCACGGAGACAGCAGCATTGGTATCCGTTCATCTGATGAATTTGGCAAATAGCTAACGACATAACTACTAAACGATAACAACATGAAGATTAACCTATTATGCAGACACTTAATGCTAGCAATGGGTCTGGCATTGAGTTTGGCAGCTTGTCATGATGGAGCCGATTACATCAATGCTCTGCCTAAAGATGCCGCCATTGTAGTAAGTGCCGACCTTAAGTCGATGGTTCAAAAGAGCGGTCTGACAGATGGCAAAGGCAAACAAACCGTAAAACGAATCACCGATATTATTAAAAGTGGATTCGACGGTTCGGATAAATTAATAGAAGAAATAGTAGCCACTCCAGATAAAAGCGGATTGAAGCTTACTGATAAGGTGTATTTCTTCATGGAAGAGAAAGCTACCGCCGCCGGTATGCTGGCTCGTGTATCGAAACAAGGAAATCTGGAAAACTTGTTTGAGGCGCTCGCCAAAAACGGAGTGTGCAATGCCTTGAGAGAAAGCAGTGGATGCCAATACACAGCGGTTGGGAACGTACTGGCAGCATTCAACGATAAAGCATTCATCATAGTGGCCGACCCTAACGGGGGAAGAGCTGAAGATATGGTGCACACAGCGCAAATGTTGCTCCGCCAGAAAAAAGGAGAAGGGTTTGCAGCATCGGGCGACTTCAAAAAAATAGAAGAATCGCACGCCGACATTGTCAGTTTCCTCTCTGCCGACATACTGCCAGTAGAATACACATCGTTGGCCATGATGGGAATGACTTCTGATATCGACCTTGCAAAGGTGAAGGGACTTGCCGAAATATCTTTCGAAAAAGGAAAGGTTACTCTCGACATACAGAACCTAACTACAGACAAGACGGTAATTGAATTGACCAAGAAGCAGCATAACGCATTACTCGGCATGAAAGGAGTTTTCTTAAGCCAATATAATGCCAACACACTCTGCTTGATAGGCGGTGGAATAGACGGAAAGGCTTATTTCAAATGGCTGAACGAAAACCCTACCATAAGTCAGGTATTAAGCAACTCCATGATTCCTGTCGATTTTGAGGCGATATTGGGAGCCATGAAAGGCGATTGGGCTATTGCGGTAAACATGACGAATCCGTTCTCTCCTTCTTATATATTCACTTCGGAAGTTAGCAACAGCACTTTCCTCTCTACATTCGAGGACCTGAAGCCTATGCTCGCTATGACCGGCGGACAAATGTCGCTGCAGAACGAGGGTGATAAAGCCTATCGGTTCATAGCACGCAGCGGAGCTTTCTTCGGTATGGGAAGCGCTCCGGTACAATTCTTCTTCGGTGTAGACGGCAACCGCTTTTATTTCACAAATAATCAGGAAATGATAGATGTACGCCCGAAAGGACTTACTCTGGCAGATACAGAATGGGGAAAGCAAGCCAAAGGAAAAAGCTTCTTCATGGGGCTTAATTTCGACGCTCTGAACAAAGCTCTTGGCCAACGAGCTAACTTACCGATACTAAATTCGTTGGATTATCTGGCAGGAGGCGAACAAGGGACAGACAAAGCGCACATAGAATTGGCGCTGAAAGATAAAAAACATAATATACTGGAGCTGATAGCAGCCGAAGTGAAATAAATACTAGCGATAATGCAGACTATAGAGTTACACGCTGTTCTGCCTGAGGTTTTCTCAGGCAGAAACGGCATAGTGAGCGACATTTGGCATCGCGAGGTAAGCTTCAAGAAGGGCAACACCTATCTTATTGAAGCGGCCTCGGGCACTGGCAAATCGTCGCTCTGCAGTTTTTTATACGGTTATCGTTCCGATTATCAAGGAATGATATGCTTTGATGGTGAGAATATCAAGAATCTGAACGTAAAGCAATGGGTAGAGCTGCGAAGAAAGCATCTCAGCATCCTATTCCAAGAGTTGAGGCTGTTTCCGGAACTGACGGCTTTAGAGAATGTCAAGCTAAAGAACGGACTCACCGACTACTGCAAGACGAAGGAAATAAAAGCGTGGTTCGAACGTTTGGGCATAGCCGATAAGGCCGACCAAAAGGCGGGACTCATGTCGTGGGGACAGCAGCAGAGGGTGGCATTTGTGCGTGCCTTATGCCAACCGTTCGACTTTATTCTCTTAGATGAGCCGATAAGCCATCTTGACGACGGTAACGGAAGGATAATGGCGGATATTCTGAACGAGGAGCTTGCCAAGAGAGGAGCTACCGCCATACTGACTTCAATAGGCAAGCACATCGATATGAACTATAACCAAGTCATGAATCTATAATATAATAAGGAGGATAGACTATATGCTTTGGAAATTATTAAAGCAACACATCAGCATTCCGCAGATGACGGGCTTCTTCTTGGCCAACCTGTGCGGAATGACAATAGTATTGCTCAGCATACAATTTTATAAGGACGTGCTTCCCGTATTTACGCAAGAAGATACGTTCATGAAGAAAGATTACGTTATTCTTACCAAGCGGGTAAGCACTATCGGCTCCATAACTGGAAGAAGTTCAGCTTTCTCTGCCGACGAAATGAATGAGATAAAGTCGCAACCGTTCGTCCGCCAGTCGGGAGGGTTCATGCCAGCGCAGTTCAAGGTGATGGCAGGCATTAGCATGGGAGGCATAAACATGCGCACCGATATGTTCTTCGAGTCGGTGCCCGATGAATTTGTGGATGTAAAGTCAGACCGCTGGCAGTTTTCCGAATCGGATGATGAGGTGCCCATCATTGTTCCACGCAATTATCTGAACTTATACAACTTCGGTTTCGCCCAAAGCCGCAACCTTCCTCAACTTTCTGAAGGGGTTATCGGGATGGTTAATCTGAACGTTGAGTTATACGGCAACGGCAAAAGCAAGATGATGAAAGGCAAAATAGCAGGTTTCTCTAACCGACTGAACACAATTCTTGTGCCCGAGTCGTTCATTGCATGGGGAAACCGTGAGTTTGGCAGCGGCAAGGAGGCTAACCCCAACCGTGTGATAATGGAAGTTACAAATCCTACCGACGACCGCATAGTAAAGTTCATACGCACACACGGATACGACACCGAAGGCGATGAATTGAATGCCGGGAAAGCTACTTGGTTCCTGAAAGTAGTTACCAGCATAGTAATGTCTGTAGGCATATTTATAAGCATACTATCGTTCTACATTCTCCTGCTCAGCATCTATCTGCTTATCCAGAAGAACACCGTGAAACTGGAGAACCTGCTGATGATAGGCTTCAGTCCTTCGCAAGTGGCACTACCCTACCAACTGCTCACCATCATACTTAGCGGAGCGGTATGGATAATCGGTATGGGCATAGTATACGCCACACGCGGTCTATACGCAGATACGCTGAGCGAGCTGTGCCCATCTACCTGCTCGGGCGGAATGCTTCCTTCCATATTGGCAGGATGCACCTTATTTATAATAGTATCGGTACTTAATTACATCATTATCAAAAAGAAGATAGCCTCGCTGTTCTTTGCAAAAAGAAAATAACAAAATAAGCAACCAAGCATCTATGCGCCACATGAAGTCAACCGGTTTCATGCGGCGCATTTTTATTTCAAATGCCTTACAGAAGGAATTCGCGCACAAAAATGCCCTGTCATTATGTGAACAAACGTTTAATGATGCTCCATACTGTGAAACCTACTATCCTATATTTCTTGATTTATGTCTGATAACATGGTTTTAAGGATAAAAAATGTTATTTAGTTGCACACTTAACAAATATTTATGGCTACATTTGCGTCACGCAATAGAAAAAGAAAGAACATAAAAATGAAGATTATGTCAAAAATCGTTGGACACATTTCGCAAGTTATCGGCCCGGTAGTCGATGTGCACTTCAATCTCTCTGCAGACGAGGTTGAGGCTGCCTTGCCAAAAATTCACGATGCACTTACCATCAAGAGAAATGATGGACGTACACTTGTGGTTGAGGTACAGCAACACATCGGTGAAGACACAGTACGTACCGTGGCTATGGATAGCACCGACGGGTTGCAGCGTGGTATGGAAGTAGTACCTACGGGACAGGCTATCACAATGCCTGTGGGCAACCAGATAAAAGGACGTGTGATGAATGTGGTGGGCGATGCCATTGACGGCATGAAGACCCTCGACAAAGAAGGAGGATTCCCCATCCACCGCGAACCGCCTAAGTTTGAAGACTTGGCTACATCGCAAGAAGTTCTTTACACAGGTATCAAGGTTATCGACCTTCTGGAGCCTTACCTTAAAGGTGGTAAGATCGGATTGTTCGGTGGTGCCGGTGTCGGAAAGACGGTGCTTATTAAAGAGTTGATTAACAATATCGCCAAGAAGCACAACGGATTCTCTGTATTTGCCGGAGTTGGTGAACGTACACGTGAAGGTAACGACTTGCTTCGCGAAATGATTGAATCAGGAGTTATCAAGTATGGTGACGAATTCCTGAAGAGCATGGAAGAAGGCAATTGGGACCTTTCGAAAGTAGATTATAACGAAGTAGACAAATCGCAGGTTGCGATGGTGTTCGGACAGATGAACGAACCTCCTGGAGCACGTCAGTCAGTAGCCCTTTCTGGTCTTACTCTGGCAGAATCATTCCGTGACCGTGACAACGGCAGTAACTCTCCGCGTGATATCCTTTTCTTTATCGATAACATTTTCCGTTTCACGCAGGCAGGTTCTGAGGTATCTGCACTTTTGGGACGTATGCCATCGGCTGTAGGTTACCAGCCTACCTTGGCTACTGAAATGGGTCAGATGCAGGAACGAATCACATCTACTAAAAACGGTTCTATCACATCTGTACAGGCTGTATACGTGCCTGCCGATGACTTGACCGACCCTGCTCCTGCTACTACATTTACGCACTTGGACGCCACTACCGTACTTAGCCGTAAGATTACGGAGCTTGGTATCTATCCGGCAGTAGACCCTCTGGACTCTACATCGCGTATCCTAGACCCGCTGATTGTAGGAAAAGAACACTACGAAACCGCACAGCGCGTAAAACAGATTCTGCAGCGCAACAAGGAATTGCAAGATATCATCTCCATTCTGGGTATGGACGAGCTTAGCGATGAAGACCGCTTGACGGTAAACCGCGCCCGTAGAGTACAGCGTTTCCTTTCACAGCCTTTCGCAGTGGCAGAGCAGTTTACCGGCGTGCCGGGCGTAATGGTATCTATAGAAGATACAATAAAAGGCTTCAAGATGATTCTGGACGGCGAAGTAGACTACTTGCCAGAACAAGCCTTCTTGAACGTAGGTACCATAGAAGACGCTATCGCCAAAGGAAAGAAACTGCTTGAGGCGGCTAAGAAAGACTAATAAGAAACGGAGGGAGCATGAAAGAGTTACATTTAGTAATTGTCTCACCCGAACGGATTGTGTTCGACGGAACAATCAGCAGCATCCAGCTGCCGGGCGAAGCCGGACGCTTTCAGGTGTTACATAATCACGCACCGCTGATATCTACCCTTGTAGAAGGCGATGTGAAATATACCACCACCGACGGGGAACAGACACTGCACATAGCATCGGGCTTTGCCGACGTAAACAATAACGAAATATCTGTTTGCGTAGAGCTTTAAAAACACTCGTGTAGATTACACGAAAAGACTATTACCAACCTTAATATTACATACTATGTTTTTGACAGTCATACGACGGAAGTTTTTTAAAGAACTGACCATTACAGGAATTGTCCTCACCGCTTTAGTGGGAGGCATATATTATTGGATTATACCCCACAGGTACTTTCCTTGGTTCCCGGCCATTCCTATATTCTTCTACATCATAGGGCTGTTATACATAGAGTTGGTATCGTTCTTTTATCGTGTAATGCCAGACAAATTGCTGATGTGCTACATGGTGTGCAAGGGAATGAAATTCGGAGCAAGCGTATTCATGATGGTAGGTTACGGCATCTTGGTTAAGCATAACATTACCACATTTATACTTACGTTCCTCTTTTTCTTCTTTGCCTTCCTGATATTTGAAACCAAGTTTTTCATCCGTTTTGAACTGAAACTGAAAAACAGAAAAAATAGTAGAAATGAAAAAATTACGGTACATAGCACTCCTTCTGACACTTCTATTAGTGGTGACACCGGAAATGAAAGCGCAACCCAGCGTTGACGCTCAGAAAACCGAAGCCACCGCTGAAAAAAGTGACGATGTGGATGTAAACGAACTGGTGTTCGGTCATATAGGCGATGCGTACGAATGGCACATCGCGACATTAGGACACACAGAACTAAGCATTCCACTGCCTGTTATCGTTAAGGCATCCGACGGTTGGCACGTGTTCTCTTCAGCCCGACTGAAAGAAGGCGCGTCTTACGAAGGACTGCATATAGCGAAAGGCGGGAACTATGACGGAAAAATAGTGGAAACGGCTCCCGACGGAAACGAAGTGCGCCCCATAGATATCTCTATAACCAAAAACGTATTGGGACTGATGATTAACAGTCTGATACTGGTGGTACTGATGTTGGCGTGTGCTCGCTGGTACAAGAAACACCCGTTGGAAGACGGAGCTCCAAAAGGAGGCGTAGGTATGATAGAAACAGTAGTGATGACTATTCAGAACGATGTAATCAAAACCTGCATCGGTCCCGACTACCGCCGCTACTCTCCTTACCTGCTTACCGCATTTTTCTTTGTTCTGGTAAACAACCTTATGGGATTGATTCCTATCTTCCCCGGAGGTGCTAATATTACAGGTAACATAGCCATTACAATGGTGTTGGCATTATGTACCTTTATAATGATTAATGTGTTTGGTAGCAAAGAATACTGGAAAGATATTTTCTGGCCCAACGTACCCGTATGGCTGAAATGCCCGATACCGATGATGCCGGTTATAGAGCTTTTCGGTATATTCACCAAACCATTCGCACTGATGATACGACTCTTCGCCAACATCATGGCCGGCCATGCCGCCATCTTGAGCTTGGTTGCCATTATCTTCATCACAGTAAAGTCTGGAGCGTTAATTAACGGTCCGATGACGGTAGTGTCAGTCTTGTTCGGCATATTTATGGATGGTCTTGAAGTACTCGTAGCATTCATCCAAGCCTATGTGTTCACCATGTTGTCGGCCGTATTCATCGGCTTGTCAAGAGAAGGCGGACACGAAGAAAAAGAATAATTAATGAATATCAGAGCCTAAACAAAGACGCTGATTATCAAGAGAAAAATAAAAAAGAAAGTATAACCATTTAAAACTAAAGAATTATGTTAATGTCAGTTTTATTGCAGGCTGCTGCAGGTGTAGGTATTAGTAAATTAGGTGCTGCTATTGGTGCAGGTATCGCAGTTTTGGGCGCAGGTTTCGGTATCGGTAGAATCGGTGGCGCTGCCATGGACGGCATCGCACGCCAGCCAGAAGCTTCAGGCGATATCCGTATGAGTATGATCATCGCTGCCGCTTTGGTAGAAGGTGTTGCACTGATTGCTATCGTAGTTTGTTTATTGACTTTGTTCTTGTAATTAAAATAACAAGTTATGGGATTATTAACTCCGGATCCGGGTCTGGTGTTTTGGATGCTTGTCATTTTTGGAGCCGTATTCTTCATATTGGCGAAGTTCGGTTTCCCGGCAATCATCAAAGCAGTAGAGGACCGGAAGACATATATTGACAATTCATTAAAGTCAGCTCGCGAAGCGAATGAGCGTCTGGCCCATGTGAAGGAAGAAAGTGAACAGCTGCTTCAGGAGGCACGTGCCGAACAGGCACGCATCCTCAGTGAAGCGTCTGCCACTCGCGACCGCATTATCAAGGAAGCGCAGTCTAAAGCTATCACAGAGGGTAATCGCCTGATGGAAGAGGTTAAGAAACAGATAGAAACAGAAAAAGAAAGCGCCTTGAGAGACATCCGTCGTCAAGTAGCGATGCTATCTGTTGACATAGCCGAAAAAATCATGCGCAACTCATTGAAAGATAGCAAGGAACAAGAAGACTTGATTAATCGCATGCTCGATGAGATGATTGAAACATCTAAAAAATAAGAGTTATGGACATAGGTGTGGTTTCTGTACGTTATGCCAAAGCATTACTGGCCTTTGCCAAAGAAAATGGTAAAGAAGACCGGGTATATGCAGAGGTAAAAGCATTAGCCGACCATTATGCTCAACTTCCTAAGTTGAAGAAGGCAATAGAGAATCCTGTGCTGGCCGAAGACGAAAAGCTGAAACTTCTGATAGAAGTGGCAGGCGGCGAAAAAGGCACTAGCGACGAACTGAAACGCTTCTTCCAGTTAGTGCTCCACGCACGAAGAGAAAATATGCTGCAATTCATGTTCTGGTCGTATATAGACCTCTACCGTGAAGACAAGCATATCATTACCGGACGACTCATTACGGCTGTCCCCTCTGAGAAACTGGTAAAGCATATCACGGAGTTGCTGGAACAGAAAACACATGGTTCCGCAGAATTGGAAACTCGCGTCGACCCCGAAATAATCGGAGGCTACATCATGGAAGTAGCAGGATTAAGACTCGACGCCAGCGTAGCCAATCAGTTGCTGAGAGTAAAACGGCAATTCAGTGAGAGAAACAGAAGAATTGTATAAACCTATTAGAATGTTATGTCAGAAAATACAATAAAACCTAGCGAAGTTTCGGACGTACTTCTGCAACAGCTTAAAGGAATCGACACTTCTTTACAGTTCGATGAAGTAGGCACAGTGTTGCAGGTGAGCGATGGCGTGGCTCGTATATACGGATTGCGCAACGCCGAGGCGAACGAACTTCTGCAATTTGAAAACGGTGTCATGGGTACCGTGATGAATCTTGAAGAGGACAACGTGGGTGCCGTATTGCTGGGCCCTACCGACCAAATCAAGGAAGGCATGATTGTTAAGCGTACCAAGCGCATTGCTTCTATCAATGTAGGCGAAAGTATGCTGGGACGTGTCATCGACCCATTGGGACGACCGCTAGACGGACGAGGAGAAATAGGTGGCGAGTTGTGCGAAATGCCGTTGGAGCGTAAGGCTCCGGGCGTTATCTTCCGCCAGCCGGTAACAGAACCGCTTCAGACTGGTCTGAAAGCTATCGACGCCATGATTCCTATCGGCCGTGGACAGCGAGAATTGATTATCGGCGACCGCCAGACAGGTAAGACCGCCATCGCAATAGATACTATCATCAATCAGCGTTCTAACTACGAAGCAGGAAAACCTGTATATTGTATCTACGTAGCTATCGGACAGAAAGGTTCTACTGTAGCAGCCTTGGTAAACGCTCTGCGCGAAAAAGGTGCCATGGATTACACCGTGGTAGTAGCAGCTACTGCATCCGACCCTGCTGCTTTACAGTATTTCGCCCCGTTTGCCGGTGCAGCTATCGGCGAGTACTTCCGCGACACCGGCCGTCACGCCCTTGTGGTTTACGACGACCTTTCAAAACAGGCAGTTGCCTATCGTGAAGTATCACTGATTTTGCGTCGTCCGTCAGGACGTGAAGCATATCCGGGCGATATCTTCTACTTGCACAGCCGTCTGTTGGAACGTGCGGCTAAGATTATCAGCCAGCAAGAAGTTGCCGAGCAGATGAACGACCTCCCAGCAAGCCTTAAAGGCAAAGTAAAAGCAGGTGGTTCGCTCACAGCATTGCCTATTATCGAAACACAGGCAGGCGACGTATCTGCATACATCCCTACCAACGTGATTTCTATTACCGACGGACAGATATTCTTGGAAACAGATTTGTTCAACCAAGGTTTCCGTCCTGCCATCAACGTAGGAATCTCAGTATCTCGTGTAGGTGGTAGCGCACAGGTAAAGAGTATGAAGAAAGTAGCCGGAACACTGAAGATTGACCAAGCTCAGTATCGTGAACTTGAAGCATTCTCTAAGTTCAGCAGCGATATGGACCCAGTTACCGCTATGGCAATCGACCGTGGACGTAAGAACAATCAGCTGTTGATTCAGCCCCAATACAGCCCTATGCCGGTAGGCGAACAGGTAGCTATCCTATACTGCGGTACACACAGTTTGATGCGCGATATTCCTATCAGCAAGGTACGCGCATTTCAGGATACATTCCTCGACGCTATGCGTGCCGACCATCAGGCAGATGTTCTCGACGTATTGGCTTCTGGTAAAATCAGCGACGACATTACGGCTATTATAGAGAAAGTTGCGGCACAGGTAGCCGGTCAGTACAAAGAAAAATAATTCATCATGGCATCACTGAAAGAAGTTAAAGGAAGAATAAACTCCATAAACGGTACGCTGAAAATCACTTCGGCTATGAAAATGGTGGCTTCTGCCAAACTGCATAAGGCGCAAGAGGCGATAGAGAACATGCTTCCTTACGAGCGCAGATTGCATAATATGCTTACCGATTTTCTGTCGGGCGGACTCACCGTTGAGTCGCCTTACACGGTAGCAAACGATTTGCATAAAGTGGCAGTGGTGGTTTTCGCTTCGAATAGTAGCTTGTGTGGTGGATTCAACGCTAATGTAATCCGTCATCTTGGGGAATTAGTAGAAGAATACGAACCCAAAGTGGGGAAAGACAACATCTTGGTGTATCCGGTTGGCAAAAAAGTGGCAGAGGCCGTAAAGAAAATGGGACTGAAGTCTATGGGCGATTTCCAGCATCTGAGCGGCAAGCCTAATTATGCCGAAGCGTCTAACTTGGCTCAAGAGCTGATGGATAAGTTCACAAACGGAGAGATACAAAAGGTGATTTTGCTGTATAATCATTTCAAGTCGACTTCTTCGCAAGTCTTGACTAAAGAAACCTTCTTGCCTATTGATCTGAAAACGGAAGGAGAAAACGGAAACGGCGTAATGCCCGATTATATAGTAGAGCCTTCGGCCGAACAAGTAACACGCGAATTGTTACCTAAGGTACTTCGCGTAAAGATCTATTCGGTAACCCTCGACTCCGCTGCTGCCGAGCACGCTGCACGTACCATAGCCATGCAGGTGGCTACGGACAATGCCAACGACCTGATACAGGAGTTGACATTGCAGTACAACAAGACACGTCAGCAGGCCATCACAAACGAATTGCTTGATATAGTAGGCGGTTCGATGGCGTAAATCTTATAAAAACAAGCCTCTCAGTTTAATCTTACGTAATGGTAGATAACTGAGAGGCTTTTTTTGTGGTTATTTTGCCCAAATCTGCATATAGAAACCCACTCTTTCTTATTCGAATCAATTCCTTTCGCAAAAGGAATGCTACCTTTTGTAATTTAACGTTTTTGATTCAACGGTTCTTAATCTTAATCATAAGCAAAGTAGACTAAATTAATGCTTATTTTTACTACTAACTAATACCATGAAAGGTTTAATCATTATAGTGGTTTATTATAGTTGTCTCAAACAAATCTCTATACTTAACCTAAGTATATAAAAACTTAGCCTAAGAATATATATACTCAACTTAAGTTTATACATTCTTAGGCTTAGTTTATAGATTTTCTGCTAATGGAGTTAACTTTTTGTTGTGGAGACAAACTATTTTCTATACGAACTATATCACTATAGACGTTTAAACTAAAACACCCCACTGACCTTAAGCGTTATGCTTAAAATCAGTGGGGTATATGGCTTGAGGTAAAATTCTACCTAAGATGATTAAAAATCACTTATTGAATCTTAGTTACAGCAAATCTACTTTCTGAATCATTTATTTCAAATGCGTGCCAAGTAAGATATATAAATCTAAAATCTTTATCAATACACCAATTAAGAGTCTTTTCAGAATTACTCCATTCTATATCATAATAAGGCACAAAATTAGCTCCTCGCATAATACTTCTCTCAGCCCATGAACCGGTATAATCGTCTTTAGAAGGCTCACCAATCTGTCCGCCCATAGGATAGTGAATTTCTGTATGTATATCAGCATCTCCATTTTCATGAAGAGTTATTTTATAATTGTTTTTATACTTAATCGGCCCATCAGTGTTGCCATAATAAGTTTTCTCTATTGAGAATGTTACTACGATATCTTGAGCATCAACTCCTTGATTTGACATTTCGCTATCAGTAGCTTCTAAGCTTTGGTCAGCTTCTTCATCTTCATCGCTTTCGAAGAATTGTCCGGCGAAATCAAAATTGATAATTTCAACACCTGTTACCGACTTTAGATCTTTTTTCAGCTTATCAGCTTCATCTTTGTCGTCAGTAGTATAATGGAATGCAAATTCTTTCTGCGTTCCTGGGGCAGATGACATCATATCAAGTAATTTTTCTGAGGCCTTTTGAGCACCTTTATCAGTGGCGCCAGGAGTGAAATCATAATCAAGCTGAGTTCCATCTTCAGTGAGCAATCTCAATTCAAATGTCGAACCCTGACAATTGCCAAAAGAGAGTCGTTTTACATTCGACAATGTTACGTAGACCTTAAAATTCCACTGTCCGTGTTTCTCTTCTACAGATACTGTAGATGATTTAGATGTCACTATTGCAGCAAGTTCTGACTGTTCGCCACTAACGCAAGAGTTTGTGTGTTGAATAGTAAAATCAGAAGAATTGCCACCACAAGAACTCATTGCCATAAATAATAACAATGCAAATAGATTTAATAAATACTTCATAATGTAACTTTTTAGTTTGTATTAAAATAATAAAATGATATCATATTGAGCACAACGTAAAGACATTGAGCAAATTGAATTATTTGTTACTTGCAAATCTTCCGCATCCACCGCTCACGAAGCAATCTGATAAGGAAGATTATTCCGCGGAAACAAAGCTCGGTGCACATGGCTATCCAGACACCTTTCAGGCCCATCGTGGGAGCTAATATTACGGCTAACGACAGACGCACCGCCCAGATGCTGAAGAAACTCATCAGGCAGGGGATGAATGTATCGGCTGCACCTACAAATACGCCGTACGATACTAATGAGGCTGCAAAAAATGGCTCGGCGAAGGCTTCAATACGTAACGCCATTACACCCAACTGACGGATTTCTTCGACGGGAGTCATCAATCCGATTATCTGTGGTGCGAAAACGTACATGATAAGCCCCATGAATCCCATCACTATCATACCCATCAAAACGGTGATACGGGCGAAACTGCGTGTAAGTCGCACTCGTTTGGCTCCCATACTCTGGCCGATAAGTGTAGTGGCGGCATCGGCAATACCATAACCGGGCATGTAGCAAAGGCTTTCGGCAGTAATGCCAAACGAGTTGGCAGCTATGGCGAAAACACCGAGAGGTGCCACGATAACTGTGGTCATAATCTGTGCGCCACATATCACGATGTGTTCTATTCCCATGGGGAAGCCTATTCTGAGGGCTTTTTTCAGCGTGGACTTGGCTGGGCGGAAGCTGCCTTTCTCTACTTTCAGACCGAGCTCTTTAGAACGACTCAGCAGATACCACAGCAATATACCCGTAACAATAGTCTCGGCTAACGCTGTGCCCAAAGCGGCTCCTTCTACTCCGAAGCCGGCTCCGGGTACAAAGAACGACATGCCGCACAAGTGCATTTCGCGCGAAGGGAATATCAAGAAGAAGTTAAAAATGATGTCGAGAATACACATCACTACTCCCATCAAGCTGGGGATATGCATGTTGCCGCTACATCTTAGCATACCTCCGGCCAAGTAATTCATCTGCAGGGCTGGCAAGAAAAGTGAAAAGATAAGGAAATAAAGCGAAGCGTCTCTGCATATAGACTCGTCGCCTCCTAACCATCCGGGCAAGAAGGGACTTATGGCAACTCCTAATGCAGCCAAAATCAGGCTATAAATCATGATGGCAGTAAGCGACTGACGCAATACGGCTCTGGCACCGCTCATATCGCCGGCACCAATGCAGTGCGCCACTTGCACGGAGAATCCCATACCTCCCGCTCCGCACAGTCCGAAGAAAAGCCATGTGGTAGTTGAGATCAATCCGATAGACGCAGCACCTTCGGCTCCAAGGCTACCTACCATCGACGCGTCGATGTATTGCATTATAATGGCTGATAATTGTGCGATGATGGCTGGAATACTGAGGTACACAGTCAGCTGTAGTTGTTGTGCCACGGTCATCGGCTTTCGCTCACGAATAAGTGCGAGCAGCATATCAGTTTTCTCGGCTTGTTTCATTGAATTCTTTGTTTAATGTAATTCTTATACGTATCAGATTTATCTACGTTCTCCAACCCGTTCTGCACGATAAAGGCTGCCTTTATCAGACAGCCTTCACCAAGCCCAAACGAATATATTCGCTTATATTATTTAAAGAACACGTCGTCCAAACGGCTGGAGTTCTCTTCTTCTATCTCTGTGAGTTTATCCTTGCATGGGTCGAAATCTTCGGGGATATTAAATACATCATCTTGAGAGTATCCCAAAGATTTGTCGGCAAATACCTTCTGCATATAGAGCGACCATACCGGAAGCGCCATTGACGCACCCTGTCCGTTAAGCATGGTGTCGAAGTGAATATCGCGGTCTTCGCCTCCTACCCAACAGCCGGAGACCAAAGAAGGTGTGAATCCCATAAACCATCCGTCGGAGTTATCGTTAGTAGTACCTGTCTTACCTCCCATATCTGCTGTAATTCCGTAAAGGCGACGCACACGGTTACCGGTTCCTTCATTTATTACGGCACGCAGCATTACAAGCATCTTATATGCGCTCGATTCGCTGATTACTTCATCTACCTGTGGGGTGAATGTAGAGATTACGTTTCCTTCATTGTCTTCGATGCGTGTAACGAAGAGAGGAGCCGTACGAATACCTCGATTGGCGAATGCTGTATAAGCACTAACCATCTCGCCTACAGAAATCTCGCATGGGCCCAAACAGAGTGATACGGTAGGCTGTATGTCTTTATTCAGCACTCCGAATGAATGAATAAGTCTAACCAATGAATACGGGCTGAGTTTACTCATCAAATAAGCTGAGATCCAGTTATTAGAGTTGGCCAATCCCCACTTCAGAGTAACTATTTCTCCGTAATGCGACTTAGAGCTGTTACGCGGCGACCACGGACGACCGTTCTCGTCGAACAAGGTCTGCTCTACGTTTCTCACTACATCGCATGGCGAGAATCCGTTCTCCATAGCCAACGCATACAAGTAAGGCTTAACGGTAGATCCTACCTGACGGCGTCCTACCATGGCCATATCATACTGGAAATAATTATAGTTAGGTCCGCCCACATAGGCTTTCACGTAACCAGTAATAGGATCCATCGACATAAATCCTGCACGAAGGAAATGCTTATAATAGCGAATAGAATCGAGCGGAGTCATAATGGTATCCTTATCGCCATCCCAAGAGAAAACAGACATCTCATGCTTGGTGTTGAACGCCTTTTGAATCTCGGCTTCAGAACATCCGGCAGCCTTCATTTCACGATAGCGGTCGGACTGACGTACAGAACGTTCCAATATCTTGTTTACATCCTCTGTAGAAAGTTCGCGTGTATAAGGAGCAGTCTTACGTCCTGCCTTTTCCTTAAAGAAACGCGGCTGCAGATACTTGGCAACGTGCTCATACACCGCTTCTTCAGCATACTGCTGCATACGAGAATTGATAGTGGTATAGATTTTCAGTCCGTCATTATATATATTATAATGCGAACCGTCTTTCTTCTTGTTCTTGGCGCACCAGCCAAACAGAGGATTATTTTTCCAAGAGATAGAATCTTCATAGAACTGCTGCATCTGCCATCCACGGTAATCGCTTTTCTTTGGTTCTTTGGCAGTCATGATTTTACGCAGATATTCACGGAAATAAGTCGCCAATCCGTCTTTATGGTCTACGGGCTGGAACTTAAGCACCAGAGGCAACGCCTGCAGAGAGTCGCATTCGGCTTGCGTCAGATATCCGGCCTTACGCATCTGGTCGAGCACCGTGTTGCGTCGGCCGCGAGAGCGTTCGTTAAAACGGCGCGGGTTATATAACGACGGGTTCTTACACATACCTATCAATGTAGCAGCCTCTTCAATACTCAAGTCGCGCGGGTTCTTGGCGAAATAAGTCTTGGCTGCGGTCTTGATACCCACCGCATTGTTCAGGAAGTCGAACTTATTGAGATACATTGTCAATATCTCCTCTTTAGTATAGTAGCGTTCCAGTTTTACTGCTATCACCCACTCTATCGGTTTCTGAAGCAGACGCTCCATCATATCATCGGCAGCAGGCGAAAAGAACTGCTTGGCCAACTGCTGCGTAATGGTACTACCTCCACCGGCATTTTTCTGCATGAGCACGCCTCGCTTTATCAAAGCACGGAAAAACGCACGCATGTCTATACCAGAATGCTCGCTGAAACGAACATCCTCTGTTGCCACCAACGCCTTGATAAGATGCGGCGACAAATCGTCATAACCTACATAAACACGGTTTTCCTTACTATACGACCATGTTCCGAGCAACTGTCCGTCGTCGGAGATGATTTGAGTAGCGAATTTCAGATTCGGATTTTCCAGTTCTTCAACCGGAGGTACATAACCTATCCATCCTTTAGCGATGGCAGTAAATATCAAAGTTACGCCTAATACGGCCAACACAAGGAGCGACCACAATACGCCTATAAAAGTCTTTCTCATGAATATAATATATGATTCTTGTTTTGAAAGTGCAAAATTATATAAAACCTATGTAATAAACGAATTATCACTGTCTCAACTTATAAGCCACATCACCGCCGGAAGTAGCGGTAAGGTCGACGTAATAGCATGACATGCCATCGGGAATACATACAGTGGCACGATAATGATAGCCCTTATCGTCTACTCCAACGAAGTCCATATCCGAGAGGATGGCACTGTTCAAGAAGTCGGCAGGCACCGTATTGGCAAGAAGATCTTTGCTGATGTCTTTAGAAAACAGTTTCTGACGTCCCTGATACACACAGATATGGATAACATTATCATAGTACACATTATCCACATTCAATCCCTCTTCGGTCATGCCAGGACGGATTACCTTTCGTGTAGAAGGGTTAATATATACGTATCCGCGGTAGCGTTTTCCTCCCCACAGAAAAACTGAATCCTTCTTGATTACTTCGTCCGAAGGCTTCGGCGCCTCTTGAAAACTGAACTCTAACGCATCGTTATCCGACTTATGGAGAGTAACCAAATCGCCTGCTAACGTATAGAACTGAAAAGTATTGGCACTAAGCCTCTTTATACGATACACGGTACGGTCTACGCCATGCGAAACAAGCGTATCGCCCGAAACCGAAAAGCTAAAAGGTACACTTCCCTTACTGTTCATATATATACTGTCGCCTTTCACTTTAAGTATAGGCATTTCAGTATTATCGTCAAGCCACACCCCCTGCAAGTCTTCTACCAGCTGCGAATTATCTTCGGTAGCTTCCTGACTTCCGTTATCTTTACCGCCGCATGATAGCATTAGCAGTGAGAAGATTGCCATGCATACACTGTATTTCATTTTCCTATGCAATGATAAGTAATGCCCAAATCGTTTAATTCATTTGAGTCGTAAATATTTCGTCCATCGAAAATTACCGGTCGGTTCATGGTTTTCTTTAGTACACCCCATGCCGGCAGGCGGAATTCTTTCCACTCAGTGACAAGCAGCAACGCATCGGCATCGAGCAACGCGTCGTACATATCCTTAGCGTAATATACAGCGTCGCCTACTCTTCGTTTCGACTCTTCCATCGCTGCAGGGTCGTATGCGCGGATGTTGCATCCCGCTTCCTTCAGTCTCTTGATAAGCACTAACGCCGGAGCCTCGCGCATATCATCAGTTTCGGGTTTGAACGCCAATCCCCAAAGAGCGATGGTCTTACCTTTGAGCTGACCGTCGTAGTATTTTTCGAGTTTGCGGAATAATATATCTTTCTGAGCTTCGTTTACCTCTTCTACCATCTTAAGAACACGCATGGGATATCCGTTTTCTTCGGCAGTTTTTATAAGAGCCTTAACATCTTTAGGGAAACAGCTTCCGCCGTATCCTATGCCCGGGTATAAGAACTTACGACCGATGCGGCTGTCTGAACCGATTCCGCTACGCACCATATTAACATCAGCTCCTACCAACTCGCAAAGGTTGGCTATGTCATTCATAAAGCTTATACGAGTGGCAAGCATAGAGTTAGCCGCATATTTCGTCATCTCGGCCGAAGGAATATCCATAAAAATAACACGGAAATTGTTCAGCAAGAACGGGCGATACAACTTGGTCATCAGCTCCTTGGCTTTTTCAGATTCAACACCCACCACCACACGGTCGGGAGTCATGAAGTCGTTTATAGCATTACCTTCTTTCAGGAACTCCGGATTGCTGGCTACATCGAAATCTATATCCACCCCACGTTTCTGCAGTTCGGCAGCAAGTGTAGCACGCACCTTCTTAGCTGTACCTACAGGCACGGTACTCTTAGTAACCACCAGCACATACTTATTCATATTCTGTCCTATAGTACGAGCTACATCGAGCACATACGAAAGGTCGGCGCTACCATCTTCGTTAGGAGGCGTACCTACAGCACAAAACACAATCGATACATCATCAAGACATCCGCTGAGCGAGGTGGTGAAATGCAATCGGCCTGCCTTTACGTTACGCAGCACCATATCTTCAAGCCCCGGTTCGTAAATGGGGATTATACCTTTATGGAGGTTTTCTATCTTTTCCGCATTCGTATCTACGCAAAATACATTAGCACCGGTCTCGGCAAAACATGTTCCGGTAACCAGCCCTACGTATCCGGTTCCAACAATCGCTATATTCATACCTATATTTATATGGTTTTGTTTGATTCTTTTTCGGGAGCAAAATTAATAAAAAAAAGAATCACCTATAAAAACACCGTCGAAAGATGGCCCGAATAGAAAGAAAAATACTATTTTTGCAATATGATTGAATTGGCAAAACATATAGAAGTATTACTTTTGGAGAACGACTGCGTTATCGTGCCCGGACTGGGAGGATTCATTGCGCACTATCAGTCGGCCACATTCCGAGAGGAAACAGAAGAGTTCTGTCCGCCGTCGCGCACTATCGGATTTAACCCGCAGCTAGTGCTAAATGACGGATTATTGGCACAATCGTACATGCAGACTTACAACACGGATTTTCCCGACGCTACAAGACGCATTGAGAAAACCGTAGCCATAATGAAAGAGCAACTGTACCAGCAAGGACAGGTTGGTTTGAATAATGTGGGAACTCTTTATTATAATATGCACGGCGCATACGAATTTGAGCCTGTAAAGAACGGATTTTTCACTCCGTCGTTCTACGGGCTGTCAACTTTTACGCTTAAACCTCTGTCTGCAGAAAAAGCCGAAGAGCCGAAGCATCTGGAACTAATCCCCAAAATCAAAACAACGAAGAAATCGCATAAATGGATTAATAATGTAGCAGCCATAGCCGCTACCATCCTGTTGTTCTTCATGCTATCTACACCAGTGGCCAACACTTATGTAGACGAGGCTGACTGTGCTTCGTTGGGCACTAGCGGACTGTTTGAAGTTATACGTAACCAATCGGCTGCATCGAAAATGATGGCCAACGATAAGTCTCAAACAGCTAACGCACAAAAGCGTCAGGAGTCATTAAAGCCGAAAATTGTGAAGATAGAAAAGGTAGCTCCGGCAAACGCGAAAGAGGCTCCGACGGCCAACGCTGAACAGAAAGCACAAAAAGCGCCGGTAGCTCCAACAGTTGAGAAGAAAAAAGTAAAGCCCGAGCAGAAAGAGGCGAAGCCCGACAATAAGCCAAGCGAAAAACTTGCAGCATCAGCAAACAAATATGCGATAATAATAGCCAGCCTTAATACATTAGACGACGCAAAGAAAGAAGTTTCGCGCTTGCATCAGGCCGGACATGCCAACGCTACTCTGATTGAGTCGCAAGGAAGATACCGTATAGCGATAGCTACTTACGGCAATGCATCCGACGCATATAATAAATTGAAGGAGGTTCGCAAGAACGAACGCTTCGCATCGGCGTGGGTATTTACATCGAAATAAACAGCATTCATTTTATATCACATAAAATATCATTCAATGAAGAGAGTGAGATGTCCAAAATGCGACAACTACATACAGTTTGACGAAACTAAATATACAGAAGGACAGTCGCTAGTTTTCGTATGCGACAACTGCAAAAAGCAATTCGGAATTCGCATAGGAAAAGCCAAACTAAGTGCAGCCAACCGCAAAGAAGAGGTAGTAGACGAAACTGAAGGTACCGAAGACTGGGGTAACGTAGTAGCTATAGAAAACGTGTTCGGCTATAAGCAGGTATTGCCTCTGCACGAAGGCGACAACGTAATAGGACGCCGCAGCAAAGGTACGGAAGTGGATATTCCGGTAGAAACTAACGACCCTAGTATGGACAGACGCCACTGCATCCTTAACGTAAAACGAAACAAGCAGGGAGAAGTAGTATATACGCTGCGCGATAACAATAGTATCACCGGCACATTCTTGATGAACGAACTTTTGGGACCCAAGGACCGCGTTCGCATAGAAGAGGGGGCTATTTTCACATTGGGAGCCACCACACTGATACTGCGTGCCGCAAATACGGAAGAATAAAATAGACTACGCCTCTACAACAATAGAACGCATAACAAATGGAACGTCAAGACCGAAACCAGATAATAATGTTGGGTACGGGATATGCTACTGCAACCCATTGCTACAACACTTGTTTTATATTGAAAACGCCTGACACTATGCTTTTGGTTGACGCAGGTGGAGGCAACGGCATATTAAATCAGCTTGAGGAAGCGAAAATCAACCTTTCTGATATACACTCCTTATTTATTACTCATGCTCACACCGACCATATATTAGGGGTAGTGTGGGTAGTAAGAATGATAGCTAGCCTAATAAAAAGCGGGAAATATAACGGTACTTTCACTGTATACGGCCACGAAAAAGCATTAAAAGTATTAGAATGGATATGCCGCATGACACTGCCAGCCAAATTCACATCTCTCATAGGAACGTCAGTACTACTGCATGAAGTAAAAGACAAAGATGAACTAAGCATCGGCGACATCAAGTTGCAATGCTTCGACATACTATCTACAAAAGAAAAGCAGTTTGGATTCCGCGCTCTACTACCAGACGGAACTACGCTGGCATGCCTTGGAGACGAACCATACAACGAAAGCAATAAGAATTATGTAGAGAATGCCGACTGGCTTTTGTGCGAAGCGTTCTGCCTGTATAAAGACAGAGATATTTTCAAGCCATACGAAAAGCATCACAGTACAGCTTTAGAAGCTGGGGCATTAGCCGACAAACTGAATGTAAAGAATCTACTGTTATACCATACAGAAGATGAGAGTCTGGCAACTCGCAAAGCAAATTATACTGGAGAAGCGGCACAAAACTTCAAGGGGAATATCTTTGTGCCCTACGATCTGGAGACAATAAATATCTGAAAAGAAGAGAAAGAATGAGTTTTATGATTACCTTTGTAGTATATCGTTAAAACTAAATTTCATGCGACAGATTCTTCACATAGTATCACTCATATGTTTATGCATCACATTATCCTTATCAGCCAGCGCACAAAAGGTGGGATTGGTGTTAAGTGGCGGAGGCGCTAAAGGGTTAACGCATATCGGCATAATCAGAGCGTTGGAAGAAAACAATATTCCTATAGATTATATCACCGGTACTTCGATGGGGGCCATCGTAGGCTCACTTTATGCCATGGGGTATTCGCCCGACGACATGGAAAAGCTCCTCAAGTCGGACGACTTCAAAAGATGGTATTCGGGAAACATAGAAGAAAAGTACATATATTATTTCAAGAAAAACCCGCCCACCCCAGAATTTATTAATATTCGTGTATCGCTAAAGAACCCTTTTAATAAGGTAAAGACGCAGTTCCTTCCGTCGAGTGTTGTGAATCCGTTGCAAATGAATATCGCATTTCTGGAGATATTCGGACAAGCCACGGCTTCATGTCATCAAGACTTCAACCGACTCTTTGTACCCTTTCGTTGCGTAGCGTCAGACGTGTACAACAAACGCCCGCTCATTTTTTCTAAAGGCGACCTTGGCGATGCGGTAAGAGCCTCCATGAGCTTTCCGGCCATGTTCAAGCCTATAGAAATAGACTCCATGCTGGTGTACGACGGCGGTATATACAATAACTTCCCGGTTAACGTAATGACGGACGACTTCCATCCAGACATCATCATAGGAAGCGTGGTAAGCTCTAACCCTGGTAAGCCAAAGGAAGGAGATATCATGGGGCAGTTGGAAAATATGATCATGCAAAAAACCGACTACTCTCTGCCCGACTCAATGGGTATACTTATGACTTTTAAATACGACAATGTAAGCTTGATGGACTTTGACCGCTTCGACGAGCTTCACGACATCGGCTATAAACGAACTATGCAGCTGATGGACTCTATCAAAACGCGCATTTCGCGAAGAGTAAACTATAGACAGTTGGAAAGAAAACGCACGGCTTATAAGAACATGCTTCCCGAATTAAGATTCAGGAACATTTCGATAGAAGGGGCCAACGAACAACAGATTAAGTATATACGTAAGGAATTTCACAGTTCTGAAAAAGAAGTCTTCTCTATGGAGGACCTGCGACGTGGATATTTCCGTCTGATGGCCGACAATATGATATCAGAAATCATACCTCATGCCGTTTACAATGGAGAAGATCACTTATTCGACCTGCATCTAAAAGTAAAGATGGAAGACGACTTGGCACTGCGCGTAGGCGGTAACGTAGCCTCTAACGGCGTAAACCAAATATATATAGGTGCCACTTATCACAACTTGAACTATTATGCTAAGGAAATGTCGATAGACGGACAGATAGGACAGGTATATAACAACCTGCAGCTAGCCGGAAGAATGGACTTCCCTACCCACTTGCCTACCTCTTATCGGTTTATTGCATCGATGTCATCGCTCGATTATTTCAAGCAAGAGAGACTATTCACCTCAGGCAATACCCCCGTATTCAATAAGAATAAAGAGTTTTTTCTGAAGCTACAGATGTCTATGCCCTTCCTGACGAGCCAGAAAGCCGAATTCTCTATTGGAGTAGGTCGTCTGGAGGACCAATACTTCCAGACCAACGTCATAGACTTCGTGAACGACAACCGCGACCAAAGTTCTTATAATATATTCGGAGGCTCTGTAGCACTCGAAGGAAACACCCTCGACAGTCGCCAATTCGCCACATCAGGACGGAAAGAAAGATTGGTAGCCAATGTCTACACAGGAAAAGAACATTATAAAGATGGTGTATACAACGAAGAATCACCCATGAGTAAATACGAATACACACAGTCGTGGCTGCAGATTTCGTACGAACTGGAACGCTACAGCCAATTAAGTTCGCAATTTACCTTGGGACAATACATACACTCCTACTATTCTTCTCGCAATTTCAGCCAGAACTATACGGCTACCATGATGCAAGCGGGAACATTCGCCCCTACCGCCCACAGCAAAATCTCGTACAATGAGGCTTTCCGGGCAAATCAATTTATTGGAGCAGGATTAATTCCTATATTCAAGCTGAATTCTGTAGTGCAAGCAAGAGCTGAAGTTTACGGATTTATGCCAATCTTCCCCATCATGAAGGACGAAGACAACAAGGCATACTACGGAAAGACGTTTAGCAAGGTAGAATATATGGGACAAATTTCGCTCGTCATCAAACTGCCGTTCGGAGCTGTAAGCGCTTACGTAAACCATTATAGCTCACCAACTAAGAACTGGAATGCAGGCCTTACACTAGGCTGGCAGCTATTTAACTCGCGTTTCATTGAATAAAAAAGTCGAAAAATAATCGCTAAAACATTTGGCAGTTTCAACCAAAACCCATACCTTTGCACCCGTTAAACAAAGAGACATGGTCGCGTAGCTCAACT
>FR881178.1:0-1487 GCA_000434735.1 Bacteroides sp. CAG:530
TTTAGGGACATTTACTGAATATCCCTAAATAATGGTTTCCGCTTATTGGTGGAGAAACCGGCTGAAGCCTGTTAATAAAAACGCCGCAACACGAACGATGACGTGCTGCGGCGTTTCTTTTATACTCATGCAAGAGTTTATTTCTGACGCATAAACAAGTTAATAGGAGTACCCGAGAGTTTCCAACGCTCGCGCATCTTGTTTTCAAGGAAGCGCTTGTAAGGCTCTTTGATGTACTGCGGAAGATTCGCGAAGAATACAAACGAAGGAACCTGCGTATTAGGCAACTGGGTAATGTATTTAATCTTGATATACTTTCCCTTGTTTGAAGGAGGTGGATATGCCTCGATAAGAGGAAGCAACTCTTCATTCAAGCGTGCGGTAGGGATGCGTGTAGTACGTGCCTGATATACTTCCTTAGCCAATTCGAGCACCTTCAGGATGCGCTGCTTGGTAAGAGCGGAAGTAAACACGATAGGGAAATCGGAGAATGGAGCGAAACGATTGCGAATAGCTTCTTCGTAATTCTTCATCACCTTGGCGGTCTTGTCTTCTATCAAGTCCCACTTGTTCACTACTACTACCAAACCCTTCTGGTTACGCTGTATCAACGAGAAGATATTCAAGTCCTGACTTTCGATACCACGTGTAGCGTCAATCATCAAGATACATACGTCCGAATTTTCAATGGCACGTATAGAGCGAATTACAGAATAGTATTCAAGGTCTTCGCTCACCTTGTTTTTCTTACGGATACCAGCCGTATCGACCAGATAAAAATCGAAGCCGAATTTATTATAGCGAGTATAGATTGAATCGCGGGTTGTTCCGGCTATTTCGGTAACGATGTTACGGTCTTCGCCGATAAACGCATTTACGATAGATGATTTTCCGGCATTTGGTCGGCCCACAACAGCAAAACGAGGAATTTCTTCGTCGATTATTTCATCGTTTTCTTTTTTGAACTTGCTCAAAACCAAGTCAAGCAAATCGCCTGTACCGCTTCCGCTCAATGCAGAGATACAATACGGATCGCCCAATCCTAATGAATAGAATTCGGCTGCATTATATTGCAAATCATTGTTATCAGTCTTGTTTGCAACAACGAGAACCGGAGTCTTGGAACGGCGCAAAATAGTCGCTACCTCCATATCAAGATCGGTTACCCCGTTTACTACATCTACCACAAACAATATAACATCGGCTTCGTCGATAGCCAATATTACTTGCTTACGTATTTCCTCTTCAAAAACATCGTCCGAGTTTACCACCCATCCCCCTGTATCTACTACAGAGAATTCTTTTCCCAGCCATTCGGATTTACCGTACTGACGGTCGCGAGTAGTTCCGGCCTGTTCATTCACTATCGCCTGACGGGTCTTGGTCAAGCGGTTAAACAGTGTCGACTTTCCCACATTGGGGCGTCCTACGATTGCTACTAAATTTCCCATGCTCTAATATAATTGTTCGTTAACGGCTGTCACAGC
>FR881178.1:1508-5911 GCA_000434735.1 Bacteroides sp. CAG:530
GGCTGTCACAGCCGATGATTAGTCTAATTGATAACCAAAATTCTTCAGTTCTTTATCTGAACTTCTCCAGTCCTTATCGACTTTTACAAAAGTCTCCAAGAATACAGATTTACGGAAGAAGTGCTCTAATGTTTTACGCGCCTCGGTAGCTACCTTTTTCAAGGCTTTACCCTGATGACCGATGATGATACCTTTCTGAGAATCGCGCTCTACATAAATCACGGCATTGATGTGTATGCTCTTAGCATCTTCCTTAAATTGCTCTATCACTACCTCTACCGAATACGGAATCTCCTTATCGTAGTACAGAAGAATCTTCTCGCGGATAATCTCGGTAGCGAAGAAACGAGCCGGCTTATCGGTAAGCTGATCCTTATCGAAATAAGGAGGAGAATCGGGCAATAATTCCTTGATGCGCTTCAGCACGGCATCAACATTGAATTTGGCGATGGCCGAAATAGGAATGATTTCCGCATCGGGCAACATCTCGTGCCACTCTTCTACCAATTTAACCAACTCTTCTTGGTTTGATAAATCTATCTTATTGATAAGCAACAAAACAGGAACTTTCAGCTTGCGTACCTTTTCCATGAACTCGGCATTCTTATCCGGCTTTTCAACGGTATCGGTAACATACAACAAAACATCCGCATCAACCAAAGCCGATTCCGAGAAGTTCAGCATCGACTCTTGGAGCTTATAGTTAGGTTTCAAAACTCCCGGAGTATCAGAAAATACAATCTGTGTATCTTCTGTATTCAGGATACCCATGATACGATGACGGGTAGTCTGTGCTTTGAAAGTCGCGATGGAGATACGTTCGCCCACCAACAAGTTCATCAACGTAGATTTTCCGACGTTTGGGTTACCTACGATGTTAACAAATCCTGCTTTGTGTGTCATATTAATAAACTATATTGATTACATACAAAAAAACGCATCGGGCTGGGATGCGTTTCTTTGTATATGGATTATTTTCTACTTTAAAATTTGAGTCTTAAATCTTATCGCCATCGTATCCCCACTTAACATAAACGGCTCCCCAAGTAAATCCGGCTCCGAATGCTGTGAAGATGATGTTATCGCCTTTCTTCAGCTGTTTTTCGTAATCCCACAGGCAAAGAGGCAATGTTCCGGCGCTAGTATTACCATATCGCTGGATATTGATCATTACTTTATCCAATGGAACTTCCAGACGTGAAGCTACCGCATCGATGATACGAAGATTAGCTTGATGAGGCACTACCCAGTTGATATTGTCTTTGTTCAAACCATTCTTTTCGGCGATTTCAGCGGTTACATTCGACATGTTTGAGACTGCATATTTGAATACTGTTCTTCCTTCCTGATACAAGTAGTGCATTTTATTGTCTACAGTAAAATAAGAAGGAGGACAAACAGATCCGCCTGCTTTCATGTGTAAGAAAGGCAATCCTTTACCGTCAGTTCTAAGTATAGAATCCATGATACCGAAGTCTTCGGTAGTTGCTTCTACCATACATGCTGCAGCTCCATCACCAAAGATAGGGCAAGTGGCACGATCTGAATAGTTAACCATAGAAGACATCTTATCGGCTCCGACAATGATTACTTTCTTATGACGTCCTGACTGTATCATGCATGCCGCTGTTTCCATAGCATACAAGAAGCCGCTACATGCAGCCTGCAAGTCGAACGCATAGGCATTTTTCAATCCTAACTTATCGCACAAGATTGAAGCTGTAGAAGGGAAATGATAGTCGGGAGTTGTAGTTGCGACGATTACGCAATCGATAGAATCAGGATCAGAATTGGTTTTCTGCATTAACTGCTTAGCAGCCTTACGAGCCATGTACGAAGTACCCAAGCCTTCTTCATTCAATATGCGACGCTCCTTCACCCCAATACGGGTCATAATCCACTCGTCGTTTGTATCGACCATTCTTGACAATTCTTCGTTAGTCAAAACATAGTCGGGAACATAGCCTCCGACGCCTGTAATTACAGCATTTATTTTTTCCATCATTTCAAGTTTTAGTTCATGCGAAGCAAAAAAAGAAGCCGGCAGAGCCGAAGCTCTCCGGCTTTATTCCTTTCACGCTAGTCACACAAACGTGTTTTACCAAAGCTTAAAATTAGAGGGCAGCTTCTTTTACGATTGCCACTTTACCTCTGTAGTATCCACAAGCTCCACATACTGTGTGATAAACATGCCAAGCACCGCAGTTAGGGCAGATGGCGAGAGTAGGAGCAACTGCCTTGTCATGAGTTCTTCTCTTGGCAGTTCTCGTTTTTGATTGTCTTCTTTTAGGATGTGCCATTTTTCTATTATTTATTTAATTATTATTTAATATTTTCTTCAAGTCGTTCCAACGTGGATCTATCGGTTCCGAATCTTGCTGCATATCATCGTAAGCCCCGCTTTCTTCGGTTTCTCCAAAATCCAAATCATCGTCTTCCGCATCATCGGCCGATGTGCTGAGATGTTTGTGCAAAGCTCCTAACATCCCTTTATTGCACTTACCGGGAGCATGGACATGCTTCATCGGAATCTGCAATGCTATAAACTCGTAAATAAACCAAGCTACATTTATATAACCGTCTTCTTCGGGAACTACAACGATATCGTTCTCATCCGAGAAGTCGGTGCCTAATTTTACTTTCAATGAATCATCTGTAGCAATCTCAAGTTCCATATCATCGAGGCAACGGTCGCAAGGTACGATTATCATTCCTTCGGTATGGAAATTCAGCACAAAAACTCCGATGCTCTTCTTAACGTCGAGGCTAACATTTAATTTGCCTTTCTGTATTTCAGGAGCATCAATACTCGCAAAGAATTCGTTATCCAACTCAAACTCATAATGAGCCGAGTTTTCACGCATATTCCTGAGTTCTATCTTATATTTACTAAGCTTTCCCAATTCGCATTACTATATAAATCGGGCGACAAAGATACAAAGAATAATTTATTTTATCCAGAAATTCTTTTTTAATTTGCAAAAAATCATAAGAACAAAATAAATTCATTACAAGAAACAAGACGGACAGCTCTTTTCATATTACCATAATGCTACAATCGGAGATTTCCGACCTTCAGATAAATGACGCACTGTTCGTCTCGCACTCTAAATATCTCTCCCCATTTATTTAAGGACTTATATCTTATTTCAATACTTCTTCAAGCTTCTTTTGCAAGGCTTCGCCACGCAAATTCTGAGCTACGATTTTGCCATCAGGACCAACTAACAGCATAAACGGAATGCCGCGAACTCCATAAAGACCAGCAGCTTCGCATTTCCACGCTTTCAAATCGCTCAAATGATTCCAAGTCAATCCTAAATCATTGATGGCTTTTACCCAAGCTTCTTTCTTTCCGTCCAAAGAAATGCCTAATATATCGAAACCTTTATCTTTATAAGTATCGTATGCCTTCTTCACGTTCGGCATCTCGGCACGGCATGGTCCACACCAGCTTGCCCAAAAGTCAACGAGAACATATTTACCATTGCCTACAAACTCTTTTGTGTTATGCATCTTACCGTCAACATCGGCCATATCGAAATGAGTAAATGGCTGACCTACCTGCGCTCTCTTTGTTGCCTCTACATATTTGGCTACTCTCTGATACTGCGATGTATTGCGAATAGATCCTTGCAAAGCCATCAATTGCACCAATACATCGTAATCCAAATCCATATGATTCATCTCCAACAGATAAGCTGCTGCCAGATTATCCGGATTAGCCTTTATTATATCGACTACGATTTTCTTTTGCTGAGAAATAATTTCGTCATCACGTCTATAGAGTTCCTCCATTTGCTCTTTCGATATCTCGCCTTTCTTTTTCATTGCGATATAATCTTCATTCAGCTGCTTTGACAGTTCATTAATAGGAGCTATCTTCTGAGCGAATTCAGACAACAAGTTATTAACGGCAGAACCTTTATAAATAGGAGTCTTGCCTGTAAGGTCGAAAGTAATAGGAGTTTCGTCAAGATATACAGTTACTGAGCTGTGCGTAGCCGGGATAGACAAAGAAACAAATCTTGGAGCGGCTAATTGACCAGACATTGCGAGTTTACCATCTTTTACCTGAGTACTATCAATAGCAACCGGACGACGATTAGCTACATCATATAAGTATACAGACTTTCCGTTCAATTCTGCCGAAGCATTACCAGACACATGATATTTCTGCTGAGCGAATGCTCCAGAAAAACATGCTACGCACATAAACAGTGCTAAAATACTTTTTTTCATAATTATAGGTTATATTTTCTACAAAAATAGCGGATATGTCTGATAAGACAGCAGACTAATCCTTTTTTTTAGTTTTTTTTGATAGAAAACAAAATCCACCCGTCAGGGCATAAAAAAATTCCCCTCACGACTGAATGTCGTAAGGGGAACCAAGACGGCGA
>FR881179.1 GCA_000434735.1 Bacteroides sp. CAG:530
TTTTGATTTTATTTCGAACTCACGTTAATTACTAAACAAAGACTGATTATTATTGATAGTTTGCATTATTTATAGGCTGGTAGAGAGATTGAGCATTAAGACATCTACAAAAAGAAAGCGGAACCCTGGCAATACAGAGTTCCGCTTTTTATATGTATCTTCTTATAAAGATTACTTTCGGTTAGGCTGAGAATAGATAACCTTCATCTTTATAATCTTGTTGGCATTGGTGCTTCTTAACAGCATGGCCGAGTTAACCTGAAGGTTATTCGATACGCCAATGATGTTACCCTTAGAGTCCGTTTCAGTGCTAACCGGAACCAACACCACTTTGTTCCAGTCTGGATTAGCCTGTTTCCATGCTTCCCACGCTACAGTTCCTTTCTCTATTTCAGGCTTTATCTCGCTGAAGATAGAACTGATAAGACGGTTCAGCTTGGAGAATGCATACGCATTGGTAGTGCTGGAGTATGCAGCGATGAACGAAGTCTTGTTATCGTACACCTTATTATCTTCGAAGAACGATTTCATCTCTGCCTTACGAACCATGAGCAGTGTAGACGGTGTGCCCATCTTATAAGCTCCAGCGTAGGTGTCTTTCATCTTCTGGAAAGAAACCGAAATAGAATTCAGCGTATCGTTCTTATGTTCTTCGTACATCTCTTCTAGCGGAAGAACCACTTCTGTGCAGAGTCCGGCAGGAGTCTTAAGATAAGTGCACTTCTCATTGTTGAGGAATTCATTACCTTCAGAGTCAAGCTCAGGATTCTGGAAACGTGTAGACATAAACACTTCCTTGGTAGAAGCCATCGGAATGTTTGTGGCGTAAGTAGAATCTCGCAGTCCGTCGGAAGTCTTTCCCGTATATTTTATCTTCAAATCCAAGTAGATGTTAGAGATATACAGAATAGAACCTTCACCGCGTGTAGTGTGTACGTAGAATCCTTTCAGTACATTACGGATAAACGATTCTGAGTTCTTGAAATACTCGGGATACTGCTTGTAATCGGCCAGCAACTTGTTGCAGAAATCTTTACCTAAGTCAATGCTGACGTTAGGATAGAAGGTGCTTAAGTTACGCAAAGAGTCGCTTACGGTCAAGTCGTATGCCGAGTAATCTTTCACGGCCAATGGCTTCTGTGTATGATCGTAATAGTTCTTTGGGTCGAGGTTGGTGTAATACAGTCCCTTGTTGGTACCATCATCGGTGATGATCTTGTTAAGGGTATCTACCTGCAAGCGCATAGACGCCAGCGAGTCGCCGAAATAGCTGTTGTAATACAGTCCCAATGTGGCACCGCTTATCTCTGTAATCTTGTCGGGCATCTCGAAGTCTTCCGGACAGTTTATCTGCACCAAGAAGTCGGAGCTGAATTCTCCGAAAGACTTGTCTGTAAACTTGCCCAGATAGGCTGTACTTGAGCGAGAGTACACCTGCTTAAGTTGTAGCGAGCTGGTAGTGACATCGTAAGCGTCGGCGCTTGTAGGTATGATGTCTTCATTGGCTACAAACTGTCCGATGCCTGTTGTTTCGTCATCGCAGCTATAAAAGATTGTGGCAGCTAAACTCAGTGCCGCCAGGAACTTGCATTTCATTGTTTATGAGAATATAATCATTGTATTTGTTTTATTCTGCATCACCCGACACCGTATTATACAAGGCATCGCATGCGTCGGCGTAAGCCGCTTCGTCTGCCTGATAGCTTACGATAGGGATGTTGAGGCTACGTGCGTAGTCCATGATTTCAGGATTTACGTTCGCCCCGTTCTCTATCACTCCATCAGAGTAAGCTATAGCCAGCTTGCACAACTCAGCGTAGTTGATAGGCTGCTTAACCATGTTGAGGTCTTCGGGAGTTATTTCTTTAAAGAGCGTAAGGTCTGTAAAGTTAGGAGAGAGGTTGCCCTTGAAACCATCGTCGTATACAGAGAATACTACCTTAGAGTCTCTGAATGACGGCTCGTCATAATAAGCTTTCTTGATAAACAGAGGAACGATGGCACTCATCCATCCGTGACAGTGTATTACATCGGGGCACCAACGCAGTTTCTTTACTGTCTCTAAAACACCTCTTGCGTAGAAGATGGCACGTTCGCCATTGTCTTCGTATTCTTTTCCTTCTTCGTCGCAAGCCATCAGGCGGTGCTGGAAGTAATCGTCGTTATCGATGAAGTAAACTTGACGGCGTGCAGCTTGGATAGAAGCTACTTTGATAATCAGCGGGTGGTCTGTGTCGTCGATAATGATGTTCATACCAGAGAGGCGGATTACTTCGTGTAATTGATTCCGGCGCTCGTTTACATTTCCCCACTTGGGCATGAAAGTGCGGATTTCATATCCTTTGTCCTGGATGGCTTGAGGTAAGTTCTGACCAATCAGGGATAATTCACTCTCGGGTACGTAAGGGGTAATTTCTTGTGTAATAAATAAAACTTTTTTCGCGCTCATGTCTATATAATGCTCAAATAATTACGCAAAGATAATAAAAAAATCATCGGGAAAGGCAATTTTAATATGCCTTTTATTATTTATTGTTTGTTAATATGCTGTATATCAATAATGTTTGTGGTTCTGTAAAATGCGTCTAATTTAGTGATTTATGGCTTTTTAGTTGTCTTTTTTCTACAATCTATTTTATTATCTGATAAAATTGTGGTTAATTTGCACCCGATTTATAAAAAATGATTCATTAATTCGGATAGAAATGGAATTAATTCAAACTGTTCATGAGCTTCGCGCGAAGTTGGATGTTCTTCGTAAGGCGGGCAAGACAATCGGTTTGGTTCCTACAATGGGAGCCTTGCACGCAGGTCACGCTTCTTTGGTGAAACGCGCTGTGGCAGAAAATGATATTGTGGTGGTAAGTGATTTCGTTAACCCCACTCAGTTTAACGATAAAAATGATTTGATTAAATATCCTCGTACGCTCGACGCTGACTGCAAGTTGCTTGAGTCTTGTGGGGTGACTTTCGTATTCGCTCCTTCGGTAGAGGAAATTTATCCGGAGCCGGACACTCGTTCGTTCAGCTATGCTCCGCTGGATACTGTGATGGAAGGCAAGTTCCGTCCGGGACACTTTAACGGTGTATGCCAAATTGTTAGCAAGTTGTTCTTGATAGTAGAACCTACACGCGCTTACTTCGGCGAGAAAGATTTCCAGCAGTTGGCTATTATCCGCGAGATGGTACGTAAGTATCCGTTCAATTTGCAGATTGTAGGCTGTCCTATCGTTCGCGAAAGCGACGGCTTGGCTCTTAGCAGCCGTAACGCTCGTCTTAGCGCAGAGCAGCGTGTTCAGGCTTTGCAGATCTCTAAGACTTTGTTCGCTAGCGTAGAGTATGCCAAGACTCACTCTTTGGAAGAAACAAAGCAGTTCGTGATTGATGGCATTGACAATGCTGAAGGTTTGCGTCTGGAATACTTCGAGGTAGTAGACGGAAATACATTGCAGGAAGTAAACAGCTGGGACAGCAGCGATTATATCGTAGGTTGCATTACCGTATTCTGCGGCGAAGTGCGATTGATTGATAATATTAAGTATAAGGAGTGATAGAGTGATGATGATAGAAGTATTGAAGTCGAAGATTCATTGTGTATCGGTTACCGAAGCCAATTTGAATTATATGGGTAGCATCACTATCGACGAGGATTTGATGGATGCAGCCAATATGATAGCTGGCGAGAAGGTGCAGATAGTAGACAATAACAACGGTGAGCGTTTTGAGACTTATATTATTAAGGGCGAACGCGGAACGGGTTGTATTTGTCTGAATGGGGCAGCGGCTCGAAAGGTACAGGTGGGCGACGTGGTTATTATCATGTCGTATGCTTTGATGGATTTTGAAGAAGCTAAATCGTTTAAGCCTACCGTTATCTTCCCGGATACAGTGACAAACAAGTTGGTTTAAGCGTTTATTGATAAACAGATTGCAGATATAAAAAAGTCCGCAGATTCCCAATTGAGAGTCTGCGGACTTTTTTGTACTCTATAGTGAATAGTAGAGAGACACTTACAGTGATTTCTCTTTAATCAGTCCGGTGCGATATCCTACGAGCAGTTTTTTCAGGTCTTCTATCTGCACTTTCAGCTCGCGTCCTTTGTCGGTGTCTTTCACCATCATTCGTTTAGAACTCATTTCTACAATCTGGGTGGTAGATTTAATGTCGAGTCCTTCTTCTATGGCACGCTGGGTAGAAGTAAACGGTTCGTGCTGTACCAGCTGGAATCCGCGAGAGTGATATACCAGGGTATATCCGGCAATACCGGTTTCGGGCTGGTAAGCCTTAGAGAATCCTCCGTCTATAACCATCAGTTTACCGTTGGCCTTTATAGGCTTCTCGCCTTTCACAGCCTTAACGGGTACGTGTCCGTTTATGATGTGGCGGTGTTCTCCTTCTACGCCGAACTCATCCATTATCATGTCGCATACGTCCTCACGGTCGCGAAGGGTGTAGTAATATCCCTTTATTTCCTTATGGGTTTCGGGAGCGGCTATGAAATATCTTTCGAATGTAGCCATCTTGCTCTTGTCGAAAGCGGGGGAGTCTTTTCCGCACCACAGATACCATACGTAATCTAGCGCGAAGCTCTTTTCTTCATTGTCGTTTTCGGCGAAGTAGGCTGTGCGTATAAGTTGGCCCACTCGCTTAAGCAGCGATTCTCCTTTATATTTCTTTCCGAGGATATCGATTTCTTTCAGCGTACCGTCTTCGTTGAGCGGCATAGATGCGTGGAACAGCAGGTTAGAGTTGCACACATTATACATACATCCGTAGCGGAACAAGCACTTCATGTGTTTACGCAACTTTTCGCTTCCGGTAAACGAGTTGTGAAGCTTCAGAACGATGTCTTGCTCTTCTTCGGTCAACTTGTACGGATCGGCAGGGTCGATGGTGGGGAACAGGCTGTCGCGCAGCGGATATTCCGTACCGTCGATGGTGATAGTCTTCTTTTCGAAGTCGATGTGATGAAGCAACATACGGTCTTCCATCTTGAATTCAGGGCGGCGACGTATAATCTCAGCTTCCAGTTTGAACTGGATAATGCTGATAGCCTTATGCATCTGTGCTATTAGGCGTATAGTCTTATCGTTATATGTGCTCGACGCGAAATCTATCTTCGGTGTGAAGCATTCGCATGGGTCGTTGGCATAGGCTTCCATGGCGAAAGTAGCCAGCGGCAGCAGATTGATGCCGTAACCATCTTCAAGCGCAGAGAGGTTTCCGTAGCGCATGGCCATACGCAGAACGTTGGCTATGCTGCAGTTATTGCCCGATGCGGCTCCCATCCACAGGATGTCGTGGTTGCCCCATTGTATATCGAAGTTATGATAGTCGCACAGCGTATCCATGATGATGTGCGGACCGGGACCACGGTCGAATATATCGCCCAAGATATGCAGCGAGTCGATGGTGAGGCGCTGTATCAAGTTACACAGAGCCACTATGAAATCATCGGCACGGTGAGTATCTATTATGGTACTTATAATTACATTGATATACGCCTGCTTGTTGGGGTCCATACTGCTTTCGTGCAGTAATTCCTGTATGATATACGAGAATTCCTCTGGCAACGCCTTACGTACCTTAGAACGAGTGTACTTAGACGATACGTTCTGGCATACCTTTACCAGCTGGTTAAGGGTAATTACGTACCAATCTACAAGCTCGGTCTCCACCTCTTTTACCAGCTGCAGTTTCTGCTCGGGGTAATATATCAGTGTGCAGAGTTCTTTTTTCTCGCTCTCGCGCAGAGTATTTCCGAATATCTCGTTCACCTTTCTCTTTATGGCTCCCGAGGCATTTCTCAATACGTGCTGAAATGCTTCATACTCTCCGTGAAGGTCGGCCAAGAAATGCTCAGTACCTTTCGGAAGATTAAGTATCGCTTCCAGGTTTATTATTTCCGTACTGGCGGCTGCTATGGTAGGGAAGTTATGCGATAGCAGTTCCAGATAACGGATATCGTTTTGAATCATCTCTGCGGTTATCTGTTTGTATATTTTCATGTCCTATATTTATTTTAAGGGAAGGTTCAGGTTTGTTTCCTTTCGTTATAAAAAAAACATCAGCATCAGCTGTGCTATAATGACTCGTATAAACATGCCGAGCGGATATACTGTAGCATAGCTTACGGCCGGATTATCGTTTGGAATGATATCGTTGGCATAGTTCAGCGCCATAGGGTTAGCCATGCTTCCGCACAGCATTCCGCAGGTGTTTCCGAAGTCCATCTTATAGATGCGCAGTGAAACCAATGCCATGATTACTACCGGGAAGAATGTTATCAGGAATCCGATGCCTATCCACATCGCCCCTTCGGGACGGAATACCGTATCGAAGAAATGCGCTCCCGCATCCAGTCCCAAGCAAGCCAAGTAGAGCGATAGTCCGATGCCTCTCAACATCAAGCTGGCGCTACGGGTGGTGTAGGTAAGCATGTGCAGACGCGGTCCGTAGCATCCTATCAGGATACCTACTATGATAGGACCTCCTGCCAATCCTAATTTCACTGGTGAACTGATACCCGGAATGGCGATAGGAATAGAACCTACCATCAATCCCAGTACTATACCGATGAAGATAGAGGCCAAGTTGGGGTCTTTTAGTGTCTTTACGGTATTGCCCAATACTTTTTCTACATTATTTATGGCTGCCGCTTCACCTACTATAGTCAGACGGTCGCCCAATTGCAGCACTAAGTTAGGGGTAGCAAGCAGTTGCACTCCGCTTCTCAATACACGGCTGATGTTGATGCCGTAAGTATTGCGTAAGCGTAAAGAACCAAGTTTCTTGCCGTTTATCTCTGTGTTTGTAATGACTATATGCTTTGATATCAGCTGGCTGTCGATAGCGTTCCAGTCGATATCTTCCTTATTCCAGTCGCGATTTTCCTGCTCACCGAACAGGATAGTCAGTGCCGGCACATCTTTTTCGGTAGTGATAACCAGCAGTCGGTCTGCTTCTTCCAGCACCTTGTCCGAAGTAGGTATGCTTACCTTGCCTTCGCGCCAGATGCGTGAAATTACGAATTTTGGGTAGCTCAGCTGAGCGATATCCTGTATGCTCTTATGGAATATGGCGGGGTTATGCACCTGAAACGTAGCGATGTATGTGTGATTAGGGTCGTCGTGCTCGTGTTCGTTCATGTCCGACGGGCGTACAAACAACTTTTTCACCACAACGATAGCGAATATTACGCCTACTACACCAAGCGGATAAGTCACGGCACAACTCAGAGCGGCACCGCTGGTAGGCAAGCCCAACTGCTTCAGCGTCTGCTGTGCGGCACCCAGTGCAGGGGTGTTAGTAGTGGCTCCGCATAAGATACCGGTCATATCGGGCAGTGAAATAGGGGTTACAAGGCACAAGGCCAAAGCCATAGCCGTACCTAAAATGATGACTCCCAATCCCAACATGTTAAGCTTGAAACCTCCCTTTTGGAAAGAACTGAAGAATCCCGGTCCCACTTGTAGTCCTAAGGCATAGACAAACAGTACCAATCCGAAACTTTCGGCATACGTCAGCATTTGTGGGTCTACAGAAAAGCCTAAGTGTCCTGCTAAGATACCCATGAAGAAAACAAATGTAACACCTAACGAAATGCCGCAAATATGTATTTTCCCTAAAGCGAGTCCCGTTGATATGATGAGTGACATCACCACCACTGCCTGTATGGCAGAATGTTCAAAAAATAAATTATATATCCATTCCATGCTGCAAAGATACATAGTTTTCGTAAAATCGGTATTAAGGCCGCATATAAATGTAAAGCACGAATCGTTTTTAGGTGGATTTATTACACTGTTGTTGACAAAATTAAAAACACGGGAAAAAGCATTGCGATGCTTCAATCAAAGCATCGCAATGCTTCATTTGTCCATTCGCATATTGCAGTACTGCAATTCGCATTCTTTTTCCTGCGACTCGCATGTGGTTTTTAACCCACTCCAGAAGGGCTCCTGAGACTGATTATTAAAAGTATTATGCAAAAGTATTAACTTTGCCTGATTTTTACATATAATGATTTGCAAGCGAAAAGGACTTTTTAAATCGTACCAACCATGTATTAAAAAAGAATTTGTATATTTACAATCAAAAATAAAACTATGAAATCAATTCTTGATAATCGTCCCACACTAGCTAAAGAGGTGAACAACGTAGCTGAAGTAGCCGGATATCTGTGGCAAAAAGGATGGGCAGAACGCAACGGTGGCAACATAACCGTCAACATAACTGAATTTGTAGATGACGAAATCCGCCAGATGCCAGCCATCAGCGAAGTGAAACAGATTGGGGTTATCCTGCCGTATCTGAAAGGCTGCTATTTTTATTGCAAGGGAACAAACATGCGTATGCGAGACCTGGCTCGTTGGCCAATGGAAAATGGTTCTATCATTCGCATTTTGGATGATTGTGCCAGCTATGTCATTATCGCTGATCAACCCGTGAAACCGACATCGGAACTGCCTTCTCACTTGAGCGTACACAATTATCTCATAAGCAAGGGCTCTCCGTACAAAGCTTCCGTACATACCCATCCCATCGAACTTGTTGCGATGTCGCATAACAAAAAGTTCATGGAAAAGGATGTGGCCTCTAACTTGTTATGGAGTATGATTCCAGAAACTAAAGCCTTTTGCCCGCGTGGTTTGGGTATCATTCCTTATGCCATGCCCAGCTCGGTTGAATTGGCGGAAGCTACTATTAAGGAATTGGCAGACTACGATGTGGTGATGTGGGAAAAGCGCGGAATATTTGCTGTAGACTGCGATGTCATGGCTGCTTTCGATCAGATTGACGTGCTGAATAAGTCAGCCCTTATTTACATTGCTGCCAAGAATATGGGCTTTGAACCCGATGGCATGTCACAAGAGCAGATGAAGGAAATGAGTGTGGCGTTTAACTTGCCAAAGTAACGCTTTTAATCTACCCCTTAATTGTACATGTTACTATAACAATGTGGAATGATGAATTAAGGGGCAAGACTATATTTGAACAAAGTTCTTAATAACTTTTTTAAGGGAGAAGAAGAAAAATGGAACATGACAATAGCAATATTGAATCTTTTAATAAATTGTATCAAGATTATCAACCTCGCTTTGTTCGTTTTGCCAACAGCTATGTTCATGACCTTGCCTTAGCTGAAGACATTACTACCGAAGCCATGATTTATTATTGGGAGAACCGTTCAATATTAACAGAGGAGAGTGATATTCCAGCATATATTCTTACCGTTGTTAAACATAAGTGTCTCAACCAGCTTCGCCATCAGCATATACATGATGAGTATTCAGAGCAAATAGCGGAATATTATCAATGGGAGCTTGATATGCGCATTAATCTATTAGAGGAATGCGAACCTCATGAGCTTCTGCAAGCAGAAATAATAGAACTTTTGAAACAGGCACTGGATGATATGCCGGAAAAGACACGTAAAGTGTTTATGCTCAGTCGTTACGAGAATAAAACATACAAGGAAATTGCAGCCATGCTAAACATAACCCCAAAAGGAGTTGATTTCCATATTTCAAAAGCTTTAAAGTGTCTTAGAGCACACTTAAAAGACTATTTTCCATTATTTCTGTATTTTTTTCTCAAAAGTCACTAGGAATGTATTAGTCTGAAGTGCTATTCATATAGAGACCAATAAAAAACAGCTATATGAATAGAGAAGTTTTACATCGCTTTTTCATGGGGAACGTTACCGTTCAAGAAGGAATGGCTATCAAGGCATGGGTAGAACGTTCTGAAGAAAACAAGCGGACTTTCATAAAAGAGCGCAGATTATTTGATGCGCTTATGCTACAGGATGAAAAGAAATTCGTAGCAACAACAAAGCAAAAATCACGACTGCTTACCTTTGCTTACAGAGGCATGAAGATAGCAGCTGTTGTTATGATTACATTGATTTCCTATCATATTTTACAAACTAATATAGAAAATCAAGAACAATCAGCTCTGACTGCCGTTTCGGTTCCTGCAGGTCAACGAACGCAAGTTACACTTTCGGATGGTACGCAAGTATGGCTAAATGCTTGTAGTTATCTATATTATCCGGCTCAATTTAATAAAGAAGAGCGTAGGGTAATCTTAAAGGGTGAAGGTTTTTTCGATGTTACCCCCAACAAAGAAAAACCGTTCATCGTAGAAACTGAACAATATAATGTGGAAGTTCTGGGAACACAATTTAACGTAGATGCTTATAATAAAGTATTTGAAACTGCATTGATGAAAGGTTCAGTGAGAGTCATGTCAAAATCAAACCTTAAAAAAATTGTAACCTTAAAGCCAAACGAAAAGGTAAATGTTCAAGGCGGAAATCTCATAGTCAGTAAAATAGATGATATTTCTACTTATCGTTGGAAAGAAGGGTTGATCTGCTTTCAGAAGACTCCATTCCAGTCAATCATGAAAAAGTTTGAAAAATGTTATGACATTAAAATTGTCATTCAAAACAATAAAATGCTAGATTATTCTTTCACTGGAAAATTCCGTCAAGCCGATGGGGTAGAGTATGCCCTGAATTTATTGCAGAAGGATATTCATTTCCAGTATAACAAAGACGATAGAGAAAATATTATATATATTCATTAACATTATAAATCTAACAAGCCTATGAGAAACAATTAAATGTAAGTAATTATTAAGAAAAAAGCCGATAGGTGTTGCAGCACCTACCGGCAAGATTCAACGTAAATTTCCAGAAAATTAATCATTAAATCCATGCAAATGTATGAAAAATAACGCTTTTTCGGGAGATTATATTCAAAAATATTCCCGATGTAAACAATTATTTAGAAGTATGAAAATCTCAACTGCCCTATTACTGGTTGGTGCTTTAGGTTCATATGCTGGCAACGTGCATTCTCAGTCGGCTAAAGTCAATCTTCAAATGGACCAAGTCTCACTGAATCAGATTTTAAACGAGATTGAAAGCCAAACAAATTATATGTTTCTTTATAATAATCATGTAAACGTAGACAGAACAACGTCTATTCATGCAAAGGATGAATCTGTGTCTAAAGTACTGAGTATTATATTGGAAGGAACAGATATTAAGTATGAATTGGCTGGCGAACATATAATACTAACGAATGGAAACGCCAAAACGGCAAGTGCTGTCGTACAAAAGAAAACAATAAAAGGTAAAGTCATTGATGCTCAAGGTGAAGCTATCATTGGCGCTAACGTTCGTATAAAAGGAACTTCAATAGGTACAATCACAGATATAGATGGTAACTTTACATTAGAGGTTACCCCCAACTCCGTAATAGAGATTTCATATATTGGTTATGTTTCGCAAGAGGTGAACGTTAAAGGCAATACGCCTATAACTGTTAAGCTTATAGAAGACAATAAAACACTTAAAGAGGTAGTAGTTGTAGGTTATGGAGTTCAGAAGAAGGTAAACTTGACTGGGTCTGTTGCTTCCATCAGTTCAAACGATTTAAAAGATAAAGTCCAAACTGATGTGTTAAGCACACTTCAGGGAACTGTGCCGGGTGTTACTATTATATCTCGTCCTGGACAAGATGCTACCATTAACTTCCGAGGAAGAGGTAATTTGGGAAGTTCTGCGCCATTGTATGTCATTGATGGAGCCATAGCCGATGCGGCTTTCTTTTCAAACCTCGACCCAAACAGTATTGAAAACATTTCTTTCCTTAAAGATGCTTCATCGGCTGCTATATATGGTTCTAGAGCAGCTTATGGTGTTGTTTTAGTGACCACAAAGCAAGGGGCGGAAGGCAAGACAAACATAAGTTACAGCGGAATGGTTGGCATGAAAACTCCGACCTATAAACTGGATTTGGTAGACTCTTGGGATTATGCAGAATTATACAATGAAGCATTGTACAATTCCAATCCTAGTGGGGGAACTCATCAGGGATTCTCTGAAAAAGAAATCCAACTTTTTAAAGATGGATCTCAGCCAGACTTATATCCAAATACGGATTGGATGGACCTGATGTTTGATGATTGGGCTTTCACTACAAAACATTCACTGAATGTTTCTGGAGGTTCTCCCAAATTAAGATACTTTGCAGGTTTGGGTTATGTACAGGATAACGAAAACTTGAAAAACAGAGATATAAGCCGCTATAATCTAAATTTGAATATCCACTCAGAACTGAACAAGTGGCTTACTTTTAAAGGAGGAGTAAAATATATTCAGCGCAACAAGGATATAAAAGGTTCAATGCCATCGTTCAACAATATGCTAATTGTTCCTAGTACTTTTGTCGCTAAACAATCTAATGGAGAGTGGGGATCGGTAGAAGCTGGACATGAAGCTAGTTCTACTTTTGCTGGTAACAACCCGCTTAGAGCTTATAGTACTAACGACTGGACTAAGTTTAAAATTGAACATTCTATGTATGAGTTAGCTTTAGATATAAAGCCTATAAAAGACATCATACTAAGTGGACAAATGACTTATAATACCTATCAATATAAAGATAAGTATTATACGGCGCTGAAGGATGAGATTCCAAGTTTCTTGAATCCCGGAAAAACTATTGGCGGTACAGGAAACACTATAAACTCAATGAAGGTAAAATGGTTGAATTCAAACTTGTTGACTTACACAGGCACGGCACAATACAATCTGGCATTGGGAGCGCATCAGGTAACAGTATTAGGTGGTGTTTCGTATGAACATTATCAAAATGAATCACTGAAAGCTTCGCGACAGGATTTCCCAGCCGACACTTTTGAAGATTTGTCTGCAGGTTCTACATCAGGATCTTTATATCAGAATGACTCTGAAATGCAGGAATACAAGATGTTTTCTTATTTCGGAAGGGTGAACTATGCGTTTAAAGACCGATATTTGTTTGAAGCGAACTTTCGTGCGGATGCTTCATCACGATTCCATAAAAATAACCGGTGGGGATATTTCCCTTCATTCTCGGCAGGATGGCGATTAAGTGAAGAACAATTCATGGCAAAGACGCGCCATTATATTGATAATTTGAAGATTCGTGCGTCATATGGAACTCTTGGAAATATAAATAATGTAGGTAATTAACGTGAGTTCGAAATAAAATCAAAA
>FR881180.1 GCA_000434735.1 Bacteroides sp. CAG:530
AAGAAATTAAGTAATGCGTCAGCCCTGCGGTCGGTGTGAACGCTCGTATCGGTCGAAGTGACGACTTTCTTACCTCATGCGCACCACTTCATTACAAAGCCGTGCCGTTTTCTCTTGATGAGTAATGATAATTAGAGTTTTTCCCTTAATAGAGCGCTGCAACCGTTCAAGCAATACCTGCTCTGTATCGGCATCGAGCGAAGATGTAGGCTCATCGAGCAAGACAATGCTGCCGGGACGAAGCAAACCACGAGCTATGGCTATGCGCTGAGCCTGACCTTCACTAAAGCCAGCACCCATTTCACCGCAAAGGGTATCTAACCTTTGAGGCAACTGGCTTGCAAAATCGGCCGCAGCAGTATGCAACGCCTCCCACATCTGACTATCGGTGGCTGAAGGATTACCCAACGATAGGTTATCGCGCAGAGAACCGCTCACCAACGAATTTCCCTGCGGAACATATACAAAATTACATCGGGTAAGAGGTGATGCCGAGACAGAACGGTTCCCGTCGGATAAAATGATGCTACCATCGCAGGGCTGCAACAATGCCAGCATAAGGCGCACCAACGTACTTTTTCCGCTACCCGTTTCGCCAAGCACGGCGGTAAGACTGCCAGGTGCAAAATTGTGAGAGAAATGCTTAATCACCTCACGCTCGCTATCGGGATATGCAAAAGAAACATTCTCAAGACTAACACCTGCCATATCTTTCAGAAATACAGGACTACCCTGCTCTTCTAACGGCAAAGAAGTAAGCTCGTCTATTCTCTCTACCGAAGTCAGCGCACTGATAAACGAGGGTATCTGCCTACTCAACTCTACAACAGGGCGTTGCACCTGAGATACCAGCTGCAAAAAAGCCGTCAGCGTACCAAATGTCACCGTTCCGGCATCCAGCCCATGAATGCCCCAAGCAAAAGCGGTTAGATATCCGAAGGCAAAACCAGCCTGCACCATAAATCCGGAAAAGATGGAAAACGAGTTGCGCTTCATTACCAAACGCTTCAGTCCCATCTGAATGGTAGACATGGTATCTGTAACTATCGAAGTATATTCCAAGGTAGAAATCAGGGTGCGATGCTGAAGATTCTCTTGCAGATGGCTCTGCACCTTACTATCGGTGGCACGAATCTCGCGTGTAAGATGGCGCATCCGCTTCATATAAAGCTTACTGAACAGCAACGCCAACGGCATGATAAACAAAATAACGATAGCCATCCGCTTATCCAGATAAAACAGAAACAGTGCCGCCCCAGCCAATTGGAACAATGTAATTCCTGCCGAAGGAATAGAACCTGCCAGCAAATTAGTAACAGTACACACATCCTCTTCCATGCGGTTAAGCATATCGCCCGAATGAAAAGTCTCGCGCCCATTCCATCGGCTCTTAAGAATATGTTCAAGCAAGTTATGCCGCAATCTATTGCGAAGGCAGATTTCGGAATGTGTATAAAGACGACTGAGCAAAGAAGACATAAGCAACTGTAAGATAATACACACCGTCATAAGCACCAAGCCAATGACTATGTCACCATCGGTCTGATGAGTAGCTATGTCAATCAAATATTTGCAGAGCCAAACGAAGGTGAGAGACACACCTATGCGAGCCGTGCCAACAAGAATACTCGCCAAAATATGAACTCTATACCCAAGCGAGATATTCCATAACCATTTAACACCAGATTTTAAACTCATTCCAACCATTATAGCCATACTCTTTTATATATGTATAACAAATAGCGGCGGATGGGAAGAAGTTTTCCCCATATCTTCGCCTTACGCTGCTCGCACCGTGAATTGCAATCTACCGAACGGCCTTTATGAATGATTTCCGTTACCACTCCTATTATATCCGTAGGTTGGCAACACTCAGTTACGTGAATATTACCATCGCCCATCAATACCACCTCAGTATCGCTTATACTAACTATACGATGCAATACATAGCGGCTATCGGGCAAGTGCGCCAGTACAATATGTCCCACTCGCAATTGACCTACCTGAAACTGCGGGCGGATAAACACCGTGTCATATCCCCCTATAATGAACGGAAGCATGCTGTTGCCAGTAGCGTTAAGCTCCACCGACCGTCCGTCGGCCAGCGTTTTCTCTACCTCACCAAGCAGCAAAGCATTAGGCATAAACATTCTATCAGAATTAATATTATGGGGCATGACATCTGTTTTTGAATCTCAACAGACAAAAATAATGAAAATAACGTAAGGAATGGGTAAAAAGAAAAAAGTCTCCTGAAATTTCTTTCAGAAGACTTTCTAGCGGAGAGACAGGGATTCGAACCCCGGGTACCTCGCGGTACAACGGTTTTCAAGACCGCCGCAATCGACCACTCTGCCACCTCTCCAAAACTCTTTTTAAGAGTGCTTTTGTTTTCTAAAGCGATGCAAAGGTACGGCTTTTTTTTAATCCTCCAAACATCTCCCAATATTTTTTTCAAAAAAGTTCTTCTCAGTACTAAAAAAGTGTATTTTTGCGAAGCCTTGCACTAATCAAGGCATCTAATACCAAACATTATCTTAAAGTTTAAATATGGAAAGTATCATATCGAAACCAGAGCGTGAGAAAATCATCGCCCTAATCCATAGAGAAGTTGTTCCTGCAATAGGATGCACAGAACCCATAGCAGTAGCTTTATGTGTAGCCAAAGCTGCCGAAATATTAGGCAGCCGCCCCAAAAACATCAAAGTACAGCTCAGCGCCAACATTCTGAAAAATGCTATGGGAGTAGGTATACCCGGAACCGGAATGATAGGACTGCCTATCGCCATAGCACTGGGAGCTTTGATAGGAAAATCGGAATATGAACTTGAAGTCTTGAAAGACAGCACACCCGAAGCCGTAGAGGAAGGAAAGAAGATGATAGCTTCGCAGTGTATCGACATTTCTCTAAAAAAAGACATCACCGAAAAACTATATATAGATGTAGTGTGCAGCACTGACACTGATTCGGCTGAAGCTATAATAAGCGGCGGACATACCAACTTTGTATTCGAATCGCGCAACGGCAATGTGTTGCTCGACAAGCAGACAGCCTCATCAGCCGAAGAAGAAGGAGAAAAGGTAGATCTGGACATGCGCAAGGTTTACGATTTCGCGACAACCGCTCCGCTGGAAGAAATCAGCTTCATCCTCGAATCGAAACGGCTGAACAAGAACGCCGCCGAATGCTCGTTCGAAGGTTGCTACGGACACGCGTTAGGACGTACGCTTAGAAACAGCAAATGCGAGCAGAGCGTATTGGGTAACAATACTTTCGCCAATATTCTATCGTACACATCGGCAGCCTGCGACGCACGTATGGCGGGAGCGATGATTCCGGTAATGAGTAACTCGGGCAGCGGAAACCAAGGCATAGCGGCTACACTGCCGGTAGTGGTTTACGCTGAGGACAACAACAAATCGGAAGAAGACCAAATTCGCGCGTTGATATTGAGCCATCTCACAGTTATATATATTAAGCAGAGCCTTGGACGACTCTCGGCTTTATGCGGATGCGTAGTAGCGGCCACAGGCAGCAGCTGCGGAATAACTTATCTGATGGGCGGTGGTTATCAGCAGGTAATTTATGCCGTACAGAATATGATTGCTACACTGACAGGTATGATTTGCGACGGTGCCAAACCGAGTTGCGCTCTTAAGCTGACCAGCGGTGTATCTACCGCAGTAATGTCGGCCATCCTTGCTATGGAGCAAAAATGCGTTACCGCAGTAGAAGGCATCATAGAAGAAAATGTAAACCGAAGCATACGTAACCTCACCCGAATTGGTGCCGACGGCATGAACGAGACAGATAAGATGGTTCTCGACATCATGACCCACAAGCACTGTAACTAATAATAATGAAAACAGCTATTACTGAAAAAGACTATATACATCGGCTAATAGCGGAAGGAGAACATATACATCAAGATTTTAAGTTCGCCATATCGGACGCACGGAAAATAGCACGCAGTCTATCCGCCTTCGCAAACACGGAAGGCGGAAGATTGCTTGTAGGAGTGAAAGATAACGGCTCAATAGCCGGGGTCCGCTCGGAGGAAGAAATCTACATGATAGACGCAGCCGCCACCATGTATTGCCGTCCACCATTGCAGACGGAGAGTAAGATATATAAGGTGGAAGGGAAAGACGTTCTGGAAGTAGTAATCAGCGAACAACCAGCCAAGCCGGTATATGCGCTCGACGAGGATAAGAAACCTTGGGCGTACATACGCATAGCCGACGAAAACATATTGGCGGACAGGGTGCACCTTGAAACTTGGAACCGAGAGCAAGACGACAAAAAAGTGGTGATGAGTTACACACCCAGAGAACAATCGCTGCTTAACCTACTGGCAGAGAAAGGACAGCTCACGCTTAACCAGTGCGCCAAACTAAGCGGAATTCCACGCAACGAGGCTAGCAAACTGCTATCCGACTTCATCCGATTCGGTCTGGTGGACCATGTTTTTTCAGATCATCACTTCTACTTCCGCCTCAGCGACAGCGAAGACTATGATAATCAAAGCAAGATCGAATGATGTTTGCACGATTTGAATTATCTTTGCATCTCGAAAACGATTATTAATACATAAACTACAATAAAGACATGAGCATATTCTCAAAAATCTTTGGACGTAAAAAAGACAACGAAGCACAAGAGCAAGTACAGGTAGGCGGCATGGAAGACTTCATGACGCTGATACGAGTATACTACCAATCGGTTATGGCTTCGCAGTTAGGAATCAGCAACATAAACTTCTTGCCCGACATGGCTACATTTAAGCGTAGCCTGAAAATACCTACTCAGAACAATAAGTTGGGTATAGCCGAAAAGTCGAGATGCAAAAAGATGCTGGTGGAACTGTATGGCATCAACGATCTTTTCTTCAAAGAAATAGACGCATCAATCAAAAAGAACTGTAAGAACGCTAACGATATAAAGAACTATCTCTTTATGTTCCAGGGCTTCAGCCAAGACCTTATGATGGTAATGGGCAACCTTATGCAGTGGAAGTTCCGTATGCCGGGAACATTCAAGAAGTTGCTCCGCTCTATGACCGAAAAGGCTATCCACGACGTAATGACAAAGAACGACTGGAAAGACGACGGAGTAAGAAAGACTTGTCACGCTATCCGTCAGTACCAGCATGCGCTTAACTACAGCGAGGCTTGGATGACAGAATACGTGTACAACATAGTATTGCTGGCTAAGAAAGAGCCGAAACCAAAAGCATAATTCCAAATATGGAAAACAATACGGAAATCCGGATGGTGGAAAGCCATCCGCTGGAACCGTTCTTGCCGCCAAATGCCATTTTGCTGATGCTGGGAAGTTTTCCTCCGCAGAAAAAGCGGTGGAGCATGGATTTCTTCTACCCCAACCTGCAAAATGACATGTGGCGTATATTCGGACTGATATTCTTCGACGATAAGGACCACTTCTTGACTGCCGACAGAAAGGCGTTCGATAAAGAACGCATCGTGCAGTTTCTTACAGAAAAAGGAATCGCCCTTTATGATACGGCATCGGCAGTAAAACGTCTGCAGGATAATGCTTCGGATAAATTCTTAGAGATTGTAGAGCCTACCGATGTGACTTTGCTACTAAAGCAATTGCCCCACTGCAAAGGCATAGCAGTAACCGGACAGAAAGCAGCCGACACGCTGTGTACCGAAATGGAAGCACCGCAACCTGCGGTGGGCGGATATACAGAGTTCGAGCGCAACGACCGCCACTTCAAACTATACAGAATGCCATCGTCGAGCCGAGCATACCCACAAAAGATAGAAAAGAAAGCGGAATCTTATAAACTGATGTTCAGTCAATTAGGAATACTACAAAACAATTAAATAAAAATATTTGCATTAACATCTTGCAAAAGTAAAAATTTGTAGTACCTTTGCAACCGCAAACACGGGAATAGCTCAGTTGGTAGAGCATCGGTCTCCAAAACCGAGTGTCGGGAGTTCGAGCCTCTCTTCCCGTGCAGAGATAGAAAGCTGTAACTTAATAAGTTGCAGCTTTTTTTTATTTCCATATCAAACGAAAGTCGGACAGAAGTCGGACAACAATAATTCAGCACAACATATCGTTTCACCAGGTTTTGCCATAATTTTCCGTATACTATTGCATCACAAAATCTGTTTTTCAATAAAAAAGTAAGTATTCATGCGAAAATAATCATCGAATTCTTTGCGCTTTATAGTCGATTACCTATATTTGTATAGAATTTTGGTATATAATGGCAGAAGATGATAGAAAGCTATTGATAGGATTTGAGGGAAGACTAAGGCATTTCATTTACCTCTACGGCGAATTGAAGAAAGAAAACCTTTCTCTCAAACAACTTCTTTCAGAAAAAGAAGCGGAAATAGACCGCTTGAACAATAGAATAAAAGAATTAGAAGACATGTATGCCAATTTAAAATCAGCGCGTATAATAAGCATCAATGACAACGAACTCAAAGATACCCGACAACGCCTGATGAAGCTTGTGCGTGAAGTCGACAAATGTATCGCTTTGCTGAATGAATAACAAAACGGTAAACCGAAAAGACATGGACGACAAATTGACTATCACTCTATGGATTAACGACCAGCAGTATAGAATGCTCATCCCACGCGAAGATGAGTATCTTTACCGTGAAGCCGCCAAACAGATACAAGAAAGGATAAATAAATTCCGCCGGTTAGACCCAGGTGCTTCTGCCGAACGCATCTTCTCAATGGCGGCATTTGAGATATCTTATGAAAATATATCTATGAAAGACCGTAACGACACTAAGCCATATATAGATAAGATACAACAATGGAGCGAAGAAATGGATGAGTGTCTGAACGAGGATATGAAGCGTATTGAAAAATAGAGTTTTAAGAAGAGAAAAAATACGGCGCACAATCTTGATGTCTGGAGAATACCCCGACAGAGAGTTTGTGCGCTCTTTTGTTTATAATAAAAATTAAATCATAATGTGGAGTGTAATATTGCCAATTGTTGCCTTCCTTATAGGAGGAGCAGTATCATATATCTTTTTCAAGTACGGCTTGAAATCGAGATATGACAAAGTGATAAAAGAGGCGGAAAACGAAGCTGAAGTTATCAAGAAAAACAAATTGCTGGAGGTTAAGGAGAAGTTCCTTAACAAGAAAGCCGACCTTGAGAAAGAGGTGGCTTTGAGAAACCAGAAGATTCAGCAAGCAGAGAACAAACTGAAACAGCGCGAAATGGTGCTCAACCAAAAGAACGAGGAGTTGCAGCGCAAACGTAACGAAAACGAGGCTATCAAAGAGAACCTCGACGCGCAGTTAGTGATTATCGACAAGAAGAAAGAAGAACTCGATATGCTTCAGGCGCAGGAAAGAGAGAAACTCGAAGCCCTCTCTGGATTGTCGGCCGAAGAAGCTAAGGAGCGTTTGGTAGAATCGCTGAAAGAAGAGGCTAAGACTCAGGCACAGTCGTACATCAACGACATCATGGACGATGCTAAACTGTCGGCCAACCGTGAGGCTAAGCGCATCGTTATTCAGTCTATCCAGCGCGTAGCTACAGAAACAGCTATTGAGAACTCGGTAACAGTATTCCACATCGAATCGGACGAAATCAAGGGACGTATCATCGGACGTGAAGGACGTAACATCCGTGCCCTTGAAGCCGCTACCGGTGTAGAAATCGTAGTAGACGATACCCCGGAAGCTATCGTACTTTCTGCATTCGACCCCGTTCGCCGCGAAATAGCTCGCTTGGCACTGCATCAGTTGGTAACCGACGGACGTATCCACCCGGCACGTATCGAAGAAGTAGTAGCCAAAGTACGTAAACAGGTAGAAGATGAAATCATCGAAACAGGTAAGCGCACTACCATCGACTTGGGTATCCATGGATTGCATCCTGAACTGATTCGTATCATAGGTAAGATGAAATACCGTTCATCATACGGACAGAACCTGTTGCAGCACGCACGCGAAACCGCAAACCTGTGTGCGGTGATGGCATCAGAATTAGGATTGAACCCCAAGAAAGCAAAACGCGCCGGATTGCTTCACGATATAGGTAAGGTGCCCGATGAAGAACCAGAATTGCCACACGCACTGCTTGGTATGAAGTTGGCAGAGAAGTATAAAGAAAAACCGGATATCTGCAACGCTATCGGTGCTCACCACGACGAAATAGAGATGACCAGCTTGTTGGCTCCTATCGTTCAGGTGTGCGATGCCATCTCGGGTGCACGTCCGGGAGCACGTCGCGAAATTGTAGAAGCCTACATCAAGCGTCTTAACGACTTGGAACAATTGGCCATGTCATATCCTGGAGTTACCAAGACATACGCTATACAGGCAGGTCGCGAATTGCGCGTAATAGTAGGTGCCGACAAGATAGACGACAAGCAGACCGAAAGCCTGTCTACCGAAATCGCCAAGAAGATTCAAGACGAAATGACTTACCCGGGTCAAGTAAAGATTACAGTAATCAGAGAGACACGTGCCGTAAGTTTCGCCAAGTAAAAACAGAAACAAGAATATCCAAGAGGGTGTGTCGAAACGATGCATCCTCTTT
>FR881181.1 GCA_000434735.1 Bacteroides sp. CAG:530
AATATATTTATTCTTATTTCGAACTCACGTTAAATAGTTTTAGCAATTTTCAGTATATTATCTACGCTGTACAGATAACTGGACAAATGGAAAAAATACATGAAAATCATGAAAACCTTTAACAAAGTCATCTTACTTCGACCGAAGTAAGCACGTTGACCGACTCGAAGTGAGCGCTTACTCCGTTCGAAGTAAGCACGCGTATCGTTCGAAGTAAGACGACTTTATTAAGAATTAGTGCAACCAGCACGAGGCCGGTGCGGTGGAAGCCGGTGGACATAAAGTTTTGGGATTGCCCCATCACAACGGAAAACTCTGTCCGGTAGAAGTCGACAAGTACATTACCGAGTTTTATGCCGGACCAAGCTGGGACTACATGGCCGCTCCGGGAATGGTGAAACAATTTGATACCATCGTGAAGCAACGTGGCGTGCTACTGGCAAAAGGCCGTCTGCTCGGTCTGCAGTTCGATACCCTGTTCACTGACGATTTGTACATCAGAATAGCCCGTCACGCCATCAATATGGCCGACCGCATCGTTCGTGCCATGCGTGAAAAAGGCTACAAGTTCCTCATCGAACCCAAAACCAACCAGCTGTTTGTCATCATGGAAAACAAGCATCTGGAGGAACTCTCGAAGACCATCGGGGTGGAAGTCTGGGAAAAGGTAGACGAAGAACACACAGCCGTGCGTATTGCCACCAGCTGGGCGACTCGTGAAGAAGATGTGGATGTGCTTATCGGTCAGCTGTAATTTCTCGAAACAACAGACATGATGATTGCCGGAACAGCATCCGGCAGCAGATAAAAATAAAGAGTCTCGATTATCTTCTCACCAGGAGATAAAGAGACTCTTTTCCTTTGTTATTGTAGAACAGGATATAGATAGTTCCAAATAAGATTTAACTCTGCCTGCATGTCTTGGAGGTGAGCTGTGACGACGATGACAGCATTCTTCTCAGGAAAAACCAAGATAAATTGTCCATTAGCACCATCCGCCCGGAATGCATTGTTCCGGCAGCGCCACATCTGGTAGCCATATCCCTGAAGCCAATCGCTGTTCTCTGGTGTCATCTTGAACATCTTGAGCATTGCTGGAGTTACACCCGCTGGACGGGATTCTACTTGTTTGGTAGAGGCTTCTTCAATCCATTTAGATGGTACAATTTGCTCCCCGTTCCATTTTCCCTTCTGGAGTAAAAGCAGCCCCATTTTTGCCAAATCTTCTGTTTTCAGATATAGGCCCCATCCTCCGCAATTGATTCCTTGAGGACTTTCTTCCCAATGAACATTAGTAATACCCAATGGTTCAAACAGGCGTGGGCGCAAGAAATCAACAATTTTTTCACCTGTTACTTTTTGGCAGATTGCAGAAAGCAGATATGTTCCTAAACTATTATAGGTAAAATAAGTTCCCGGTTTATGCTTGATTGGATAGTTGAAAAATTGCTTGATCCAATCCGTGTCTTCACTATTTCGTATTGTTTTTGTAGGATCAGTTTCATGACCGCAGCTCATGGTGAGTAGATCCTTTATTGTTACGTCGGCCAAATATTGAGGTATCTTAGCCGGACATTTGTCAGGGAAGAAAGATATGATTTTGTCTGTCAATTTCAATTTGCCTTCAGCAATAGCTAACCCCACAGCTGTTGAAGTAAATGTTTTACTGATAGAATTTAAAATATGAGGTTTATTCTCTTCTCCTTCACCCATCCATTTTTCATAGTAAACTTGACCGTTTTGTACAATCATTACGCTATGAATGTCTTGACCTGCCAGTCTGGCCGCATCAATATATTGGTTGAATGCTGTCCTCATTTGTGGAGTAGCCTTTCCACGAGGAAGTTTGCTTGTACTTTCTGTATCAGATAATGAACTCCAAGCAGAAATTGGATAGACAAGGAGAAATAAAAGGAGAAGTGCAGTTCTAAATATTGTATTCATCTTGTGATTAAAATTTAAGTTTGACACAGACAAAGGTAAATAATAAAAAAACAATATTCCGACTAATTGTGAATGCTTTTTTTCGTGCTTGAACAAATGAATAAACATTTGAACGTGTCGACAAGCCATGTTACATTTTATCTTTCTAATATTGCAATGTTTTGAACAATAGATAATTTTTTAGGAACCATAAATGAAAAAAGATAGTTATTATGAAAAAGAATTACGCACTATTAATTGTATTTTGGTCTGTTGCTTTGTGTATGGCTTTTGCACAACAGCCCATTCGGCTTCACAAGTTTCCCAATCTCTCCTCGGACACTTGGTTCTATAGGGATACCTGTAGGAATGTGGCAGGACGTTTTCCTGGTTTTTCACCTTTTTTCATGATTTATCCTGATAAAGCATGTGATTCTCTTCAGGCTGTATCCTTAATAAAGGAGCTAGGACTTGAAAAATATGTACGTACATATTCCGGTAGTGTTTGTGTGATGAATCCGATGGGGGCTGCATATGACAATAAAGCAGACTTAGATGCTTTTAAGGAATGTCTCGAAAGAATGCGTATCGCTACAAACCTGAAAGTTATCGGTATCGGTAAAGGTGCAACATTTGTGAACAAGGCCATTGCAACTCATGCAGGCATGATTGCAGGAATTGTTTCGATTGATGGAGATAAAGGAAAGTTTGATGCCTCTTATAGTCCTGTTCCAGTGTATGTCACTGGTAAAGGTGCATCTCAAACTGCCTCTATCTATATTAAACAGAACAAAGCGATGCTTAGCAAAAAAGACAAGGCCTGTGTTGTATATAAAAACGAAAATGAACCATTGCTTCAAGTTGTTGTCAACAACAAGAAACATACATCTTTGGCTGAAACAATCGATGATGCATGGGATAAATTATTATGTAAGAATTATCGTTTTAATAACTTCAAACACACTTGGTATACGGGAGGATCCGTTGAAAAATATGGTGATTTTGAACTGGAACCTTATATTATGCCTGAAGAATGGGGTATAACTCGTAAGGTCATAGAAAAGGATCTGTTGGGAACTGGTACTTTCTTGTGGTATGAGTTCCATCCCGAAGCTACTTTGAAAGCCCCTAAAGGCTCTGTTCCTTTACTGTTGCTGCTTCATGGCAATAACAATGACCCGCGTACTCAGGCAGAGACTTCTGGTTTCATTGAATTATGTGCTGAAGAAAATTTTGTAGTGGCAGAATTGGAATGGCAGGGTAATGGTTATGCGCCAATGGGCTTTGATGGTATTGAACAGGTCGTTTATCACATGTTGAAGACTTATCCTCAGCTGGATCCTTCGCGTGTGTATGCTGAAGGGTTATCTGCAGGAGCTGCTACAGTTACTGGATTAGGCATCCGAAAGTCATATTTGTTTGCAGCTGTAGGGGCTCAATCAGCAGGGTTGACTCCCAATCGCTATATGTTCGGTTATAACGGTGAAGCCATGATGAACGAAGTAATTCAGAAAAGAGGTTTTGTAGAGATGCCTTATTTCTCGGTAACAGGTAAGGATGATAAAGTTGTTCCTTTCGTGACAATGGATAACTGGGAGACCAATGCTTTTTTCTGTGCCTGGAACGCATACCAGATTATGAACGGAATGGAAATCAGTACAAAGCCAGATTTCTCATTGGACCCGGTATTTGGAATAAAATTGGAAAATCGTGAGACTGTGCCTACTAATAAAGGTATAACAATGGAAATGGGTGTCCAATACAAAGGGGAAAAACCTTTGATTAAAGTTGTAGTCGTCAATGATTATGGTCACTGGAACTTTAAACCCGATGCTAAAGTCATGTGGGATTTCTTTAAGCAGTATGCTAGAGATCCCATAACTAAAAAATTGTTTTTTAAGTCTGTTGGTAAATAGTTGATTGTAATTTTAGGTTTAGAGGCGTTGTCCGGTGATGGATAGCGCCTCTTTTGATATAAGTATCTGTTATTTGGTCTTATATTCACTTGGTGAAACTCCGAATTGTTTCTTGAAACTTTTCGAGAAATGCGATAATGTGCTGAAACCCGTCATGTCAGCAATTTCGGATATCGTGTAGATTCCTTCCAAAATTAATTCGGCGGCACGGTTCAATTTGTAGGTCTTGAAGAAAATACTTGGATTTTCGCCTGTCAAACCTTTAACTTTATAATAAAACTTGGTGCGGGATATATGCATAAGTTCTGTCATGTGTGTGATATCTAGTTCGGGGTTTGAAAGTTCTTTTTCCATCAGGCGATAAAGCTCTGTCATGAAAGCATTATCTTGTGGTGACAAGATGTTTTCTTCAATGTTGTCGGTCTGTGTGGTCTTACCAAGCAAGTTCCGTACCATGTTCCTGTTCTTGAGTTGTGAATTGATCAGAGCAATCAGGTAATTCGGGTCGAACGGTTTGGTTACATATGCATCTGCACCTGTTTCCAACCCCTTCACCTGATTCTCGATGGTTGATTTGGCTGTGACCAGAATAACTGGGATGTGGCAGAGCTGTAAATCTTCCTTGATGGCATGACAGAGCTGGTACCCATCTTTTTCGGGCATGATGATATCGCTCAGAATCAAGTCCGGCGCTTCTTCCCGTATGACTTTCAATGCGCTGTCTACATCGAAACGGCAGACAATCCTGTAATGGGGTGATAACAATGTTTGCATGTAATGGGCAATTTCTGTATCATCGTCTACCACAAGAATTGTTTTCTGGTTCTTGTCTTCTTCTGTTGAGACTTGTGAAACATGGGCTGTATCAAATACGTTGATAGGGAAGACCTCTGTCTGATTGGTTAAATTATGCTCTTTCTCTTCAGTTGTATAACTGTTGTCGTTTGTCGGCAGGATGAAAGTGAATTTCACTCCTTCCTCATCTTTTAGATTTTCGGCCTTGATGTAACCATGATGTAGCTTGACCAGATTATATACGTAATACAATCCAATTCCGGTACCCCAGTTGTATGTTCCCTGATTGTTTGAGATTTGGTAATATCGCTCAAAAATCTTTTCTAATTTGTCTTCTGGAATATAGCTTCCAGAATTGGTTACCGATATCTTAATATATTGGGAATCCTTGTTCTCTGGATTCAATCTGAATAGTTTTCCGGCTTGTTCTTTGGTGATGACATCGAATGTGATATTGATATATCCACCTCTCGGTGTGAATTTCATGGCGTTCGACAACAAATTGTCGAAGATTTTCTCCATCTTGTCTGCGTCTAGCCATACCAGCAGTGTATCTTCAAGTCCGTATGTCTTCAAGGAAATATTTTTTTCTTCAGAATTAATTCTGAAGATATCACTTTGCTTTTTCAGCAAAGTGATAATATCCGTATGCTTGACTTTCAGCTTCAGCGTATCGTTTTCCAGCTTGTGGAAATCCATCATCTGGTTTACCAGACGTAACATCCGGTTGACACTACGCTGTACTATACAAAGCAAATTCTTGTTCTCGTCCGTGATGTCTGCACTGTTACATAACTGATAGACAGGACCTGCAATCATAGTTAGCGGTGTCCTGAACTCATGCGATATGTTCGTAAAGAAACTCATATTCATCCGGTTAATCCGTTGTTCCTGTTCCATCTCGACTGCAGCATGTCGGGCAAGCATTTTTTCGGTGCGGATTCTCTTCCAGGCGTTGGCGAATAAGGCTATGATAGTTAGGATGAATGTTGTATAAATCAGATAAGCCCACCAAGTAGCCCAAGGTGCTGGTTCGATGATGATAGTAATCGCATTTTCGGTTTCGGCGATACTTTGGTCATTGTTGGTAGCTTTTATCTTGAATGTATAGGTTCCTGCAGGCAGATTGGCATAGTAGGCTTCCTGGTTGTGATGTGAATCAATCCAATATTTGTCGAATCCTTCCAAGGTATAATGGTAATTGACACGTCCTGACTCAGAGTAGTCAAGTGCGCTGAAGGTGATGCTGAATCCATTCTGGTTATGGCTGAGGCGTATAATTGGATTTTGCGACAAGTGTTTTTGAATGCATTGATTTTTTCCGGGATGAATCAGTTGGTTGTGTACTTTCAAGTCTTCGAACAATAACGGGACCTTACGTTTGCTATGAATATCCATCGGATCGAATAATGTGATACCATGAGTGCCTCCAAACGCTATGGTACCGTCAGACAGTTTGCAGGAAGAACGGTCATAGAACTGGTTGCCTCCAATCCCGTCAGTTGCATAGTAATTAATAATTTCTCCGGTCTTGTTGTTGAATTTGCTTAATCCGTAAAGTGTACTGATCCAGAGATTCCCTTGAGCATCCTGTTCGATGGCAGAAATGTCGGTACAAGCTGTACCGGGAATTGATTCAATGGTATTCTTGTCGGGAGAGTAATGCAAAAGACCATTTCCTACCGTGCCAATCCAAATATCGCCTTGTGCATCGGTAAATAAATCTGTTGGAATGAAAACAGAACGACGGATACATCTCTTGAATTCTTCGTAAGGTAGTTTTGTCTCTTCAATATTTCCATTTTTTACATCTACTAATGTAAGTGGCTTGTTTAAAGCAGCAGCCAACATCTTGTCTTTGAATGGAAGAAGCCCAGTGGTAAAAATCAATTTCAGTCCACTTGCTGGTGTGTTGAAAGCTTGTATGGTTTTCATTTCAAGGGTTTGAGTATTGATTTGATATAGTTGGGTGCCTACACATCCAATCCAGATGTTGTTGTAATTATCTTGTGCAAGTGACATAGGTAAATGGACATTATATTTTTTCTTCAGATGTAAACGGTTGTTAATGTATTGACATACAACGGCTTCATTGGAACGTGATGTCATCCAGATATTATTGTCTTTGTCAGCCAAAATACGGTTAACATAAAGAGGTTGACTATTGGTCTGTGAAAAAATATGTGATACGTCAATTTTTTCTATTTTCTTATTCCCTAACTCATATTTATATACTCCATCTTGAGATGTTGATATCCAAAGGCTGTTGTCAGTGCCGGCTGAAATGGAAATTACAGATTTGTTTTGTAAGAATGATTGTAGAAAATTGTTATTGTTAAAACGTTCTTTGTAGTTATAGATTACACTATACCCTTGGTCTGTTGAGCCAATCCATAGGTTCTTTTGTGAATCAGTGAACATTTGACTGATGGTGAATCGGGGAACTTTGAATGGGAATCCGTCTTCATCTTGATGGATGAGTGTTTGGCTTGTAGGGTTATAACAGAACATTCCATCCTTTGTCGTATTCAATAACAATGTGTTATTATAAGGATAAATATATGTGATTTCTGATTTTGATAACAATGAGTTGTTTTTGATAGCGGCAGGAACGTCCTTGAACCGATGTGTATTTGTATTATAAATCTGTATGGTTTGTGTCCCTGTCAGCCATAATTCATCATTGTCTAATAAGGTATAATATCGAGGCATATTCTCCAATGTGATAGAGTCTTTTAGCGACATATCAGACAAGTTATAACATTTAAGAATTGTGGGGCTGGCAACCCACAGATTGTCACTAGAGTCAATAAAACATTTTGTTATGAAGTAGTTATTGGGGTCCATGTTATCCAAAACCTTCTCCATGATATTTTTTTGGGGATTATATTTGAACAGTTCGTTGATATTTGACAAGAATATATCCCCGTATTTATTTTCGAGCAGTTGCTTTCCATTTCTGTTGCTGCCGCTATAAAATGGTATCCTTTTAAAAGTATCTTCATCTGTATACATACATAGACCGTTGATGGTGGAAACCCATAGCTTTCCTTTTTTGTCTTTCAGTAATGCTTGTACTTGATTGTCTGGTAGACTTAATGAATCATCTGTACAGAAGTACTGATGATATTCGTGAGCGTTATATTTGTTTAATCCCCTAAAAGTTCCGATCCAAATATGTCCTTGTGCATCTTCAGCAAAAGCATTCACTTGTTGATTAGAAATGTCTGGAGTGATGACAGGGGATAATATATCTGATTGTGTGGGCTTTGTTGATTCTTCAACACTGCATGAATAAAGTAAAATGATAAGAAGCAAAAAGTAAGAATGTATCTTCATCAGTATTAATTATTTCTTGGTTTTTATTGCAAATGTAAGAATAAAAATCATATTCAAAAGTATTGTAGGGCATGTTTTGAACAGTTGGATAAACATTTGAACAATAAGAAAAACGGGAGTGAACAATATGATTACTCATCTGTATGCTTTGACAAATCGTTTAGGAGATAAATAGATAATATTGCAACATGAAATTTCAAATTTAACTGGTATGATAAAAGGCAATATGTTATCTGTTTTATTTGCGGCATGTATGATGGGGCTGGTGTCTTGTGGAATGTCACCTTCTCAACAGGCTGATATTAATGTTTCAAGTGGTGAAATTATTGCATCTGCAGACACTGGAATTGTTGATCTGGAATCGGGGAAAGTTGCCGGTTATCTGGAAAATGGCATTTATATTTATAAAGGTATTCCGTATGCCAAGGCCGAACGATTCATGGCACCGGTTGCTCCTGATAAATGGGAGGGTATCCGTAGTAGCCGTGCCTATGGCCCGACTTGTCCCCAAGGGAAACGTGCCGGATGGGGAAATGATGAAATAGCTTTCGCATTCGATTGGGATGACGGTTATCCTGGTCAAGATTGCTTGCGCGCAAATGTATGGACTCCGGGAGTCAATGACGGTAAGAAGCGTCCGGTAATGGTGTGGCTGCATGGTGGTGGATACTCTACCGGTTCTGGACAAGAATTGCCTTCGTATGACGGAACTAATCTGGCAAAGAAAGGTGATGTGGTCGTTGTGACCTTGAATCATCGTTTGAATGTATTGGGCTTTTTAGATCTGTCCCAGTTTGGAGACAAATATGCAAATTCTGGTAATGTAGGTTTGCTCGACCTTGTTGCGGCTCTTCAATGGGTTAACCGAAATATCGCTGCATTTGGTGGTGATGCTGGCAATGTCACCATCTTCGGGCAGTCTGGTGGTGGCGGCAAGGTTTCTACCTTGCTTGCCACTCCTTCTGCCAAAGGACTTTTTCATAAGGCGATTGTACAGAGTGGTTCTATGCTTCGGACAATGGTAGCGGAAGATTCTCGTCGTATAGGTGCAGAAACAGTAAAAGCTTTAGGACTGACTAAAGCTACTATAGACAAAATTAAAGATATTCCATATGAACAATTACTGGCTGCAGGAGAAAGCGCTATTGCTACTGTACGTAAGGAAAAGGAAGCTGAAGCAAAAGGTATTTCTAGCTTTATCTTTGGATGGGCTCCCGTAGTTGATGGAATCATATTGCCTAATCAGCCATTTGATTCTAAAGCTCCAGAAATATCAAAAGAGATTCCGATGCTGATAGGAACAACGAAGCATGAATTCACCATGACAACCTATGTCCCGGCAATGCGTAATATCAGCAAAGAGGAAGCTGTGGAAATCTTGAAGAATAAATATGGCGAACGGGCAGAGGAATTTATAGCAGCTTGTGAAAAAGCATATCCAGGGTGTTTGCCTAAAGATTTATTGGATATTGATGTAACATTCCGCCCAAATGCAGTGGAACAAGCCAAGATAAAATCTGCCCAGAAAGGAGCTCCTGTTTATATGTATATGTTTGCATGGGAATCACCTGTTATGGATGGTATTTTGAGAAGCACTCATTGTATGGAAATTCCTTTTGTATTTAATAATGTAGTCCGTCATGCAAGTATGACCGGAGGTGGTTCTTCTGCTTGTGTGTTAGGTGACAAGATGAGCAGAGCTTGGATTAATTTTGCTAAAACAGGAAATCCTAATGTGGAAGGGTTGCCAACGTGGGATGTATTCACGCCGGAGAACGGTGCATTAATGATGTTTAATGATGTTTGTGAGATGAAATATAACCATGATCAGGATTTGATGAATTTTATTCATGACTTCCCGGTCAGAGGCTTTTAAATAAGACATTATCTACTAACCTTAATATTAATTTTTATGAAAATGAAAAAGATGAAGAGACACACAGGTCTAAGAAAGGTTATGCTAATGCTTACCTTTTTATTCATATGCGTATCTTACGCATGGTGTCAGCAATTGAAGAAAGTTTCTGGTAAAATTGTTGATGATCTGAAAGTACCAATGATTGGAGTAAGTGTCATAGAGAAGGGAACTTCTAATGGGGTTATTTCCGATCTGGATGGTAATTATGAGTTGCAGGTAAAAGAAGGTGCAACCATTGTTTTTTCTTATGTCGGTTATGTCACTCAAGAAAAGAAAGTAACCGCTAATATTATAAATATAACCATGAAAGAAGATTCCAAGACTTTGGATGAAGTAGTGGTTGTAGGTTATGGTGTACAAAGAAAGAGTGACTTGACTGGAGCTATTTCTTCAGTAAAGACCGAAGACATTGAGAATCGTTCTATAACTCGTGCTGAAGAAGCGTTGCAGGGTAAGACTGCCGGTGTACAGCTGGTTTCTACTACCGCACAGCCAGGTACATCACCAACTATCCGTATCCGTGGTTTTTCTTCCAATGGTACATCTGACCCTCTTTATGTTGTCGATGGCTTGATTGTTTCTGATTTAAGTGCAGTCGATCCGAACAACATTAAGAGTATGGAAGTTTTGAAAGATGCTGCATCTGCAGCCATTTATGGTGCACAGGCAGGTAATGGTGTAGTATTGATTACCACTAAGAGTGGAAGTATGGGTAAAAGTAGTATTTCATACGATTTCCAATATTCAATAAGTAGCTTAGCGCGCAAGCCGGAGGTACTTACTTCACAGGAGTATTTGCAGCAGAAAATGGAAGAAGATCCTACATTCACGGAAAAAAATGTGCAAGAATTGATAGATAATGGAACTTGGGATGGGAAATCATCTACAGATTGGTATGATGTAGCTTTCAATCCGTCATCAACATCCCATCATACAGTGAACTTCCAAGGAGCTAATGATAGAGGATCATTCTTCTTGTCTTTAAACAATCTGTATGACAATGGTATTATCCGTGAAAACTGAGATACTTACAAAAGATTGTCAGTCATGCTGAATGCGGATTACAAGATCAAACCTTGGCTGAAGGTTGGTGTTACAGCAAATTTTGCCAATTATACAAGCAAAATGATTAGTGACGGAAGTGGTGGAACTTCATATGTCAGTATGATTGCTACAGTCTTTACATTGGCTCCTTATATTGCCGATACTTACAGTCCGAGTGCTCTTCCAAAACCTATGGAGGCACTTATAGCTAATGGCTTTACATTGTTGCGTAATCCCAACGGTGACTACTATAGTTGTATGGGTACAATGGAACAAGTACACCCCATGGTAGCTATCCGCACGGCAGACAAGAAAAATACGGGTAATAGCTTAATGGGTACTCTTTATGGTAATTTTACACCATTCAAGAATTTTACATTTACTACAAGATTAGGTTATAGAATTGCTAATGATAATACTTATGTCCATAATAATTTATATTATGGTTCTGCATCAGCCTCAAATAAAGATAGAAATGGAGTTACTCGTACCAATACTTCAACTAACTATTATCAATGGGAAAACTTTGCCAACTATAATGCTACTCTTGCAGAGAAACATAATTTATCAGCTATGTTAGGTATGTCATATAGTCAGTCAGATATAACCTATGTTTCTGCTGGGGTTGATAAAATTGCAAAAGATGATAATTTATATGCTGATGTAAACTTTCCGGCTGGGGATGCAGTAAAATCTGTTAACGGTATTAATAACATTTATCGTAAGTTATCGTACTTCGGTCGTTTAAGTTATGATTACAAGAATCGTTATATAGCGCAATTCTCTATGCGTGCCGATGCTGCTGATTCTTCTATTCTTCCAGAAAATAATCGTTGGGGATATTTCCCGTCAGCTTCGTTAGGATGGACTATTTCTAATGAAGAGTTTTTTAAGAATCACAACAATACGCCTATTACATTCTTGAAACTTAGAGGAAGCTGGGGGCAAAATGGTAGTACAAGTAACCTAAGTGGCTATAAATACTCAAATGCCTTGATTACAAATGCTGCAGGTTATTCATTCAGCAGCAATCAGTTTATTTATACAACATCGGCACAACCTTCTCAGTTATATAACCCCGATTTGAAATGGGAGACTTCGGAGCAGCTGAATATCGGTGTTGATTTGAGAGCCTTTAATGACCGGTTTACATTTGGAATGGACTGGTATAATAAAAAGACAAAAGACTTGATTGTTTCCAACATCATCATTCCATTTGAAGCAGGAAACTCTGCAGCTCCGATGAATGCAGGTAATGTAGAGAATAAAGGTTTTGAATTCGAATTAGGATGGAAAGACAATATCCGCGACTTTAACTATTCAATTTCTGCAAACTTGGCAACGTTGAAGAATGAGGTAACTTATTTGGATCCTCATGTAAGCGGTGGTCGTATCGAGGGCTCGACAACAATGGCTTCTAACGGATCGTTTTCAGCTTTTGAAGAAGGTTATCCTGTCTGGTATTTTAGAGGTTATCAGGTAGATCATTTGGATGAAAAAGGAAATCCAGTATTCAGAGACAATGATAAGAATGGTGTTATTGATGCAAGTGACAAGGCTATGATTGGAAAACCGATGCCTGATTTCACTTATGGTGTGACTCTTACTGCAAATTATAAGAATTTCGACTTGTTGGTGTTTGGTAATGGTTCTGTTGGAAATGATGTATTCATGTCTTATAGTTATAACCATATTTTTTATCCTTTGAAAGAAATATATGACCAACGATGGACTCCAGACGGCAGTACTAATCGTAAATATGCACGTCCTCAATTAACTAATGCTGATAAATATGGGTTGTCGGATGCTTATATTTTTGATGGTTCATATTTCCGTATCAAGCAGATTCAATTGGGTTATACATTCCCGAAGAAATTGATCAAACATGCTTTGCTGGAGAATGTTAGAGTTTATGCATCATTGGATAATTTCTTTTTGTTTACCAAATATCCAGGCTTGGATCCAGAGGTTTCATCAACTTCTACTAGTGGTATGGGAGTTGACTATGGTAATTATCCAACAACTAAGAAAGTTGTATTCGGTTTATCTGTTACATTTTAAATAGAAATAGTATGATGAAAAAATATATTTATTTAGGATTGTTGTCTGGGGCATTGTCTTGTTCAATTTCTTCATGTGATGTCGATCTATTGGACATTCCTCAGCAAGGTGTTACAAGTGAAGAAACATTCTATAAAACGGATGAAGATTGTGAAGAAGCTATGGCTGCTGTATATAGTTCATGGAGAAAAGCTTACTCTGGTGGTTTTAGAGGTGCAGCCCAATATGCAAATGGTTTTTTTATAAAGAATTTGATGGCTGATGATTTTAATACAGGGGGTACTCGTTCGGACCAGACTTATGCACAGGAAATCTATGAAAGTGCCATTACTGCTACTAATGGTTGGATTGAGGCTTATTACAAACAACTCTATTCTACCATTTATTTGTGTAATCTGATTTTGGAAAAATTTAATCCGGAAGATAGTCCGATTAAGGCTAGAAATGTAGCAGAAGCTAAATTCTATAGAGCCTTATGCCATTTTGAATTAACAACATTATGGGGCACCCCTCCAAAAGTTGATAAAGTCTTGAAATCAACGGAAGAATATAAAGTGTCGAATTCTGCTCAGGAAGATTTATGGACGTTCATTGAAACGGACTTGAAGGAAGCGATCGCTTCAGGCAGCCTTACCTCCAAAGTAAATATGGATGATAAAGATGGAAGTACACGTGCTACTTTAGAAGCGGCAGAGGCTATGTTAGGGAAGGTCTATTTGTATTTGGGCAAGTACAATGAGGCAAAAAGTATGTTTGAAAAAGTTATCAGTTCAAAAAAATATGGTCTAGAAAGCGATATTAGTATATTATATCATACAGCTGGTAATGGTAGCAAAGAATATGTTTTGCAGTGTGTGAGACATTATGATCAGTCGAATATGTATTCACAAGGTGGTTGGTTTGGCATTCTTGCAAACTGGGCGTTTGGCTATGGGTTTATAGCAGGTCCTGATGCAACTAAACATTTTAACTTTAACTCCACAAGTGGGTATAGTTATTTTAATCCATCAAAATCTCTATATGATGCTTATGTGGCAGAGGAAGGAGAGAATGGTTATCGTCTGAATAGTTGGATTAAAACATGGAAACAAGTAGTGGCTATGAATATAGCTCTTAATTCAGCAACTAGTCGTTATGGAAATGAAGGTTATTTCCGTTTAAAGTGGTTAGCTAGTCGGGATGATGAGAATGTTGCCTATTGGTGCGGTAATCAGAGTTGTACACCAGTTATGAGATATGCAGATGTCTTGCTGATGATGGCTGAAGCATGTGTGCAGACAGGGGATCAGGCCAAAGCTGATGAATGTGTGAAAATTGTTAGAGACAGGGCTAGATTGCCAAAGAAGTCAGGAGTTACTTTGGATGATGTGAAGTTGGAGAGACGTCTGGAATTGTCTATGGAAGGAGTTCGTTTCCAAGACCTGAAGCGTTGGGGGGATGCGTCTACGGTATTGGCAAACAAAGGGAAAAAACTACCTACATTTTATATTACTCCTGATGGGAATAATGATATATCAACAGCAGAAGGTATTTATAATGCCAAATATACTACTAAATTATCCTATATTGATAATGAAAAAGCAGCTGCAGGGTGGACCCCTAATTGCGATGAATATTTACCATTTCCGGAAAATGAATTGGAAGTGAATCCAAATATCAAACAAAATCCGGGTTATGGAGGTAACTAATTAAATAAAATTCATATATTGTCCGGTATATAATCAATTATATACAAGGACAATATATGAGTGTTTTGTAAAAAGAATATTATATGATGAGAATTCTCTGTTTATTTGTTTTTGTACTTTGTAATATGGGTGCTTTTTCTCAGGTCGTGTTTCAAAATGATGAAGTAAAAGTGTCTGTTCTGAAAGATAAGACTTATGTATTTGAAACATGGGATTATACAACCATGTATTTACTGGAAGGTGATGACAAAGCAATCTTGATTGATACCGGAACAAAATGTGCAGATCTTGATAAGATTGTAAAAAGAGTAACTAATAAGCCGTTTGAAGTTGTTGTAACCCATGCTCATCCAGACCATGCTGGCTGTATCGGTTATTTTGATGAAGTATGGATTCATCCATATGACAGTGTTTTGATAAGTGAGTATTGTAAAGATTATAAAGGGAAAATACTCGATTTAAGTGATGGGCAGGTCTTTGACTTAGGAAATCGTAAGCTTGAGGTGGCATTGATGCCTGGTCATACTCCCGGTTCAGTCGTTTTGTTAGATAAAGCTCAAGGAGATTGCTATTCTGGTGATGCCTTTGGCTCTGGTGAGGTTTGGTTGCAGTGTGTGCCGATGTCACCATTTTCAATCTTTAATCAGTCATGTCTGAAAATAGAAAAGATGATGCTTGATGGTACTATCTCTAAAATCTGGTGCGGACATTATCCATACTTTAAATCCTTTTTGGGGGTAGAATATATTCAGAAGATGATTGCTTTATCTAGAAGATTGATGAATGGAGATCAAAAAGGAGCAGTAGTTTATACTAATCGAGCTATTCCTCAGCCTCCTACAACTCGTAAATTGTCGGATGGTTTTGCCATGATTGTATATGATATATGTAATGTCCCGACAAATTCTTCTGTGAAGTAAGTTTAGACGTTACGTTGACTTGTCTAGATTTTATAAAATATAAGAATTATGAAAAAGTTTTTTTTATTATTGGGGTGTTTGTTGACATGTACATGGTCGTATGCTCAACAGGCGTTGTGGGGAGCTGGTGATATTGTGTCTCCGCAAGTTAACAAAGACCATACTGTAACTTTCCGTATTCACGCACCGAAAGCTTCGAAAGTAGAAGTGGAAGGTGACTTCTTGCCGACGCGCAAGTTCGAAACTCCGTTCGGAGTGATGGAAGGACCGGGTAGAGCGGCTTTGACAGAAGGGAAGAACGGGGTTTGGGAATTCACGACGGAAGCACTCCCAAGTGAAATGTATTCTTATTCTTTCTATGTAAACGACATGAAGATGACCGACCCGAGCAATGTTTACCAGAATCGTGATATCGCTACCATCACCAATTATTTTCTTGTTGATGGAGGTCAGGCTGACAACTATATTGTGCAGGATGTTCCTCATGGAAATGTGGCGAAAGTCTGGTATGATAGTCCGGGACTGGATATGACACGCCGCATGACTATCTATACACCTGCAGGTTATGAAAAGAGTGGCAAGAAATATCCGGTGCTTTACCTGCTTCATGGAGCCGGCGGTGATGAAAATGCCTGGGTGGAACAAGGCCGTGCCGCACAGATTCTCGATAACCTGATTGCTCAGGGTAAGGCAGAACCGATGATTGTTGTAATGCCGAACGGTAACGGTGGTCAGCAAGCTGCTCCGGGTGAAGCGGCCGACGGTATGCCGAAACCACAGTTCATGAATCCGAAAACGATGGACGGTGCTATCGAAAAGGCATTTCCGGATGTAATGAAGTACGTAGAAAAGAACTATCGTGTGAAGACCGACAAGAACAGTCGTGCAATCTGTGGCTTATCTATGGGAGGATTCCACTCTTTGTATATTTCTGCTTATTATCCGAACAAGTTCGGTTATGTAGGTCTTTTCTCTGCTGCTACCAGCAAGCAGGCTAGCAAGGAGGGCCAACTTTCTGACGTATATCAGAATCTGGAACAGAAATTGGCTGTACAATTTAAAAATGCGCCGAAACTGTATTGGATAGGTATTGGGAAGACCGATTTCCTGTATAAGGATAATCAGGAATATCGCAGTCTGCTCGACAAACATGGCTACAAATATACTTATATGGAAACAGATGGTGGTCATATCTGGCGCAACTGGCGTGTTTATCTGACTGAAATAACACCTTTGCTGTTTAAATAAAATTTAATATCATGAAGAAACACTTGTTTTGTGCTACATTGGTAGCTGGTGCATTGGCATCCTGTGGTACGGAAAATCCACAATTGGGAAAAGCTTCGTTGGATGAAGTGGTGAATGCTATGACATTGGAAGAAAAAGCTCATCTGATTATCGGTACCGGTATGGCTGGCTTCTCTGGCGATAGTGCTGTCATTGGAGAAACACGAAAGCTGGTACCTGGAGCTGCAGGAACGACTTACCCGATAGAACGTCTGGGTATTCCGGCTGTGGTCTTGGCTGATGGCCCTGCTGGTTTGCGTATCAATCCGACTCGTGAAGGAGATACTGCCACTTATTATTGTACACACTTCCCGATAGGAACCTTGCTGGCTTCAACATGGAATCAGGAGTTGGTGGAAAGTGTGGGTAAGGCTATCGGTAACGAGGTGCTTGAATATGGTGCAGATGTATTGTTGGCTCCGGCCTTGAATATTCATAGGAATCCGCTTTGCGGCCGAAACTTCGAGTATTATTCGGAAGACCCGCTGGTATCCGGAAAGATTGCTGCAGCTTATGTAAGAGGCGTGCAGAGCAACGGTGTGGGAACTTCTATCAAGCATTTCGCTGTAAACAATCAAGAAACCAACCGTATGTCGAATGACGCTCAGGTCTCTCCTCGTGCCTTGCGTGAAATCTATTTGAAAGGTTTCGAAATTGCAGTCAAGGAAGCGGAACCATGGACAGTCATGTCTTCTTATAATTATGTGAACGGAACTTATACTTCTGAAAGCAAGGACCTGCAGACTACATTGTTGCGCGATGAATGGGGCTTCAAAGGTATGGTAATGACAGACTGGTTCGGTGGCAGTGATGTGGTAGCACAGATGAATGCCGGTAACGATATGTTGCAGCCGGGTTTGCAGAAACAATACGATTCACTGATTGTCGCTGCAAAGAGTGGTGTATTGGATGACGCTGTTTTATCACGTAACGTGAAACGAATCCTGGAAATGATCATGAAGACCCCTCGTTTCAAGGGATATAAATACTCCAACAAGCCGGACTTGAAAGCACATGCAGCGGTGACACGCCAGTCTGCAACAGAAGGTATGGTGCTGTTGAAGAATGACAACAATGCTCTTCCTCTTGCTTCTACAGTCAAGAACATCGCTTTGTTCGGTTACACATCATACGATTTTGTCGCCGGTGGCACAGGCTCAGGTAATGTGAACCGCGCTTATACCGTTTCTTTGTTGGAAGGTTTGAGTAATGCAGGTTATACCGTAGATGACAACCTGAAATCAGTTTACGAGAAATATCTTGCTGCAGAAAAGGAACGCCTGGCAAAAGAAAAGAAAGGTCCGTTCATGCCAGACAAGCGTCCGGATGAAATGAGCCTGACTCCGGCTATGGTTAATGAACAAGTTGGCAAATCGGACGTGGCATTGATTACAATTGGCCGTACTTCCGGTGAGTTTCTGGACCGTAATGTAGCCGATTTCAACCTGTCGCAGGCAGAAACACAGATGGTACAGACTGTAACCCGTGCATTCCATGCTGCAGGAAAGAAGGTGATTGTTGTATTGAATATCGGTGGTGTTATTGAAACGGCTTCCTGGAAAAACTTGCCGGATGCTATCCTCTGCGCTTGGCAGGCCGGTCAGGAAGGGGGTAACAGTGTCGCTGATGTATTGAAAGGGAATGCCTCTCCATCCGGAAAGCTGACCATGACTTTCCCGTTGTCGTTTGCTGATGCTGCATCATCCAAGAATTTCCCGGTAGATATGAATGTATCAATCGATCTGGTCAATAAAGGTAAAAGAAAGCACGATGTGAAGAATGTTGATTATACCAACTATGAAGAAGATATCTATGTAGGCTATAGATATTTCGACAGCTTCGGCAAGAATGTATCTTATCCTTTCGGTTATGGTCTTTCGTATACAACATTCGAATATACAAATTCGGCAATTATGTCTGAGAATGGAACATATACGGTTACTGTAAATGTGAAGAATATAGGTAAATGTGCAGGCAAGGAAGTTGTCCAACTGTATGTTTCTGCTCCGAACAACAAGGAAATGAACAAGCCGGTGAAAGAGCTGAAGGCTTTCGCGAAGACAAAAGAACTGAAACCGGGTGAATCGGAACTAGTTACTATGACAGTCGCCGCTGCTGACTTGGCTTCTTTTGATATTGCAACTTCCTCATGGGTTGTGGATGCTGGTAAGTATGAATTCCTGATAGGAGCATCATCTCGAGACATCAGAGCCAAACTTGAAGCTGAAGCTGCATCGTCATCAGTTAAGGTAAACAATGTATTGAATCTGCCTGAACAGATTGAACTGCTTAAGAGATAATTCATTAAATCTATAATTTAGTAATACTTATTCCGATTATAACTGACTGTAGATTATAGGAAGAATAAGGATTTTTTATCAGACAAATCATCTTTTATGAAAGGAACTGTATTATCGTTCGTTTTTATGGGGCTGTGTGGAATGATGTCGGCACAGTCGGATGTATCACCTGCTATCCCTCGGGACAACCGGATGGAACAAAAAATAGAAACACAACTTCGCAAAATGACGTTGGATGAGAAAGTGGGACAGATGTGCGAGCTGACCATCGATCTTTTGCAGAAGCGTACAAACCCGTTCGGAGCTGATCCGACAAAAATAACAGTTGCCGATGTCAAGAGGGTGCTTAAGACTTATGCCTTGGAAAATGAATTCAAGGTCGGCAATGAAATGCCTGGCAAGGAAGTCATGATGCAGATTTATATGCGTGTCATGGGAATAGAAAGCCAGAAAGGTTTCCAGCTGGATGAAGCTATGCTTGATTCTGTAATCGGTAAATATAAAGTTGGATCTATCCTGAATGTGCCGAACAGTATTGCGCAAACTCCGGAAAAATGGCAGGAAATCATTACCCGGATTCAGGAAAAGTCAATGAAAGAAATAGGAATACCTTGTGTATATGGAGTAGACCAGATACATGGAACAACTTATACGCAAGGTGGAACTTTCTTTCCTCAAGGTATCAATATGGGTGCTACATTCAACCGTTCGTTGACTCGGGAGGGCGCCCGTATTTCGGCTTACGAAACCAGAGCGGGAAGTATTCCATGGACTTATGCTCCGGTTGTAGATTTGGGACGTGATCCCAGGTGGCCACGTATGTGGGAAAACTATGGCGAGGATGCTTATGTAAACGCAGAAATGGGTAGGGAGGCTGTATTGGGATTCCAGGGAGAGAATCCGAATGAGGTGGATGCCTATCATGTCGCTGCTTGTATGAAACACTTTATGGGATATGGCGTTCCAGTTTCAGGTAAAGACCGTACTCCTTCTTCCATTACATTGCAGGACATGCGTGAAAAACACTTTGCTCCGTATCTGGAGATGGTGAAAGCGGGAGCTTTATCGCTGATGGTAAACTCGGCCATGAACAATGGGCTGCCGTTCCATGCCAATTATGAATTGCTGACCAGTTGGCTGAAGGAAGATTTGAACTGGGACGGTATGATTGTTACTGACTGGGCTGATATCGTCAACCTGTATAAGCGTGACCATATTGCAAAAGATAAGAAAGAAGCTATCAAGTTGGCTATCAATGCCGGTATTGATATGTCGATGGACCCTTATAGCTGGGACTTCTGTGTCTTGCTGAAAGAATTGGTCGAAGAAGGTGAGGTTCCGATGACCCGCATAGATGATGCCGTACGTCGGGTACTTCGCATGAAATACCGTCTAGGCTTGTTTGAAAAACCTTATAATGACTACAAGGATTATCCGTTATTCGGTAGCAAGGAACATGCAGCTGTTGCTCTGCAAGCAGCTGAGGAATCGTTGGTCCTGTTGAAAAACACAGACCAGATATTGCCGTTGGCAAAAGGCAAGAAGATTCTGGTAACAGGTCCGAATGCGAATTCAATGCGAACCTTGAACGGAGGTTGGTCATATTCTTGGCAAGGTGACAAGGCTGATATGTGTGCTGAGGAATATAACACCATACTGGAAGCCTTTGTGAATAAGTTCGGCGCAGAGAATGTGATATACGAGCCGGGTGTAACTTACAAGCAAGGCGGTTTGTATTGGGAAGAAAACACTCCTGACATCAAGAAGGCTGTAGAGGCAGCAGCCGATGCCGATTATATTGTGGCATGTATCGGCGAAAATTCGTATTGCGAAACTCCCGGTAACTTGACAGACTTGGACTTGTCGGTAAATCAGAGTGACTTGGTGAAAGCTTTGGCTGCAACAGGCAAACCTATTGTCCTGATATTGAACGAGGGTAGACCCCGCATCTTGAACGAAGTGGAGTCTTTGGCTAAAGTTGTGGTTAATATTATGTTGCCAGGGAACTATGGTGGTGATGCTTTGGCAAATCTTGTAGCAGGTGAAGTCAATTTCAGCGGTAAGATGCCGTATACCTATCCGAAAGAAATCAATTCATTGATTACTTACGATTACAAGCCTTGTGAACATATTGGAACCCCAATGGAAGGAGCATATAATTACGATGCCCAAGTGTCTGTGCAATGGGCTTTCGGATATGGTTTGAGCTATACCTCTTATGAATACAGTAACTTGAAAGTCAACAAGACAAAGTTTGACTCAGATGATGTGTTGACTTTTACAGTGGATGTCAAGAATTCGGGACAAATGGCTGGAAAGGAAAGTGTCTTGCTGTTCAGCAGTGACTTGGTAGCTTCTCTGACTCCAGATAATCGAAGATTGCGTGCTTTCACAAAAATAAATCTGCAGCCGGGAGAAACAAAGACCGTGACCCTAGATGTCAAGGCTTCCGACCTGGCATTTGTTGGTTATGATGGAAAATGGATCTTGGAGGCTGGTGATTTCCAGATTCAGGTAGGCAACCAAGTTGTCAATGTAACTTGTAATGAAACTTATAAATGGGATACGCCGAATAAAACGTTCTGATCATTGTTATCTTCCAGGTACATAGATTTTTGTTCTTGTATCTCGAAAAGAAGAGTTCCTGATTCTATGCGTAGAAAAAGGAACTCTTTGCTTTTATTTTTCAATCTCAGTTTCATTGTTTTCCTTGAACCAGGAAGCATACATCAGATAGCCGTTGGCGATTTTCTGGAATAACTGATTTTTAATTAATTCTCTAATAAAAAGATGGTTTAACATCCTCAAATATAGAAAATCGTTTCTAAAAAGCGAAAGAGACTATCTGCTTTTTATGGTCTCAAAGTCGTTTTTAACGTTACATTCGTTATAGGTATATATAGCGGTGTATCGCAAAAAAAACGGCACGAAGAACGAGAGCTCCTTCATGCCGCTTTATATTGAAAAATATCTGATTAGATAATGTTATGAATCATGGTATTGGTGCCTTCCACCTCTTTGCCTTTGGTGAATACACAACGCACATTTACGTCATTGTCGAGGATAACGATATCAGCATCCTTGCCTTTTTCTAATGTACCCTTAGAGTCGGCTATACCGGTAAGGCGAGCCGGAGTTTCGGAAGCCATTCTTACGGCATCTTCGAGAGGGATGCCTGCCTTCTTAACCATAGTCTGTACCAGAACATCGGCTGTAGCGATACTTCCTGCCAAAGTCTGACGGTCGGCCCACTTGCATACGCCGTTTTCTATTACGTAGTTCGGGTCGTTGATAGTTTCTCCAGTATATCCAGCGAATTTCAGAGAGTCGGTTACCAAGCAAGTCTTTTCTACACCCTTAACCTTGTAAACCAATTTCAGGATGGTAGCAGGCAAGTGAACACCGTCGGCGATAACCTCTACGCTCATGTCGTCCATCAAGTAAACGCTCTCTACAGTACCTTCGTACTTATACTCTCTGCGTTTGTGGAATCCAGGCATGGCATTGTAGAAATGCGCTGCGTGAGTAAATCCTGCGGCGAATGCATCTTTTATTTCCTGATATTCGGCTTCGGTATGAGTGATAGCCGTAAGGATGCCTTTAGAAGTCATGTAGCGTGCAAAGTCGTGCGCTCCCGGCAGTTCAGGGCTGATGTCCCAACGCTTGATGCACTTGGTGCTTTCTACCAACGCTTTATATTCTTCCGGATCCGGGTTTTTCAGGAATTCTTTCCATTGTGTACCTGCCATGTTCTCGTTGAGATACGGACCCTCTATGTGAAGTCCCATGATGGTAGTGTCAGCGTCTTCTGCCATCAGTTGGTCGCATGTAGCGGCAGCCAAGCGGATGTTTTCGAAAGTGGTAGACGACAGGGTAGGGAATATGGTAGTAGAGCCATGTTTCAAGTGTGCGGCAACCGCTTCCTTGAATGCCTCGGTAGTGCCTTCGGTAAAGTCATGACCGCCTCCACCGTGGCAGTGCATACTTACGAATCCGGGAACGATGAACATGCCTTTAGCGTCGATAACCGTTGCGCCGATAACCGCCAAATCGCTGTTAGTTATTTCTAAAATCTTTCCGTCGTTAATCAGTACGGAGCCATCTTTCAGCCATCCTTGCGGAGTGAGAATCTGGCCGTTTATAATTTGAGTCAACATAATGCTTTATCTTAATAGGTGATTAAAAGAGTTTGTTGGTGCCTTCTACTATTTCTCCCATAGACCATACTGCCATCAGGTTCAGGTCATCGTCGAGAGCCAAGATGTCGGCGTCTTTTCCTTTTTCGAGAGTACCTTTTCTGTCTAACACGCCCATGATACGTGCCGGAGTTTCAGAAGCCATGCGCGATGCGTCTTCAAGCGAGATTTCTGCTTTCTGTACACAAGTCTTAAGCAGACGGTCCATTGTGGCGATACTTCCCGCAAGAGCAGAACGGTCGGCCAACTTGCACACACCGTCTTCGATGATTACACGCGGGTCGAACGCTTCCTGACTGTCGCTTGCTGCACAAGCCAAAGCGTCGGTAATCAATGCGGTTCTTTCTACACCTTTAATCTTATGGATAAGTCTCAAGATTGTGGGCGGTACGTGAATACCGTCGGCAATCATTTCTACAGTCATGTCTTCCATCAGGTAGATGCTTTCTACTGTACCTTCGTATTTATAGCCTTTACGCTTGTGGAATCCAGGCATGGCGTTGTAGAAGTGAGTGGCGTGTTTGTAGCCAGCTTTACTTGCCATGTAGATATCTTCGAATTCTGCCTGAGTGTGTCCTACTGCAGCCAATACACCTTTCGAAGTGATGTATTTACCGAACTGCATAGCTCCCGGAAGTTCTGGAGCGGCATCCCAACGCTTGATGCAGTGAGTTTCTTCTAGCAATGGGATGTATTCGTTTGGATCAGGGTTCTTGATGTTTTCCGGCATCTGTCCGCCCGCCATTTTCATATTGAAGTAGTGGCCTTCAAGGTGCAATCCTAATACTGGGCTGTTTGGTTCTGCCATCATCTTTTCGGTAGTTTCGGCAGCGGCGCGAATCATAGGGATGGTAGAAGAAGAAAGGGTAGGGAAGATACTGGTAGTACCGTGTAGTATGTGGGTTCTTACGGCTGTGCGGAAAGCGTCTTCGCAGCCTTCCATGAAGTCGCGTCCTCCACCTCCGTGAACGTGGATTTCTACTCCACCCGGTATAATGTACGAGCCTTTGGCGTCAATCAGGGTAGCGCCGATAATAGGCAGGTCGCAGTTTGAAACTTCAAGAATCTTACCGTCTCTAATCAGCACTGAGCCGTCTTTCAGCCAGCCTTGCGGGGTAAGAATGCGAGCGTTAAAAATTTGGGTCAACATGTTTTTTTTCTGTTATTTAATTTCCGTGTTAGGGAAATCATGGTGTTTAAACTTCTTTAGATTATGCCGCAATTTACACATTATATTTCGTAATGTATTTCTTGTAGGCTAAAACAATTTTCCTTTTCTTGTTTATTTATACGATATGTGATGTCTTCTGTACAATTTTGCACAATGTGATGGGTTAGAGGCTTGTCGAAATTTTAGTTTTACTGTACAACTTACAGAATAAGCTGTTAATTTTGCATCGTTTTTTTTATAGGATTATACAATAAAAGATTTGTATGGAAAAGATTTGTTGGAAGGGTCACGCCTCTATGCTTGGGGCGAACACTATGTGGGGACTGATGTCGCCAATCTCTAAATTTGTGATGTTGGGTGGCGCTGTCACTCCGCTTGTAGTTACCGACTTGCGTATATTCGGTGCGATGATTCTGTTTTGGGTCGTGTCGTTCTTCCGTAAGCCGGAGCATGTTGGTCATAAGGACTTGGCCAAGCTGTTCGGAGCGTCATTGTTGGCCATCGTTTTTAATCAGGGATGTTTTATCTTCGGTGTTAGTCTCAGTTCGCCGGGCGACGCGTCTATCATTACTACAAGTATGCCGCTTTGGGCTATGGTTTTGTCTGCTTTGATTCTGAAGGAGCCTATCACGGGTAAGAAGGTGCTGGGTATTGCGGCAGGTGCTTCGGGTGCGCTGTTGCTGATTCTGGGCAGTAGGTCTGTGGCGGCGTCTGCTACTAAAGATACGGCTATTTGGGGCGACTTGCTGGTGCTTACCGCGCAGTGTAGTTATGCGCTGTATATAGTGTTGTTTAAGAATTTCGTGAGCAAGTATTCGCTTATCACCATTATGAAGTGGATGTTTACGTATGCTTTTATCTGCGTGTTGCCGTTTTCGGCTGATAGCTTGATGGCTACAGACTGGGCTGCGTTGCACTGGGCTGAGATTGGCGGATTGGCGTTTATCGTGGTGGGCGCTACGTTTGGATGCTATGTATTGGTGGTAGTTGGTCAGAAGACTTTGCGTCCTACCGTTGCAGGTATGTATAATTATATTCAGCCTGTAGTGGCGTGTATAGTTGCTATATGCTGGGGAATGGATTCGTTTAACATTACCAAGGGATTTGCTGTATTGCTTATCTTCGGTGGTGTGTATTTGGTGACTTCCAGTCGTAGCCGTAAGGAGGTTGAGGCTTACGAGGCTAAGAAATTGCAGGAAGAGTCGGCTAAGAAATAGGCGGCTTTGTGCGGTGCTTCACTTATGGGCATAAAAAAAGGAGCACCGCTGTACTCCAACCTTTGTTAACCTTAAATCTAATACTATGAAAAACACAGTGCAAAGATACGGACTTCTGGGTTTCTACCAAATATTGCAAGCAATTTTGTGTGTTTTGTAACATGTTTTAAGGGTTTTGGGTTTCTCTATACTCTTTTTTACAGTTTATGTGTTCTTTGTTAATTGTGTTTTTGTATATGCCAAGACGCTTCGCTGTTGGCTTTTTCTTAGTGTTTATATGAAAAAAGAGGGTGTGTCAAAAACTAAAAAACGCCCTCTATATCCAATTAAGAGAGTTGCAGTCTAATTCACCCTATAGTCATTTAAGACTAGTGTCAAAGCTAGTTCACTGCAACTCTTCTTT
>FR881182.1:0-2695 GCA_000434735.1 Bacteroides sp. CAG:530
ACCTATGATTAGTGTTTACCTCCTACTCGATTTCATATAATTCAAGAATGTTTCGCATATTATATAAAATTGCATTAATTCTTCAATGAAGTCGTCTTACTTCGACCGAAGTAAGACGACCTTGTCAAAAAGTTTCAGGATATGCTGTCTTTTGAGAAAAAGCCCGCCATTGATAAAATTTTGTCAATGACGGGCTTCTTCTATTATATTGAACTCACATTAATGCATAAGTTCTATTTCTCTTAAACGAGATATTTCTTAGGCAATATAGGCATTGCACCATTCTGTGTACATACAAAAGCAGAAACTTCTACCGCTTTTCTGTGAGCTTCGGCTACTGGCAATCCCTTCAGGATGCTTGCTGTAAAAGCAGCTGTGAACGAGTCGCCTGCGCCAACAGTGTCGGCAACTTCTACTTGTGGGGTAGGCAAGAACGACATTGTACCTGCAGTAAAGATGTAGCTGCCGTTTACGCCACAAGTCAAGATAAGCATATCTAAGTTGTAGTGACCCAACAATAACCAGCACTTGCTCTGAAGGTCGATGCCCGGATAGCCCATCATGCGGCTGATGGTAACAAGTTCCTCATCGTTAATTTTCAGCACGTTGCAACGTTTCATTGAGTCGTCAAGTATCTCTTTGTTAAAGAATCCCTGACGGAGGTTGACATCGAAAATAATCAGCGTATCATCATTCTTTGGCATTGCATCGATAAAATGGTTGATGGTATTGCGTGATATAACGTTTCTCTGCGCCAATGAACCGAAACATACAGCGTTAGTGCGTTTTGCCAATTCCTCTAATTCAGGAGTGAAAGGAATATTATCCCACGCTACATTTTCTTTGATAACATATTGCGGAACACCTACTTGATCTATTTCTACCTGTACTGTTCCAGTAGGATAAGGTACGGTAGCGATAAGATTCTGCAGGTTCTTTTCTTTAAAGTTTTCCAATATCTGATTGCCGAGAATATCATCGCCAACGGCGCTGACTACATAGCTCTGCAGCCCGAATTGTGATACATGGTATGCGAAATTGGCAGGAGCGCCACCTATTTTTTTCCCTTCGGGAAGAACATCCCATAAAGCTTCGCCGATTCCGACGATTGTCTTATTTACATTCATGGTATTAAAGGTTTATGAGTTTTTTATTTTTGATGTATAATATAGCAAGTAGAATACGCCGATGGTCATTACTGCCACAGCTCCAATTTGTCCAATGGCATCGGCAGCGAAGCCCATTGCCAACGGAAAGACGGTACCTCCGAAGAGTCCCATAATCATCAATCCAGAAACTTCGTTCTTCTTTTCAGGCATAGCGAGCAATGCTTGAGAGAAGCAGATAGGGAAGATATTACTGTTGCCAAAGCCAATCATTCCTATACCTATATATATAGGCCAAGTTGTGTTGCAGACTAAGAGCATTCCCATAGCCAATAGCATCATTGATACGCTGAACACCAAGAACGATTTGGCAGATACCTTGCGCAGGATAAATGCACCAAGAAAACAGCCAGCAGTACGGAATATGAAGTAAACACTGGTGGCAAAAGCCGCATCTTCCAGCGGAAGAGACAAACGTTCCATCAAGATTTTCGGTGCTGTAGTGTTAGTACCAACATCGATACCTACGTGGCACATAATGCCAAGGAAGCAAAGCAAGATGAACGGACTTCCTAATAGCTTGAGGCATTCGCCTACACCAGAAGCCTTGTCGGGCTGTTCTTCTTCAATAGGAGTGGCTGCCAAGACTGCTATGGTAAGGAAACTGATTACGGCATAGATGACGAACAATGCACGCCAGCCTAAGCCGAAGGTAGGCAGATAGGTCACCGCTCCCCACGAAGCTATAATCGGAGCCAAGAAAGAAGCGATGGCTTTTACAAACTGTCCGAAAGTTAGTGTAGATGCCAACTTGTCACCGCTTATCAGGTTTGTTACAAGCGGATTGAGCGATGTCTGCATGATAGCGTTTCCGATTCCCAATAATGAGAAGGCAACAAGCATGAACATATAACTGTCGCCCATGATGGGGATGACAAGTGATAGAGTAGTCACTATAAGACTGATAAGTACAGTCTTCTTACGTCCTATACGGTTCATCAGCATCCCCGTAGGTACGGAGAAAATAAGGAACCAGAAGAAGACGAGCGATGGGAAGAGGTTGGCTTGTGCGTCGGTCAGCGAGAGGTCTTTCTGTACATAGTTAGAAGCCGTTCCCACTAAGTCTACAAAACCCATGGCGAAGAAGCAGAGCATTACGGGTGCCATCTGCATGAATAAGTTCTTCTTTCCTGTTGTAAGTGTATTCATAATAAATATGTATATAATTAGTTATGCGTTAATATTTGAGTGAATAGACTTTAAAGTTGCTTACTCTGGCCATTCCACCGTTTGATTGCAGTGAGAGGGTAGTGTAAGGCGAGGTAGGGAATACCAAGTTTGTTTGAACGAAACGACCTTCTTTTTCGAATACCTCGATACTACTGCGGTCTATGAAGATACGCAGGCTCACTTTCCCGTTTTCACTGTAAGTGGGGTTAACGGTTACAGAAGGGAAATCCTGGCTAAAGTTTACCAATCCGCTCTGAGTACGGTCGAAAGACAGTTGTGCGTTTTGTGCATCGTAAGTCATTATTACTTTCTCCTGTTGTTTGTTAGTGAGTGTCATTGTCACTTTAGAAGAGCGTCGG
>FR881182.1:2725-48327 GCA_000434735.1 Bacteroides sp. CAG:530
GGGTATCTAAGTCCATCACGATTTCGCAGATGCCATCGTTTTTAGTAGGTAATGAGAATGTCTTTACTTTTTTGCCAACACTAAAGCGGGTAGATTTATTTATAGAATGATCTCTTAGGTTCAGCATCTCTGGTGATGGAGCTGATGCAAGATAGTATTGGCCATCGCTATAGCGGAACAGCGATAAGTCACGTGGTAGGGTATTGGCACTACGGAATTGCATGGTCGGTATTTCGGCTGCATATTGCCAGTTGCTCATCCATCCTATTACGGTGCGACGTTTGTCGGGAGCGTCACTCCAGCTAACTGTGGCGTAATGGTCTTTTCCGTAGTCCATCCATTTTGTGGGTATGTTTCCGTTGGCATCTGTGTCAGCCTTGAATGTCTTTCCGTCAAATTCGCCTATGAAGTACTGTGTAGCACTTCCTCCTTGTATACCGCCGGGGTTGATGTTACACAGCAGAACCCACTTCTTTTCGCCGGTATTCGATACGTTAAGTTGAAAGAGGTCGGGGCATTCCCACACGCCATCTTGTGCGCCGATTCCTTTGCCGAAACTGCTTTGCAGAGTCCATTGCTTCATGTTGGGCGAGGTAAAGATGAGCATTTCTTTTTCTAAAGCGTTAGCTAAGACCAATGTCCACTGCTTGCTCTCATTATTCCAAAACATATTGGGGTCGCGAGCTTCGCTCTCTAAAGTCAGTACGGGGTTGGCTGGATAGGTTGTAAAAGTATTACCGCCATCAGTACTGTAGGCAAGACTCTGTATTTGGCTTACAGCTGCCGAGGTATACATAGCCACAATACTGTTTACACCGAAACCTGTACTGTTTGTGCTGTCTATGGCCGAGCTTCCGCTGAATATCATGCCCAGGCCATCGGGTTGAAGCGTCGCTTTGTGATTTTCCCAATGAATAAGGTCGCGGCTGGTGCTATGTCCCCAAGAAAGATTTTGCCACTTCGAGCCGTAAGGATTCCATTGATAGCATAAATGCCATACACCATCTTTATACACCATTCCGTTAGGGTCGTTCATCCAACCATACAACGGTGTGTGATGATATGCCGGGCGATACTTTTCACGGTTTGTAACATCGAATGTGTCGCTTACAGTAAAGTTTTTCCAACATGCGTCTCCTTTCGCTTCGCGTACAGTGGCACGGCTTTGCTTGGTGATGACATTAAGTAATAGGTTCTTCCCATTATATTCGGTAATATCGAGAGGTACTGTATAGTCTACCTTCGAGGTGGCGAGTCTTATATTGAGCGTGCGCTCCAGTTTTCCGTCAATTAGGACATTGACCGTAGCTTCTTCTGCCGATTCCTGTACAGGTATGCACAGATATTTACCTTGACCGTTTACTTCGATAAGTGTATTGTTTACTCCGAGGTGTTTTACTGTTACTCCGTTCTGCTCTTGTGCGGTAGAAGCAGCAGTTGCCAAGAAAGCAAAAGATAATAGCGTAAATGCGTCTTTTATTAATTTGTTCATAGCAGTAGTGTGTTTTTTATGGATTATTTTGTTTGCTGCAAATCTATTGTATTGCTGTAAAATACGGTATGACTATTCGTGCAAACGCTATTGAATTTGTTGCACCACATCAAATTTATAGCATTATGCACTGTTTTTCATATTTTAAATCTCTATTTTTGACACATGAAAAATCAATAACCTGTTTATGCCATGAAAAACAGTATATATTTCCTCTTGTCTCTTTTGTTTGTTTGCCTTCTATGCGGCTGTCATGAAAAGAAAACATTCCGTATAGGAGTCTCTCAGTGCAGTTCTGACGACTGGCGCAACAAGTGTAATGATGAAATACAGCGCGAAATCATGTTTCACCCGGAAACATCGGTAGAGATACGCTCGGCCGATGACAGCAATGAGAAGCAGGCGGATGATATCCGTTATTTTGTGCGGAATCATTTCGATATTATTATTTGTTCGCCCAATGAGGCGGATGCCATGACACCCGTAGTGAAAGAAGCATACGAATCGGGAATACCTATTATTATATTCGACCGCAACATTCATGGCGATAGCTATACCGCTTATATCGGTGTGGATAATTTCGGCATAGGCGAATCGGCCGCCCATTACGCCCGCAATTTGATAGGCTATGGTGGAAAGGTTATTGAAATTTACGGTCGTTCAGGCTCTACGCCTGCCATTGAGCGTCATAATGGTTTCATGAAAGAGGCTGAACGTAGCGGATTACGATTGCTTGCTTCGGGATATGGCAATTGGGATTATGACGATGCGTCCGCAGTATGCGATTCTCTATACCTTATATATAAGGATGCCGATTTGGTTTATGCGCATAACGACCGAATGGCAATAGCCGCCAGCGATGCTGCTCGCCGTCATGGATTGAAAGTGAAAGTAATCGGTATTGACGCTGCGCCCGAAATAGGACAACGTGCTGTAGCCGATGGTGTAATTGACGCTACATTCCTTTACCCCACAGAGGGTTATAGACTTGTGCGTACAGCTCTTGCTATATTAAAAGGCCAGCCATACGAACGTCGGTCGGTTTTACCTCGGTCATCGGTGGTAGATAGTTCTAACGCCAATATTTTGTTGCTCCAGAATGAGACATTAAAAGAAGAAACCAATAAGATAAAGATGCTGAAGCATCAGGTAGATGAATACTGGAGTCAGCATTCGGCGCAGACCACGCTGTTTTATTTCACTATAGCTTTTCTGTGCCTGTTGTTTGTTGTACTATTTCTCTTGCTTCACGCTTTTTGGCAGAGAAAGAAATACCAAACAGAACTTCAGGAGCAGAATCGTCAGCTCGAAGCGCAGCGAGATACTGAAAAGGCGTTGAACGAACAGCTGCTTATTGCTACGCAGTCTAAGCTGATGTTCTTTACTAACGTTTCGCACGACTTGCGTACACCGCTTACGTTGATAGCCGATCCTCTTGAACAGTTGGCTGCATCTACTAATCTTACTTCACAGCAGAATATTCTTGTGCGCATTGCCAATAAAAACGTTCTGATATTGAAGCGCCTTATTAATCAGATACTCGACTTCCGTAAATACGAGAACGGAAAGCTCGACCTTCATTTGCAGGAAGCCGCTTTTGCTCCGTTGGTTCGCGAATGGGCTGAGGCGTTTAACGTCAGTGCACGTAAACATGATATTACCCTTGCCATTAATCTTGATATAGCCGATGACTTTTCTCTCGCTATCGACATAGAGAAGATGGAGCGCATTTTCTTCAATCTGCTGTCTAACGCCTTTAAATATACACCGCAGAACGGAAAGATAACTTTCGCCTGTGCTGCTACAGATACAGATTTGGTGTTCTCTGTGAAAGATACGGGAAAGGGCATTAGCAGTGAGGATATAAAAAACATCTTCACGCGCTTTTATCAAGTTGATAAAGTTAATCCGCAAGGTTCTGGCATAGGATTGGCGTTGGTTAAGGCATTTGTAGAACTTCATGGAGGTATCATTACGGCAGAGAGCGAGTTAGGTAAAGGCTCTACATTTACCGTTACATTACCTATACACCATGTAGAAAATAGTGATAACATAAAAACAGCAGATACCGAAAAGATTGAAACTCCGCTGATTACAGAATCGGATGTAGATGCTGAACTCGACACTATAGAACAAGAAAATGCCGCCATTCGTCCTGACGCTCCGTTGCTGTTGGTTATTGACGACAATGAAGATATACGCCGCATGATTACCGTACTTATGGGCAAGGATTACAACGTGATATCTGCCTCTAACGGAAAAGAAGGGCTGTCTTTGGCCGCCAAGCATGTGCCCGATGTCATTATCTGCGATGTGATGATGCCTGTGATGGACGGATTGGAATGTTGTCGCCACCTTAAGGAAGAAGTTTCTACTTCGCACATCCCGGTGTTGATGTTGACCGCTTGCTCGCTCGACGAACAACGTGCGCAAGGCTACGACAGCGGAGCCGATGGCTATTTGTCGAAGCCTTTCAGCAGTGCGGTGCTGAAATCTCGCTGTCGTAATCTTATTGAAAACCGTAAACGTATCCGCAATGCGGAGATTGACAAGCCCACAATAACGCAAGCCGAAACAAACTCGTCAGTGCTCGACATGGAAAACAAGTTTTACGCACGCTTCTTGGAGATTGTCAATGCCGAGATGGGCAATCCAGAGTTAAATGTAGACCAATTGGCAGCCAAGATGGGATTAGGACGTTCGCAATTCTATCGCAAGATAAAGGCTCTTACTAATTATTCGCCAGTAGAATTGCTCCGCAACCTGCGTTTGAAAAAATCGCGCGAGTTGCTGCTTACCACCGATAAATCTATCAGCGAGATAGCTTACGAGGTAGGCTTCTCGGCTCCTGCTTACTTCACCCGTTGTTATCGTGAAGCCTTTGGCGAAACACCTACTGACAGAAGAAGTAAGATATGATGAATCAAAAAACGAGTAACGGAACGCTTTGACGTAAGATGATTAGTAAAAACTGTGCATAACCTATTAAGAATTGTGCTTTGCCCGAGTTTTAATAGGCTATGCAACATAAGTGATAGATAGCTTGTGTATTTCATTTCATATTTGCAGCAGAAAAACATCTCAAAAAATTGTAATATGAAGAAAAACATTCTAAGCACGCTTCTGCTATGTATCATGGCAATTGCATTAAAAGCTCAGACGTTAACAGTGAAAGGTACGGTAGTATCTGCTACCGATTCAGAACCGCTGATTGGCGTAAGTGTAGTTTCAAGTACTAACAGCTCATTAGGAGCAACTACAGATCTTGATGGTAATTTTACTATCAGTGTTCCTACAGGCAGTAGTTTGGTATTCTCTTATATCGGTTTTGCTACAACAACATTAAAAGCAGCTCCGCAAATGAAGGTATCTCTGAAAGAAGATACTGAAATGATAGACGAAGTGGTAGTAGTGGGATATTCTACAGAAAAGAAGTCCGACCTTACCGGTTCAGTTTCTGTAGTAAAGATGAAAGATGTGGCAGACACCCCTACAGGTAACGTCATTCAGTCGTTGCAAGGACGTGTAGCTGGTATGAACGTTACTACCGACGGAACCCCCGGTGGTCTTAGCACAAGCACTTCTATTCGTGGCGCATCTTCTTTCCGTAGCGATGCCAACGGTCCGCTTTATGTTATTGACGGTGTGATGACTCGTGAAAATCCGGGTACCATTATTAATAGCAACGATGTAGAATCTATCCAAGTATTGAAAGATGCGGCTTCGGCTTCTATCTACGGAGCACAGGCTGCCAACGGCGTTATCATTATCACTACTAAGAGAGCTAAGAAAGGCGAAGCTCATGTAACTTTCGATGCAACATATACTCTACAGACTTATCAGAGCGGACTTGATTTGCTCGATGCTTATCAGTGGGGCGATGTTTATTGGTCGGCATATAAATATGCGCACGCTGGGGCTACTCCTTCGTCTTCTGTATACGGTAGTGGCGCTAAAGCACAACTCCAAACCTATAAAAACTTGAATGGTGCTGATGTCACTCCTCAGACTACTGATTGGGAAGATGTTATTCACCGTACAGCATTGATGCAGACTTACAGCGTAGGATTGCAAAAAGGAACTGAAAACGGCTCTTCTTCTTTATCGTTGAGCTTCCTCGATCATGACGGTGTTGTTAAAGGTACCGACTTTCAACGTGTAAATACTCGCTTTGGTAGCGACTACGGTTTCCTTAACAATCGTCTTAAAGCGGGCGGTAATGTAGCGGTAAACTGGTGGAAAGCCCACTATATGCCTGATGGCGCTGAAGAAAATGTTGTGAAGCAACATCCTGCCAAGGCTGTGTACGACTCAGAAGGTGTATTTGTAGATCAAATAAACGATGTACTGGGCGATGCTCCAAATATGATGCGAGTAATAGAAAACAGCAAAAATAACAAGAATGAGTATTGGCGTGTATTTGGTAATGCTTATTTGCAGATAGAGCCTGTAAAGAACTTGATACTGAAGACTAACTTTGGTGTAAACTACTATAATCAAACAATAAAGACTTTTGAACCGGCTTGGCTGCGCGATCCAGTTAACAAGCTTACACAATCTACAGGAAAGAACGTAGACTGGGTGTGGACAAACACTGCACAATACAACATAGACTTTTTAGACAAGCACTCTTTTATGGCTTTGGCTGGTTTCGAAAGCAAAAGATATCATAACGAAAGCTTCTTTGGATACGGTACAGGCTTGCAGCTTGAGGATAAAGATTATATATACCTTGGCAACGTTACCGCCAATAAGAATGTTGGAGCTGGAGCGTCTAACTACTCTATGACTTCTATTTTTGGTAAGTTGAACTATACTTATGATGAGAAATACCTTCTGTCGTTTACTATTCGTCGTGATGCTTCTTCACGTTTGTCTAGCGATAACAATTACGATTGGTTCCCATCAGTATCTGCCGGTTGGCGTATCTCACGCGAGAAGTTCATGGCAGGTGCAAGCAGTTGGCTTTCAGATTTGAAGCTCCGTGCTTCTTGGGGTATCAATGGTAATGACCTTATTGACAATGAAGCCTTTTATTCCAAGTATTTGATGAGCCTTGACCGTGGTAGTTACAACATGAGCGGTGATGGTAAAAAACTTTCTCCGGGCGCTTATCGTATCCGTAATACCAATCCTGACTTGAGATGGGAAAAGACCTATCAGACCAATGTAGGTATCGATGCTGCGTTCCTTAACAACCGTTTGGGAGTTTCATTCGACTATTTCTACAAGAACACTAAAGATATGTTGGTAGAGAAGCCTTATATCGCTACCATCGGAGAAGGTGGATATTGCTGGTATAACGGTGGAGAAATGACCAATAAGGGTTTTGAAGGACAGATTAACTGGCGCGACCGTATTGGTAAAGAATTTAATTATGAAATAGGATTTAACGTTACCGTATCAAAGAATAAAGTAACAGAGTTACTCGATGATATATATTATTCTTACGGTGGAGGTTATTCAGGACATTCTCTTGTAGGACAGTCATTAGGCTCATGGATGGGATTCAAGACAGACGGTGTATTCCATTCTCAGGCAGAAGTAGACGAATATTGCGAAAAATATAAAGTAGAGTTCGGAAAACCAGGAGTAGGACGTGTTAAATACGTAGATACAGACGGTAATGGAGTTATCAACTATAACGATCGTACATGGTTAGGATGCGACTTGCCTAAAGCTCAGTTCGGTTTGACACTCGGAGCACAATGGAAAGGATTTGACTTGAATATGTTTTTCTCTTCTATTATCCGCGATGCATTCAATAACTCTAAGTACTATACAGACTTATTCCAATGTTGGAACGGAAACCACGGCACACGTCTTCTTGATGCAGCTGCCGCTTACGATAAATTCCTTGAAACCGGTTATTACGACTGCGATACGCCAGCTCCTACTACCGATAACTCAAACAACGAGAACGAAGTATCTGAGTTCCATATAGAAAACGGGTCGTTCCTTCGACTCAAGACCCTCACTCTGGGCTACACTTTGCCTCAAACGCTGCGTAATAAGCTGAAGTTGCAAAATGCCCGTATCTATTTGCAGGGACAGAATTTGTTTACTGTCACTGGTTATAAAGGGGCAGACCCAGAAGGATTGGGATATCCTTACGCATTGCCTAAGCAGTTTACTGTAGGTATTCAGTTTGGATTCTGATTCTTTTAGACATAACGATTTTAATATTAAAAACTAGAACTATTATGAAACTCAGAAATATATTTTTCGTACTGTCATGTGCCATGTTGTCTACTGGTTGTGGTGACGATTTCTTGGTGAACAAACCGCAAGGCAGTCTTACCGACGGTGTAATGAACTCTACTCAGTCTATTGATTTGCTGGTCAATGCAGCTTATGCAGGTCTTTATGGATTTACTAACGAACAAAGCGACCCGTGGGTACGTCCTATGACAAACTGGAGCTTTGGTGAGGTTCGTTCAGACAATGCATATAAAGGAGGTGGCGGTGAAAGCGACTTATGGGATGTTCATGCCATGGAAACTTTCCAAGTGCAAGCTAACAACGGTAATCTAGATAGTAAGTGGTTTAACCTTTACAGCCTCATATCTCGTTGTCAGTCAGCTCTTCGTGCTTTGAATAATGCCACCGACAGTGAAGTGAAAGAACGTGCTTCGCGTATAGCCGAGGTGAAGGTGCTTCGCGCTCACTTCTACTTTGAGTTAGTACGTCTTTTCAATAAGATTCCGTATATGGACGAGAATCTGCCTAATGCCGAATACGTTAATGTGCCAAACGATGAGTTTACCCGCGATCAGCACTTGGCACGTATAGCATCCGACCTGATGGATGCAGCCGAGAATTTGCCCGACAGTCAGTCGGAACCAGGACGTATCAATCGTAATATTGCCCTTGCCTATGCGGCAAAAGTGAAATTATATCAGGCTTATGAGCAAGACGAGAATACTCACGCTGTAGTCAATATCAACAAAGACTTGTTGCGTGAAGTGGTAAATCTTATAGACCAAGTACAAGGTTACGATCTTTTGCCCGATTTTCAGGGACTTGACTTGATAGCCAATGAGAATGGAAAGGAATCTGTATTCGAAGTGCAATATTCTATGAACGATGGTTCTTCTGATGCCGGACGTATCAATTGGAGCAACCTTTTGAATTCTCCTGGAGGTAACAGCCCTTATCACGGCGATGGATTCTTCCTTCCTTCGCAAGACCTTATAAATGCATATCAGACAGACGAAAACGGCTTGCCGGTATTCGATTATCAGTCTCGCCCCGATTATGCTAAGGTAACATTCGTTGATGATGATACTCAGACATTGAGCAATACAGAACCTAATGTAGACCCGCGCCTCGACTTTGTAGTAGGTCGTCCTACTATTACTTATAAGACTTACACTGAAACTCCTTGTCAGTCTTGGGTTCGCGACCGTGGCGTATATGGTCATAACTGCGCTAAACGCTTCTGGGTATCTCCAGAATCATCTGACATGTTCCAAGGATGGCCTTGGGGAGCATCGGGCCTTAACTGGAAAATCATTCGCTATGCCGATTTATTGCTTTACAAGGCTGAGGCGCTGATTGAAATAGGTGAAAACTTAGACGAAGCACGCGAACTTATAAACCGTGTTCGCCAGCGTGCCATGAATAGTGCTTATGTAAAAGACTTCAACGATCCATCTAAAGATGCTGCCAATTATAAGATTGGTCTCTATCCATCGGAAGGATGGACACAGAGTTATGCTCGCCAAGCCCTACGCACAGAGATGCGTCTTGAAAAAGCCCTCGAAGGAGAACGTTATTTTGACTTGGTACGTTGGGGTATTGCTAAAAATGTGATGAATAATTATTTTAAAGCCGAAAAAGATAACCGCATTTATTATAAGACTGCCACTTTTAAGGATGGTGAAGAGTATTTCCCTATTCCTGTGACACAGTATAATTTCTCTCTTGGGAAATATACGCAGAATCCAGGTTATCCTGCATTTAAGTAAAGGTGTTTAAATTGATATATTAGGTGGTGAACTTCATTAAAGTCGTTTTGCATCGGTAGATGCAAGATGGCTTTGATGAAGTTTTTTTATGTAAATTTGCTCCCTGTTTATAGCTATAATGAATGAAATGAAAATATATGCGGCACCTCTGCAGGGGTATACAGAAATGGCTTGGCGCAATGCGCATGATGAAGTATTTGGCGGAATAGATGCGTATTATACTCCGTTTGTGCGAATGGGAGAAAGGCGGCGTTCGCAATAAAGACAATCGTGAAATAAATATTCATACTAACAAGGTAGGGCATCTTGTTCCGCAGGTAATAGCTTCGGGAGCGGAAGAGTTTCGTATGCTTGTAGACCACGTGCACGCTATGGGCTATAACGAAGTTGATTTAAATATGGGATGTCCTTTCCCTATGATGGCAAATCACGGAAAGGGCTCGGGGATGCTTGTCAGTCCAGATAAAGTAAAAGAGGTATTGGCTGTTATGCAAGAAATGCCCGACATCTGTTTTTCTGTCAAGATGAGATTGGGATGGCAAAACGCTAATGAGTGGAAATCTGTATTACCGCTTCTTAATGAGTCGCGCGTGTCGCAAATCGTGTTGCATCCTCGTATAGGCAAGCAGCAGTATAAGGGTGAAGTGGATAAAAAAGGTTTTGCCGATTTCTATGCCGAATGTGAAAAGCCGCTTGTCTATAACGGCGATTTATGCACACTGAACGATGTAGATGAGGTTATGAACGCATGGCCTAATTTGCGTGGGGTAATGATAGGGCGAGGCTTATTGGCGAACCCTGCGTTGGCGGCAGAAATTCGTGAAGGCAAGTGCTTGACTCAAAGCGAACTTTATGCAAAGGTTGCAGAAATGCATCGCTCTATTTATTTGCAGTATGCACGTATCATAGAAGGAGGCGAGGCTCAGTTGGTTGCCAAGCTAAAGACGATGTGGGAATATCTTTTGCCCGACATGGATAAGAAACGTAGAAAGGCGATACAGAAAAGCAATAAGTTAGACTATTATTTGCGGGCGGTAGACGAAGCTCTCGCAATGAATTAAATTCCTTTTGCGAAAGGAATTTGGATTATATTAATTGTAATATGGGTTGATACCGCTAAAGGCTTAATCACTGTTGCGGTTTACATTTCAAGTATTCATATCCAATTCTGCAGAAGAGGCATTTCTTTAGGTCGCAATATTCTTTTTTCAATTGTATAAGTGCCTGACTGTCGGCTGCGTGTGCGGCTTCCAGTCCGCACTCCTTCCATAAACGTATTATATGGTTGTTTTCAGGCTTCAACTCTTCTAACAGGCTCTCGGCTCTTAAACAAAGTGACTCGTTGGTGCGATGTTTTCCGTATGTATACAGAAACGGCACTACGGTGTTTATGATAATTAAGTCTATAGAGCTATTGCTTAATGTCTTTGGAAGCGATGTAGACGGTTCTCCGAATACATAATGTGTGAGCCAATATTCAGAAGTGCCTCCACGCAGTAGGTTTCTTAATTCTTTCAACGTCTTTGTTTCCATAAGTTTAGACAGCATACCCTGCGAGCGATGGTATAAGTTGGCCAACTGTGCTATGCGGACATGCGGAAAGTTGCCCGGGCGTAGTCGCAAGAATTTCCATTTGAAATCTTCTGAAGGTTTTAACTCGAACTTATGTTTCATGTACTCGTATTCTTTTATCATACGCTCGGTGTACTCATCGTTGGGGAGCTCGTTTAGCAGCCCTGCCTGTCCGAAAAAGAAAGCTTCTATTTGAAACAGGTCGTCACGATGTTTGTTGACTGCCGAGAGAGGAACATTCTTTGCCCATAATTCGAAGGCGTCACTATTCACTCCAAAGCCGAAATTGCGTGCCAACGTAATGAAAAACGCCTGTTCCCAATCTTGGTTGCTATCCGCCAGTCGCTTCTCTATCGATTTGGCTTTATTCTCGAATCGCTCTATCTGAAGAGCCGTCATCCAACTGTGTACGGTGAATTTAGATAGCTGAGGAATAATGCGGAAGCACGCCGGATATCGGTCTTCGTGAAGTAACTCTTCGTAGTTTTTCAATAGTTGTTCAGGATAATGAAGTTCCATCTGTGGAATGACTTCTCCATTGCTTCTTTGTACGGTAGCGTCTATATCGGATGCTACGTGCAATATGACGGAATCGTAATCGCAGTCGGTGTGATGCCCGTGTCGAAACCAATCGGACGAATGTTCATGGATTTCTACATTACCTACCCATAAAACATCGTCTATTTTAATCTTGGCGTTGAAAAAGTCGGGACCGGCATGCATGTTTGCCAAGCCTGGATCAATAATTTCTACCGTTTTTCCTTCCGTAGTTTTTAAAGCGTGTAAGCCATAGAGCTTGTGTTTCCATGTATAGTGTAATAGTTGTTCCATGTTAACGAGGTGTAAATGTTCGATAAATATAATGATTTAGAACGAAAAACGCTATCTTTGTGACTAAAATAGTTGATTTTATATGAAAATAGCATTAATAGGATACGGAAAGATGGGCAAGGAGATAGAGAAAATAGCCAAAGCCCGTGGTCATGAAATAGTAAGTATTATCGATGTAAACAATCGCGAAGATTTTTCGTCCGAAGCTTTCCGCTCGGCAGACGTCGCTATTGAGTTTACAGCCCCTACAGTAGCATACGGAAACTGCTTGGAGGCATTCCGTAATGGCGTAAAGGTAGTGTCAGGAAGTACCGGATGGATGAACGAACACGGCGAAGAAATGCGCCGTCTGTGTGCCGAAGACGGAAAAACTTTATTCTGGTCTTCTAACTTCAGCCTTGGTGTAGCTATCTTCTCGGCTGTAAATAAGTATCTTGCTAAGATTATGAATAATTTCCCAAATTATGACGTGTCGATGGTAGAAACCCACCATGTGCATAAGTTGGATGCTCCAAGCGGAACCGCTATCACATTGGCAGAAGGTATTTTAGAGAACCTTGACCGTAAAGACAAGTGGGTGATGGGTACGCTTACCGCTCCCGACGGAACAGTGACAGGTACTACAGAATGTGCTCCTAACGAACTTCCTATAAGCGCAATTCGCGAAGGTGAAGTTCCGGGAATACATACTATTCGCTATGATTCTGAAGCCGATTCTATTACCATCACTCACGATGCGAAAAACCGTAAAGGATTTGCACTGGGTGCAGTGTTGGCTGCCGAATATACAGCTCAACACGAAGGTTTCTTGGGTATGAACGATTTATTTCAGTTTTAATTTATGATAGAAGCATCTCGCAAGCAGTGGATTAAGTTTGGAGTAGCATTAACTTTATACTTACTCTTTATTATATGGCTGAGAAGTTGGCTTGGCATTGTTGTCGTTCCGTTTATTTTCGATGCGTATATAACGAAAAAAATTCCATGGACTTGGTGGAAGAAATCGAAGAATAAAACGGTTCTTACCGTAATGGGGTGGGTAGACGCTATCGTCTTCGCCTTGGTGGCCGTGTATTTCGTTAATCTGTATTTCTTTCAGAATTATGTGATACCATCGTCTTCGCTCGAAAAGTCGTTGCTCGTAGGCGATTATCTGTTTGTAAGCAAGATGAGCTACGGAGCTCGTGTTTCGCAGACTCCGCTTCACATGCCGCTTACACAGCATACTATGCCTATATTCAATTGCAAATCGTATTTGGAATGGGTAAAGTGGGACTATAAGCGTGTAGACGGACTGGGAAAGGTTCAGTTGAACGATATCGTGGTATTTAACTTCCCAGCAGGCGATAGCGTAGCTACTGCTTTGCAGGCCGAAGATATTTATCGATTGAGCTATCAGGCTGGAAAAGAATTGTCAAAGCCTATCGATATGTCGGGCTTGTCGCTGGAAGATCAGCGCCTTGTGTTCGATTATTACTATCAGGTAGGACGTAAGTACATTAATGACAATCCTCAGTCGTTTGGCGAGATAGTGGTACGCCCTGTAGACAGACGCGAAAACTACGTTAAGCGTTGTGTAGGTTTGCCGGGACAGATTCTTCAGATTGAGAATAGAGTTATTTATCTGGATGGTAAGGCTAATAAAGAGCCCGACAATGTTCAGTATCGTTATTTTGTGCATACTAAAGGCATGTTGCCCGACGATTTGTGCCATGAACTTGGAATAAGCAAAGAAGACTTGGCGGGATATTACACCGACGAATCTGTATACAATATGCCGCTTACTGCCAAAGCTAAAGATGCGTTGCTGGCACGTAAAGATATTGTAACAGCCATAGAAAATACCCCCGACGATGATGCGGGCGGCTTGTATCCTCTTAATAAGTTGACCGGATGGACGGTAGATAACTACGGACCGATATGGATTCCGAAGAAAGGAGAAACGATAGAACTTTCTCTCGATAACCTGCCGCTGTACGAGCGTCCTATCCACGCATACGAAGGAAACGCTTTAGAGGTAAAAGACGGAAAGATATTCATCAACGGAGAGGAGACAACCCATTATACATTCAAGATGGACTATTATTGGATGATGGGCGACAACCGTCATAACTCAGCCGACTCTCGCTTTTGGGGATTTGTTCCAGAAGACCATATCGTAGGTAAGCCTATCTTTATCTGGTTGTCTTTAGACCAAGACCGCGGATGGTTCGACGGTAAGATTCGCTGGAACCGTCTGTTCAAGTTTGTAGATTCAATTAAATAAAGTTTAAGCCGCATCTTGATGCGGTATGTAAGATACGATGTTGAAAGCCGATTGGAAAACAGGACTTAAAATAGTTGTGGCTGCAGCCGTTGCAGCCATGACATTGAAGGCCTTTTTGGTTACCTCCTGCTTTATCCCATCGTCCGGAATGGAGAATTCACTCTATCAAGGAGAAGGCGTATTGGTGGAAAAATGGAGTTACGGGCCTCGTGTGCCCTTTCCTTCTGTTTTCGGGTATCACCGTATAGCGTCTTTGCAGGCAAAAAAAGGCGATATTATGCTTTTCAACAATCCGTCGCCTACAGCTGTTAATACTGCGGTAGAGCGGCGCAACGTATTTATCGGTAGGTGCGTAGGTGCTCCGGGAGATACTATGATGCTGAATAATGAACTGATTAATACGGGATGCGGGGTGTTCAGTCCCGACAGCAAGTCGCTATATGCATATCCGGCATCGAAAGAAGACTCGCTGTTTGCGGTGCTTGAGGTATTGGGGATTACGAATAACCGATTAATCAGTTATACCAACGAGGGCGATTATATCCGTAGCTTTAGTCATTATGAGTATTATCTGATATCGCAGAAGACAGGAAATATCTTGTTGAGGCCGTTGAATGACGATGATTCTCAAGATGTGCATCCTTTCATCGTTCCAGCAAAAGGAAAGTCGGTGAAAATATATCCATGGAATGTAGTTCTTATGGCGAATACTATATTTTGTCATGAAGGACATAGCACAGCCGTGAAAAACGATACTCTGTGGGTAGACGGGAAACGCACTGATGCGTACACTTTCTCAAAAGATTATTATTGGGTATCATCTAACAATCCGGTTAATCTTGTGGATTCCAGATTGTTTGGCTTCGTGCCCGAAGATTGCATAATCGGAAAAGCCTGGAGAGTGTGGTTCACAACGCGTAAAGGACGCTTAGGGCAATGCGTTCAATAAAGCATTTTGATTAGGAAATAAAATGGTGAAAAAAGAAATAATACTAAGTTCGGCTTATCTGGCGCCGGTAGAATATTACGCCAAACTATACAGTTATGACACGGTGTATGTAGAACGCTTCGATAATTATATGAAGCAGACCTACCGCAACCGTTGCGTAATAGCTTCAGCTAACGGAACTTTGGCGCTGACCGTGCCAACCGAAAAAACAGATGAGGCTAAATGTTTGATGAAGGATATTCGCGTTTCCGAGCATGGAAACTGGCGGCATGTGCACTGGAACGCTTTTGTGGCGGGATATAAACAAAGTCCTTTCTTTGATTATTACGCCGACGAGTTTCATGCGTTCTTCGAGCGTAAGTATACGTTTTTATACGATTTCAACGAAGAACTTCGGCAGTGGGTGTGCAGTCAGATAGATTTGGTGCCTAACGTAATTTCTACTTCAGAATATATGGAGGCTTCAGAATCGATAAGCGATTTCCGTGAACTTATTCATCCGAAAAAGGATTTTGCGGAAGTGGATTCTACTTTTGTGCCCAAGCCATATTATCAGGTGTTTGATGCGAAAAACGGTTTCACCCCCAACCTGAGTATTATAGACTTGCTTTTTAATATGGGGCCTGAGAGCTTGCTAGTATTGCGCGATAGCGTTAAAGATAATCAGATAACAGAAATTTTAAAATAGACTATATATGAACCAACTTCCTACAATAACGAAGAACTTGTTAATAATCAATGTTCTGTGCTTCTTTGGGACTATCGTAGCCAGAAGATACGGCATTGATTTGGAAAGTATGTTTGGATTGCATTTCTTCCTTGCTTCCGATTTTAATCCGATACAGCTTATAACTTATATGTTCATGCACGCCAACTTTGAGCATATTTTTTTCAATATGTTCGCCGTATGGATGTTCGGACGTACTCTTGAAGCTGTATGGGGACCTAAGCGTTTCCTTATCTATTATATGATATGTGGTATAGGCGCCGGTTTGATGCAAGAGCTAGTGCAGTACATGGAGTACTTCTTTGCGTGGTCGCAATACACTGCGGTATCTACGTCGGCAGGTATTATTCCGATGGAAGCCTTTTTGAATCAGCTTAATACGGTAGGCGCATCTGGCGCCGTATACGGTATATTGCTTGCGTTTGGTATGCTCTTCCCTAACAGTGAAATGTTTGTATTCCCCATTCCTATGCCTATCAAGGCAAAATACTTTGTAATAGGATATGCGGTAATAGAACTCCTTCTTGGTATAACCGGAGGCGATGGCGTAGCTCATTTCGCTCATTTAGGCGGAATGTTGGTAGGTTTTATATTGATTATTTATTGGAGAAAGAAGAATGGCGGCAGACAGCAATTCTATTATTAAGAATCTGTACAGCAAATTTAAGTACGGCGATATCGTAATTCGTTTGCTCTACCTTAACATAGGTGTGTTTCTGATAATCTCACTGTGTGGGTTGATATGCACCTTATTTAATTTGCTGCCTGTAAGATGGGTAAGCTATCTGATGTTTCCGGCATCTGTAGAGCGTTTCGCATATCAGCCTTGGAGTATATTCAGCTATATGTTTGTTCATGTAGATGTATTCCATGTTCTTTTCAATATGATATGGCTGTATTGGTTCGGGCGTTTGTTCTTGGATTTCTTTTCTTCCAAGCATTTGCGCGGACTATATATATTAGGAGGTATGATGGGAGCTTTAGCGTATATGCTGGCCTATCATGTGTTTCCTTATTTTTCTAATTCGGTAGATGTGGCCTGTGTAACGGGGGCTTCGGCTTCTGTTCTTGCAATTGTTGTAGCCGTAGCAGTCCGCGAGCCTAATTATGCGATAAATTTCATGTTTATCGGTAGGGTACGGCTGAAGTATATAGCGTTATTCATGATTGTTTTCGATGTGTTGTTCGTTACATCGGATAATGCCGGTGGACACATCGCTCATTTAGGTGGGGCTTTAGCCGGATGGCTGTTTGCTTCTGCGTTAGCCAAAGGAACTGATATGACCAGATGGATAAATGCTGCGCTCGATTTCCGCTTTGTAGGTAGAAAGCCAAAGGTGAAGAAGCCAAAGATGAAAGTCCACTACGGAACAGGTAAAAAGAAAGAAAATAACGAGACCCAGAAAAATGCGCATACTGCCGAAATTGATGCCATTTTAGATAAGTTGAGAAAATCCGGCTATAATAACTTGACCGACGACGAGAAAAAAAAGCTCTTCGATTTGAGCAAGAAGTAATAAAATGAAGTCCTGACAATGAGATATATAAAAAACGTTTTTGTACTAGTGCTGATTGCTGTAACCCTTCTGATAGGTATTGGTTACCTGATATGCGCCTACAGTCCTTATATATCACCTGTCGCACATCCTTATTGGGCTTGTACGGGCTTATTCTTTCCTATATTCGTAGTGCTCTTAGTGCTATGTATTGTAGCTTGGCTAATACTGAAACCGCGTATTGCTGTGTTGCCTGTTGCTATTCTGCTGGTAGGATGTGGCAGTTTGCGGTTATATTGTCCGTTTAATTTCAGTAAGTCGACTCGACAAGAAACAATCAAATTTCTTTCGTATAATACAGAAGGTCTACAGTTTGGCGGTGAGAACGGTGCCGATACAGTTTTAAGCTATCTTCGTGCTAGTAATGCCGACATTATTTGCCTGCAGGAGTTTATTCCTGACGCAGAAAAAAAGTCGCAGCGCAAGATAAAGGAAGCACTTAGCGAATACCATTATTCTAATATAACCAAGACTAAAGGTGGCGACCGATTGGCTTGCTTCTCTCGTTTTCCTATACTATCGGCTACCAAAATAGAGTACAAGAGTCAGTTTAACGGCAGTATTCTTTATAAACTGAAAATGGGTGAAGATACACTCGTAGTAGTAAACAATCATTTGGAATCTAATAAGATAGATACTAAAGACAAGATTATTTATAACGACTTGTTGAAATCTCCACGCGAAGAGAAAATCAAGACCGACGGGAAATACCTTTTAAAGAAATTGGCGGAAGCTGTTGTTGTTAGGGCACCCCAAGCTGATTCGGTAGCACAAGCCATAAAAGAAAACCGTTCTCGATACATGCTGGTATGCGGTGATTTTAATGATTCTCCTATCTCTTATGCCCATCATAAAATAGGAAGTGGCATGACGGACGCTTTTTCTGCGGCAGGTACTGGTTTCGGATTTTCATACAATCAGAACCGTTTTTATTTTCGCATTGACCATATTTTTTCAACACCTGCTTTTAGGGTAGTAAAGTGTGAAGTAGACCGTTCTATAAAGGCCTCAGACCATTATCCTATATGGTGTCTGCTAGAAAAATGAAGCCCAAACTTTAAATATTCAAAACGCTTTCTGTTTTATAAGTGAAAAAAAACTATATTTGCAACCTTGAATAATCGTAATTAATTAAAAAGTAAATATATAAATTAAAAAGTAACATGCAAAACAAAGGATTCGTAAAGATTTTTGCGTTATTACTGACCCTTGTATGCTTGTTTTATCTTTCGTTTTCTTTCGTGACTCGCTATCACATGAATAAGGCGGCAGAAGACCCGAAAGGTGAAGCACATTACCTTGATTCAATACAGAATGAAAAGGTTTGGTTGGGCAGTTATACGCTGAAACAATGTCGTGAGATGGAAATCGGGTTAGGCCTTGACCTGAAGGGCGGTATGAACGTCATTCTGGAGGTATCTGTTCCCGATGTTGTTAAGGCTCTGGCCGACAACAAACAAGACGAGGCTTTCAACAAAGCCGTTGCTCAAGCTGCAAAAGAGCAATTGTCAAGTCAGGAAGATTTTATCACACTGTTTGTTCGTGACTACAAGAAGTTGGCTCCTAACGGAACATTGGCTGAATTGTTCGCTACTCAGCAGTTGAAGGATAAAGTGACAACTCGTAGCACTGATTCACAAGTAGAGGCTGTATTGCGCTCTGAAGTGAAAGCTGCTGTTGAAAACTCTTATAATGTATTGCGTACTCGTATCGACCGTTTTGGTGTGGCTCAGCCTAACATCCAGACTTTGGAAGGTAGCATGGGACGTATCATGGTTGAGTTGCCGGGTATCAAGGAACCAGAACGTGTAAGAAAACTGTTGCAGGGTTCTGCTAACTTGGAATTCTGGGAAACTTTCGACGCTAAAGAAATCACTCCATTGTTGGCTTCTGCCGACAGCCGCGCACGCGAAGCTCTTATGGGTACTGTAAAAGATACAGTGAAGGCTGAAGTTGCTGAAGCTGTTGCTGAAAAGGCTCTTTCTGCTAAAGATAGCTTGACTGCTAAGTTGAAAGGTGAATCAGTAGACGCTAAATCGGACGCTAATATTGAAAAAGCAAAGAAAGAACATCCTTTGTTGTCTGTATTGATGCCTAATCAGTCGGGTAGAGGATGTATCGTAGGCTATGCTGATTATAAAGATACCGCCGATGTTAACCGTATCTTGGGTATGAAAGAAGTAAAAGCTGTTCTTCCGCGCGACCTTAAGTTGATGTGGGGCGTAGCTGCTGCTGATTTCGACAAGACTGGTCACGTATTCGAACTTTATGCAATCCGTTCTACAGAACGCAACGGACGCGCTCCGCTTGAAGGTGACGTAGTAACAGACGCTACCGATACATACGATGAATATCACAGACCTGCAGTAAGCATGTCAATGAATACAGAAGGTGCTCGCCGTTGGGCTCAGCTTACTAAGCAGAACATCAACAAGGCTATCGCTATTGTTCTTGATAACTATGTATACAGTGCTCCTAACGTAATTAATGAAATTACCGGCGGTAACTCAAGCATCACTGGTAACTTTACTCCGGAACAGACAAAAGACTTGGCAAACGTATTGAAGTCTGGTAAGATGCCGGCTCCTGCACGTATAGTACAGGAAGATATCGTAGGTCCGTCTTTGGGTCAGGAATCTATCAACCAGGGTATCGTTTCATTCGTTGTTGCCTTGATTGTATTGATGATTTACATGTGCGCAATGTACGGCTTCATCCCGGGTATGATTGCCAACGGTGCATTGTTTGTTAACTTCTTCTTCACTCTTGGTATCTTGTCATCATTCCAGGCAGCTCTTACCATGTCAGGTATTGCCGGTATGGTATTGTCATTGGGTATGGCTGTCGATGCTAACGTGTTGATTTATGAACGTACAAAAGAAGAGTTGAAATCGGGTAAGGGTACTAAGCAGGCATTGTCTGAAGGTTACTCTAACGCATTCTCTGCTATCTTCGACTCTAACTTGACATCTATCATTACAGGTATTATCTTGTTCAACTTTGGTACTGGTCCTATCCGTGGTTTTGCCACTACATTGATTATCGGTATCCTCTGTTCATTCTTTACTGCCGTATTCTTGACTCGTTTGGTTTACGAACACTTCATGAGCAAAGACAAATGGTTGAACTTGACATTTACTACAGGTATCTCTAAGAACTTGATGCAGAATGTACACTTCAACTTCATGGGTAACGCTAAGCGTTCGTTCATGATTTGGGGAGCTGTAATCGTAATCTGTATCATCTCTTTCTTCGTTAGAGGTTTGGCACAAAGTATCGACTTTACTGGTGGTCGTAACTTCGTAGTTCAGTTTGAACAAGTAGTACAGCCCGAAACAGTACGTGCTTTGTTGCAGGAAAAAGTTGGTGACGCCAATGTACAAGCTATCGCTTTGGGTACAGACGGTAAAACTATCCGTGTAACTACCAACTACCGTATAGAAGAAGATTCTCCTACTATCGATGCTGAAATTGAAGAATTCCTTTACAATGCATTGAAAGAAGGTAACTTGTTGGGTCAGGGTACTACTCTGGATATCTTCATCGACCGTGATAACCGTACTGGCGGTTCTATCATTAGCTCACAGAAGGTAGGTCCAAGTATCGCCGATGACATCAAGACATCTGCTATTTGGTCGGTTGTTCTGGCATTGATTGCTATCGGTCTTTATATCTTGTTGCGTTTCCGCAATATCGCATATAGTGTTGGTGCAACAGTAGCGTTGGTAATCGATACCACTTTGATTATCGGTGCTTATTCATTGTGCTATGGCTGGGCTCCTTTCTCACTCGAAATTGACCAGACATTCATCGGTGCAATCTTGACAGCTATCGGTTACTCTATCAACGATAAGGTGGTTATCTTTGACCGTGTACGTGAATTCTTCCACTTGTATCCGAAACGCGACCATGCACGTTTGTTCAATGACTCATTGAATACTACATTGGCACGTACCATCAATACATCACTCAGTACATTGATTGTATTGTTGAGCATCTTCATCTTGGGTGGTGACAGCATTCGTAGCTTCGCATTCGCCATGATTTTAGGTGTTGTTATCGGTACATTGTCTTCATTGTTCGTAGCTGCTCCGGTTGCTTACATTACAATGGGTAAGAAAATTAAAGACGCAGAAAATGCAGAAGCATAATATCTGATACTTTTTTAGTAACAGCCCCCGAAAATGTAGAAATATGATTTTCGGGGGCTGTTTTTTATTTGCATTTTAAAAGAATAAATACTAACAAAACGATAGCATATTATTGTAAAAGACCTGTTACTCCTATCGTGTATAGTCAAAATGTTTTGCGAATATGAATATATAACACTTTTTCACACTGAGGGCATTCTCAAATTACTATCTTTGCAGTAAACTATATTCTAACTCTATAAGAAACAAAGCAAAAGATGAAAAACATTCTGATTATCGGTTCTACTGGCCAAATCGGTTCAGAACTGACTATGAAATTACGTACAGAACGACAGGGAACAGTTGTAGCTGGTTACATTAATGGTGCTGAACCAAAAGGAGAACTAAAGGAATCAGGTCCATCGGCTATTGTGGATATTACCAATGCACAGCAGATAGCCGAAGTAGTAGACCAATACAAAATCGATACAATCTATAATCTGGCGGCATTGCTGTCGGCTGTGGCCGAAGCTAAACCTTTATTGGCTTGGAAAATCGGTGTAGACGGACTGTTTAACGTGTTGGAAGTGGCACGCGAGAAAAAATGTGCCGTGTTTACCCCAAGTTCTATTGGTTCTTTCGGACCTAACACTCCTAAGGCACATACTCCGCAAGACACTTTGCAGCGTCCACGTACTATGTACGGTATTACCAAAGTAGCCGATGAATTATTAAGTGACTATTATTTTAATAAATATGGAGTAGATACACGCTCCGTACGTTTCCCGGGACTTATTTCGTATGTAACCCCTCCGGGCGGTGGTACAACCGACTATGCAGTAGATATCTATTATTCGGCTGCTAAGGGAGAAACATTTACTTGCCCTATCGCTGCTGGAACTTACATGGACATGATGTATATGCCCGACGCACTTCGTGCAGCTATTGAAATCATGGAAGCCGATCCGACTCGCTTGAAACATCGTAATTCGTTCAATATCGCTTCTATGAGCTTTGAACCCGATACAATCTATCGAAAGATTAAAGAATACGAGCCCGAATTCAAGATGAACTATGAGATAGACGCTTTGCGTCAGGGTATAGCAGAATCATGGCCCGATTCTCTTGACGACACTTGCGCACGCGAAGAGTGGGATTGGAAACCCGAGTTCGACTTGGACGCAATGACACGCGACATGCTTGAGAAGCTGAAAGTAAAATTCGGCAAATAATAATAAAGAAAACAAGTAACCCTATAATACGATTCTTTTATGTACGGTAAATTTAAAGAATTCTTATCTAACGAATTGGCCGGAATTACTGCTGCCGGTTTGTATAAAAACGAACGTATCATCACTACTCCTCAGCGCGCCGACATTAAGGTAGGCGCAGGCAGTGATGTCCTTAACTTCTGTGCTAACAACTATTTGGGATTGTCGGATAACAGCCGATTGATTGAAGCTGCCAAACGTGCTATGGATACTCACGGATATGGTATGTCATCGGTTCGTTTCATCTGCGGAACTCAAGACTTGCATAAACAATTGGAAGCTGCTATCTCTGATTACTTCCATACTGAAGATACTATTTTATATGCTGCTTGCTTCGACGCTAACGGTGGTTTGTTCGAACCTCTGTTTACAGAAGAAGACGCTATCATCTCTGACGCATTGAATCATGCGTCTATCATCGACGGCGTACGCTTGTGTAAGGCAAAACGCTATCGTTATGCTAATGCCGACATGGCCGACTTGGAACGCTGCTTGCAGGAAGCTCAGGCTCAGCGTCACCGCATCATCGCTACCGACGGTGTGTTCTCTATGGACGGAAATGTAGCTCCGATGGATAAGATCTGTGAATTGGCAGAAAAATACGATGCATTGGTAATGGTAGACGAATCACACTCTGCGGGCGTAGTAGGTCCTACAGGTCACGGTGTAGCCGAACAATTTGGCGTATACGGTCGTGTAGACATCTTCACCGGAACATTGGGTAAGGCATTTGGTGGTGCTATGGGCGGATTTACAACAGGTCGTAAAGAAATCATCGACATGTTGCGTCAGCGTTCACGTCCTTATCTGTTCTCTAACTCAGTTGCTCCTGCTATCGTAGGTGCCAGCTTGGAAATGTTCGGTATGCTGAAAGAAAGCAATGCTTTGCATGATAAGTTGGTTGATAATGTAAGCTATTTCCGCGACAAGATGATGGCTGCAGGATTCGATATCAAGCCTACCCAGAGCGCTATCTGTGCCGTAATGCTGTACGACGCTAAGTTATCACAAGACTTTGCTGCCCGTATGCAGGAAGAAGGCATTTACGTAACAGGCTTCTACTATCCGGTAGTTCCGAAAGGTCAGGCTCGTATCCGTGTACAAATCTCAGCCGGTCACGAACGTGAACATTTGGATAAAGCTATCCAGGCATTTATCAAGGTCGGTAAAGAACTGAATGTTATAAAATAAAAATATTGACGTAGAATATAGAACAAACAGCGGATAACAGAGTTTTTAAAAGCTCATGTTATCCGCTGTTTTTGTACCCCGGAGGGGAATCGAACCCCTATCTAAAGTTTAGGAAACTTCTATTCTATCCGTTGAACTACCAAGGCATATCGTTGCAAAATTACTCTTTTTCCATCATTTAGCAAGTGTTTCGGCATAAAAACTGTATAAGCTTCAGCTTGAAGCAAATAATCGATTTTTTATTTTGTTTTTTATTTTAAGTTCCCCATTTTTGCAGAATATGGATTAAAAAATACGCTAACTTTAAATTGTGAATTATGGCAGATAAAATGACAGTCAAGGAACTTGACGATGTAGTAGTACGTTTCTCGGGTGATTCGGGCGATGGAATGCAGCTTGCCGGTAATATGTTCTCTAATATTTCGGCGACAGAAGGAAATGACATCAGTACATTCCCCGATTATCCGGCAGATATTCGTGCTCCGCAAGGCACTTTGACAGGTGTGTCTGGTTTTCAGGTACACGTAGGTTCAGATAAAGTATATACTCCTGGCGATAAATGCGACGTGTTGGTGGCTATGAACCCGGCGGCGCTGAAAACTCAATATAAATTTTGTAAGCCTCAGTCTGTTATTATCATAGATACAGATTCGTTTACTAAACGCGACTTAGAAAAAGCACAGTTCCAGCTTGAAAATCCGTTCTCTGAATTGGGAATCAAGAACGAAGTAGTAGAAGCTGCCATTACTACAATGTGCAAAGAAAGTCTGAAAGATAGCGGATTAGACAACAAGACCATCATGCGAACTAAGAATATGTTTGCATTGGGATTGGTTTGCTGGTTGTTCCATCGCGACATCACAATAGGTGAAAAACTCCTTCGCGAGAAATTCGCAAAGAAACCAGAGATAGCCGAAGCCAACGTGAAAGTATTGCATGACGGATACCACTTCGGTGAAAATACTCACGCTTCAATTTCTACAAGCTATACAGTACCTACTAAGAAGGCAATGCAGCCCGGACGATATATGGATATCAACGGTAACAAAGCCGCTGCCTACGGATTGATTGCAGCTGCCGAGAAATCAGGCCTTCAGTTGTATTTGGGTTCATATCCTATCACTCCTGCTACCGATATTTTGCACGAATTGGCTAAGCACAAATCTTTGGGCGTAAAGACCGTGCAGTGCGAAGACGAAATCGCAGGTTGCGCATCGGCTGTAGGTGCCGCATTTGCCGGAGCCTTGGCTGTAACAACAACTTCTGGTCCGGGTGTATGCTTGAAGAGTGAAGCCATGAACTTGGCGGTTATCACAGAGCTTCCTTTGGTTATTATCGACGTGCAGCGTGGTGGACCTTCTACAGGATTGCCTACTAAATCTGAACAAACCGACTTGCTTCAGGCATTGTACGGACGTAACGGTGAAAGCCCTATGCCAGTTATCGCTGCAACTTCGCCTACCGACTGCTTCGACGCTGCTTTCATGGCATGTAAGATAGCAGTAGAACATATGACACCGGTTATCCTTCTTAGCGACGCATACATCGCCAACGGTTCTGCCGCATGGCATTTGCCTAATTTGAACGACTATCCTGCTATTGTTCCTCCATACGTAAAACCGGAGATGGCAGGCTCATGGACTCCGTTCCAGCGTAATCCGCAGACAGGCGTACGCTATTGGGCTACTCCTGGCATGAAGGGCTTTATGCACCGCATCGGAGGTTTGGAAAAGAGCAACGAAACAGGTGCTATCTCTACCGAACCCGAAAACCATAACCTCATGACTCGCCTGCGTGCAGAAAAAGTTGAGCGTATTGCAGCTTCTATTCCTGATTTGGAAGTGGAAGGCGATGCAGACGCAGACTTGCTGATTGTAGGATTTGGCGGTACTTACGGTCACTTGCATTCGGCTATGGACGCAATGAACAGACATGGCAAGAAGGCTGCTTTGGCACACTTCAAATTCATCAATCCGTTGCCACGCAATACCGAAGCCGTGCTTCGCCGCTACAAGAAAGTTGTCGTTGCCGAGCAGAGTATGGGACAGTTTGCAGGATACCTGCGCATGAAGATTGAAGGATTGCACCTGCATCAGTTCAATCAGGTAAAAGGTCAGCCGTTTGTGGTGAAAGAATTGGTAGATGCTTTCGAACGTATCTTGGCATCTGACATGTAAAACATTAAAATCAGGAGGAAAAACAATATGTGTGAAACTAAATATACAGCAGCCGACTATAAAGCCGGTCAGCCACGTTGGTGCCCCGGATGCGGCGACCACGCATTCTTGAACTCGTTCCATAAGGCATTAGCCGAAATCGGTATCCCGCCCCATCAGATAGCGGTAATATCAGGTATCGGATGTTCTTCACGTCTGCCTTATTATATGAATACTTATGGCATGCACACCATTCATGGACGTGCGGCAGCCATCGCTACAGGTGCTAAAGTCACTAATCCCGATCTTACCATCTGGCAGATTTCAGGCGACGGTGACGGACTTGCTATTGGCGGTAATCACTTTATCCATGCTATCCGTCGTAATATCGACATTAATATCATTTTGCTGAACAACCGTATCTACGGTCTTACTAAGGGACAATATTCACCTACTTCGGCTCGTGGTTTCGTGAGCAAGTCATCACCTTACGGTACTGTAGAAGACCCGTTCCGTCCGGCAGAATTGTGCTTCGGAGCACGCGGACGCTTCTTTGCACGCTGTGCAGCAGTAGACGGTGGCCCATCGGTAGAAGTATTGAAAGCAGCTGCCAAGCATAAAGGAACTTCTGTAGTAGAAGTATTGCAGAACTGTGTGATTTTCAACGACGGTACACACGCTTCTATCGCAAAGAAAGAAGACCGCGATAAGAACGCCATCTATCTGGAACATGGCAAACCAATGCTTTTCGGTCCGAACAAGGAATTTGGTTTGATGCAGGAAGGCTTCGGATTGAAGGTAGTTCGTTTGGGTGAAAACGGTATCACAGAAAAAGACATCCTTGTACACGACGCTCATTGCATGGACAACACCCTGCAGTTGAAACTCGCGTTGATGGAAGGTCCTGACTTCCCGATTGCCCTCGGTGTGATTCGCGATGTAGAAGCTCCTACTTACGATGAATCGGTAGCCGCTCAGATAGAAGAAGTTTCCGCAAAGAAGAAATACCACAACTTTGCCGAACTGCTCGACACGAACGATACTTGGACAGTAGAATAAGTTCGAAAATAGCTGGCAGAAAGCCCAATGAGTACATGACATTTGGGGCAACGCTTTAGGTGTTATGTGTTTACATACCTACGCACTGAAAGTGCAAAAGTAAAAACATCAAGGTTTGTGATTTTACTTTTGTATTTTCAGTGCGTTTTTATTTATGTTACCATGTATTCATGGTGTAGTTCGGACTATGGAGTTTGCGGACTTTTAGCCCGCATTAGTTGATGCTCTATGAAAGATTTCAACAAAGTCGTCTTACTTCGTTCGAAGTGAGCATTCACTTCGTTCGAAGTAAGCACGTTGACCGACCGAAGTAAGCGTTCACATCGTTCGAAGTGAGACGACTTTATTGGGATAATTTATCGGCAATCTGTTTGTTGATATCGAGATTTTTTGCGAATATTGCATTTAAGTTATGCATACAATTGTTTTATATGGAGGGCTTATATCGTTGATCCGTAAAGAATATGCACGGCTTTTTAATCTTAATATTTAAAAAAACAGCCAAGAGGCCAGCATAAGCATAATGGAAAAAATCTCAGATATAGAATTATTCAATGAACTATTCACCAAGTACAAAAGTCGTTTCATTAGGTTCACCCAAACCTTTACCCGTGATGCCACGATAGCCGAAGACTTTGTAATAGATGCCCTTGTTTATTACTGGGAGCATAGAACAGAGCTTAGTGAAGAATCTAATGTACCAGCGTATGTGTTAACCATAATAAAACACAAATGTTTGAATTACCTTCAGCGTGAAACTATAATAAAAGATGCGTCCGAGCGGTTGTATCAACATGCCCAATGGGAGTTGAGTACCCGTATTGCCACTTTGGAGGCTTGTGAGCCTTATGAAATTTTTGCCGCTGAAGCACAAAAAATAGTCAATGAAACATTGGAACGTCTGCCAGATAAGACCAGAGAAATATTTATAATGAGCCGTATACACAATCTTTCGCATAAAGAAATAGCCGAAAGGTTGAATATCAGCTATAAATCAGTAGAATTTCATATCACTAAGGCGTTAAAGGAATTGCGTGTACAACTTAAAGATTACCTGCCATTCTTCATTTATTTAATTTTAAAGTAAAAAAAGCGTTTTTTTCATTAGGGATACGTCGGTCTAATTTGCTTATATCTATGTAATGGGTCAGAAAAGGTATATTGCTTTGGCTTCTTTTATATAATAATATAGCAAATTATGGATAAAGAATTATTAAAACGTTTTTTCGAGGGGCGAGCCACTACTGACGAAGAGATGAGAGTTCGTGAGTGGATGGATGCGTCAGAAGAGAATCGTCGTGCTTATTTCCGTGAAAGAAAGATGTATGATATGACGTTGCTTCTTACCGATGAGTCGGAAATAAAATCTGCTCCACAGCCTACAAAGAAGAACGTACGTTTCTTTATAAAATTTATAGAAATAGCGGCTGTAGCCGTTATCACTTTGGTAGTAACTCTATTCTATAAGAACCGAGAAGAACAGAATTATTGGCTTACCGCCCAAAAAATCAGTGCTCCGGCAGGACAACGAGTACAGCTTGAACTTTCTGATGGTACCCAAGTATGGCTTAACGCTCGTACTAAAATAGAATATCCTGCCGCATTTGTAGGTAAAGACCGGCGAGTAAAACTTGATGGCGAAGCTTATTTTCAAGTAGCTAAAAACGCCAGTAAACCTTTTATCGTGCAAACCTCAAAAGGAGATGTGGAAGTTTTAGGTACCAAATTTAATGTGGAATCTTATTCTGATGACAACACTTTTACTACAGCTTTGATGGAAGGAGCCGTAAAAGTAACCGCAGGAGGTTATCAGTGTAACCTTAAGCCTAATCAGATGGCTTATCTTAAAGACGGGAAGATAAGAGTGGCTCCTATTGAAGATTATAATCCATATCGTTGGCGAGAGGGTATTATCAGTTTTAAGAACGAAACCTTTCCTGATATCATTCATAAATTTGAGAAATACTACGGTGTAGAATTCCGTATAGAAAATAAAGCTGTGATGAGTTACCGTTGTTCCGGTAAGTTCCGTCATTCCGATGGCGTGCAATATGCCTTGCGGGTATTACAAAAAGACGTGGATTTCAAGTTTACACGTGATGAAGAAAACCATATTATTTACATAAAATAAATTAGCCTATGAAACAATACGAAGAACACACACACCTTTAAAACTGAAAAAGTGCCGACAAGTTTGGCCGCATGTCGACACTTGCTATTAACACAATTTTTAACAACTGTATTAATTACTAAAGCGTTACAAAGATATGAATAATATTCCTTTGTGGGGTAATCTATACCCTCAAAAATTACAGACGAATCGCATTTATAGGATTATGAAAATTACTCTGGCTCTGACTTTTGTCTCAATTTTCAGTATGTTTGCGAATAATGTACAATCGCAAAACGCACGCATTACAATAGCTAAAAGCAATACTACTTTAGAGTCAATTCTTAATGAAATTGAAAATCAAACAGACTATCTGTTCATCATTAACTCTAATGTAAACACTCAGCAAAAAACTTCGGTAGAAGCTTATGATACTCCGGTGTCTAATGTATTGGATAAGCTTTTTCACGGTACAAATGTACATTATACTATGGAGGGCAGTCATATTGTGCTGTCGAACAAGGTTAGACCGAGTGTTGTTCAGAAAGAAGCACGTAAAGTGTCGGGACGTGTTTTAGATGAAAACGGTGAACCCTTAATAGGAGTAAGTGTTGTGCTTAAAGGCACTTCAAACGGTACTGTTACCAATATGGATGGTGATTACACATTAAGTGGAGATATTACCAATAAATCTGTGTTGGAAGTTACCTATATAGGTATGAAAAAACAAGAGATAACCGTGGGAAGCCGTACGCGCATCAACATTACTATGGCATCAGACAATGAAATGTTGGATGAAGTTGTGGTAGTAGGATATGGTACACAGCGTAAGGGAAACCTTACAGGAGCTGTATCAGCTGTCAAATCGGAGAAACTAACGGTTGCCCCTGTTGGTAATGTCACTAATGCTTTGGCAGGACAACTTCCTGGCTTGATTGTAAAACAGACTTCAGGTATCCCAGGCTCGGATGGCTCTACCTTACGTATCCGAGGATTTGATGCTCCTTTGGTAATTGTAGATGGCATAGAGGGTGATTTTAGTAATATTGATGCCAGCCAGATTGAATCAATATCTATTTTGAAAGACGGATCGGCTTCTATCTATGGAGCACGTGCCGGTAATGGAGTTATTTTGGTAACAACAAAACGAGGTGTCGACTCTAAGCCTATCATTTCATTAAATGCCTCTTATACTTTACAGGGACAAACTAATGTTATTAAACCGGGTAGTTCCGGACAAAGAGCTGAATGGTTGCGAGAAGAGCATATCAACAAAGGTTTGCCTATGTCGCAAGTACCTTATACTGAAGAACAAATACAGAAGTATTACGATGGTACAGATCCTAATTACCTGAATTCTGATTGGTATGATGCGGTAATCAGAAACTGGGCTCCTCAGCAAAATCATAATCTTTCTATCCGTGGTGGTAGTGACAAGATTAAATATTATGGATACCTTGGTTACAACGATCAGGAAACTATCGTAAAAACCGGTGGAGGTAGCTATAAGCGATATAATGTACAGTCTAATATCGACGCTAAAGTTACTGATAGAATCTCGTTTACCTTAGATATGTTGCTGACCAAGGAAAAACAGTTTTTCCCTACTATAGGAAGTGGTTTCGGTCATTCAAACTTCTGGAGTATTATTTATGAATCAGATCCTCGCTATCCTATATATCTGCCAGATAGAAACAAACTTTCTTACGGAGGTCTTTCGTATGGTAATGCGCTTTTTGCATCGAATACTGATTTGGGTGGTTATAGCGACAGAGATAAGAATAGAATAAGAGCTACTGGTGGATTGACTTATGAATTTAAGTACGTAAAGGGCTTGAAGGCTAAAATGTCTATCAGCTATGATACTTATAATAACAACTATAAGTATTTTAATAAGCAAGAAAAGTTTTATTCATACAATAAAGATTCTGATACTTACACTTACGAGCGCTCTTCTCAAGACCCGACAGGTGTAACCGAGGTGTTTGGAAGAGGCTATAGTCTTACACAGCAATATTCATTGCAATATGAAAGAGTGTTTAATGAAAAGCATCGTGTGTCTGCATTGGCTTTGTTTGAATCAATAGATTATAACGACAAGAGTATTGAAACTGGAAGAACAGGCTTTATGTCGACCGTATTGGATCAATTGTTCGCTGGAAACGGAGCTACTTCTTTCAACAGTGGATGGGAGAGCGAAATGGGACGTGCCAGTTGGTTGGGACGTATCAATTACAGTTATATGGATAAATACTTGGTTGAGACCATATTACGTGCTGATGCTTCGGCCAAATTCCCTAAGAATAGCCGTTGGGGATATTTCCCAAGTGTTTCTTTAGGATGGGTTATATCTCAAGAAAATTTCATGAAGTCATTTAAGGGCATAGACAATATTAAGTTGCGTGCCAGCTATGGTGAATCTGGAAACGACAATGTAGGTAGTTTCAAATATTTGGCAGGTTATGCATTTGACGGTTCTTATAAGGTTGGAGATGAAATTAAGCAGGGCCTTTATGCTGTAGGTTTAGCTAACCCTATATTGACCTGGGAAACAATGAAGATTTATAATGGTGGTGTAGACTTTTCTTTCTTCAACAGAAAACTATATGGAACGGTGGATGCTTTCTATCGTGTAAGAGATGGTATACCTGGAAGCCGTGCCGTATCATTGCCTTCATCATTTGGTGCTGAATTGCCATTAGAGAATCTGAATAGCGTAGATACTCGTGGATGGGAACTGAATTTGGGTACCAGTGGACATATCGGCAAGTTTATATATGATATCAGTGGTAATCTGTCATGGGCTCGTTCTAAGTGGAAAGAATATGATGAACCGGTTTATACAGACCCAGACCAGGAAAGAATATATAAGCGTGAAGGTCGTTGGACTGATGTCCGCTATGGATATGTATCAGACGGATTGTTTACCAGCCAAGCTGAAATCGAAGCTTTGGATTATACTTATAAAGATTTGAACGGTAACTCATCACTGCGTCCTGGTGACATTAAATATGTAGATCTGAATGGAGATAAAGTTTTAGATTGGAGAGACCAAAAGGAAATAGGTAAAGGAACGCTTCCTACTTGGACATATGGATTTAATATGAATTTTAAATACCATGATTTTGATTTGTCGGCTTTATTCCAAGGTGCATTTGGTTATACTACCTACATTGATTTGACCAAAGCTCCATCGACGCTGAAGTTTGATAACCGTTGGACGGAAAAAGAAAATGATCCTCATTCATTGGTAGCTCGTCCTGGAGGCGCAAGCACTAATGGATACTATTCAGACTTTAACAATCACAATACTGCATATTTACGTCTGAAAAACCTGTCAATAGGTTATAATTTACCTAAAGCATTGATAAGTAAAGCCGGTATTCAGCAGCTAAGAATTTATATGGCAGGAACCAATCTGTTTACACTAAGTACTTTGCATAAATATGGTGTTGACCCAGAAGTTCCGGAGGGAAGCCCTGCTTATTATTATCCTCAGCAGCGTACAATTAGTATAGGTTTAAACCTTTCATTTTAACTATAAAATAGAAATAGACGATGAAAAAAGTAATATATTCAGTTGCATTAGGAGCGTTAACTCTTACCAACACCTCTTGTTATGATGTACTTGACAAGGAGCCTCTTGATCAATATACCGATGCAGTTGTATGGAATGACCCTACACTAATCGATGCTTTTTTGGTTACTCAATACATGTATACTCCGGTAATGGTAAATGATGCTACTACCATGTTTACCAGTTGGAGCGGTTCGCCGATGAACAGAGATGATCGTAGAGGCAACACCAATTATTTTTTCGGAAATAGTGAACAGGTCTTCGGTGTGGGACTTACTATGGATGTTTCTGACGAGGCCAAATACAATACTGGTTCATGGGCTGATATTTCTTGGTATAAATTGTATGGCATTCCTGAAGATGGCGGTATGCTTGAATGGTGGGATAATGCTTATTATACTATTCGTAATTTGAATGAATTGATAGCTCGTGTGCCTAATTCTCCTATTGATGCTGAAACTGCCAAGGTGCGTATTGCCGAGGCCCGTTTTCTTAGAGCATACTGTTATTTTGCCATGGTAAAACGTTATGGAGGCGTTCCTTTGTTGACAGAAGCTCCTCAGTTGGATTCTTCGGAAGAACTTCTATATCCCAAACGTAATTCGGAGAAAGAATTATATGATTTCATTTTAGATGAAACCATGAGTATTTCTGAAGATTTAGCTAATGTAACAGAGGTAGGTCGTGCCAACAAGTGGGCTGCTTTATCTCTATATTGTAGAGCGGCTCTATATGCTGGAAGCATTGCCCAATATGGTAAAGTTCAATTAGATGGACTTTTAGGTATTCCCTCAAGTGAGGCTAATTCATATTATCAAAAAGCATACGACGCAGCTTCTACCATTATAAAAAAGAGCCCATATAAGCTTTACGACGAAGATGCTGATAAAGTGCAGAACTTTAAGAACATCTTCTTGAAAAAAAGAAATTGCGAAGCTATTATGGTTAAACAGCATGACGGCCCTGGTTTCCAGAATGGTGGATTCAGTACATGGTCTTGGGATCAATGCGAATGTCCGCGCCCGCAGGTATGGGGATTAGGAAATCACCATGGACCTTATTTGGAAATGGTGGAAGAGTTTGAACACGTTGACGGTACATCCGGAAAATTTGACCGTGAAGCTCTGCAAAGTAAATTATGGGATATGGAAGAATTGTGGAAGGATAGAGATCCTCGTTTTTATGCTTCAATCTGGACAAATGGAACTCCTTGGCGTGATGCTGTAGCCGGAGCTTTCCAAGGCGATACCGTTGATATGCATTTAGGCTTGATTAAGCCCGATGGTGAATTTATAAAATCGCAAGCGGATCAATATAACGGAATGAACTCTATTGGTGACCAACTGTGGAACCATTTTGGACAAGGTGTGATAAATTCCGGATTTGGTATTATGAAATATTTGGACCCGAGTGCAGACAACATGAGTTGGCTATGTGAGTCGAGAACGGATTATCAGATATTCCGATTTGCAGAGATTCTACTTAATTATGCAGAAGCAGCTTTTGAACTTGGCAAGCCAGATGATGCTTTAGATGCTGTTAATCAGATCAGAAGAAGAGCTGGGGTAAAAGAACTGCCAAGCATTGACAGAGACAAGATTAGACATGAACGCAAGGTTGAATTGGCTTTTGAAAATCATCGTTATTGGGATTTGCGTAGATGGAGAGAAGCCGAAACAGCTTTGACACGTTCGTTTAGTGGATTGCAATATATTTATGATTACAAGTCGGGTAAATTTAAGGTAGTTGTTATAGAAGATGTAGATGGAACTACGGCATCGCCAACCTTCTACAGTCAAAATTACTACTTCCCTATAACTAAAGCCCGTAGAGCGGCTAACCCTAATTTGATAGAAAATCCGGGATATACTAAGTAATAGTGAAAAGTTCTGAAAGAGGGGCAAGCATGAAAAGACTTGCCTCTCTTTTTCTGAAAATCTTTATTGTGCATAATTAAGTTCCCTTTGACTACATTTTCAACTACACTAATAATGAATAAAACAAGAACAATTACAATAGTTATGCTGCTCTTATTTTTTGGAGTAGCATTTCCTCTAATGGCTTACTCGCAAAAGCAAGTACCGGAGTTTTCGACCGCGGGTTTCTTTAATGCTCCTCAACTTAGAACGGTGTATAACTTTAATCCTGCTTGGCGCTTTTTTAAGGGCAAGGTTAGCGGAGCAGAACGCACGGATTTTGATGATAAGGATTGGCAACTGGTTAATCTGCCTAACGGAATTGAATTATTACCGGCAGAGGCTAGTGGATGTATTAATTATCAAGGAGAGGTATGGTATCGAAAACATTTTACAGTAGGAGAAAATGAAAAAGCAAAGCGTTGGATTCTTCACTTTGAAGGTATTATGGGTAAATCTAAAGTGTGGATTAATGGCACTTTGATTAAAGAAAGCGTTTGTGGGTATCTTCCTTTAGTGATTGATGTTACCAGATACCTTAAAAAAGGTGACGATAATGTAGTTACCGTTTGGGCGGACAATAGCGATGACCCTAATTATCCACCGGGTAAGGCACAAGACGTACTTGATTTTACATATTTCGGCGGAATCTATCGAGACGCATGGCTGTATGGAACAAATTCTATTTTCATAACAGACCCTAATGAAGAAGATAAAGTTGCCGGAGGGGGAATATTGATTGCTTATGAGCATGTTAGCGAACAATCTGCCGATATATTATTAAAGGCGGATGTTAAAAATCTATCGGGTAGTTCATTTAAGGGAAAGGTGATTTATGAACTGTTTACTAAAGAAAACCAATTAGTTGCTTCTTCTGTTTCTTCTGTCTCTATTTCAAAAGGGAAAAGTAGCCAGACTAACGAATCTAGAATGAAAATAACAAAGCCTCATCTATGGTATCCTGCCACACCTTATCTATATAATCTTATAGTGAAGGTGGTTGATAATAAAGGAGTGGTACAAGACGGTTATCGTCAGCGATTAGGCATTCGCAGTATAGAGTTCAGAGGAAAAGATGGACTATTCTTGAACGGTAAACACTATGATAAGCCTCTTATGGGAGCCAATCGTCATCAAGACTTTGCTTTGATAGGACATGCTTTGCCTAATTCATTACATTGGCGTGATGCTAAAAAGCTGAAAGACTTGGGGATGGAAATAATTCGTAGCGCACATTTCCCACAAGATCCGGCATGGATGGATGCCTGCGATGAATTAGGTCTTTTTATGATTGTTACCACACCGGGCTGGCAATTCTGGAATGAAACCTCGACTTTTGAACAAGGTGTTTACGACAATATCAGACAAATGGTACGTCGTGACCGTAATCATGCTTGTATTTTCCTTTGGGAGCCTATATTGAATGAAACCTGGTATCCCGATTATTTTGCCAAGAAAGTGCGTGATATTGTAAGAGATGAATTTCCTTATGAATCGAGCTATTCTGCATGTGATTATCGCTCGAAAGGACGTGAGTATTTCAGTATTTGGTATGAAAATGCCATTAACTTCAATAAAAAGAACCCGTCATATTCAGATAAAGCAACAGAAAACATAACATTCTTACAGCGTGAATGGGGCGATTGTGTAGATGATTGGACCGCGCATAATGGACCAAGTCGTGTATCCAGACAATGGGGAGAAACACCAATGCTTATTCAGGCTAATCATTATGCAAAGACTAATTTCCAATATATTTGTTATGACGCTTTCTTCAAAACCACTCCCCAGTTTATTGGAGGGTGTATGTGGCATCCTTTTGATCATCAAAGGGGCTATCATCCAGATCCTTTCTATGGGGGAATAATGGATAGTTACAGACAGCCTAAAACTTCATACTATCTTTTCAAAAGTTTTCGCTCACCTCAGGTTCAGCAAGAATCATTGGCAGAGACCGGACCTTTTGTCTATATAGCTAATGAAATGACACCATTCTCGCCAGAGGATGTTACGGTGTTCTCTAATTGTGATAAAGTGGTGCTTACCATTAATAAGGATGGCGAGAAACGTGTCTATGAGCGTAAGCCGGCAGAGGGAATGCCATATCCTATCATTCGTTTCCCTAAGGCTTTTAGTTATGTAAACGATAAAATAATGTCAGATACTGATAATGAAAAAGGAGTGAAGCGTCAGCAAGAGTCTTATTTGATGGCCGAAGGGTATATTGATGGAAAACTCGTTGCTCAATGCAAAAAGCAACCGGCCCGACGTCCCCAACGCATTCTGTTGTATGTAGACGATGGCGGGATACAGCTTAGAGCAGACGGATCGGACAAAGTGGTGGTGGTTGCTTCTATTGTAGATGAATGGGGAGTGGTAAAACGTTTGAATAATGGTCATATCCGCTTCTCTATACAGGGAGAAGGTCGTTTGGTGGGAGATTATAAAATATACGCTAACCCCGTAGCTGTAGCGTGGGGAACCGCTCCGGTTATAGTGCAATCTACGTTAACCCCCGGTAAGATTAAAATATATGCTGAAATGGATTATTCAGGATCACAGCGCCCTATAAGTGGATCCATAGAAATTCAGAGCGTCACGGCATCAAATAAAATGCTTTATAACGATTCTGAACAAAAATCGGCAAAGAAGGAATCTCAAGAACTTAGAGGAGAAAGCGAAAAGGCAATCTTTAATGAATTGAAACGTGAAAATGAAGAATTACGATTGCAGTTGAACAATTTAAAGCTCAAAGCGGTTTCTACTCAACAGTCTGAATTTAATACAGCTACCCAGCACCAGTAATAAACTAAAAAACTATATATAATGAAAAGACATTTATTAACCTTATTTGTTCTGTTGGCTGTTTCTATACAGCTGTCTGCGGTATCTATTCCGCAATGGATTACTGCGTTTGAAAACCAAAATGCAACTAATACATGGATGTGTTTCCAAAAGGAGATTTTTATAAATGCCGTGCCGGGCAAAGCCTTGACCCGTATAGCGGCAGACAGCAAGTATTGGCTTTGGATTAATGGGGAACTCGTTGTTTTAGAGGGTGGTGTAAAACGTGGCCCTAATCCATATGATACCTATTATGATGAAATAGACATCGCACCGCATCTTAAGTCGGGACATAATCTAATATCTGTGTTAGTTTGGTATTTCGGGAAAGAAGGATTTTCTTATAATCCCAGCGGTCAAGGCGCCTTATTGTTCGATTGTCAGACTAACGAATTAGTTCTGCAGAGTGATGATTCATGGAAAGCTAACATGCATCCTGCTTATTACACACCGTTAGCGCCATATCCTAATTTCCGTTTGCCTGAATCTTGCATTGGGTTCAATGCGGAACTCGGCATGGATGGTTGGGAGAAAGGAGAAAATGCTGCGTGTCAATATTGGGCAAAAGCGCGTGTAGTTGGTAAAGAAGGCGATGCACCTTGGAATAAATTGCATCATCGCGTTATACCACTTTGGAAAGACTTTGGTTTGAAAGACTATGTATCGCAAACGGTTCATAGTGGCATGACAAACGATACATTGATTTGTCAGCTTCCTTACAATGCGCAAGTTATGCCTTATATGGAATTGGAGGCTGAAAAGTCGCATTCAGCCATTACCATACTCACAAGTCATTATCAGGGAGGTAGCGCATATAATGTAAGAGCTGAATATCTGACTAAAAAAGGAAAACAATCGTATGAAAATAAAGGTTGGATGAATGGAGAACAGGTATATTACATCTATCCTAAGGGAGTAAATCTCACTAAGGTACAATTCAGAGAAACCGGATATAATACGGAATTTGAGGGATACTTTCGTTGCAATGATTCTTTCTTGAATAAAATGTGGGAGAAATCACAGCGTACACTTTATGTTACTATGCGAGATACTTATATGGATTGTCCCGATAGAGAGCGTGCCCAATGGTGGGGAGATGAAGTAAACGAATCTGGCGAAGCTTTTTATGCATTGTCACTGAGCAGTCATTTGCTTATGAAAAAAGGAATGTATGAGCTCATGGGATGGCAGCGTCCTACAGGAGAGATTTTCGCTCCTATTCCTTCTTCTAATTATCATACTGAGCTTCCTGGCCAAATGTTAGCTTCTATTGGTTACTTTGGCTTTTGGAATTATTATCTGAATACGGGTGACCTGCAAACTATTAGAGACCTTTATCCAAGGGTGAAAAAATACTTGGGTATATGGCAGAAGAATAGCGACGGAACAATAAAATTCAGAGCTGGAGAATGGACTTGGGGCGATTGGGGCGATAATATTGATATCAAGGTGCTTTTTAATGCATGGTATTATATCGCTTTAAAGGGTCAGCGTAATATGGCTACTGCTTTGGATATGAAAGCTGAAGCTGAGGCTATAGACCAAGAAATGCAAGCATTAAAGAAAGCGTTTAACACTGTGTTCTGGAATGGAAAGGCATATCGTCATCCAGAATATAAATTGAAGACAGACGACCGTGTGCAGGCTTTAGCTATTGTATCTGGTTTGGCGGACGAAAAGAAGTATCCGGCATTACTCAATGTTTTGAAGCAAAATGAACATGCCAGTCCTTATATGGAAAAGTATGTCATCGAAGCTCTTTTCATGATGGGTGAAAACTATTATGGCATGGAGCGTATGAAACGACGCTTTGCAGAGATGGTGAACGACCCGGAGCGTACTACTCTTTATGAGGGATGGGGAATAGGACCTAACGGATTTCCAGGCGGAACTACCAATCATGCTTGGAGTGGTGGTGGACTTACTATCCTATCGCAATATGTATGTGGCGTAGCTCCAACAGAAGTGGGGTATAAAGCCTATCGTATAGCTCCGCAACCAACAGGTTTGAAAGAAGCCGAAACATTGGTTCCTACTGTAAAAGGAAACATTAAGGTATCTTTTAAGGATGATGAAAAGAACTTCCAGCTTCAGGTTAGTTCACCGCAAGGGGCACAAGCTACTATCTGTCTGCCTTCGCCGTGTAAAGCCGTTACACTGAACGGAGAACTGGTTTGGCAGAAAGGGAAAAAACTTTTATCTGGAAATAGTATCATAGAGTCTATTCATCAAGAGAAAAATAAAACTCTCTCTATTACCATGAAAAATGGTGGAGATTGGATATTTAATGTAAAGAAATAGTTTGAAGATGAAACGGCTTTTAATATATATAGTTTGTTTATGCTTAGTGGGTATTCTTGGGGCACAGACTGTACCATTGAAATTGCTTCCTTTTCCTAACGAAGTAACGGTTCAGTCTGGCTATTATCCTCTTAGTCTCTGCCGACTTGCTTACTCTAAGACATTGAAAAATGAGGCAGATTATTTAAAGCAAATACTTGGGGAGGAGCATGGCCTTTCCGTACAAGATGGTAAAAGAGGAAACATTCAATTGGTTTTGTCTGACCAGATAGCCAATCCTGAGGGTTATAGTCTTATTGTTGATAAGGATGGCATCCGTATAGAGGGTGCCACTCCTCAAGGTGTGTTTTATGGAATACAGACTTTCCGTCAACTTATTACCGCTTGTCATGAAGGGAAAAGAGTTCCTTGCATAGTCATTAATGACGCTCCGGCTTTTAAGTGGCGTTCGTTTATGCTTGATGATGGCAGAGCTTTTAAAGGAGTGAAAGAAGTAAAGCGTTTGCTCGATGAAATGGCCATTTTAAAAATGAACATCTTTCATTGGCATCTCACAGAAGATCAAGGATGGCGTATTGAAATTAAGAAATACCCACTGCTTACAAAAATTGGCGTGCATAGAGATTCTACTCAGTTAAATTGGTATGAAAGCAAAGTCTTCGACGGAAAACCGTTTGAAGGATTCTACACGCAAAGAGACATAAAAGAGATTGTTTCTTATGCCCAAAAGTTGCATATCACTGTAGTTCCTGAAATAGAAATGCCAGGACATGCTTCGGCTGCTATAGCTGCATATCCTTGGTTGGGAAGTACAAATGAGAAAATTTCAGTACCATGTTCCTTTGGTGTGCAGAATAGCGCTTTCAATGTAGCTAGTCAGCGTACGCGCACTTTCTTGAAAGATGTGCTCGACGAGGTGATGGAATTGTTCCCGTCGAAAATAATACATATAGGTGGCGACGAAGTACGACAGGAACAGTGGAATAACTCGCCCGAGATACAGGCGTTCATGAAAGAAAAGGGGATAGGCTCTGCTGCCGAACTTCAAGTGTGGTTCACTAACTATATCGCTTCTTATCTTAAATCGAAAGGAAGGAGAATGATGGGGTGGAATGATATAACAGGTGATAAGCTACATGGCTTTCAGAGCGAAGTGAATGTTAGTTCTGACTATCAACTGTCTTCGGACGCTGTGGTGCAATTTTGGACAGGCGATTTGGATCTGTTGACAAAAGCGGCGAAGAGAGGATATGAAATAGTTAACAGCCTACATGAGTATACATACCTCAATTATAACCATGATAAAATTACTCCCGGATTGGAATACTCTTTTGCTCCTATCTCTTTAGAGAAAGCTTATTCTTTCTCTCCAATTCCAAAAGACTTCCCCACTGAATTGCGTAAGCAGATTATTGGATTGGGATGTCAGATGTGGGGAGAGTGGATACCGCAAGTGAATGATATGTACAAAATGGTGTATCCGTATTGGGCTGCCCATGCCGAAACAGGATGGACTAATAAAGAGCGTAAAGACTATAATCGTTTTGAACACTCAATGGATTATTTTCTTACTCGCTGGATAGATAAAAAATATATTGATAATAACAATTTTGTGATAGGGCAACATTAACAGATAGTATGATTGATAGTGCCCAAATAATTTTAAATGAACAATAAATCAGAATTATGAGAAAACGACTGTTATTTCTTATACTATTATATTGGCCTATTTTCTTGGCCGCTAAAGACATAAAATACTTTTCCCGTCCTGAAGAAATGCTTGATTTAAGTGAAAACACTTTCAATCGATATGGCGTGAAAGTATCCGAAATAGATTCTGTTAGTATGAGTAGATCATTTACTATTTCTATAAAAGTGCGCAGTCATGCTATGGATTTAGGCGAGAAAGCCTTGGTTACTAATAAAAAGAGCAACACGCAGAGTGAAGCAGGCATTTGGATAGGAACTCAAGCCAACGGTTCATGGACAGTGAACTTTTGCGATGGTAAGAATACGCCGTGGGAGTATAGTCCAACTGCCTTGCGTCAGCCTATTAATGACAATAAGTGGCATACATTGACAATAACGCATGATGCCGTAAAGCAAGAAATGCGTATGTATTATGATCAGTTGAATGTGGCAATCTACTGTACTAATGGTAATGTTAATTTAGCCACTGGAAATGTACTAAGAATAGGTTCTGTAGATGATGGCCAGTGGAATACATTTAATGGATGCATCAAAGATTTTTCATTTGTAGACCGTGTAGAAGTTCCTAGTGTTTCAGCTCCGGCTCACTCACATTTGTCGCAACTGAAAGTTATGGCTTTTAATATCTTCCATGGAGGACATGAGTTAGGTCAAGAGGTTGGGGTAAATAGAGTGATAGAGGTTATAAAAGCAGAGAATCCTGATGTGATAGGCATGATAGAGACTTATGGCTCAGGGGCCATTATAGCTGATGCTTTAGGCTATTATTTTTATTTGCGTAGCTCTAACTTATCAATAATGAGTCGTTTCCCCATTACTGATACTTATGATTTGTTTGACTCCTTCAATTGTAGTGCGGCAACATTGCAGATTAATCCGTCACAACAGATTAATTATATAAATCTTTGGTTGGATTATCGCCCTATCACAAATGATCAAATTAATGCCCATGAATCAATAGAGAATATTATGGCAGGAGAATGGGATGGCCGTGCCAAACAATTACAGACTATACTTTCTAATATGAAACCTCTTTCAGAACAAAAGACAACTCCGCTGATTGTTTCTGGAGATTTCAATAGTAGTTCTCATTTGGATTGGGGATATGATACAAAGGATGATAGTGAGCATAAGGGCTATGTGATAGAGTGGCCAACCAGTAAATTGATGGAGAAAGCGAACTTTATTGATTCTTATCGTGAGATTCATCCAGACGTGAAAAAGTATCCTTGTCTTACATGGTCTACTATGGCTAAAAACGAGCTGCAATATCGTATAGACTTCATATACTATAAAGGAAGCAATATTAAAGCTATCAAATCGGAGATGATAGACAAACATCCTGTTCGTTTTCCTTCTGATCATGCTGCTGTGGTTACAACATTTAATTTGAAATGATATGAAGCGCATATTTGTTGTTATTCAATTGTTAATAGTTGTTTTATCTGTATATGCTAATAACCAAGTGTCTAACCTTTGGATAATTCCGTCGGTAGAATCTCCACAAGCTTACAGAAACTACACGCCAAGTTCTGATGCTCATTTAGATATGGCAAGAGGTGAAGTAGAACACATCCAATTGGTGTTTCCTAGTAAGGCTGGTGAAGAATATACTTTTACTTTCGGCCAAAAGCATAAAGGCGTACAAGTGTCGGTTAGAGAACTCAAAAAGATAAATGGCTATTATGATGCATTGGTTCCTTTTGAGAATAGGCTGAATTGTACTGATACGTTAACCGCCATATGGATTACCGTTCAGTGTTCGCCCAAAGTTACGGCAGGGAAATATAGTCAAACAATAGCGATAGACGGACCGCAGCATTTCAAGGTGCAGTTAGACTGTAATATACATAATGTTACAATTCCTTTAAAGTCATCTATCCCAATACTTGTAGGAGTAGAAAATCGTTGTATAATTGATGGTCTTGAAAGTAAAAAAGAAATCGACAAGGAACGTCAGCGATGGGTGGATTTTGTGTTAAGCTACAGAATGACTCCGGCTTTTGGAACACAAGTTGCATCGGAACGCTGGCAATACGACCGCTCTTTCTCACCTTGGGCATGGAATGATAAAAGAAGTAGCCGGCTGTTAGATGATGAACGATATAATTTTTATATACTTCCGTTTTTTGCATTATCTGAAGAGGAACTCGCTTCTTTATTGCGTGATATCCAGAAGAGGAAGAAGCTGGAAGAGTCACTTTTTTATATTTGGGATGAGCCTGCATATATTGAAGATTATGAGCAAATCAAACAGAAAGTGAATATCATCCGAAAATATGCGCCTGAGGCTCGGATTTTGACTACACTTTTCTGTGGACCACGGAATGGTTCCAGAAAAGGAGACTTGTATGCGGTATTTGATTACCTGAAAGATTATGTTCATGTTATCTCTACTAGCTTGGCACCTTGTAAAGGCGATGAAAAGGATGTGCAACACATACGCCACAACGTACCTGAAGGCATCGACTGGTGGAGCTATATTTGTTGGGAACCAGGGGGGACCGAACCGAACTTCTTGTTGCAGATGAAGGGAATACAACAAAGAGCTATTATGTGGCGTACTTGGAAGAACGGTAGTCAAGGTTTTCTGTATTGGGATAGCAATGTCTATCACAAACGGAATCCATTTACCTATATCACTGATATGCCACATGGCGACGGACTGCTTATTTACCCAGGAGATATAATGGGATGTAAAGGTCCAGTTGCCTCTGCCAGATTAGAGCGTTGGCGTGATGGCGCAGAAGAAATGGAACTATTGAAGATAGTAGAAAAAAAACATTCAAGAGCCAAAACTGAAACTTTATTAGAGATGGTTTATGATTCTCCTTTATCGTTCATTGACAAATCTAATAATATACCTCTCTTTAGAGAAGCGATGTTTAACCTATTAGATAAGTGAATTATATCTCATTTCATGTAATGCTTACCGTTTCTTATAACTTATAAATTTATCGAAGGTATAAAAATAGGGCTGACTTCATTTGCGAGGTCAGCCCATTTTTTGTGTACGCTCGGCATGAGTATTATCTAACGGGTGCAAGTCTCGAGTAAGCCCTAATAGCGAGAATTACAATGATACACCTTTTTTTATTCCTATGAAAGATTTTAACAGAGTCGTCTTACTTCGACCGAAGTAAGCATTCACTTCGTTCGAAGTGAGATGACTTTATTGGGGTAGTGCAGGGAAGACGCATTAAATATTTCACTTTATTGTTAAAAAATGCGGCTAGAAATTATTCTGCGGTAACAAAATGGCACTTGCCATTTTGAAATGTGATAAGACGACAAAAGGAAGTATGAACTTTAAAAAGGCTGAAGGTTTGATGGGACGAAAATTGTGTTAATCGTATATTTATGAATGATTTTATTCGATGTGATATTATTTTATAATCATATTGATTAAAAAGTTTAATATATGTTGTTTATTTAATAAATGTGCGTATATTTGCATCGTGATATGACCTTATATTTGTTGCACCGTAATTACACAGCTGATGAAAAGCAACCGTTGATTATTTAAACACAACCTTAGTGATGATTTCAATGATTTCGCAATCTGTTAATTTTCAAGCCGAACATTATTTGTACGACAGATATCAGGTAATATTAAAATATTAAGTAATAGCATTTTAATAGGTATGAAACAGTATATAGGTTTTTATTATTTGATTCTTTTTTCCGCCCAAGCGATATTGGGAGAGAGGCTTGTTCGGGTATGATACGATTGTCATATCCAGCAAGACTTCTTTTGAAATATAACAGAAAGTGATAGCTCAAATGATTGTAAACGAAAAATTATTAAACTTTTTATTAACCTTTTTATGATTTAATGATGGAAAAAGATGTAAGAAGAAAAAGTAGCTTCCAAGTAGCGAGAATATATTTATTCTTGCTATTTATGGTGCTGGTATCTACGGCTAGTAGTTATGCTCAGAATTTAATTAACGTGAGTTCGAAATAAGAATAAA
>FR881183.1:0-26445 GCA_000434735.1 Bacteroides sp. CAG:530
TAGACAATGCTCATGCCGAGCGTACTAAAAAAGTGCCGTTCATGATGTCTTATGAATGGCACTTTTTCATATATTTACAGCTAAAAGTACATCGGGAACTATGCCGGGTGCGTGACGAGCAAAAAACTTTCGGAAAAATACACGTGAATACGGAACTATAATTCAAAATAATATGAGAATAAAAAAAATATTGCCTTTTATACTATTGGTATTCTTATTTATTTCATGTGAAAAAGAAGACTTTGGAATAGAAACCAATAATCAAAGAACAGTTTTTATGTATCTCCCATGGTCAACAAATCTGACAAGTTATTTTTATAATAACATTTCTGATATGGAAGAAGCTATACAAGAAAAAGGGTTAGAGAATGAAAGAATTATAGTGTTTTTATCTACAAGCCCTTCTGAATCGGAGATGTTTGAAATAACTTTAAATAACGGTTCGTGTAAAAGGAATATCTTAAAAGAATATGTAAATCCTTCTTTTACCACAGAAGCTGGTTTGACAGAGATTCTCGGAGATATGAAAACATTTGCTCCTGCTGAAAGTTATTCAATGATTATCGGTTGTCACGGCATGGGCTGGCTTCCTGTTGTACAAAGCCGTAGCAAAGCGAAGGAAGATTTTGTTTATCATTGGGATTTTGAGAATGTTCCTATGACACGTTTTTTTGGTGGATTAACAGCAGAATACCAAACAAACATAAGCACCCTTGCTCAAAGCTTATCTAATAACGGATTGTCAATGGAGTATATTCTATTTGATGATTGCTATATGTCATCGTTGGAAGTTGCCTATGAGTTACGCCATGTAACCAACTATATGATTGCCTGTCCAACAGAAGTGATGGTCTTTGGTATGCCATATTCCACAATAGGCAAATATCTCTTATCAGAAAAACCAGATTACAAAGCTATATGTGAGTCATTTTATCAGTTTTATTCTAACTATCAATATCCTTATGGAACATTGGCTGTAACAGACTGCTCTTACTTGGATGAGTTGGCAGAACTAATGAAACATATTCACTCTAATTATTCTTTTGATACTACACAAGTTATAAATATTCAGCGCATGGATGGCTACTCCCCTGTGATATTCTATGATTTCGGAGATTATGTACAGACTTTATGTGGTACAGACACAGAAGTATATAATAATTTTAAAACACTATTGGAGAAAGTTATCCCTTACAAAACTCATACCAAATAATTCTACACGGCATCAAGAGGTCCTATTACAGTTGAAAGATATTCAGGAATAACAACCTCTGAACCAAGTACAAATAGCAAGATGGTAGATTATCCAAAAACATCATGGTGCATTGACACACATTAAATTATCACTCTGAACCAAGTTGTGATATAGTCCAAAATCTCCAGCGAGGTAACTATCCGGGGGCTTCTGACCCTTGCACATATAAAAAGCAAAAAGAAAGCGATATCGGAGTATTACACAAAAAAACAGCTGGCTATTACATAATGAAACGACATATTTGGCTGATCGGTGGAGTTCTCCCACCATGCGGACAAATCCCAGTAACAAAATGACAAAACGGACATTGTTCCTAACATGCCAACTTGTAAATGGGATGAATGATTTTCTTTTTTCGCAAGTTGATTTTATAAAATGACCGCCGACAGTTCGTACTTTCGGAAAAAGATGTTATATTTGCAAATGAAAGAGTTATTTGACAGCATAGCAATGTAAAACGCTGAAATTAGCACGGTTGCTAACTCGTTACCGCTACCTCTCAAATAATTCGCTAAGAGTTTATTCTTCAATCGGTTAAGTCAAACCGAGAAAAATCTAAAATATACTCTTCGTGTTTAGAAATCTTACCATACACCAAACTTACACTGGTTTAGTTTTATTAATTCTCACCCCAAACCACAAGCGGCTTTATCAGTATTACCGCACCGGTAACTTTGTACTTGGATGAATTCATTTTCTGAATTGTTTGGAAATAGCGGAATATCCGCAGCGTTGGCACAAGGGTTCTACGGCGGTATGGGCAGTAAAACCATCATAAATGGCAACGGCACGCGGTGACGCTAGAATTTGTTCCAAACTTTGTTCAAACAGATTGCCTAAGCGCAAGTCGCCATCATGATCCAGACAGCATGGCACCACGGTCCCGTCGGTCAATACGCCTATCTGATTGCGCAAGGCATAGCAGAACACTTCGTCTTCGGCATACGTGTCGTGCTGAAGATCGGGCCACTCAAACATATCGTCGGTTTCTATAAAGAGATTTTCAGCGAGCTTCCAGCCGTTGCTTCTCTCCACCCACGGACTAGGTTGATGAGCAGCTATCAAATTGAGAATTGATTCATTCATACAGTTGTGACCTCCTTCGTTCCAAAGACGCAACACAACGATACATCCACGGCGTGCAGCTCCCTTGGCAAACGCCATCACTTCGCCTATGTATTTCTCTGGACTTTCCTTTCCGTTTCCCTCATGAGAGTGCAGTGAGACTTGAAGTTTGTATGGCAGAGCATCGAGCATATCGTGGGTGCGCTTAGCAAGCAAAGTTCCGTTAGTGGTAAGCACTGGGATAAAACCTTTCTCACGTGCCATCAAAAGAAACTGCGGAAGCAGCGGATGAATGAAGGGTTCGCCCATTAGGTGTAAATAAAGAAACTTGACCTTACCCGCTAGTCGGGTGGTCAATATATCAAATTCTTCGAGTGTCATAGTGTGCTTAGCACGTGTGGTCTTGGGACAAAACACACAGCTAAGGTTACATACATTCGTTATCTCAAGATAGCATCTGGTTATCATATTGCAAAGTTTAAGCACGGCATGCATGGGCAAAACATACCGTACTATGATTTATCATAATGTTTACAAGACAAAGGTAATATTATTTAGTCACACCTATAAACACTTTCATAGGTTACTTTTCCATATAAAAAATCCGGGCACCTATCTATACGATTATCTCGCAAAGACAGATGCCCGAATTTTATGTCTATTATGATTTTATCCTATTTTATAACCATTCTTTCATGAAGCCGTCCATTTCGTCTGCATGTGCTTCGAGGCTCTGCAAAAGTTTGAACTGAGCTTTAGTACGAACCAAGTTATGTTCAGGATAAGCAATCTTATAATAAGTATCGCCGTTGATATAGTCGGTCAAGAAACGTACAGTCTGCATGTAAGTAAGCAAACGACCGCCGTAAGGCAACAAGCTTGTTTCAAGCGGAGTCAAGAAATTCTTAGCCTTTTCCATATAGCCGCGTGTGTAAGCCTTGAAGATTTCCATGTTTACACCTACATTGTCGAGGTTCTTATCATCTTCAGCACCTGTATTTGCAGCGGTACGGATAAAGTCGCCTATATCCGACAACACGAATCCCGGCATTACTGTATCAAGGTCGATAACGCAAAGAACCTTACCGTTCTTACCATCGAACAACATATTGTTTACCTTAGTATCGCAGTGGTTAATGTGTTTTTTCAACTTTCCTTCGCGGTACAGACGTTCCTGAACGCAGAATGCATCGGCACGTTTTTCAATTTCGCCTACCAAATCCTTAACTTCATCCAGTCTGCCAGCTGCGTTAGCCTTCACTGCATCGTGGAACTGTTCCAAACGGAACTCCATATTGTGGAAGTTAGGGATAGTTTCGCCCAATGTACCTTCAGGAATATCCGACAACATGTGCTGGAAATCACCGAAAGCCTTACCAGCTTCGTACGACAACTCCGGAGTAACTTCTTCGTAGCTCTTGCTGTCTGGAATGAACAAGCTAACACGCCAATAGCTATCGCCATCGAAATAATAAGTCTTGCCATTATCAGCCGGCAAGAAAGTCAATACCTTACGGTCGATATCAGTTTCTCCTTTAGCCTCCAGTTTCTCACGAATATGCTGTGTAACGGTAGCCAAGTTATGCTGCAACATTTCTACATTTGTAAAGATATGGTGGTTGATGCGCTGCAAAACGTATTTTATTTCACCTTTATCTGTTGTTACTTTCAGTGTATCGTTGATATGTCCGTTTCCGAAAGGTTCAGCATTAACAACTTTTTCTGCTAGATCAAAATGACTAAGAATCTGCAATAATTCGTCTTTAGACTTGCTCATAGTATTTTATTTTTTTGTTAGTTTTTTAAATTTCTAATGTTGCAAAGATAATAAGATTCTGAAACAAAGATAAAACAACTCAAAATAATTTGCGATTTGAAATAATAATAATGCCGTTCAATTTCAGTCTGATAAGAATTCAAACAATAGCAATTTGTAAGTAGAAAGCCCAACAAATTCACAAAATCTATTCTACACAAACAAAAATGCTAAATATAAAGCATCGTATTTTAGCATTTCATTCAATTACCGAAAAACAGCTATAATCGGCATTCCAAAAGGCAGTTGCATATACATTCAGAACTTACTCATTATATTATTACACAGTAACATCAAATTTATCGGCATCGGCCAAGGCCGGAAAGCGTAGACGAAAATTATCTTGTACGGCTCGCACTATCTTACCTACTGCCATGCCTTCCACATCGTCTTCGCATCGGGCTATGGTCTTTCCGTAAGGACCTATAATGATGCTGCCGCCATCGTAAACGCCTGTATCGTCATTGCCTACACGGTTAGAGCCTATTACGTAGCACTGATTTTCCAAGGCACGGGCTTTAAGCAAGGTATCCCATACATCGCGACGACCACCGGGCCAATTGGCTACGTAGATAATGGCATCGTAATCGCCCAGACATCTTGACCATACAGGGAACCGGAGGTCATAGCACACCTGAAGCAGGAAGCGAAACTCCTTATACTCTACTACCACCCGCTCTGTGCCGCAAGTGTAGACTTTATCTTCGCCTCCAAAGGTGAAAAGGTGACGCTTATCGTAAGTGCGATAAGTGCCATCGGGGTATACAAAGTACATGCGGTTGTAATATTTTCCGCCATCGGATACAGCCACAGTACCTGTAATGGCACAGCTTCGGGTTATGGCTTTACACTGCATCCAGCTCAACACTTCTCCCCCACCGGGCAAAGCTACATTCTCGGCATCCATACAGAATCCGGTAGAAAACATTTCGGGCAGCACTATCAGCTCGGCTTCGGCTGGAGCATCGTCTACCATACGGTCGAGCTTGGCAAGATTAGCCTCAACATCGGCCCAGTAAATATCAGTTTGTAAAACAACTACGTTCATAAAGTCCGTTTTTTAATGGCACTAAGGTAATTAAATAATATAACATAGGCGTTAATTGCAAAAACTTTGTTACTTTTGCCACGAAAATGAGTTAATGTTTCTACAATGAACGTATTAGAACTAAGTGAACAGGAAATAATCAGACGCAACAGTCTGAATGAAATGAGAGCGATGGGCATCGACCCGTACCCTGCAGCCGAGTATGTAACCAATGCTTTTTCAACCGATATAAAAGCTGAATTTAAAGACGACGAAGAGCCGCGTCAGGTATCGGTAGCAGGACGTATCATGTCACGCCGCGTAATGGGTAAAGCTTCTTTCGTTGAGCTACAAGACTCAAAAGGACGTATCCAAGTATATATCACCCGCGACGATATTTGCCCGGATGAAAACAAAGACTTATATAATGTAGTATTTAAACGTCTGCTCGACTTGGGCGACTTTATCGGCATTGAAGGATTTGTATTCCGCACTCAGACTGGCGAGGTGTCTATCCACGCTAAGAAGCTGACAGTACTGTCTAAGTCAATCCGCCCGCTTCCTATCGTTAAATATAAAGATGGTGTAGCTTACGATAAGTTCGAAGATCCTGAACTGCGCTACCGCCAACGCTATGTAGACTTGGTAGTGAACGATGGCGTGAAAGATATTTTCTTGAAACGTAACAAGGTATATAATTCGATGCGCGAGTATTTCAACTCAAAGGGTTATATTGAAGTTGAAACTCCTATCCTGCAGGCTATTGCCGGTGGAGCAGCTGCGCGTCCGTTTATCACTCATCATAACGCACTTGACATTCCTTTGTATATGCGTATCGCCAGCGAGTTGTACCTGAAACGCCTTATCGTAGGTGGTTTTGAAGGTGTATACGAAATCGGCAAGAACTTCCGTAACGAAGGTATGGACCGCACTCACAACCCAGAATTTACTTGTATGGAAATTTACGTTGCCTACAAAGACTACAACTGGATGATGAAGTTTACTGAAAACATGATTGAAAAGATCTGTCTCGATGTAAACGGCACGACAGAAGTAAAAGTAGGCGACAATATTATCAACTTCAAGGCTCCGTTTAAGCGTGTAACCATGCTTGATTCTATTAAAGAGCACACAGGCTACGACTTGACAGACATGAACGAAGAACAGATTCGTGAGGTTTGCAAGAAGCTGAACATGGAGATTGATGATACCATGGGTAAGGGTAAGCTGATTGATGAAATCTTCGGCGAATTCTGCGAAGGTACTTATATTCAGCCTACATTCATCACCGACTATCCTATCGAAATGTCTCCGCTTACCAAGCGTCATCGTAACAACCCTAACCTGACAGAACGTTTTGAATTGATGGTTAACGGTAAGGAACTTTGTAACGCCTACTCTGAGCTTAACGACCCGATTGACCAGCTGGAACGCTTTGAAGAGCAGATGCGTCTGAGCGAAAAGGGCGACGACGAAGCTATGATTATCGACAAAGACTTTGTTCGCGCTTTGGAATACGGTATGCCTCCTACATCGGGTATGGGTATCGGTATGGACCGTCTGGTTATGCTGATGACAGGACAGAGCACTATTCAGGAAGTATTGTTCTTCCCGCAGATGCGTCCCGAAAAGGTTATCCCGAAGGATGCTCCGACTAAATTCATGGAATTAGGTGTGCCCGAAGAATGGGTGGCTGTGCTGCAGAAGGCTGGCTACAACATGGTGGCAGATATGAAAGAAGTAAATCCGCAGAAGTTGCACATGGACATTTGCGGCATCAATAAAAAATATAAATTAGAGCTGAAAAACCCAACCGTAGACGAAGTAGCTGGCTGGATTGAAAAGATAGGCTAAAATGAAACTACCCGGAAAAATAGCAATAATGGGGGGAGGAAGCTGGGCAACAGCTATCGCTAAGATAGTGCTGAACCAAGCGGAATCGATAAACTGGTATATGCGCCGAGACGACAGAATTGAAGAATTCAAGCGTCTAGGCCATAACCCGGCTTACCTGACGAGTGTGCGCTTTGACTTGAAGCGTATCAATTTCTCGTCGGATATAAATAAGGTGGTGAAAGAGTCGGATACGCTGATATTCGTTACTCCGTCGCCATACTTGAAAGCTCACCTCAAAAAGCTGAAAACAAAACTTAAGGATAAGTTCATCATCACGGCAATCAAAGGTATTGTGCCCGACGAAAACTTGATTGTTTCGGACTACTTCAATAAAATGTATGGGGTGCCCGAAGAGAACATCGCTGTTCTGGCTGGTCCGTGCCATGCAGAAGAAGTGGCGCTGGAACGCCTATCGTATCTTACTATAGGATGCAAGGACATCGATAAGGCTCGTATCTTTGCCCGTTTGCTGTCGAATCATTTTATCAAGACTTCGGTAAACACAGACGTTGCTGGTATAGAGTATGCATCGGTACTGAAGAATGTGTATGCCATAGCTGCCGGAATATGCAGCGGACTAAAGTATGGCGACAACTTCCAGGCAGTACTGGTATCTAATGCCCTGCAAGAGATGAACCGATTCCTTGACACCGTACATCCGCTTAACAGATGCACCAACGACTCGGCTTATCTGGGCGACTTGCTGGTGACATCGTACTCTAACTTTAGCCGTAACCGTGTGTTCGGAACCATGATTGGCAAAGGATACTCTGTAAAAAGCGCACAGATAGAGATGGAGATGATAGCCGAAGGATATTACGGAACTAAATGTATTAAAGAACTGAATAAGCATCTGCATGTAAACATGCCTATCGTTGATGCGGTATATAATATTCTGTATGAACGTATATCGCCGATGATTGAGATTAAATTACTGACGGATTCTTTCAGATAATTATTAATAATATGGAGAATATCAAACTTAACATCGAAAAGTCTCTGGAGTTTATCTCTAAAGACGTGTTAGCTTCTTATGCACAGAAAGTCAACGAGTGCATGGAAACTCTTGAAAAAGGAACAGGACTTGGCAACGATTTCTTGGGATGGCTGCACTTGCCATCTTCTATTACTAAAGAACATATAGAAGATCTGAAGGCTACAGCTCAGACTCTTAGAGAGAACTGCGAAGTAGTTGTTGTAGCAGGTATCGGTGGCAGCTACCTTGGTGCACGCGCCGTTATCGAAGCTATGTCGGACAGTTTCTTGTGGCTGAAGGAAAAGAAAGCCGGACAGCCGGTGATTATCTTTGCAGGTCACAACATCAGCGAAGATTATCTGTATGAACTGACTGATTTCTTAAAGGACAAAAAGTTTGGTGTTATCAACATATCTAAATCGGGTACTACTACCGAAACTGCTCTTGCATTCCGTTTGCTGAGAGAACAGTGCGAACGCCAGAGAGGCAAAGAAATGGCTCGCAAGGTAATTGTAGCTGTAACCGATGCCAAGAAGGGTGCTGCACGTGTAACCGCTGATAAGGAAGGTTACAAGTCGTTTATCATTCCTGATAATGTAGGTGGTCGTTTCTCTGTTCTTACTCCGGTAGGTTTGCTTCCGATAGCAGTAGCTGGTGTAGACATTGACCAGCTTGTAGAAGGTGCACGTACAATGGAAACTGCTTGCGCAGCAACAGAAATCACTGAAAACCCGGCAGCTATGTATGCAGCCGTAAGAAACGAACTGTACAGAAACGGCAAGAAGATTGAAATCTTGGTAAACTTCCAGCCTAAACTGCACTACTTCATGGAATGGTGGAAGCAGTTGTTCGGTGAATCAGAAGGTAAAGATGGCAAGGGTATTTATCCTAGCTCTGTAGACTTCTCTACCGACCTTCACTCTATGGGTCAGTGGATTCAGGAAGGCGAACGTACTATCTACGAAACAGTTATCTCTGTAGAAACTCCTAACCACGAACTGCGTGTTCCTACCGACGAAGAAAACTTAGACGGTTTGAACTTCTTGGCAGGCAAACGTGTAGACGAGGTTAACAAGATGGCAGAACTTGGTACTCAGTTGGCTCACGTAGACGGCGGTGTACCTAACATGCGCGTAAGCGTACCTAAGTTGAACGAATTCTACTTGGGTCAGCTTATCTACTTCTTCGAAAAAGCTTGTGGTATTAGCGGATACTTGCTCGAAGTAAATCCGTTCAACCAGCCGGGAGTTGAAGCATACAAGAAGAACATGTTTGCTCTGCTCAACAAGCCTGGATACGAAGAAGCTTCTAAAGCTATTCAGGAAAGACTGAAGAAATAATCTTTTAGACTAAAACTATATAGCGCAGAAACACACGTAGTCCTGTATGTGGGCGATGGTGTTTCTGCGCTTATTTTTAAATTACACTACACATAAAAATGTTCAAAGAGGCAATTCAGAATTATCTGCAAAAGAACCAACACGACAAACTTAACCTGAAGGCGGTACTGTTTGATATGGATGGGGTACTGTTCGACTCTATGAAGAATCATGCTACTGCATGGCACGAGGCGATGAAACAGTATGGCATGCACTTGAGCCGCGAAGAGGCCTACATGCACGAGGGCCGTACGGGTGCTTCTACTATCAATATAGTAAGCCAACGACAAAGAAATCACGAGGCTACCGATGAGGAGGTGAAGGAGATTTATCAAACTAAGAGTGATATTTTTAACTCGCTGCCTACCGCAGAACGTATGCCAGGGGCTTATGAGTTGCTGAAACGTGTAAAGGCCGACGGACTGACTCCGGTGGTAGTAACCGGCTCGGGACAGTTGTCGCTATTAGACAGACTGAACCATAATTTCCCTGATATCTTCAAGGCGGAGCTGATGGTTACAGCCTTCGATGTAAAGTATGGCAAGCCAAATCCAGAGCCTTACTTAATGGGACTGCAAAAGGCTGGCATCAAACCTAATGAAGCCATAGTAGTAGAAAACGCCCCGCTTGGTGTACGAGCAGGTGTAGCAGCAGGCATCTTTACAGTAGCACTAAACACTGGTCCTCTACCCGACGAAGCTCTCACCTCGGAAGGTGCAAACTTGTTATTCCCATCGATGAATGATTTCGAAGCCAACTGGGAAGAATTTTTTCAGGCTACTCGCTCTATATAATATATAATAAGGAGTGCAACACTAATTATATTCAGCCGCCATACGGAGACTCCGATGACGGCTTTTTTCATGCTTATATTCTATAAGAAAACGAAAACATAACGTAGCTTCCTATCTTACGGCGATAATTCTCATAGAAGCCTGTAGAAGAGGCAGAACCGTAGTAATCCTTACATTGGTTTAATATATCAACCCACTCTACCTCTATGCGAGCCTTATTCTGCTTAAGGAACTTGTACGACAAACTCATATTCCACACCACCTCATTACGATTCTCGCTACTGATACCGGTACCGCTACGCAATACATACAACGCATCCGACTTAAAACCAAAGCCCAACGGAAGTTTCAAGTTGGTTTCGGCATTCACACGATAAATACGGTTGTAGCTCTTGATGTTCTGCAGCGAGTTATCAGAACTCTGAAACGTCCAGAATGCACCAAGTAAGATTTCTCCCCACTGCGGCATATAACTAGTTCGCAGACTGCTATTGAACGCAAGCGAACGGGTATTAGTCTTCTCAGTACCGTCTTTCATAGTGCCGTTGGCAGTAAGCGAAACATTATTATCCAACGAGCCGCCTCCGGATACATACGTACGGAACTGTCCGAAGCGCCTTTCGTAGCTGGCGTTTCCATTCACACCCCAATCGCCGTTGACGTTCATCGGATAAGTTTCGCTTCCTCCAGTTTCGGTATTGTAAAACACAGCCTGCGATATCGAGTTAAAAGTCTGCCTGAAAGAGGCATTGGCAGTAATTCCTTTCTCCATGGAATTGAACGTAAAATTCAACAAGTGCGAATACGATGTCTTCAGGTTGGGATTACTATGTATAATGTTAAGCGGCGAACTATAGTCGGTAGCAGCTACAAGACTACTCAAATCGGGTTGCTGAGTGTATCCAGAATACATCAGTTGCAGATAGAAATTATCCGGAGTATAGCTGAACGACACCGATGGCATCCATGAAGTCTGCACGGCTGTGGTATCCGCCATATGACTACCAGTACGGCTTTGGATAGAACGACGATCGGGCGACATATCCATACGTACCGACAAATTTGTATTAGAGCCGTTATAATCGTACCCAACTGTCACCGTATGCTGCAAACGCCCACTGCGGTTGCGACTGTATAAACTATCAATCTCATGTTGCTCGTACCCCTGTGGCAGGAAGCCGATGGGAGCATCCGATGAAGAGAAAGACGACAAATCATACGTGTTACCGTCTTGTTTTTCACGAGTCTTAGAAATGCTATAGCCCAGCTGAAACTGGTTTTTCGGTGTTATAAAGAAGGTATACGCCAACTGTGCACTGTAATTCAGCGTAGAAGTGGGCGAGTTTATATATTGTTTCCTGTAGTCGGTAGAGTCGGCCCCCATGCTATTTTTCAATCGATAATAATAGGTAGAAGCATCTGTGTAATTATCAGCCTTAGCGGTATTATGCATCGCCGAAAGTGTAAGGCTTATATTATCGCCACGCTCTGTCAACGTACGGACTACGTTTCCCATAACATTGAGCGAATTATCTTTTCGCTTACCAAACTGCTTATTTTCACCATAGTTAATCTTGCTATCCGATGAGAGGCGATTAAAATCGGCAAACGGATTCGTTATATCCACAGTAGGCATCATATTGAACGAAGCGGAACGGTTGCCCCCTTCATTCTCAGAATCGGTAGTATTGCCATAGACATTAAATGTGACTGAAGTTTTAGAATCCGGATGCCACGTAAACTGTGCGCTACCGCCTATGGTCTTTCCCTTAGATTTATTTTCATTTTCGGAAATACTGTAGCGGTTGCCAGCTGTTTGGTACAACTCAGATCGTGAAGTCGACAAGTTACCCGCATGGTTATACGAATAATTTCCGGTAACCGAACAATCAAACTTCTCACCGGCAGATTGTGAAATCGCCGCTGTCAAATCACGATGAATATTTCCCGGATAATCAGAATCGATATAACGGTTGGTACTTCTGCCTATAACCGCCACATTGCTGCCTTGCTGTTCAAAGCGCATCAACCTCAAGCTCAAGTCTTTTTTACTGGCGGTACCAGCTCCTACCCCAGCCTCACCCACAAGCATGCCATTCATATCCGACTTTGTCTCTACATCGAGCACATAATTTTTCTTATTGCCACGACGCATTCCGGTTGCTCGCTCGGCTTCGGTACGCCTATCGTACACTTTCACCCTACGGATTATGCCAATGGGCAGATTTGTAAGAGCCAGTTTCTTATCGCCCCCGAAAAGGTCTCTACCGTTTATCAAAATGCTGTTTATGACATGACCGTTATACTTTATAATCTGAGTTTCAGGATCGTAATCTAGTCCAGGAATGCGTTTTATCAATGCCTCCAGATACTCGTCTTGTGGCACTCTATATGCAGCTACATTATATATTGTAGAGTCTTTTCTCTGCACTACCGGGCGCATATCAGCCTTCACCACCACTCCGTCAAGCTTTAAAGCCTCGGCCTTTAGGCAGATACGTCCCAAGTTGATGCTATCTTTCTTAGTATTGAGCAGTGCCGTAAAAGGCTCATATCCCAAGAATGAAGCGCGAAGCAGATACGATGTATGTGGCTTACGCGTATAGTTAAGCCTGAAAGAGCCATCGGTTTTAGTCACCGTGCCACGCACCAAAGCAGAGTCGGGCAATGACAGAACAGTAACCTCGGCATACGGCAAAGCATCATCGGCCTGCTCTTCTACAGTGAACAGCTTACCAGTAACCGTCTGCCGCTGAGCACAGACCGTAGCCAACGACAACAGCGAGAATATGACTGTCAGTATATAAAATCCCATTCTTCTATAGTCTACACATTATATATAGCTCAAAGGTACGGATAATATCGGAATAGCCAATACACACGAAACCTAATATAACAGAGCGAACGATACACAAGAAACACAAACGCGACAATACTGACGGCTTTTTACGGGAAACAAGAAACGTTTGTCAGCACTTTAAGACAAAATGTCAGTACAATAAAACATCAAAAGATTTCGGCACAGCCATTTTTATTGTGGCACACGGTTTGTTTAATATCAGGCGTAACGCTTCGGTGTTACAAAGATTATAAATAACAAATTCGAAAATAAAAAATAAAAAAAGATACAATTATGGGAAAGATTATTGGTATTGACTTAGGAACTACAAACTCATGTGTAGCAGTATTTGAAGGTAACGAACCGGTAGTAATAGCTAACAGCGAAGGTAAGCGTACTACTCCTTCTGTAGTAGGTTTCGTAGACGGTGGCGAACGTAAGGTAGGTGATCCTGCTAAGCGTCAGGCTATCACCAACCCACAGCGCACAGTATATTCTATCAAGCGTTTCATGGGTGAAACTTATGATCAGGTTCAGAAAGAAATTTCACGTGTACCTTATAAAGTAGTACGCGGCGACAACAATACTCCTCGTGTAGATATCGACGGACGTCTTTATACTCCACAGGAAATCTCGGCAATGATTCTGCAGAAAATGAAGAAGACTGCCGAAGATTATTTGGGACAGGAAGTTACAGAAGCTGTCATCACAGTTCCGGCATACTTCTCAGACTCACAGCGTCAGGCTACTAAAGAAGCTGGCCAGATTGCAGGTTTGGATGTTAAACGTATCGTTAACGAACCGACTGCAGCAGCCCTTGCTTATGGTGTAGACAAATCTAATAAGGATATGAAGGTGGCCGTATTCGACCTTGGTGGTGGTACATTCGATATCTCTATCCTTGAATTCGGTGGCGGTGTATTCGAAGTATTGGCAACTAACGGTGATACTCACCTTGGTGGTGATGACTTCGATCAAGTAATCATCGACTGGTTGGTTCAGGAATTCAAGAACGACGAAGGTGCTGACTTGACAACTGACCCGATGGCAATGCAGCGTTTGAAAGAGGCAGCAGAAAAGGCAAAAATCGAATTGTCTTCTTCTACTTCTACCGAAATCAACTTGCCTTACATCATGCCAGTAGCTGGTGTGCCTAAGCACTTGGTTAAGACTTTGACTCGTGCTAAATTCGAACAGTTGGCTCACGGATTGATTCAGGCTTGTCTTGAACCATGTAAGAGAGCAATGCAGTCTGCAAGCTTGAGCAACTCTGATATCGACGAAGTAATCTTGGTAGGTGGTTCTTCACGTATACCGGCCGTACAGAAGTTGGTTGAAGATTTCTTCGGAAAAGCTCCTTCTAAAGGTGTTAACCCTGATGAAGTAGTAGCAGTAGGTGCATGTATCCAAGGTGCCGTATTGAATCAGGAAGCTGGTGCTGGTAACATCGTATTGCTTGATGTAACTCCGTTGTCAATGGGTATCGAAACAATGGGTGGTGTAATGACTAAGTTAATCGAAGCCAACACAACTATCCCTTGCAAGAAGAGCGAAGTGTTCTCTACTGCAGCCGATAACCAGACAGAAGTAACTATCCACGTATTACAGGGCGAACGTCCGATGGCAGCTCAGAACAAGAGCATTGGTCAGTTCAACTTGACAGGTATCGCTCCGGCTCGCCGTGGTGTTCCTCAGATTGAAGTAACATTCGATATCGATGCTAACGGTATTTTGAACGTATCTGCTAAGGATAAGGCTACAGGTAAGGAACAGGCTATCAAGATTCAGGCTTCATCTGGTTTGAGCAAAGAAGAAATCGACCGTATGAAAGCAGAAGCAGAAGCTAATGCAGACGCTGATAAGAAAGAACGTGAACGTGTTGACAAATTGAACCAGGCCGACAGCTTGATCTTCTCTACAGAAAATCAGTTGAAGGATTTGGGCGACAAGCTTCCTGCAGACAAGAAGGCTCCTATCGAAGCAGCTCTTCAGAAACTGAAAGACGCTCATAAGGCTCAAGACTTGGCAGGCATCGATGCTGCAAGTGCTGAATTACAAACTGCATTCCAAGCAGCAAGCGCTGAAATGTATGCTCAGACTGGTAATGCTCAAGGCGCACAAGGCGGTCAGCAATCAAACGCTAACGGTGGCACTCAGGGCAACGCAGGACAGGGTTCAGACAATGTTCAAGATGCTGACTTTGAGGAGGTTAAATGAGTAAGATAAAAAGTTCGTAGACTGAAATAGTCAAAAAATAGATAAGGTGGTGTGACTCAATGAGTTACACCACTTTGTTTTTCTTGATATCTATCGATTTTTCTTGAGGTCTAGGCGAAATTTTGACATGTTTGTACCGGATTTGTACCTTCCCTTAATTGATAAGGTGTCTCTTAGCTATATAACTAACTGATAATCAGATACTTATGCCAGCAGCAAAATTTAAAATTGTACGTAAATGCAAAGTGTGCGGAGAGGATTTTATGGCTAAAACCCTTGACTCCGTATACTGTTCACCACGTTGCAGTAAAATAGCGTGGGCGCAGAAACAGAAGGAAAAAGCGTATTTCAAGAGACTGGACGAATTGGCCAGTCAGATTCCGGAATCGAAAGAGATGATAACCGTCAGGGAAGCCTATGCCCTGTTCGGAATCACCCCTTAACGATACGCCGGAAGATTCGGAAGGCATCGTTAAGGGAATGAACCTCGGTGTCAGGAAGACTTACGTCAGTAAAGAAGATTTAATGAAGCTCTATCCTCTACGGCAGGCTTCAACGGAACATGAGAAACCCTTGGCGAGACTGTACAGGATGGAGCCCGAAGATTGCTACACTATCGGCGAGGTGTCAGAGAAATTCCAGATTGACGACAGCACGGTATACATGCACATCCGGAAGTATTCCATACCTACCCGTCAGATAGGAAACTACGTGTATGTCCCTAAGAGAGAAATTGACAACCTTTATAAAGACATAGTACTATGAAAAAACTCATCACCAATACCAAAGTCACCGTAAGACTGCGCAAATCTGACGCCCTTGAAAGATGGAGCATTTATCTGGAGGCATATCCTGTCATGATACCCGGCAAAAACGGACGGCAAAGGGTGCGTGAATATCTGAACAGATACATCACCACTCCGTTGTGGGACATGACCAACGTCGCAAGAACCAGTGGCGATGGCGAAAAGAACTACAGGCCCAAACGTGACGATAATGGAATCATACAGTGCAGGTCACAGGGTGACCAGCAGATATGCATATATGCCGACAAAGTGAGAGCACTACGCCAGAAAGAATATGACGATATGGTCATCTTTTCTGACATTGAGCAGGAACAGATAGAGCAAATGGAGTGCTCGAAACGCAACTTCATCGACTACTTTGAATACATAATAGGTGTCCGGCACAAATTCAGTTCTCCTTCCATTGTAGTCAACTGGACCCGTGTGCATGAATTGCTGCAGATCTTTTCCAAAGACGAGCCCATCGAGTTTCAGGAGATCAATCTGAAATTCATGGAAGCGTTCCGCAGTTTCATACTGGGAGCGCCACAGGGAGGAAGCAAGAAAGGCTCCATTTCGCAAAACACGGCATCAACCTATTTCGCCATCTTCAAAGCCGGTGTCAAACAGGCTTTCGTCGACGGTTATCTGACAATTGACGTATCTGCCAAGGTAAAGGGCATTCAGGAACGTGAAAGCAGAAGAGAGTTCCTGACGGTGGAAGAGCTTAACCGCTTGGCGCATACACCATGTGACGAATTGCTGAAACGAGCCTCACTTTTCTCTGCTTTGACCGGCATCCGTCACTGTGACATAAAGAAACTGAAATGGTCGGAAGTGGAGTCTTTCAATGGGGCACACCGTGTGGTCTTTACGCAGCAGAAGACCAAAGGTCTGGTATATATGCCCATCTCCGAGCAAGCTTATCAGTTGTGCGGAGAACCTAAAAATCCTAACCAGCTGGTGTTCCCCGGACTTCCGAGCCCCTCATGGATAAATTCCCCTCTCAAAAGATGGGTAACAGCTGCAGGAATCAAAAAACACATCACGTTCCACTGTTTCCGTCATTCGTATGCCACACTCCAGCTGGCAGGTGGAACGGACATCTATACCGTCAGCAAGATGTTGGGTCATACCAACGTGCGCACCACACAGATCTATGCGAAAATTGTGGATTCGAAGAAAGATGAAAGCACCAAGGCCATTACATTAGATTTAGGCTCCATCGACTGACACGGCAAAATACGAAAACTGATACGACAATAGGACTTCAAGCAATTACCGGAATTGCTTTGAGGTCCTATTGTTGTTTATAGACTTTTATCTCCACAATTTTATTGTTGGCTTGTAATTGGCTTGAATTTGGCTTATGACAGGTGTCGTAAACCTAAAAAAAATCGATATAAAAGCAAAAAAAATCATAGGTTGATTTCCAGCAGAATACGCCTTATAATATTTATGATTGGCTTATGATTTTCCGCCATAAGCCAATCATAAGGCAGTCAGTATTCAAAAATAACGTTCCTTTGTACCAAAATAACGAATCCAAAAACAGAAGAAAAATGAGTCAAAAGAACATTACATTCGAGGAAATGCCAAGGGCTATGGTTCAGATTATGGAAAAGCTGGACGAACTCAAATCCATGTTGGGTGGAATCTCCCAACCACAACAGCAGCCAGTTGAAGAACAGTGGATGAACCTGAAGGAATTGCAGGATTATCTGCCCAGTCACCCTGCCGACCAGACAATATACGGATGGACAAGCACTAACCAGATTCCTTTCCACAAGCGAGGCAAAAGAATCATGTTCCTGAAATCAGAAATTGACGGATGGCTGCATGATGGCAAGATAAAATCTCAAGGAGAGATTGAGAAAGAAGCCCTCCAATATATCATGTCTAAAAAGAAACGCACTTTTTGATCAAGACAAGATCTTTTGCGTAAAAATCATTTTTTGTTTATAACCGCTTGTCCTTATGTTCCTTTTAAGTAAGAATTACCTCTCCATCTTTGACTTTGTCAATAGTAGCTTTCCTATGATAGCCATTCTTTGTGAATTCATTTATCCATATAAGCTTCCTTGTGCCATCTCCATAAGGTTGTAACCTGAAATGACCACTAACCTTGAAAGACTCATCATTGCAAATTTCAGTATACCACTTACTATCAAACCGATAATAGTCAAGCCCTGCTTCTGTGACAATCTGAGTTTTCTTGTTCTTTTTAACCTCTTTCCTTATTGTGGTAGATACTTTTCCTAATTGAACTTCTGCCCATTGTCTTAAACACAAATAATCTAAGACCATATCTATATAATCTCTGATATTTGCCTCCACACAACCATCAATAAGAGGTAAAACCATGCAGTCTAACTGATGTCCATTTCCCTTGATTTTATCCTTCGGTGACACACAAATGTAATATGTAGGTATCGACAAATACTTGTCGATGTTGTCTTGGAATATCCATAAAGTAAGACAGCCATTCTTTATGCTATACACGACATAACACCCTTCTATAAAGTATGGGCTACGAACAACTCCATTCTCATTATCTAACTCTTGGAGAATATCAATATGAAATTGTGTAAATTTCATATAGGATTTATCCATTGTATCAACAAATGTCTTAGAGAAAACAACCAAATTACGACAGTTATCCTTTACTATAGATAATTCTCTTATAGCATTTTCTCTATCAGAGTCAATTGCACTACCGATATTATTGCACCAATTTAAAATGCTCTGTGGCAAATCTCTTTTATCAAGACAAAACAAGTATCGAAACAAAGTTATGTCATTTATATTTTTGCTCTTCATAATCAATTACAATTTGTCAATTAACCCTTTTAATCCATCTATAATCAGGTCCTTTGGTTGTCCACTGAAATTGCCACATAGCACCCGACTTGTTGCTTATTAGATAGTATTGATACATACTCGTCATCGGTTGTATTGTAAAAATGCTTCTATCTCCTGTTTCAAGAACTTCTTCATTTATTGAAACGCAAAGAAGGTTGTCTAAAGACTTGGTGTCGTATTGCACTTGCCAAAGTCTTCCAGTGAAACTATCCAACATAATAAATGTCCACATATTTTGAGTAGCAAACATTTTGAATCTTCCTTGCCATCTGTCAGAAGAGGAAGGATATGCTTTTGACCAATAATTAATTGGTGCAGCAAACATGTAATCAGTTCCTTTTGTACTAAATTGAACCTGCCAATTCTTACCCGTAAAAGTATCAAGCATGATGAAAGTCCACATATTTTGTGTTTCATAAAGACAGAAGCGATTATCAATTTCGCCACCATCTTCCACTGCATCACAAATTTTCCAAGATTGACCGTCATCTTGCACCTGTAATACTTCTCCTGTAGCTGTATTTAAACGTAACTGGTTGTGGTAGTTACGTGTTTGATACATTTTATACGCTTGTGCAAATAGGCAGATAGGCATAAAGCACAAAATCAGTAAAGTAGCAATTTTTCTCATATCGTTTCTGTTTTTATCAAACAATTGGTATTACTTAAGCCCATAGTAATGGCAAAAGTTTGTTGGGTGACACCCTTTGAGGCCTTTGAGGGAACATCTATGCACTAGTCAATACTATCATTTCCAAAAAGGGTCTGAAATTAGCTCGTAATGTCTTTTCTTTATTATTTCAGGAGTGTAGTCCACAGAAGGAAACTCTTCAGCGATTTCACTTGCAAGACAGTAAAGAAGCTTTTCTCCCAACTGTTCTGAATAACTTCCTCGAAGAGCCTTTTCATACCATTTGATTAAATCATTTTCTGTAACAATGCTTTGGATATGGCTTCTCCAACCTATTTGACTAAGAAGAGAAACTATCACATCTTTCTCTGCATCTTTGCAAACAATAACAATGCGGTCACTTGAAACACTATTTACAATGCTCTCTGCAAGAGAAATGTCCAAACTTAAATGTTTAATTTGGATTGCTGGTCCCCAATTAGAATACATATCAAGACCTCTATCAGCAGCATTAGTTACACCAACACGATAAACTCTTGCCTCTTGTATATGTTGTGGAGTTGAACAATCCAAACACATTACTTTCTGTGTAAAGTCTTCAAATTCTTTAAGCAGAGGATAAGCATCTTCTTTTACTGTAACTTCAACTTCAAGATTCATGGCTTCAACCAGTGTTGAAAACAACGCATAGACAATAATCTCATAGATTTTGTCAAGGCTTCTCTTCAAACCAGGTTCATTCCAAAATGAGTCTATAAATTTCTTGACTTCAAATGTTTCTACACTTGCATCCAAGCAATAAGCCAACGCATTTGACAACTGCTCATGTTTGTTGTCAAACTTACTATAAATATACGCTTCAACAGCTCCATTTGTTCTACGATTTTCTCTTCCAAGTACATCTAATACTGCTGGAGGAGTGGCATTATCATTGAACAAATCATCTTGGAATCGGGCACTACTTGTACTAACTCTACCGAGTAGCACAATAGAAACCTCATCTCTCCACTTCTTACTTTTTGTTCTATAATCCTCTAAAGACAAGAGGTTTATGTCTTTAAAAACTCTATCTCTGTAAAGTATTTCGGCTACCTGTATTGGCTTATACAAGTGAACTCTGGACTTTTTGATTACATTATCCAAAGCAGCCTTTGCTTGCTCTTTTGTTATCATGACACTTTGTTTGATTCAAATTGCTTTAATGCGTTTATCATCTGATTTGCAACTGCCTTTATTACAGGAACAGCCACAGAATTCCCTGTCTGATGTTTTATTTGACTATATGGAACTACGATTTTAAAATCATCAGGGAATCCTTGAATCCTTAACATTTCTCTTTCTGTTGGTCTTCGTTCATCATTGATAAGAATGTAATTTGCAGAAGCTCCAGCTCTCAAACATGAGGAATATGGATGTGGAGTAATACTTCCTGCCATATTTTCATGAGAGATATATGGTTTAGGATAGTTAGGGTCCTTTAGACGCATAAGTCTTGATTCTCTTATTTTATCTTTTACATAATATTTCTCATCAACATCAACTTCAAGAATGTCTTTCAACGTTTTTTTACGTGATGCAGGAACTGGGTCTGGGAAAGAAAATAAAATATTGTCCTTAAATCCAACAATTATAATTCTCTCTCTCTTCTGAGGAACACCATAATCTAAGGCATTTAATACTTTGGCATACACGGTATAACCTAAAGCCTCCAAATGAGTTCTTATGACCTTAAATGTATTTCCCTTATCATGTGCGGTTAGATTTCGTACATTTTCTAACATGAAGGCCTTTGGCTGCTTTTCTTTTAAAATTCTTTCAATTTCAAAGAAAAGAGTTCCACAAGTTTCATTTTCAAAGCCCTCCTTTTTTCCAATAATAGAAAATGCTTGACAAGGGAAACCACCAAGGAGAATATCAAAGTCAGGAATATCTTTTGCTGCAATTTTTGTTATATCTCCAGATGGGTGCTCTCCAAAGTTCGCCTCATAAGTTTTACAGGCATTTTCATCAAATTCTGATGAGAACACACAATGTCCACCAACAGATTCAAATCCCAATCTGATGCCACCAATACCAGCAAATAAATCTATAAAACTAAAATTGTTCCAATTCATGTACTTTATTAGTCATTTATATTTAATCCCTTTGAGAGGGAGTTAGCAAATCTCTTTTATCAATATTCAGTAACTGAGCTATACGCTCTAATGTTTGTAAGTCTGGTTGAACAGAATTCTTACACCATTTGCTCACAGTACAAGTCGATTTTCCAAGTTGTTCGGCAAGCCATTTTCCTGTTTTATCTTGCTCTGCGAGTACGGCTTTTAGCCTATTTAAATTAGCCATATATTCATATTTATATAATTTTGATGCAAAGATATATAAATATAGTGAGAAAACATAATATCTTTATTTAATTTAACTTACTATGAAATGAAAACTGTGTTATACATCCTTTTATAAAGTACAAAATAACGAGAGAACAACATATTATATTCTTTGTAGCATACGTTCTCAAAAAGACAAAATCGGAAAATTATCGTTGTTTTCCGTGTTAATTTATGTTTTCTCATACTTTCATTTTGGGGTTTCTTGATTTTGTTGTTCCTAATTTGTTTCTTTCGCCATTTCGCCATTCAGATTCATATTGATTATCAGCATATTACGAACAATCAGTAAGATTTCAAGAAGAAGATCATGATGGTCGTTGGCGCATGTATTTTCTTGATTGCAGCAGCTCAGGCTCTGCCTATGTTCTTCGGTATCTAATGACACTGACTGGAGCAAAAAAGTAGAAAGGAGACAGAATGTCAAAAAGAAAAGGATAACACAAAGAATCGATTGTTATGGACGCAGATAAAGAAGAACGCTATGCGGACTTCCCCGTGTTCAAGGGACTGCAGAAGCCTCTTGAATTCATGGGATTCCAAGGACGCTATATCTACTGGGCAGCAGGAACGGCAGGAGGAGCCATTATCGGTTTCATCATTGCTTACTGTCTGTTGGGGTTTGTCGCAGGGCTCGTGGTTCTTGTAATTGCTATTTCCACATGTGCCGCCCTCATATTCCTCAAACAACAGAAGGGACTGCATACCAAGAAGAGCGACCAAGGAGTATATATCTACGCCCATAGCAAAAGCTTCTAAGAAAGGGAAACAACAGAAAGTCATCATGAAAGTTGTTGGATTTATTGCATGTTGAAAAAGGTAGGTTCGCTCCGATCAAAAGTCAGGGTGAGCCTACCTTTAATTATTTGTCCTGACACGGACAGACATAGAACAGAATACAAAGTAAGAAAGGAAAGAAATGATACTATACGTCATCCTGTTTTTCATTGCCCTATGTATCGGCATGGCCACTTCGGTATATGCCTTCGGTACAGGCGGCAAAAGGAAAAAGATATTCGAGGACATCTACTTCTCGGTGGAGGAAGTGGACGGCATCGGTGTGGTGTATACCAAGAACGGTGACTACTCAGCCATACTGCGTATGGAAAATCCAGTGCAGAAATACTCCGCCAACATTGACAGCTACTATGAGTTCACCCAACTCTTCACCGCTATCTGTCAGACCTTAGGCGAAGGCTATGCCATCCACAAGCAAGACGTGTTTACACGCAAACAGTTTAAGGACGAGAGTACTGACAAGCATGAGTTCTTGTCGGAAGCCTACTTCCACTATTACGAAGGACGTGAATACACAGACAGCAGTACCTATCTCATGGAGAATCCTGTGCAGAAATACTCCGCCAACATCGACAGCTACTATGAGTTCACCCAACTCTTCACTGCTGTCTGCCAGACTTTGGGTGAAGGCTATGCCATCCACAAACAGGATGTGTTTACACGCAAGCAGTTCAAGGATGAAAGTGCGGACAAACACGAATTCCTGTCAGAAGCATACTTCCGTTACTATCAAGGACGTGAATATACCGACAGCAGCACCTACCTGACCATCACGCAGGAGAACAAGAAAAGCACTCTGTTCTCTTTTGACCATAAGAAATGGCGTGACTTAATGGTGAAGGTTCGCAAGGTACACGACCAACTGAAAGATGCAGGAGTGAAAGCATCATTCCTCGGAAAACAGGAGGCACAGGAATATGTAGACCGCTTCTTTGCCATGAACTTCAGGGACAAAACCGTGAGCATGACAGGCTTCAAGGTGGATGAAGAGACCATCGGTATGGGCGACCGCCATTGTAAGATATATAGTCTTGTAGATGTAGACTGTGCCAATCTGCCCGGTATCATCCGTCCCTACACCAATATGGAAGTGAACAACACCAGTATGCCGGTAGACTTGCTATCCGTTGTGGATGATATACCAGGAGTGCGAACAGTGATATACAACCAAATCATCTTCATGCCCAACCAGAAGAAAGAGTTGGCAGTATTGGACAAGAAGAAAAACCGCCATGCCTCCATGCCTAACCCCAGCAATCAGATTGCTGTGGAAGACATCAAGCGAGTGCAAGACGTGATAGCGAGAGAAAACAAGCAGCTCGTCTATACGCATTATAATATTATGGTGACCGTGACATCCGATGCTGATATTCAAAAATGCACGAACCATATAGAAAACGCATTCGGGCGCATGGGCATCCACATATCCAAGCGAGCCTACAACCAGTTGGAGCTGTTTGTCAACTCCTTCCCCGGCAACTGCTTCGGAATGAATGAAGACTACGACCGCTTCCTGACCCTGTCGGATGCAGCCGTCAGTCTGATGTATAAGGAAAAGATAGTGCATAGTGAGGACACACCTTTCAAGGTGTATTACACCGACCGACAAGGCGTGCCCGTAGCCATCGACATATCGGGAAAGGAAGGTAAGAACAAGTTGACTGACAACAGCAATTTCTTCGTGCTCGGTCCTTCGGGCAGCGGCAAGAGCTTTTATGTCAACTCCATGGTGCGCCAAGCCCATGAACAGGACACCGACATCGTGTTGGTGGACACTGGAAACTCATATGAAGGACTATGTGAATACTTCAACGGCAAATACATATCGTACACCGAAGAGCATCCCATCACGATGAACCCTTTCCAAATCAAACGAGAAGAATGGAACATCGAGAAACTGGACTTCCTGAAAAACCTTGTCATGCTTATATGGAAAGGCAGTCAGGGAACGGTGACGAAGACCGAAGACAAGCTCATCGAGCAAGTCATCAACGAGTATTACGAGGCACATTTCGACCGAAACAGCATCAGCCGCTTGTGTTTCAACACCTTCTACGAGTTTAGTACAGGACGAATCCCGGAAATCTCTCATGAGAACGGGCTACAAGGCATCGATTTGGCTTCCTACAACTATCTGCTAAAGGAGTTCTACCAAGGTGGCAGCCATGAGCAGACACTCAATGAGGATATGGACAGCAGCCTGTTCGACGAGACCTTCATAGTCTTTGAAATCGACAGCATCAAGGACGACCCTCTACTCTTCCCTCTTGTCACGCTCATCATCATGGACGTGTTCCTTCAGAAGATGCGCATCAAGAAAAACCGCAAGATGCTCATCATCGAAGAAGCATGGAAAGCCATAGCATCACCAATGATGGCAGAGTATATCAAGTATTCGTACAAGACCGCCCGTAAGTTCTGGGCCAGTGTGGGAGTAGTGACGCAGGAGATACAGGACATCATCGGCAGCGAAATCGTCAAAGAAGCCATCATCAACAATTCCGATGTGGTGATGTTGCTCGACCAGAGCAAGTTCAGGGAACGTTTCGACACCATCAAGTCCATCCTTGGACTGACCGATGTGGACTGCAAGAAAATCTTCACCATCAACCGGCTCGACAACAAGGAAGGGCGTGCCTTCTTCCGTGAGGTGTTCATAAGGCGTGGACAGACCAGTGCCGTTTATGGTGTGGAAGAACCGCATGAGTGCTATATGACCTACACCACGGAACGAGCGGAGAAAGAAGCCTTGAAGCTGTACAAACGGGAACTGAATAAGCTACTAGGACAGAAAGCTGGTTCATATCCGAAATCTACCGAAAGCCAATTGGGGTGCAGCCATCAGCAAGCCATCGAAGCCTATTGCCGAGATTGGGATGCCAGTGGCATCGACAAATCCTTGGAGTTTGCCCAGAAAGTGAACAAGGCAGGACGAGTGTTGAATATAAAAAGGACAGACATCAGCAAAAAGAAAAGCAGACCAATCTGCATATAAAAAAGAAAAAACAATAGCGACAAATGAAACGACTTCTAATCATCATGCTGACAATCTGTGTCTGGACATACAACGTCCGTGCACAGATCCACAGTGTGAACTACGACAAGGAAACAGTGGCGGCAATGGCTACAGCTTTCGGAGCGGAAGCCGTGGCAGAAAGCTATTACAGTGAACAGGTGGCAGCCATATTGAAACACTACAATGCGGCAGAACTTGCTACAGCCGGAATATTTGCCAGCAAGTTCTTGGAACGCAAGGCGATGACCGACTTGGGATTGTGGAACAGCAGTACAGAAAACTACTATTACCAACGCATCTACCACATGGTTAGCCACAAGATAATGCCTAAGATATGGACGGTAGCGAAAATGATGATTCATTCTCCACATTCCGCATTGTATTGGGGTAGCTACCTGATGAAGGTCTGCGACGACACAAAGAACCTGTGTATGCAGTTTGAAAGTGTCGTCACCAACTCTACCCTCACCTTTGCCAATATCCAGTTTCTTGAAATCAACCGGGAGATAGCCGCCATACTGAAACTGTCAGACATCGGTCAAGTAGATTGGAAATCTATGCTCGACGATTTGGCAAAGGTACCGGGCAATTTCACGGTAGAAAACCTGAAGAGCGACATCGACAATCTGTATAAAATGGGCGTAGGACTCGCCACATCAGGCATGACAAACATCGGTGAAGCTCTGTTGCAGAAGAGCGTCTTCA
>FR881183.1:26482-34533 GCA_000434735.1 Bacteroides sp. CAG:530
CGTGTTCGACGGAAAGGTGAGTAAAGTCATCAATATCTTCGAGAACTATAACGACCTGTTTGAGCAGTTGGACAAAAACGTGGGAAACACCTTGCTGACTATGATAGGAGGCAAGGATAACGTAGCAGGTCTGTTCAATATCGCTGACTACAATCTCTCGTCATGGATAACTGACTATATGAGTGAGGCCAAGGGACAGTACTACACCCAGCGTTGGTATATCTACCGCAGAGACAGCGGAAAGGAAACACTTGCGCAGTACCATCCCCCGACTGACGACAACAGCATCTTGAAAGGCGACCATTGGTACAGGATAGACACCCAAGATCCGAACTTCTACCCAAGCAGAAACCAGAAAGAAGCAATTCTACAAAACTCTGAAAACCATGCCGGATGGTCACGGGACAAGGTGCAGCAGCTGAACAAGCAGAACGACGGTAACACCTACCGAATTAGCTACACTCTCTCCAGTTATATCATCAGCCAAAAGAACAGGCAGAAGAAGAAAGCCTTCGCTTATCACATAATGGTGACTAAGAGTTGGAACAAAGAAGAAATCGTCTATGAAGACGTGTTCGATTCCTTTTCGATGGACCTCAACACCTTCAAGGCACAGTTGCAAGCACGCCTTTCGGAGCTGAATGATAACGAAGAAGGCTACACCTATTATATCGGTAACGGTCCACGCAGTTACTATCAGACCACTGATGCTGCCAAACTGAAAGGATGTGAGAGCGTGACCATTAGCGCCACCTGTTCAGACGGCGTTACCTTGGGACAAGGAACGACACAATACAAATGCACAGAGTGTGGCAGGTCGCTCAGTGACCATAGCAAGGAGTGTGCGATGAGAACCACAATAAAGGAAAGCAATCTGGATTTGTCTGAGTTTGACAAAATACAACAGGAAGCGAACGCTAAGGTTGTTGCCCTACAGTCGCAGATTGAACATTTGACAGAAGAGAACAAGGAACTGCTTCGCAAGATTTCCAATTCCAGTGTGGAGGATGCCGCTGCTTATCGCCAACAATACAATGCCAACAAAGACCAGATAGAAAAGCTGAATGCAGAGTTGGCGATATGACGGAAGAAACAGCAAGAGGTGGAGCGAGCCAAGGAAGAAGCCGGCAAGGACAATGACGTGGCAACCGACGACTACTATCGCATCCCGGCTATCATGAACGACTGCAAGACAGCCTATGACCTGAGTTGGCAAGACAAAGGTTCATGGAATGGTTATGTGTATACACGCAAGGCTACCATGCCACGTATCAACGGTATCATCACCTTCAAGGCCACCTTGACAATCGTCAGAAAGCCCAAGTATGTCCTTGGCATAAAGGTGCACCGTGCCATCATGCAGATAGCATGGGAGTTGACTTCGGAATACACAAATACCAATGTGATAGAAGTGATGACGCTTGACCCTAGCAAGACGAATAAGGAAAAATCCGACGAGGTGAACCGCCGTATATCGGAGGTAGCGAAGGAATATCCGTCGTGCAAGATAACTACCGAATACGCCAAGAGCATCCCTATGGCAGAACAGACCCACAGCGATGTGATGCATCTGTTGTGGTCGAGCGACCGATTGGAAATAGCAAGAGAGGTAGACAGCCGTATCACCAAAATCTATGCGGACCTCGTGTCGTTGGAGAAGATGATGCACTACAAACTTAACATCATCGACATGCTGAAAGGCACATTGCCTGAAATCAATAACAACCAGGGACGCAGACAGACGATATTGGAAGAATGCTATGAACGTTGGATCAATAGGGCGAGAGCCAGAAAGGAGACCACACAATGAGAATGATATTTATGATAGTGCTGCTACTGACGCTACTGCCCGATGCGGCAAAGGCACAATGGGGCTTTGACGTATCGAGTGTGGAAGCCTATATCAATGACCACAAGAAACAGCGCAGTCTGCTCTTGGCACGCAGTACACTGGAATACAGCAACGGGGTGTTGCACGAATATTCGCAACAGGAAGTCGGTGAATACAAGACGCTGAATGTGGAATTGGACAAATATACCAGAGCCTTCGACGTAATCGATGTGATGTACCAATCCCTACATGTAAAAAACACCTACAAGTCTGTAAGCGAGAGAATTGGAGACTACAAACGCTTGTTGGATGACTTCAACAAAAAGGTGGTCAAGCGAAAGCATATCGCCCTTGCCGATACCATGCTGTTGTCCATTAACGCCAGAGCCATCAAACAGATTGCAGCGGACGGCGACCAGCTATACAAGAGCGTGAATGATTTAGCCCTGTATGCCTCAGGAGCCGCAGCATGTTCCACCTCAGATTTGCTGATGGTGCTGGAAGCGGTCAACAATTCTTTGGATAACATCGAACGGCATCTGAACAGTGCCTACTTCGAGACATGGCGATATGTACAAGTGCGCATGGGATATTGGAAAGAACAAGTCTACCGTACCCAAACCAAGGCTGAGATAATAGACGGTGCTTTTGGCCGGTGGCGAAGAGCAGGAAAATTGGATAAGAAATTAAAATAAATGCTTATGGTACAGACAAGACACATAAGGATGCTGACCGCCTGGATGGTTGGAAGCATGGTGACAACCACGGTTTACGCCCAAAAAGTGACGTACAACCACGATGTGGCGAAGATGAACCAGATAAAGGTGATGGAAACAGGAGGAGGCGTACTGACCCCCGACCTGTATTACTGGACGCTTCACAACAACTACAAGAAGACGGCAGCCAACAAGAACAAACTCACTTTTCGCACATTGGCCGGCATCGATGCCTATAACCAAGTGGAGTTTGCTGAAAATATCGACTCGGCATTGACCAGCAGAGCTAAGATAGAGGCTCTGAATCTGGCAGACCGGAAAGTGGATTTGGCATGGAGAGCTGAGGGAGCAAGATTGAAACGGCAATGGCAAGGTTCAAGCAGAACATCGACCGCATACTGTCTGTCGGTGGTTCCATTGATGAGCAACGGCGTTGGACAGAGTATTACAACATGTATAACTGTGCCGTAACCGCCACCAAAAACTCCTTTATGCCCAATGCACAGAGAAAGAAAGAATACCTCCGCATCTATGAGGATGTGGCAAGGCAGAACGAGACTCTGTTACGCTATCTGGTGAGACTGCACAGTAAGGCACAAACCCAGACCTTGCTTTCGGCAACCCACGAAAGGACACTGCACAAAGAAAGCATTGTGGGCGAAGCGAAGAACCGATGGAATGAAGCCATGAAAAAGAAACCAAACAAGAAAGAAGATAAAAAACAATTTGAACTATCAGAGTATGGGAAACAATAACGCAATATTATCCGACTTCGGCATCAATCTCCTTGAAGAAGAGATAGATGACGTGATATTCCAGACCAACGAGTTTCTGTGTGATGCCACCTTTACAGGCTCACAAGGGCCTTTCTGGTGGTTGCCGTTACCAATTCTCCAAAACACGACTTTAATCGTTGTAAATCAACAACTTGCAAATTCTTGTCTCGTGACACAAAATCAGCGAGGGACAAAAACGGGACAAAACCACGGAAAAATAAAGTCAAGAACACTTCGCTCGAAATATCCCTTGTGGAATACCTCTGTTTCGTTTGCAAAGGTACAAATTTGTCCCTTGAAAAACGAGGGGAAATCCCTATTTCTCTCATTCACAACTCATTTTCCTACCATTGTACCCCAAATGTGGTTATTGCAAACGGTTTTGACCTCAAACGGCTTGGTTTGCGAAAATTGGGTGTTAAATTTTGTTTTGCACTCTGTTGGACATTCTCAAAAACGAGAACTGGCAATAGAACCAAAGATTTGCCACCCTTATTGTCCAATCCTTGGTTTGGTGAATGTTTGAACGATAGACATTTGACGATGCTGAATTTCAAGTGAGTGTCCGACCAATCTACCACATTGCAGCATGGTAAAATAGAACCAAAGAATTGAAAATCAGCACTTTTAATAAACCATAACGGCTGCTTGAATATCATTGGCAACAATATACCTTTGCAGCCGAAATCGATAACGTAATAAACAAAATATCAGATTTACACCAGGAAAGATATAATTTATCCATTTGTTCAACTCGACCTTCCACTTGTTTCCCTTAGAAAAATCAAAAGACCGCTTTTCTGAACAATCATCTTTCTCGTGTTTCTGGATAACGTCACCTGTATTTTTACCATGGCAATCACAAAAATCATTATTGTCAGTGTTCTTGTATTCATAGTGGGGAGCCTGACGCTCTGCATTAAGATATACAAAACAGCAATCCAAGTGGTTTTTCATCAGAGAGAGTGATTGCTTGTCTGTAACCACTTGGACCTTATCGCTAGTTTCCATGTTGTCTTGGACTCTAATTCTTGCCTCTGCTCCGTCCAGCAGAAATCTTATATCCTTTGAATCTTGTTCCATAAAATCTTCATAGACATCATTCGACTTGTTTCTGATATCATCATATGTACCAAGATTCAGTGCATATTTTTCATTATTCAAATCCAGTTCTACCAATGAATCAGTATTTGAAAGATTTTCTTGAGAAAGCGTTTTCAGGAGAAGTAAAGACTGAACAACAGAACTTTTACCGACAGAATTGGCTCCTGTCAACAATGTTAAATCATTGAATTCAATAGAGGTGTCCTCTTTGAAACATTTAAATCCGTTAATGTTCAATTTTAATTTATTCATTGTTGCTTAATAAAAATTTGTCAAACAATTTATTTTTCAGACACTCAAATACATAAGAGATACTTTTCTTGCTTGAAGTATTCCAAGACAATGCGATGCTGAGGTCACTGTCTTCCACGAGTAATTTCGCCAATTCAGGAGTCAGATTCTTTCCTGCAGTCTGTTCACTATACTCGCTATGTACAGCAAGGAGGACAGACACAGCTACCATCAAAGACTTGTTGATGGAACTTTTTCTCGTTTTGTCATAGTTGGTATTGACTTTTCTGAAAGCATATTCACCAAACAAGGAATAAGCTTGTTTCATACTGTTCTTGAACAAGGTTACATACTTGTCCAATTCCTGCATTGGGACATTGTTAAGTTCTTCTACGCATGAATCCAAGGTACTACTCATATTTCCATCATATCCGGACAAACCAGAATTGCTTGAATAAAGATTGTAGAAACAAATGAACCGCAAAGCGGATTCCTGTGCAGCCATTCTGGTATCTTTTATGCTGCCACAAGTCGCAGATTTGAACTCCTGAGAAGATATCATATTATATAGAGTATCCTGAACATTGCTTCTGGATAGACAATTTCTAATCTCTTGGTCGTTAAGTGCTTTTCCGCCTGTGTTTAGTCTCCTGAAAAGATCGTATTTCAGTTGGTTCGGAGAACGGTAGTCTATTTTAAAGCACGTTATTTGCGTACGATGGAATCGTCTTAATTGTAACCCTGGCAAATTAAGTTCGTCGAACGTTTTTCCGTTGAAGAAATCAAAGTATTCCATGTTACACAAACGTAACTTGTTGCTCATAAAATCTCTTATCGTACTAATGCGCTGCAGACCATCCACAATAGTCATGCGTCCATCATCGTATTCACTTAGATAAATAGCCGGCAATGGTAATCCAAGAAAGATTGATTCTATCAAACGGCTTTGACGAGTCTTGTCCCAGACAAAATTACGTTGGAAACGAGGAGCAATTTCTATGTCTCCAACCTCTATCATACGCATCAAATCGCTTATACTATAACTGTCTGAATTAACTATGATGTCTTTAGGACCATAGCCAGGCTTACGGCTTTGCGGTGATTCTTCATTGTCGGTTTCTAAACCTTGTGACTGCGCCTCTATCCAATTCTCAGAAAGTCCAACCATTCGTTCTTCAACAACGTATGACGATTCTTCAAATATATCCTTGTCTATTAACGTGAAGATATTGGTAAATTCATCTTTCTGGACATCATACTTTTTACTATCTGCTGAGTCACTCATCAGATAGAACTTATCTCCTTCGTTTCTAAGAAAAAATGCCGTTTCGCTTTGCTCACCTTTTATAGTGAATCTTACTTCCAATTGAGACATAGTATACTGTTGTTTGATACATTCATTTGTTTATCTAAATCCTATCGTCAATATACAGAAATCCAACCTGAGAGTATTGTATATGAGATAATTCCTTGCAAAAATACCATTTTTATCTTAAGCGACAAAAGGATAGTCGTACTGAGATTATACATTTAAACATTTTGTTGGTTTTCAGCATAGTAAAATTCCCCTATAATTATAGACTTTCACAGCAGAGGGTAAATGTTTCACCCTTTACTGCGAAAAAGATATGTAAAAGAAAGAATAGCAAACACAATGGCTTGTAGAATCTTTCATTGTGTATACGTGAATATATGTATACGTGTTTACATGTATACAAACAACCACCACCAGAGCATAAAGTCCTGATGGTGGCAGCCTGGTACGCTCGGCATGAGCATTATCTAACGGATGCAAGTTCCGAGTAAGCCCTAATAGCGAGAATTACATAGCCAAAGGCAAGGGTGTCCATCGTGAGATGGAATCTGAAAGAAGCCGGCGGCAAACATCTGGCCTGACGTACAGAAACTTCATACAAGGCATATGGCCGTGGGTAAGGTCGCTACACAGGCCAAAGCCCGATAACTATTCGGAACGGTCGGTGTAAACGAAGTGGGTATAAGACGGAAAGACAATGCCCTTATCTGAGGAGGATAGTCCGGTAACCAAATCATAACTTCAATAAATTGCTATTTGTGTATTTTTGTATTCGTATTATGTAATTTTTCTACAACAATCGCATTTATAGTTTATTATATGGGATTTAATTTGTATTTTTGCATCGTAAAACAGATAAAATCAACAATTATGATAGCAGAGTTCAGCATTGAGAACTATTTCTCCATTAAATCGGTTCAGAAAATCAGTTTTGAACCATCGGCAGATAATTTTATGTCTGATGAATATTCACATGAAGTTAAGGATGGGGTGAGATTGCTGAAAGTGGGCATTATCTATGGTGCCAATGCTTCCGGTAAAACGAATATATTAAATGCCATTGAATTTTTCAAGATGCTTGTTTTGAGAATGCCTAAAGACAAGACTGAGAAAACCGGGGTCGTCCCTTTCATGTTGGATGACACTTCGAGGAACGAAAAGACAAAGACGTCAATGGTATTCTATATCAACCAGTCAAAGTATATCCTCAGTTTTGAATTAGACACAAAGCATATCTATTCCGAGACATTGATTGTTTATGATTCCATCCGCCCTACCAAGTTGTATAACCGAAGTTATGATGCCACAACAGAGTCCACGACCATCGATTTTGGTGTAAATCTAAAAATGACAAAGAAGAGCCAAGATGTGATTTCCGGTAACACAATCAATAATTGCAGTGTGCTTGCCGCATTTGGCAAAAGCAACGTGGAACGGACAAGGCTGAATGATGTGTACGATTATTTTGCGAAACAGGTTAAAGCTGTACTAGCTCCTGGTATGCTGCTTTCGGGATATGTCAAATCACAATTGGATAAAGACCAGACAGGAGATTTGAAAAAATTCATCTTAAATTTCTTGAAAGCGTCCGATTTCAATATAAAAGATGTAGTATTACACGAAGAGGAAGAACTGATTACACCTGAATTGGAACAACTGATTCAGAACGCCCCTATTGGTAAAGATGCAAAAGCAGAAATGCTTAGAAAGGGAAAAATTACAAATACAGAACTGACCTTCAAACACAAAGCGGGCGATAAAGTATATGATTTGTCGGAAGAATACGAGTCCAATGGCACCATGAGGTTCTTGGGAATGGCGGTGATACTGAATTTCCTGTTAAAGACCAATCGGTTTGTGCCCATTGATGAGGTGGAGACAAGTATTCATTATGAACTGCTGGCTTATTTTATAAAAGTTTTTTTGGCAAACAGCGACGGAACATCACAGATGCTCCTGACAACACATGACATCAATCTTCTCAATGAAGATTTCATTCGCCGTGATACGATATGGTTCACCGACAAAGACGAACTTGGCGAAACTAAAATTGTGCGTCTTTCTTCTCTTGGACTGCA
>FR881184.1 GCA_000434735.1 Bacteroides sp. CAG:530
TTAATATATTGGAGGATTGTAAGTGCGCTAATCTTCCCGATAATCCGGGCAAACAATCCATCTGTATCTTTCGCATAATTCCTTATAATCATAAACTGGTCACACAATTGCGAGAATAGGGTTTCAATTCTTTTTCTCGCTTTGGCAAAAGCTGGGAATGTTGGCTTCCATTCTTTTTGATTACATCTGTATGGTACCTCCAATCTGATATTGGCAGTTTCAAACAGATCCAATTGCACTTGGGCACTTATATATCCTCTGTCCCCTATGACTGTACAATTACTATAATCCACTTTCACATCCTTCAGGTAATGAATGTCATGCACACTTGCCTTAGTGAGGTCAAAGGAATGGATGACACCACTTAACCCACAGACTGCATGGAGTTTATACCCATAGTAATACATGCTTTGTGATGCGCAGTAGCCTACCCCAGGTGCTTTCCTAAAATCCTTCTTTCCCATACTACAACGTTTGGAACGGGCAATACGACATACTTCTATCGGTTTCGAATCAATACAGAAATAGTCTTCACCACCATCCATTT
>FR881185.1 GCA_000434735.1 Bacteroides sp. CAG:530
GACTCGAAGTGAACGCTCACATCGGTCGAAGTAAGCGCTCGTATCGGTCGAAGTAAGACGACTTTATTATAGAATCAATGCAACTCTATATAACGCATCACTCATTTCTCTCATATCCCCAGCATAAAAACAAGCCAAGAAGCCACCAGCGACGCTTTTCATACACCTATTATAATATAGGCAAGCACCACAAATAGGACCTAAAGTTTTTATGCTTTTATAAGGCGATAAAAAAGAAATTGATTATATTTGTGCCGTTTTTGAGAAAACTGAATAATAAATAATAATTAAAATAAAAATGGCAGATCAGAAAAACAATCAGGATCCGTTGGATGTAGAAGAAGCGTTGATGACTTCAGAAGCATTCCTCTTTAAGTACAAAAACATCATCGTAGGTGTTGTAGTAGCAATTGTAGTAATAGTTTGCGGAACATTGGGGTACAAGCATTTCATCAGCGAACCCAATGAACTGAAAGCATCGGAAGCAAGTTTCATGGCCGAAAGATATTTCGGTAACGACGAATTCGAAGCTGCATTGAAGGGCGATAGCCTGGGCAACATGGGATTCTTGAAAATTGCCGATGAATTCAGCGGTACTAAAGCAGGTAAGTTGGCTAACGCATACGCAGGTGTATGCTACGCTAAGCTCGCTCAGTACGAAGACGCAGCTAAGTATTTGGATAAATTCAGCGCAAGCGACTTCATGGTAGCTCCTGCAATGCTGGGCACAATCGGTAACTGCTACGCTCAGTTGGGCCAGCTGGACAAAGCTGCAGCTACTCTGCTGAAAGCTGCTGAAAAAGCAAACAGCGTAGTGCTTAGCCCTGTTTACTTGCTCGAAGCTGGTCAGATTCTTGAAAAACAAGGCAAGAACTCTGAAGCTGTAGAAGCATACAAACAGATCAAAAACAAGTACGGCAACTCTATGCAGGCAATGGACATCGATAAATATATCGACCGCGCTTCTATTAAATAAGGAGTAAACCCGAAAAAACGAGGCTTACATAAGCCTACATATAAAGCTCCACAGAGTTCACGGATACCGACACTCTTCCCTATTGTGGGTGTCAATGGTCTGTGCAGTCTGTGGAGCTTTTCTTTTATAACAACATAAGCAAACAAGAAACCGTAAACATAAAAACAGAAGAATATGGCAACAATCTATCACAACCTGTCTGAATACGACTTCAACTCAGTGCCCGACGCTACCAACATGCGATTCGGTATAGTAGTATCTGAATGGAACGACAATATCACCGGAGCCTTGCTTGACGGTGCTGTAAAGACCCTGAAACGCCACGGAGCGAAAGACGAAAACATACTCATCGAATCAGTTCCCGGCAGTTTTGAACTCACTTTCGGTGCAGCACAGATGATAAAGAGCGGAAAAGTAGACGCAGTTATCGCTTTAGGCTGCGTAGTAAGAGGAGATACTCCACATTTTGACTATGTATGCGCCGGAGCTACACAAGGTATAGCACATCTTAACGCAACAACCGACACTCCAGTGATTTACGGCCTCATCACCACAAATAATATGCAACAAGCCGAAGATCGTGCCGGCGGAAAACTGGGCAATAAAGGCGACGAATGCGCAATTACAGCAATAAAAATGTTAGATTTCGCTTGCAGATTAAAAAAATAATCGTACCTTTGCATCGCAATTGAGAAAAACAAGTTCTCAACACTGCGTAAGGGCAAATACCAGAGTGGCCAAATGGGGCAGACTGTAAATCTGCTGGCTTTCGCCTTCGGTGGTTCGAATCCATCTTTGCCCA
>FR881186.1 GCA_000434735.1 Bacteroides sp. CAG:530
TTCGTGTCTATTGTGGACAAATATGTATTTCATCCCCAGCAGTTGGAAAAAAGTCCCAATTTACAGCAGGTTTGTTCCCGGAGTTTATCGACCAGTATTATGGTTGTGTGATTTTTGCCCTAATCCGGCTCAGACTTGCCTGCGTTACGCCTAAATAGGTGGCGATACTTCCCAGCGGCAATCGCTGTAACAAATCTGGTTCTTTCTCCAATAGCTCCTTATACCGTTCCGAAGCGATAGCGGACAACATAGAAATCAGCCGTTCCTCAGTGGCAAGTAGCTCCATCTCCGCATAACGCCGTCCCCAATTGGCGATGTGCAAGTCTTCGGAAAACAACTCTTTCATTTTTTTTCTTTTCAATACATATAAGATGGAATCTTCCATCAACTCCATTGTTTCATATCCCGGCTCGTCATTTACATAGCCTTTCATAGAAACAAGGGTCGCTCCCTCTTTGCCGACCCAAAAAGTAATTTCTTTCCCATCCACCGAAGTATAGGCACGGACAATGCCTTGTTTAATGAAAAAGATGTCTTTCTCCACCTTGCCGCATTCCAATACTCGGAATCCTTTGGGATATGAGACTTCCGTCAGGCATTGTTGCAACCTGTCCAAAGATGCGTCCGGCATGGCATATCTTTGGTTGATGATTTCCTTTATATCCATAGTTCATTGCTGTTGTTAGTGTGCAAATTTATAAAATAGCATACGGAAACGAGAATAAACAGATGTTTTTTGTCAAATGAAAAATCTGTTTTTGCCAAATGCAAAAAGCTATTAGGGATTGTTTATTTATTTTTGCGCCCGAATTTAATAAAACATAGGTATGAATTGGATAATCTTATTATTGGCAGGATTGTTTGAGGTGAGCCTCACATTCTGTTTAGGGAAAGCGAGAGCGGCATCAGGAGTTGAGTTTTATTTGTGGGGAATCGGGTTCCTTGCCTCTACCATACTGAGCATGGCTTTGCTTGCCAAAGCGGTACAGACTTTGCCTTTGGGAACTGCGTACGCCATTTGGACGGGAATCGGAGCGGTTGGTACGGTTTTGATTGGTATATTCGTTTTCAAGGAACCTGCCACTCCCATCCGGCTTTTCTTCCTCTTCACGCTCATTGCATCCTTGATAGGATTGAAAGTCGTGTCATACTGAAAGGAGACGACAAATGAAGTATGAATTAAGAGAGAACCAAGGCATTCCGGTACCTCTGCTGGCTCTGATGGCTGTTGCTACCGGACTTTCCGTTGCCAACTGCTACTACAACCAACCTTTGTTGGGTAGCATGGCAAAAGATTTCGCGGTAAACGACTTTTCTGCTAGCATGGTAGCGACATTGACACAGATAGGCTATGTGACCGGACTTGTGTTTGTCATCCCGCTTGGTGATTTGGTCTCACGAAAGAAGCTGATATTGACCAATTATATCATATCTTCGTGCGCCTTGCTTGCCATAGCCCTTGCCCCGAACATCTATTGGGTGTGGGGCGCATCATTGCTTGCCGGCGCATCTTCGGTTATGCCGCAATTTTTCATTCCGTTAGTATCTTACTATTCACCCCCTGCGCACAAGGTGCGCAACGTAGGGACTATACAATCTTGCCTGCTCATTGGCATTCTTGGTTCACGGGTATTCAGTGGCTTTCTGGCTGACGTATGGGGATGGCGTTCCGTCTATTTTGTTGCTTGCTTGTTTATGCTCGGATGCTTCCTGATGATTCACAAGATGCTCCCCGCGCTGTCTACCTGTTCTCGAGAAAGTTATGCAGGGCTGATGAAATCTTTGTTGCGCCTGCTCTTCCAATACCCGTACTTGCGTATCGCATCGCTAAGGGCGGCATTGGCTTATGGCTCGTTCTTCGCATTGTGGAGTTGTCTTGCTTTTCGGATGAAACAGGAACCTTTTTTTGCTAGCGACGACATTATCGGAGCACTCGGTTTGTGTGGACTGGCAGGTGCATCCACGGTGGTTTTCATCAGCGGCTACGTCCAAAAGTACGGTGCGAGATTCTTCTCTATTGCTGGAGGATGCGTAGTGTTGGCTGCATGGATACTGGCATTTTTTGGGAATGATAGCTATTCGTGGATAATAATTGCTATCTTGTTGATAGATGCCGGTATGCAATGCATCCATTTGTCGAATCAGACCAGCGTAGTCGCCCTTGACGCATCTGCCATCAATCGTATCAATACCGTTTATATGACCATTTACTTTTTGGGTGGTTCTGCCGGTACATTCGTTTCCGGTCTGTCTTGGCAGCATTACGGGTGGACAGGTGTGGTGGGGGTAGGAATTGCCTTTACCGTGGCTTCCTTGCTCATAAACTGTTTCAAGCCCCAACGACATAAGGGTGGATACTAAATATTCTTTCAGTCTGAATATTTTATGTTTTATGTTAAAACCTTCGTCAATTCTCTTGGGCTTGTTTCTCAAACAATGGACCC
>FR881187.1 GCA_000434735.1 Bacteroides sp. CAG:530
GCATGATCTGATTCTTTCATTTCATCGGCGGTAATGGGCTTACGGTCTATAGCACGCCATGCATAGATTATATAAGCCAAAACAAAAGGAATGAATACAGATACATACGCCATAGTTTTCAGCGTAAACAGACTACTGCAACTGTTGCTCAAGGTTAGAGAACTCTGCAAGTCGGCTGCCGATGGGTAATATGCCGTATTGTTATAGCCCACTGTAAGCAGCAAAGCCAAAACAGCCAGCACTGTACCTACTCCGGCAAACCAGATACCTTTGTTATATGTAGCGCACAGTATGCTACGTCCTAATCCGAAGAGTACTGCCACTACACCCAGCAAGAATAAGCCAAGCACCCAAGGCATAGCCATCAGGTTATGAAAATATTTATAAGACTCCATTACGATACTGCCCGACGCGGCATCTACTGCGAAACCGTCTTTCAGAAGTACATAAATAACGAACGGCACAAAAAATACCACGAAACAAACAGACTCAATCATCAATCTACGGCGGAAGCGCGGAAGCAGTTCGGCATCGCTAACATTATTGATGAAGTATAAGATGCCAAGACAGCGCGACAAGAACAATACCGCCAAACCAAGAACTACATTCCATAAATCGAGAAGCGCATCGAGTCCGTGCCAACCGTTAGCCCACTGACTGATTACTGGCATAGCCTCTTGGGTTATGTTGCCCTTGCTCACCACGAAGTTCGACCCGTTGAAGAATGTAGCCACGGCTGCGCCAAGCAGTACAGGACCAATAATTCCGTTGGCTACCAAGAAATATTGATAAGTACGCTTGCCCAACAGATTACCCAGCTTAGACTGGAACTCGTAAGATACGGCTTGAAGCACAAAGCTGAAAAGGATAATCATCCACAACCAGTAGGCTCCGCCGAAACTGGTGCTATAGAATAAGGGGAAGGATGCGAAGAAAGCACCGCCAAAGGTTACTAACGTAGTAAAAGTAAACTCCCATTTCCGCCCGGTAGAGTTTACCAACATGGTGCGCTCCGTATCGTTCTTACCCAAAACGAATAGCAACGAATTGCCACCCTGCACAAATAACAGAAATACCAACAAGGCTCCTAATAACGACACCAAGAACCACCAATAATGCTGTAAAAATATATATGTAGAATCCATAATAGCTCTATTTAATTATTATTCTGACTCAAAAACAATCAAGCCTCGTCTACACCTTTGCGAATAGCCTTCAGCATGATGCCTATTTCCGCTATCAGCAGTACGGTAAAGAGGAACAAGAAGATAAAGAATGTAGTCTGCACGGCACCGGTCTGAAGGTCGGATACAGCCGCATTGACGGGAAGCAAGTCTTGTATAGCCCAAGGCTGACGGCCTACTTCGGCTACTATCCATCCTGCCTGACTAGCTACGTATGCCAAAGGAATACTGAGCAATGCTACCCAATGCACCCAACGCATATCAGAAAGCTTATGCCGCCATGACAAGAAAAGAATCAGCACGAAAAAGGCGATGAAATACATTCCTAATCCCACCATAACGCGGAACGACCAGAACGACAAGCCTACGTGAGGAACCAGATAATTGGGGTCTTTTATATAACCGTATCCGAAATAAGGCATGTTTTCATAGAGTGTATTACGAGATTCAGTCATGACCTTTTCGTCGCCTTCTTCTTTCGCCTTACGATAATCCGCCAATGCAGTGATGGCCTTGCGTCCACGCTCCATCTTTTCTACAGCCCCCAAAGCGGTTGTTCCATCGGGCAGAAGATAGCCTCCTGTAAGCAAATTGTTGATGCCCGGCACATAACCGTCGGCGCTGCGGGTAGCAAGGTACGACAACATAACAGGCACATTTATATCTCCTATCACCGTAAGCGGCTGACGGGTACCTCCATCGTACAACCCCTCCATAGCCGCCAACTTCATAGGCTGATATTTGGCTACCTGATAAGCGGAATGGTCGCCCGTAAAGGCAGTGATCAATGATGCCACAAGTCCCACTCCGGCACCTATCTTCATGCTGGCAATAGCAAACTCATGCTCGCGCTTGCGAATCAAGAACCAGGCACTCACTCCTACTACAAATACCGCTCCCAGCATCCATGCGCTCAGTACCGTATGGAAGAACTTAACTACTGCCACCGGAGAGAAAGCTACCGAAAGGAAGTCTACCATCTCATTACGTACCGTATCAGGATTAAACTCCATGCCTACCGGATGCTGCATCCATCCGTTGGCTACCAATATCCACCATGCGGAGATAGTAGCTCCAAGCCCGGTTAGCCATGTAGACGCCAAGTGGAATTTCTTGCTTACCTTATTCCATCCGAAGAACATCACAGCTACAAATGTAGCCTCCATAAAGAAAGCCACTATGCCCTCTATGGCCAATGGTGCACCAAATATATCGCCCACGAACCATGAATAGTTGCTCCAGTTAGTTCCAAACTGAAACTCCAGAATAAGTCCGGTAGCCACACCTACGGCAAAATTGACTCCAAAGAGTTTCATCCAGAACTTCACCGTCCGCTTCCAGAATTCATTTCCTGAAACTACATACAGAGTTTCCATCACTCCCATTACAACTGCCAGTCCTAACGTCAACGGGACGAACAGCCAATGGTAAATAGCCGTAAGCGCAAACTGTGCTCTCGACCAATCAATCATTGAAATGTCTACACTTGCTAACATACACTTGTGTTTAATTAATAGTATTATTTTACATCTTTCATTATTATCTCATGCAGTTACGCCTTATTTGTCTTTGCCTTAAAAATGGGCTAAAAAAAGAATGCGATAAGCCAAACAAAACATTGCGATGCTTCAATCTGTTCATTGCGATGCTTCAAAAAAAAGAATTCGATGTGTTAGCTGAATCATCGCAATATTTTTCCAACGCTACTATCATATTGATTCACAATGCTATAAATCAATACGATTTACCAATTCCGTCCCTACAAACTCCTGTTTCTGTTCTTCCGACTTCTCACCCAAGAAAGATGGGAAGAAGAATAGCTTCAGTATAAAAAACATTACAAACAGCTTAATGACAATAAGAAGCCATAGAGTTCTGCCCCAAGTCATATTCCGGAATCCATCGTAATAAAACCGAAACATAGTAGCAACAATATTTCTTTTAGCCATATTTTATTTTTATAATGATTACAAAGAAAAGTAATCCATCGGAAAAAAACAAGGGTTTATCTTGATTTTTTCGGGGTTCATCCATTTCAATTGTACCAAATAATAAAGGAGCCTAATTTTGCAACCAGAAAATTAAAAGAACGAGAGAATATGAAACAACGAACTTTATGCTTTATTACCATCTTGGCTGCAGCGTCTGGCCTGTACGCACAAGAAGCGAGCAAGCAGTGGAGTCTTCAAGACTGCATAGACTATGCGCTTGAAAAAAACATCAAGCTACAGCAAGACAAAATTGCTCTCGAAGAAAGTGATGTAGATGTAAAGACGGCTAAAGCGAGCCTCTTCCCATCGCTTTCGTTCAATACTGGACATAATGTGATAAACCGTCCGTATCAGCAAAACAGCTCTACGGTAAGCGGTACCGAAATTATCAGTAGTGACAGCAAGACTACTTATAACGGAAACTACAGCCTCAACGCACAGTGGACTCTGTGGAATGGAGGCAGACGACTGAACAATATCAAGCAGCAGAAAACTACAAGAGATATAGCTTCACTCAGCGTTTCTGAAACTGAGAATATGCTGCAAGAGGAAATCACGAAGTTGTTCGTGCAGATATTGTATGCCGATGAATCGGTTAAGATTAACAAGAGTACGCTGGAGACAAGCGAAGCCAACTTTAAGCGCGGCGAGGAGCTTTTTAAAGAAGGAAGCATCTCGAAAGCTGACTTGGCGCAGCTGGAATCGCAAGTAGGCAACGACCAGTACCAACTGGTTACTTCTGAAAGCACACTGAGAAACTACAAGCTTCAGCTTAAGCAGCTTCTGGAACTGGACGGCACAGACGAGATGACTTTGGCCTTGCCTACCCTTAGCGACGAACAAGTAATGAAGGTGTTACCAAGTCAGGCTGATGTTTATCAGACAGCCCTCACCACTCGCCCCGAAATACAAAGCGGACAACTAAGCATCGACAACGCTAAATTGGGCATCAAGACGGCAAAGGCAGGATATATGCCTACCATCAGTCTATCGGCTTCTAGCTCAAGTACTACAAACAGCGCAAGCACAAACAACTGGGCGCAGCAGATGAAATACGGTTGGAATAATATGATAGGTATAAGCTTGAGCATCCCTATCTTCGACAATCGCCAGAACAAGAGCAACGTACAGAAGGCTAAATTGCAATACAGCAACAGTCAGCTTAACTTGGCTACCAAACAGAAAGAGCTGTACAGCACGGTAGAGTCTCTATGGCTCGACGCACTGAACGCACAGCAGCAATATGCGGCAGCCGACACCAAACTGAAAAGCAGCCAAACCAGCTACGACATGGTGAGCGAGCAGTTTACATTAGGTATGAAGAATACCGTAGAACTTTTGACAGAAAAGAATAATCTGCAAAGCGCACAGCAGCAACGCCTGCAGGCCAAATACATGGCAGTGCTAGACCGTGCCTTGCTCGATTTCTACGCAGGAAACAAAATTGAATTATAAAAAACTCACGATAAGATAAGAAGTATGAATAAGAAAAAAGTTATCATCATCGCAGCGGCAGTAATAATAGTAGTAGCTGCCGGATTCTCGATTTTCGGCGGAAAGAAAGCCGCACGCAAAATCGATTTCGTGACCGAAAAGGTACAAAGGGGCAATGTAAGCAATTCTATTACGGCAACGGGTACCATAGAGCCGGTAACCGAAGTTGAAGTAGGTACGCAGGTTTCGGGTATTATCGATAAAATTTATATCGACTATAACTCGGTAGTAAAGAAGGGACAAGTGATAGCCGAAATGGATAGAGTGACTCTGATGAGTGAAATGCAATCGTCTAGAGCTACCTATAACGGAGCGAAAGCTGCATACGACTATCAGAAGAAGCAGTACGAACGTAATGAGAAGTTGCACCAGAAGCAGCTGATTAGCGATACCGACTATGAGCAGTCGCTCTTCAACTACCAGAACGCTAAAGCCAGCTATGAACAAAGCAAAGCGGCTTTGGCCAAGGCAGAACGCAACTTATCGTACGCTACAATTACTTCGCCTATCGACGGTGTGGTAACTAGTAAAGATGTAGAAGAAGGCCAAACCGTAGCTTCCGGTTTTGAGACTCCGACATTGTTTAACATTGCAGCCGACTTGACAAAGATGCAGGTGGTAGCCGATGTAGACGAAGCCGACATAGCCGATGTAAAAGAAGGATGCCGAGTAACATTTACCGTTGACGCTTATCCGGATGATGTATTCGAGGGCGTGGTAAAGCAAGTCCGTTTAGGAAGTACCAACAGTTCAAGCAGCTCAAGTACTACTTCTTCTAGCACTACTGTAGTAACTTACGAAGTGGTAATAAGCGCTGATAACCCCGACCTGAAGTTGAAACCGCGTCTTACCGCCAACGCTACTATCTACACTCTAACCCACGACAATGTTCTTACAGTACCTACCAAGGCTCTACGCTTCACTCCCAACAAAGAGTTGGCAGGTAGCCGCAAGATTCAAGATTGCAACGCTGAACATAAAGTATGGACATTAGAGAACGATGCCTTCATAGCTCACCCTGTAAAAACAGGTATAAGCAGCGGTACATGCACCGAAATTACTGAAGGCATAGCAGAAGGAACGGCAGTGGTAACAGAAACTACAGTGAAAGGAGGCAACACACCGATAGCCGATGAACAAACTACAAGCGGCGAACGTAGCCCGTTCATGCCAGGCCCTCCGGGAAGAAACAAGAAGAAATAAACAATAAATTCAAAGAGAGGAAGTAACATGAGTAAAACTGTCATTGAATTACAGAATATAAAGCGAAACTTTTTGGTGGGCGATGAAATAGTACATGCCTTGCGCGGTGTTTCATTCTCCATATCCGAAGGAGAGTTTGTTACCATCATGGGTACTTCGGGTTCGGGAAAATCTACATTGCTGAACACGTTGGGATGTCTTGACACCCCAACCAGCGGAGAATATCTGCTTGATGGAGTTTCGGTAAGAACCATGAGCAAACCGCAAAGAGCCGTATTGCGTAATCGTAAAATCGGTTTCGTCTTTCAGAATTATAACTTGCTGCCTAAGACTACCGCTGTAGAAAACGTGGAGCTGCCGCTGATGTACAACTCATCAGTCAGCGCAGCCGAACGCCGCCGCCGTGCTATAGATGCATTGATGGCTGTAGGGTTGGGCGACCGTTTGGAGCATAAATCAAACCAAATGTCGGGTGGTCAGATGCAGCGTGTAGCCATCGCTCGTGCATTAGTCAACAACCCTGCGGTTATCCTTGCAGACGAAGCTACAGGTAACCTGGACACACGTACTTCTTTCGAAATATTGGTTTTATTTCAGAAGTTACATAAAGAAGGAAGAACTATTATATTTGTCACTCACAATCCGGAGTTGTCGCAATACAGCAGCCGAAACATCCGACTGAGAGACGGACATGTAATAGAAGATACGGTTAACACCAACATTTTATCGGCAGCGGAAGCTTTGGCCGCACTGCCTAAAAATGATGAAGACTAACAAAGGCTGGCGTATTAAAAACAACAAGAATTATGAACGGAACTAATCTTTTTAAAATAGCTCTAAGGGCTTTGGCTAACAACAAGCTACGTGCCTTTCTCACCATGCTGGGCATCATCATAGGTGTGGCGTCGGTCATAGCGATGCTTGCCATTGGCCAGGGTTCTAAACGGAGCATCCAACAACAGATTTCGGAAATGGGATCTAACATGATCATGATTCATCCGGGAGCAGAAATGCGTGGCGGTGTTCGTCAAGACCCGTCGGCCATGCAAACGCTGAAGTTGGAAAACTATGAGAAGTTGCGCGATGAATGCAACTTTCTATCCGCCATCAGCCCTAACGTTTCATCGTCGGGACAACTGATAGCAGGAGCTAATAACTATCCTTCATCGGTAACTGGAGTAAGCATTGATTATCTTACTATCCGACAGCTTACGGTAGAGCAAGGTGAAATGTTCAGCGAAAACGATATCCGCACGGCAGCAAAAGTGTGCGTTATAGGTAAAACCATTGTAGACAACTTATTCCCCGATGGCTCGGACCCGATAGGAAAAGTGATACGATGCAACAAGATACCTATGAGGGTTATAGGTGTACTGAAGTCAAAAGGATATAACTCTATGGGTATGGACCAGGATGATGTGGTGCTTGCTCCGTATACCACGGTAATGAAACGCTTGTTAGCGCAGACTTACCTGAGCGGATTGTTCGCCTCGGCTCTTACGGAAGATATGACCGATGAGGCAGTAGACGAAATTACTACCATTTTGCGCCGCGAACACAAGTTGAAGGAAAGCGACAGCGACGACTTCAACATACGTACGCAGCAGGAGCTGAGTTCTATGCTAAACAGTACTACCGACTTGATGACTACCCTGCTGGCATGTATCGCAGGTATATCACTGGTGGTAGGCGGTATCGGAATCATGAATATCATGTACGTATCTGTAACAGAACGTACACGTGAGATTGGCTTGCGTATGTCTGTAGGAGCTCGCGGAGTAGATATCCTATCGCAGTTCCTTATAGAATCAATCCTTATCAGTATCACCGGAGGATTGATAGGCGTGGTACTTGGCTGTGGAGCGAGCTTCATAATAAAGACCGTAGCCCACTGGCCGGTATTTATCCAACCTTGGAGCGTATTGCTGTCGTTTGCCGTATGTACCCTAACCGGAGTCTTCTTCGGATGGTATCCGGCTAAAAAGGCAGCCGACCTCGACCCGATAGAAGCTTTGAGATACGAATAATATTGGTTGACTAAAAAGTCTTAATGATATTGGCAGGCTAACTTGTGAAAGCCAACCTGTCTATTTTGTTCTTCATAACTTTGGTTTCCTGTCCGGCTGCTGAAAATAAGTTCTTTATTGGATGCAGCCGGACTTTTTTAAAAACAAAATAAATTCTAACTTTGCCTTATAACGAAGATATGAATCTAATGAACTCTTTTGCAAATAAAAAACACCGCGGGCTCGAAATCGCCATACACCTTATATGCTGGGGATTGTTTTTCGCATTCCCGCTGTTTATGTTGCAGCAGCCCAACGGAAGCATCAACTGGAAAGCTTTCATGCATCACTGTGTAATGCCAAGCACAGTGTGCATCATATTTTATCTGAACTACTTTCTTTTCATCCCTCGCCTGCTGTTCAAAGAACGAAACAAGGAATTCTTTATCGCTAATCTGATAACTATTCTTCTGCTCATCCTCGGCATGAACTATTATAGCACTATTTGCTTTCCACCCCGTATGGATAACAAATACCTTCCGCCACGCATAATCTTTATTCTGCGAGATGTGTTAAGCCTCGTTTTTTCGGCAGGTCTTAGTGTATCCATACGCATGAGCATACGCCTCAGCCAGGCGGAAGCGGAAAAACAAGAGGCGGTAAAAAGCCGCACAGAGGCAGAGCTGAAGAATTTAAGAAATCAGCTTAACCCTCACTTCTTGCTTAATACGCTGAATAATATCTATGCGTTGGTAGCTTTCGATACCGACAAGGCGCAACAGGCTATTCAGGAACTTAGCAAACTGCTGCGATATGTGCTATACGATAACCAGCAGATGTATGTGCCTCTTACCAAGGAAATAGATTTCATAAAGAACTACATAGAGCTGATGCGCATACGCGTTTCACCACACGTAAAGATTAATACGCAGTTCGATATAAAGCCGCAAAGCCAGACTCCTATAGCTCCGCTAATCTTCATATCGCTGATAGAAAATGCGTTTAAGCACGGCATCTCGCCAGTAGAAGACAGCTTTATAGACATCAATGTGACAGAAGATGACAAGCAGGTAACTTGCAACATTCGCAACAGTAATTATCCTAAGAACGAGGGCGATAAAAGCGGATCGGGCATCGGACTGGAGCAGGTAAGCAAACGGTTGGAACTGATATATCCTAATCAGTTTGAATGGAAGCGGGGCCTGACTGAGGATAAGAAAACGTATCAGTCTACACTGATAATCTATTTAAAAAATAATCATTAATACTCACAAAATACATACAGACTATGAAACTGAAATGTGCTATTGTAGACGATGAACCTCTTGCACTGGGACTGCTGGAGAGCTACGCCAAAAAAACTCCGCTGCTGGAGCTGTGCGGTTGTTATTCTAGTGCTATCGAAGCAATGAAGCATCTGCAAGAAACACCGGTAGACTTGCTGTTTCTAGATATTCAGATGCCCGACCTTAACGGACTGGAATACTCCAGAATGGTAGACGAACAAACAAGAATAGTGTTTACCACCGCTTTCGACCAATATGCAATAGACGGCTATCGGGTAAATGCGCTCGACTATCTGCTAAAGCCTATCAGCTATGCCGACTTTATGCAGGCGGTAAATAAGGCGGTACAATGGTTCGAGCTAAAACAGAAGGCCGACGAAGCTCCTCAAAAGACGGCCGACAGCGTAACGAACTTTGCCGGCGAATACATCTACGTAAAAAGCGATTATAAGCTGGTGCAAATAGAACTCGATAAGATATTGTATATAGAGGGACTGAAAGACTATATAAAAATACATACAGAAGACGAGCCGCGCCCCATCCTCTCACTCATAAGCATGAGGGCCATGGAAGAGAAATTGCCGGCCGATCGTTTCATCAGAGTACATCGATCATTCATCGTGCAAAAACAAAAGATTAAAGTCATAGACAAGGGGCGCATTGTTTTCGGAAAAGAGTATATTCCTATATCCGATAGCTACAAGCAAGAGCTTCAGAATTATGTTAATAAACATACTATTTGACAATTATCATAGTTTTAAAACATATTTCCATATAAAATGAGAAAATTATTATCTTGATTTTTGTCAACTATAAATATAAGTCATACATTTGTGATGTACATATAAAAACAGAAGTTGTGAAACTTCTTATTTGAATAGTTTAGTTAAGTCTAGTTTAGTTTTTGTGTTGTGATGCTTCTCCTTATAGTGTTAAGGAGGAGCATCTTTTTTATGCATAATGCAATTACTTAAATCTAAACAAAATTACTTATTAAACAGCTCGAACGTGAACTTACATCCTAATGATGTGAACTTACCCCTTCCGTGTCCTACAAACACGCCGAAATCGAACAAGTGCGTGCCTATGCCATAGCCGAATTCCAGATAAGGATTAAGATGAGGCATAAACAGTACACCGCCATATACCCTCTCCTTCTGAATGAACGATAGCAACTTACTAACCGGATAAAGAAGAAGGAACGGGGTCTCGTATGTCATATTGCCACGGATATAATGACGAGACGAGTTGTACCAACGTCCATCAAGCATCTGGAATGTTCCGCCTATATCGTCATTCCATCCTTGCGGAAGATTACGGTTGGCAAAATCTACGAAGTCTACGAAATACATTTCTTTCTGCTTGGTAAAGAAGCCGCCTCCTACATGATAGGCCAAAGAATGTATTTTACGGATGTTTATTACCTGCTCGGCCGACATTTCCAAACGTTGATATGAACCCGAATTGTTCAGCACGTTAAGGCCGTGCTCATAATCGACCACGAACGTAGGACAGCGAGAACCTATATTCACCTTTCGGTTGCCGTTCATATAATAGTGCATTTTTGGAGTCCACGACACACGGATGCGTGGTGCGAATCCGTTATAGCGAGTACGTACCCTGCCTTCGACTTCCGAATTACGGTAAGCCGTATAACGCCAGTGCATAGCCAAACCAGTCATGAGCGAAAAGCCGTTGAACAACTCGTAATTATGTCCCAGCATAACATACACGTCCTTAAAATACTCAAGGTTTACATCATCGAAGTTAAATGTACTGTCGGGCATCTGCTTCAGTTGGTCGAGCACCACACTACTATATATACGGTTACCGTTTCCTACATTCACCGTAAACGACCCGTGGTGTTTTGGAGCGTATACGTACTCAGCGTCAAGCTTGGCATATAGTTCTTTCTGCGTAAAGTTATAACCAACCTGCGGAACTATGTGCAGCAACTTGTCGTTATGAAAAAGCTTATTATATTTAAACTCCTGCTTATAAGAAATACCGTTGCGATGACTATAGCTAACCAATAGCGGATTAATAAGAGGCGAGCAGGTAACATTTCCTATCTTCGACATATCGATATCGTAACTGCTTATCAGCGCATCGCCAAACTGCCCCATCATAACCAAGTTCTTTTTACGCCGAGACATATCTACCAGCGTGTCTGCACGGTGCATCTTCCGAGCGTCGAACTCACGATAAAGCCACTCCTCCTCGTCGGACAAGGGCAACGGACGGATACGCGCGAATGCGGCACGGTCTTCTATCAAACGAGTAGTGTCGGCGGTAAGGGTATAAGAACTAGACATGTTATAGTTTTCTTTTTTCTGCTTTACACACAGTGTATCGCCTTCCTCATGAAACACCACATCCTTATAGTTTAACCAGCCCGTATAGTTCATCTCGAAATGATTCCTCATAAACTTGAAAACGACGGCAAGATTGAGCAACTGCGGCAAGTACTTGCTCTTATCGTCAACGCCCATTTGCATAACTATATGAAAGGTTATCAAATCATACTTTCCCTCAAGGTCGAGATAACGTATCGTCCAGTCGTCGGACGACACCCATAGATATCCTTCCATAAGCTGAGTGCTGCGGAACCTTGGGATAACATGTATCTTATATACCTCTCCCTTCTGACTGTAATCTATAGAATCTAGCAGGTAATGATAGTGAATGCTGTTCTCTCTAGACATGGGCGAGAGAATCTTGTCTCCCATAACAGATGGAGAGTAAATATTGAACTTAAGGAAATTAAGGACATCAAAGAAACGGCTGTTTCCTCCGGGGATAGTAGTCTGCACGGCACGCACCTTTCTGTCGTATATGCGGGGACTGGTGTAGTGCAATTCGCTTATCGACTCGTGTATATAGTCGTTCACCCCCTTCTCCAAGCGAAACATAGACGGTATATACTTTACTATACGATTGCTTTTATGAACCCTGAACCTACCCTTCAAGTAAAGATCGGCTTGGTATTCGGCAACCTCATTCTCCCACACAGACGCCGCCTCAAAAATATGTTCCAACAATGAATCGTTTACATAAGGCTTTAGCGATGGAGGCGAAACAAAATCTCTTGCCCCCACTATAGAGCCATGCACCAAAAACAGCGCAAACAATATTATATAGCGCAACAAAGCGCACTTTCTCTCAGTAATCTGTTTCATAAATTTGGGACAAATATAACAAAATACGACAGAGGTGAAACGATTTTTTTATTCTTTAAAACATGTTTTTAATAATTTCTCCTTATCTTTGTGCTATATAACATGGTTTTGTAGCAGTAATGGTAAAAAAAGAACTAACACAAGTAGAAATAGCCGAAAGTATCCCCGACTTATGGCAGCCTCTTACAGAGACACAGCGAGAGTATCTCGCTAAGAACTTCACTATACAGAAGTACAAAAAAAACGAGACAATTTACTGCGAAGGCGAAACACCCATGCACTTGATGTGTCTGCTAAGCGGCAAAGTAAAGATTTATAAAGACGGGGTTGGCGGAAGAAGCCAGATTATCCGCGTGATAAAAGACAAAGAATACTTTGCTTATCGCGCTTATTTCGCACAAGAGAACTTTGTCACGGCGGCTGCGGCTTTCGAGCCATGTACCATATGCCTTGTTCCGATGCCGGTAATAAGCGAACTGATTAAAGAGAATACTGACTTGGCCATGTTCTTCATCAAGCAGCTTTCCATAGACTTGGGTATATCAGACGAACGTACAGTAAACTTGACTCAAAAGCACATTCGCGGACGTCTGGCTGAGTCTTTGCTGTTCCTGAAAGATACTTATGGAGTAGAAGAAGACCAGTGTACGCTGAGCATATACCTCTCGCGCGAAGACTTGGCGAACTTGTCGAACATGACAACATCGAACGCTATTCGTACTTTATCGAATTTCGCGACCGAGAAACTTATCATTATCGACGGACGAAAAATTAAAATCATAGACGAAGAAAGACTGAAAAAAATCAGTAAGATAGGATAGTTTAATACGAGTATAAGAAAGAGAACTGAAGAGTAAAGCCTTTCAATCCTTACACGGTTGGATACGTGATAAAGATTGAAAGGCTTTTATTTTATCCCATCAGAATGAATGGCAATTAATCGTAACGCATTGATTTAGCCGGATGAATGCGGCTTACCAGATATGAAGGGCCTACCAGCATAAGCACGGCCACTATGAGTGTGCATACATTGAGCAACAGCCATATCCAAACGCTTATCTCTACCGGAACGGAATCAAGATAATAGGTAGCCGGATCGAGCTTTATAACATGGAAGCACCTCTGTAGAACATAAAAAGTCAAGGCTATAGCATTTCCGGCTAACATGCCTCTGCCGATAAGAAAGACTGAAAACGACAAGAACACCTTACGTATAGATGTATTGTCTGCCCCCAGAGCTTTCAGTACTCCAATCATGTTGGTACGCTCCAATATAATAATAAGTAGTCCGGATATCATAGTGAAGCCCGCCACTCCTGTCATCAGAATAAGTATTACCCATACGTTGACATCGAGCAAATCGAGCCATGCGAATATCTGCGGATAGACTTCTTCTACAGTTCGTGGGTAATACTCTACCCCATAGCTATCGGTCTTATTGTTGAACAATGTATATAGGTCTTCTTCTACCTGTTCTGCCTGCTTAGGGTCGGAAATACTTATCTCTATTCCACTTATTCTATCACCTTCTGCCCAATTATTCAGTTTTGACACTGTATAGAGGTCGGTCACAAGAAAAAGTCCGTCGAAAGCCGAGAAGTTGGTTTGGTAAATGCCGCACACAGTCATTCTGCGGGCACGGATATTATTTTCAAGATAATACGTATCGAGCTTATCGCCTACCTTAAGTGACAGTTTGTCGGCAATATCTTTAGAGATAAGAACCTTATTACTTGCTACAGAATCGGTAAACTCCGGAATGCTTCCTTCTACGATATGATTATTCAGATACGTAACGTCGTACTCCTGACCAATACCTTTCAGCACCATGCCCTGAAAATCTTGCTTCGTCATAATCATGCCGGGCTTGGTAGAATAACGCTGTATGTGCGATATATTATGAATATCGTGCAACTTGGATATAAGACTATCGCCGCACTCTATAGGAGTAGCTTGATACGACTGCGCAGCCTCCATGCTTGTAACGAGAACATCCGCCCCCAGACCAGCCACCTTATCGCGCACCTGATGTTTGAACCCGATGACCACAGCCACCGAAACAATCATTACGGCCAAGCCAATAGCAATGCCCACCATGGCAATACGCACAGCGGGCTTCGAAACTTCTTTGCCGCCCTCATTGCTTTTATAGATGCGGCGCGCTATAAAAAGTTTCCAGTTCATATTATTCGTCTACACGTCCGGGATAAGTTTCGAGTGCTTTACGAAGCACAAACAGCGCACGCGACAGGTCTTCTTTCTTCAATACGTAGGCTACACGCACTTCATTATGACCCAGTCCCGGAGTAGTATAGAAGCCGGAAGCAGGAGCCAACATGACGGTTTCGCCCTCGTAGTTGAATTCTTCAAGACACCATGCGCAGAATTTCTCGCAGTCGTCAACAGGCAACTTAGCTACCGTATAGAACGCTCCCATCGGTATAGGAGAATAAACGCCCGGAATACGGTTCAATCCGTCTATCAAGCATTTTCTTCGTTCTACATATTCGTCGTACATCTCGCGAGAATATGATTCGGGTTCATCTAGCGATGCCTCGGCAGCTATCTGTCCTATTAAAGGAGGGCTAAGACGGGCCTGACAGAATTTCATAACCGCCTTACGTACCTCTTCGTTCTTAGTGATAAGGGCACCGATACGGATACCGCACTCTGAATATCTTTTTGATACAGAATCAATAAGCACTACATTGTTTTCGATGCCTTCAAGATGGCAAGCCGAAATATAGGGCGAACCTGTATAGATAAACTCACGATAAACTTCGTCGGAGAAGAGGAACAAATCGTACTTCTTCACCAAATCGCGTATCTGATTCATCTCGCGACGAGTATACAGATATCCGGTAGGATTATTAGGGTTGCAAATCAAGATACCCTTAGTACGTTCGTTTATCAACTCTTCAAACTTTTCTACTTTCGGCAGAGAGAAGCCCTCGTCGATAGTAGTAGTGATGGTACGGATAACAGCACCTACCGAAATAGCGAACGCCATGTAGTTGGCATAAGCAGGTTCGGGCACAATGATTTCATCGCCCGGATTAAGACAGCTCATGAATGCAAACAATACAGCTTCCGACCCTCCGGTTGTAATGATTATATCGTCTGCGTTAAGATTGATATCGTATGATTTGTAGTAACCCACCAGCTTTTCGCGATAGCTGCGGTAGCCCTGACTGGGGCTGTACTCTAAAACTGTACGGTCTATATTACGAATCGCATTGAGGGCCGCTCGTGGAGTAGGCAGGTCTGGCTGACCAATATTCAAGTGATAAACATGAACCCCTCTCTTCTTTGCTGCTTCTGCCAAAGGTGCCAATTTGCGGATAGGCGACTCAGGCATCTCGTTTCCTCTTATCGATATTTGTGGCATAATATAGTTGTAATAATATTAATTAAGACTGCAAATATAGTTTTAAACTATAAAACGGACAACTATTACTTCAAATAAAAATGAATTTAAGCCACCGCTAACTTACAACCTGAAAGATACTTTGCATGCAAAGTATCGCTAAACAATAAGTTATAAGTCATGAAACTCTTTAATGAAGTCGTCTTACTTCGACCGAAGTAAGCATTCACTTC
>FR881188.1 GCA_000434735.1 Bacteroides sp. CAG:530
AACGTGAGTTCGATATAAGTTCCAAATATATTTGACTGAATAATAGGAACATATCGATAAAAGTATTAAATTATAACATTAAAACGATTACCACTATGTTCTCAGAGTCTAAAGTTACGGAGATTTATTGTTTGGCAGATGATTTTTGCAAAGAATTTGCAGTTCAACAAGAAAAATATATGATTGAATACAAGTCTCGTCCGCATCGTAACAAGCCCAACCGTATGAGCGATGCGGAAATTATGGTTATTCTCATCTTATTTCATTCGGGTGGCTTCCGTTGTTTCAAACATTATTATTTGGAATATGTCTGTAAACATCTGCTTCATCTGTTTCCCCAAAGGGTTTCATATAACCGTTTGGGGAAATTGGAGAAAGAGGTACTGCTTCCACTGACCATCTTTATCAAGCAGGTTCTCTTGGGCAAATGTACTGGAATCAGTTTTGTGGATTCTACTCCTCTACGTGTTTGCCGTAATCAACGTATTTTGATTCATAAGACATTTGAAGGACTTGCCGAACGGGGAAAATGTTCTATGGGATGGTTCTTCGGATT
>FR881189.1 GCA_000434735.1 Bacteroides sp. CAG:530
TTCAAAGCATCGGTTACGATTTCCTCATATTGGTCAAGTGCTGTTTTGTTCATTACTTTAATGTGTGGTGCTTTACCATTAAAGATACTGAAAATCAGCCACTTGACCTAATTTATTTTGCTAAATTATATCAATTAACTTGTTTATTTTCAACGGATTAGTTACAAATTTAACGAAGTGTTATAATTATTGATGAATTATCTAACTTTGTTTGGATTTTAAATGGAAAGTATGCTATAACAAGTTACTATACAATGTATATAGAAAGCACATTAATAAGAAATGAAACAGTAGCTGATGAAGATTTTTCCTAATCTTTTCCATAGAACGAAACAATAGATTTCTGGCAGACTGGGTATTAATTTTCATTATTTCTGAGATTTCTTCAAAACTCATCTCATGGATAAAACGAAGATAGATTATTTCTTTTTGATGTTCGGTAAGACCTTTCAATATATGATGAACCTCATCTGACAGCCCTAGGTCATGCATCCAAGACAATTGCTCATCAATTGTATAATCCAAATCAAATGCAAAGTCATAATCCGGCAATGATTGAAGTTTTGCGTTACGAAGTAATTGATTATAAATCAGATTCTTTAATGCTCGAAATAGGAAGGAACGTAACTTTGTATTATCTTCAAGAATTATCTTTTTCTGATAAAGTTTCAGAAAAAGGTCTTGAATCAAGTCTTCTACCATTTCATTATCTCCCCCAACTCTACGACCATAAGCTAATAAATCATCAAAGCATAAACAGTACAATTGAGAAAATGCCATTTCATTTCCATCCCAAAATTGTACCCATAAATCTATTATGCGTGTCTGATCATTGAGAGTCATAAACTGAATTTAGTTTTCAAAATTAAGCTTCTTAATATATTCATTCAACTAACATGGGACAATATACGGAAAAAAAACAACTATGCAAATATTAAAGAATTAATATCAGTAAACTT
>FR881190.1:0-12293 GCA_000434735.1 Bacteroides sp. CAG:530
ACCTATGATTAGTGTTTACCTCCTACTCGATTGAGAAGTTATCAGTTTAATTTCTGAATTTCAAACCTTCGCCTGCACGCTCTACGATAATCGGTTTAGTGCGGTCTACTTCCTGACTAAGGAGCTTCTTCGATAAGTCATTAAGCAAGTACCGCTGGATGGCACGTTTTACAGGACGTGCACCGAATTCCGGATCGTAGCCGGCGGTAGCGAGGAAGTCTACGGCTTCGTCGGTCATCTGAAGCGTTACGCCGTTGTCGGACAACATCTTCTTGATGCCGTTTATCTGTAAGCGAACAATCTGTTCTATCTGGCTCTTGTTGAGCGGCTGGAACATGATGGTTTCGTCTATACGGTTCAAGAACTCCGGACGGATGGTCTTCTTCAGCATGTTCATTACCTCTTTCTTCGTTTCTTCTACTATCTCGTCATGATTCTTGTCATTAATCTTTTCGAACTGACTCTGGATATATGCGCTACCCAAGTTAGAAGTCATGATGATGATGGTATTCTTGAAGTTTACCGTACGACCCTTGTTATCGGTCAGTCGTCCATCGTCGAGTACCTGCAAGAGGATGTTGAACACATCGGGGTGTGCTTTCTCTATCTCATCGAACAGTACTACTGAGTATGGTTTACGACGTACGGCTTCGGTAAGTTGTCCGCCTTCGTCATAGCCAACGTATCCCGGAGGCGCTCCGATAAGACGTGACACAGTATGCTTCTCTTGGTATTCACTCATATCGATACGAGTCATCAATGATTCGTCATCGAACAAGTATTCTGCCAATGCCTTGGCAAGCTCTGTCTTACCTACACCAGTAGTACCGAGGAAGATGAACGAACCGATAGGACGTTTCGGGTCTTGAAGTCCCGCACGACTACGACGTACTGCATCGGCTACGGCTTCTATCGCTTCATCCTGACCTATCACACGTTTGTGCAACTCATCTTCCAGATGAAGCAATTTTTCGCGTTCGCTCTGCAGCATCTTGCTTACCGGTATACCTGTCCAGCGTGATACTACATCGGCAATGTCTTCGGCGGTAACCTCTTCCTTAATCATCGCATTGTCGCCCTGTTTCTTCTTAAGGTCGTCTTGTATGCTCTTGATTTCGGCTTCCAGAGCCTGCAACTTACCGTAACGAATCTCAGCTACACGTCCGTAGTTGCCTTCGCGTTCTGCACGGTCGGCTTCGAACTTCAGTTGCTCTATTTCTTTCTTGTTTTCCTGAATCTTATTTACCAATGCCTTTTCGCTCTGCCATTTAGCCTTGTAAGATGCATCCTGCTCCTTCAAGTCGGCTATCTCTTTGTTGAGTTGTGCCAACTTAGCTTCGTCTTTCTCGCGCTTAATAGCTTCGCGTTCTATCTCAAGCTGTTTAAGCTTACGTTCTATTTCATCCATCTCTTCGGGCAGTGAGTCGCGCTCCATACGCAACTTGGCTGCAGCCTCATCCATCAAGTCGATAGCTTTATCAGGCAAGTAACGATCGGTGATGTAACGGTTGCTCAATTCTACCGCAGCGATGATGGCCTCGTCTTTGATACGCACCTGATGGTGGTTCTCGTAACGCTCCTTCAGTCCTCGCAAGATAGAGATAGAACTTGCCGTATCAGGCTCGTCTACCATTACTGTCTGGAATCGACGTTCCAAAGCCTTATCCTTTTCGAAATACTTCTGATACTCATCGAGTGTAGTAGCACCGATGCTTCTCAGTTCACCACGAGCCAATGCCGGTTTCAAGATGTTGGCGGCATCCATAGCGCCTTCGCCTTTACCTGCACCCACAAGTGTATGAATCTCATCAATGAAAAGGATAATGTTACCATCCGACTTGGTAACTTCGTTGATGACTGATTTCAAACGTTCCTCAAATTCGCCTTTATACTTGGCACCAGCTACAAGCGCACCCATGTCGAGCGAATAAAGTTGTTTGTTCTTCAAGTTCTCTGGAACATCGCCACGCAATATACGTTGTGCCAATCCTTCTACGATAGCGGTTTTACCGGTACCCGGTTCACCTATCAGGATAGGGTTGTTCTTGGTACGACGACTCAATATCTGCAGTACACGACGAATTTCTTCATCACGACCAATTACCGGGTCGAGCTTACCGTTGCGGGCTGCGTCTATTAAGTTTACGGCATATTTGTTAAGGCTCTGATAAGTATCTTCGCTTGATTGTGAAGTTACGTTTTGTCCTTGTCTAAGTTCGCTGATGGCTGCACGGAGTTCCTTATCGGTCATTCCGGCATCTTTCAGAATGGTAGCTACAGTACTCTTCACGTTAAGCAGAGCCAACAGAATAGCTTCAAGTGAAACATACTCGTCGCCCAAACCTTTGGAGTATTCTACAGCTTTTTGCAATACCTCGTTAGTGTCGCGGCTCAGGTAGGGTTCGCCTCCCGAAACCTTAGGCAAAGAGGCAATCTGACGGTCGAGCACAGTTTCTATTTGTTGTCCGTTTACGCCAAGCTTTTGGAAAACGAAGTTCGTAACGTTTTCGCCCACTTTCAGCACACCGGCAAGCAAATGCTCAGGCTCGATAGCTTGCTGTCCGCGGCTCTGAACCAAGTTCACCGCTTCTTGCACTGCCTCCTGCGATTTGATTGTAAAGTTGTTAAAGTTCATATAATAGTCTCCTTCCTGTTTTTGTGTGAATTCTTAATTTATAAATGCAAAGCGAAAAACAACCGTCGGGCATCAGACTTCTGCTTTTCGGGGGCCCGAACTTGCTTCCGTCCGTGCCTTTCGGTTGTCTATCGAATTGCACTTTCAATTAATCAAATGGGATGCCACTGTCTTTTTGTGAACATTATATGACTAAAAGTCAGATTGTTATATCTAAAAGTGGTAATTTTGACATTATTATGCTCAAAATGTCAGAAAAGTTAAAAAGCCTATGCTTATTTTCAGCCGATTCGATAATAATGTTATATTTGCATTGATATTCATTTATAAAAATGCACTCTTGAAATTATGATGGAACAAAAAATACCGTTCGCTCCTAATGTGATGTTGATAGACGCTTCTTACCTTGACAGAGTAGGAGTAGACATGATAAACCATTTCGCCCCGTTGGTGAATAGAGAATTGCCTAAGGCCGATTTACCTATATTATTAGAATGCCTGGCTCTGGATGCCGGTATTCAGGTAGCGGATAATAAGATTCAAGTGATTTTCTTATACGATAAGGCTCAAGGAGGACAGCTGCGTTTCTGCGCTCCGTCGGCTTTAGAGAAAGAACTTCACGAGGTGGCTTTTAAGAGTCAGTTGGGCGAGTTCTCGCTTTACGCATTCCAGCCGTCGGATATGGCTACTTGCGAAGAATTGTTCATTGAGTCTATGCAGTTGGCAGGCGAGTCTAAAGACGTGAAACGCCTTATGCTTGTAGCCGATGAAGATAAATACGGTGATAAACTCAATACTTATATTAAAGAGATAAAGGGTAAAGACAGCGTTACCGTATTTGGTATGAATCCGCCTCAAGGCGAAGTAGCCTATCGCTTTGAGATGATAGGATTCGGAATATTGCAAGCCTTAGGCATTCGCGCCGACGAACTTTAGTCGTCGACAGCGATGCGTTTGGCACGTGCCCGGTCGGGCTTTCCTGTTTCGGTAAGCGGTAACGATCGGGTAGTGATAATGCGTTTGGGTCGCCAGTAAGGAGGCAGAGTTGCTATTGCATTTTCTATTATGGAATGCACATCGTCATGATTTTCGGGGTGTAGCTCCATAATCATCACAATGCACTCGCCGAATTTGGCATCTGGAGCCGAAGTGATGATAAACGGATAGGGTAGAACGGGGCGCAGTGTCTCTTCTACTTTCTCTATCTGTACCTTTACTCCTCCAGTATTGATAATATTGTCTTTTCTGCCAAGTATGCGGAATTGATGTGCAGCGTTAAACTCTACCAAGTCATTTGTTTGCAGAGGTTCAGCGTTTAGCTGCGGTGCGTCTATCAGCAATGCTCCTTCTTGCGATGCGCTTACGGTGATACCTTCAAGCGGAGTGTACCATTCTGACGCTTCCTTGCCGTTCAGTCTGCGGAGGGCGATGTGCGACAATGTTTCGGTCATACCGTAGGTGCTCCATACTTTGTTGGGGAAGTCACATAATTCTTTGCTTAATGCCTCATCTACCGGACCTCCTCCGATGATGAGTTGCTTTATGCCCATCAGCTTTTCTTTTTCTTCTGTATTCTGCATAGAATTGTATACCTGCATTGGTATCAAAGCTGCAAATGCCGGAGCTTCTTTTACCTTACTCATAGGGTGTCCGCATGGTTCTACCACTATCAGGTTGAGGCCTGCTACTAAAGCCCTTACCACTACCATTTTTCCTGCTATATAGCGTAGCGGCATACATAGCAGTGCCGTATCGTTGCGGTACAGGTCGAGGAACGAAACTGTCATTACGGCGCTGTTCATCATGCGTTGTTTCTCTACCTGCATTTCTTTGGGTGCGCCGGTAGAGCCTGAAGAGTATACGGTAATAGTATCTTTTTCGTTGAACCATTCGCTAAGGAAATCAGACAAGTCGGCCATGAAGCTGTCTTTTCCGTATTGTTCTCTCATCGCTGTTTGCAGTGCGCTAGGCAATTCGTCGGATGCGGTGGCGTCGTCGGCGGTATATGTACGTCCTTCTATGGTGATGGTCTGCTCTGCTATGTCGGTTATGAATCTACTCATCGTAATGTATTAAAATCGGGTTCTTGTTCTTTGGGGTTAAACCACAGGCGGTCGCCTTCTATATGAAGCGGATAGTCTATATTGTCGGTAAACAACATGCCGGTTCCTAATCCCTGCGGCATTGTAAGCGGTAGTGTGGCACACCATTGCGCTATTGCATTAAGCCCTACATTCGACTCTAGTGCCGAGGTTATCCAGTATCCTATGCTTCTTTCTTCTGCCAGACGAATCCATTCTTCGGCTCCGTTTATGCCTCCGTGCAGCGACGGCTTCAGTATGATGTACTGCGGACGTATTGTATTGAGCAATCTCTCTTTATCGGCGGTGCGGTTTACTCCTATCAGTTCTTCGTCTAAGGCGATGGGCAGCGGCGACGAAGCGCATAGTTGCCCCATGATTTCCCATTGTCCCGCACGTATCGGTTGTTCTATGGAGTGCAGGCTGTATTGGCTCAGACGTTTTAGCTTATCGAGCGCATCTTGCGGACTGAACGCTCCGTTGGCATCTACTCGCAACTCAATTTGCTGCGGAGTGAAATGCAGACGTATGTGCTCAAGCAATTGCATTTCGCTTTCAAAGTCAATAGCCCCAATCTTTAGCTTGATGCAGTGAAATCCAGCCTTCAACTTTTCTTCGATGCGCTGATACATCTCTTCAAACTTTCCCATCCATATAAGTCCGTTGATGGTGATGCCCTCTTCGCCTCTTGCGAAAGAAGTATCCCAGAGGCGAAGGCTTCCGGTACGTAGATGCGCCATAGCCGTTTCTAGTCCGAACAGCATAGACGGATAGTCTCTCAGTGCTTCGTAGTCTATCTGTCCACTTTTCTCTACGGCACGGCAGTGTGCGGCAAGCACCTCTTCGTACTGCGGAATATCGTCGCAACTCAGTTGAGGCAGCGGTGCGCATTCGCCTATGCCGAATTGTCCGCTTAGGGTATCTTCAAGGCGTATATACCACACCTTTCGGGTGAGATATACGCCTCGTGATGTACCTGCCGGCTGCTTGAAGTGCAGTGTTCGTGGTATTATTGAAATCTTTAAGCTCATCTTACGGCATCTTAGGGAATTTGCTCCAGTCGGGTTTACGTTTTTCAAGGAAAGCGTGTCCTCCTTCTTGCGCTTCTTCCGTCATATAATACAGCATTGTAGCGTCGCCTGCCAATTCTTGTATTCCGGCTTGTCCGTCAAGTTCAGCGTTCAGTCCGGCCTTTATCATACGCAGAGCCAACGGACTGTGTTGCATCATGGTTTCAGCCCATTCTACTACCTCGTCTTCCAACTTGTCAAACGGAACTACCTTGTTTACCAATCCCATTTCGAGGGCCTCTTGTGCCGAGTACTTACGGCAGAGGAACCAAATTTCGCGAGCTTTTTTCTGACCTACTATACGTGCCAGGTAAGACGAGCCGAATCCGGCATCGAAACTACCTACACGAGGGCCCGTCTGTCCGAAGATGGCGTTCTCTGAAGCGATGGTCAAATCGCACACCACGTGAAGTACGTGTCCGCCGCCGATGGCATATCCGTTAACCATAGCGATAACGGGTTTGGGGATAGAGCGGATTTGTTTCTGCACATCGAGCACATTCAGGCGAGGCACTCCGTCGGTACCTACGTATCCACCGTGTCCTTTTACGTGCATGTCGCCGCCCGAACAAAATGCTTTGTCGCCGGCTCCGGTAAGCACCACTACATTGATGTCTTGGCATTCGCGGCAATAATATAAGGCGTCGCTAATTTCTGAAGTAGTGGTAGGAGTGAACGCGTTGCGATAGCGCGGACGGTTTATCGTGATTTTGGCTATGCCATTATAGAAGTCGAAAAGAATATCTTGGTATTCTTTAATGGTTTTCCATTCTCTGGTCTTGATTTCTTCTGCCATGATATATATTCTTTATGATTGTTTTTACTGTTTGCTCTTTAGTGTGCGATAGTAATTCTTCAGAATCTCCACGTCGCTGTCTTTATCTGTAAACGCTTCCATCAGAATGGGGCGTGAGCCTATCGATGGGTCGGCAAAGCGGGGCATTGCGGCGTTAAGTTCCTCTTCGTTGTGTACGGCGTGATATTCGAAACCTCTATCCTCTGCCCAAGCCTTGGCCGAAGCTTGATGCGTAGCAGTTATGTATCGTGCCGCATTGTCGCTCATCTCCAGTCCGGGCAAGGCGTGGAATATCTCTCCGCCGCCATTGTTCAGCATCAATATACGTATGTTGCTTCCGTAGTTATGGTTCCACAGCGCATTCATATCGTAGAAGAAGCTCAGGTCGCCTATAAGGATAAAGTTCAGCTTGCTTGATGTTGCCGCATAGCCTAAGGCGGTAGAGAGCGAGCCTTCTATGCCGTTGGTGCCTCTGTTGGATAACACTTCTACATCGTTAGGGAGATTGAAGAACTGTGCGTAGCGTACAGTGGAACTGTTGGCCAGATGCAGTGCGCACGGAGAGGGGAGGGCTTTAAGCACTCCGCCTATGGCACTCATTTCTGAATACTCAAATCCTGCTTGTGGCAATGATTTGGAACGTTTCTCCCATATCTGCGGATAGGTTGGCGTACGGTTTTCCATGCGTGGCGCTATCTTTTCGAGGAATTCGAAGGGGTCCATCTCGATTACTGTGGTGAGCGAGCCGAATAAGTCTGCCACTTCGCCGTCGAGCGATACATGCCAATGCTCTACTGGCTTATGTTTTCTGAGGAATAGCTTTAAGCGTTTCGATATAACATGTCCGCCGTATGTGATAAGCAGTTCTGGCTTCATCTTCTCCTGTTCTTCAGGAGTCATGGAGCATAGCAAAGGGTCTATGTTACGGATAGGCATTCCGGGTACGGTCTGATTGCCGATGCTTTCGGATAGCCACACAAAGTGCTTATATAGCTGCTTGGTGTATTGTTTGTCGAACAGGTAAATCATGTTCATCTGTCCTGCCACCATCATTCTCCGCTGATACTTGTTGAGTCGGTCTATAAGAGGCTGATAGTCGCGGTCGTACACATTCAGCCCTTGGTATCGGGTGATGACTCTTACCTGCGGAAGTTGGTTTTCGGGCAACAAGAAGAAGGGTTCGCTAACGGGTACATTTATATGCACCGGACCCTTGCCGTGATGATTCAACTCAAGCAGAACCTCGTTTATCAGTCTGTTGCAGTACCACTCATCTTCTTCAGAATGTATTTCGGGCAGGTTGACCGATTTCTTAGCCAATGTACCGAAAACTCCTGGTTGTGGCAGCGTTTGTCCATCCATCTGCCCTATCCATGCACCGGGGCGGTCGGCAGAGATAACAACCAGCGGCACCTGCTGATAGAAAGCTTCCGCCACGGCAGGATGCAGATTCAGTAATGCCGTGCCCGATGTGCAGACCACCGCAGCCGGAGTAGCCGTGCTTAGCGATAATCCGATGGCGAAAAATCCCGCGCTGCGTTCATCGGTCATTGGGTAGCATGTAAATTCGCTCATGTTGAGCAAGGTCTGCACTATGGGTATATCTCGGCTTCCGGGACACAGCACTATGCGCTTAATTCCGTGCTCACGGAGCAATACCACCAATTGCAGTATATTTTTTTTGTCGGTATACATTGTTTTCAGCATAACGTCTATATAATAATGTATGTTCTATTCTTTGATTATTACAGAATGGTCTGCATGGTCTTCATCTTTTCGCACGTCTCTTCCCATTCCGATTCCGCTGTCGATGAAGTAAGGATTCCGCTTCCGGCAAACAAGGTAGCCGTGTGCTTGTCTATGCGCATACAGCGCAGGTTTACATACAGCTGAGTGTCGGAGGCAGGGTTTAATCTACCTATTATGCCGGAGTAGTACTGTCGGTCGTATCCTTCTTCATTGCAGATAAACTGATACGTGTCGGCTTTAGGTATTCCGCATACGGCAGGGGTGGGATGGAGGTTTTTCAATACATCTCCTAAATGCGACGTGTCTTGCATCTTGAAGTGGAAGTCGGTCTTCAGGTGGACAAGCTGTCCGGCTCGTGCCGTGTATGGACCTTTTTCCGTGATGTTTTTGCCGAACTGTCGGATGGTAGCACGCAGATACTCGCTTACGTAAGCCTGCTCTTCACGGTTCTTATCGCTCCATTCCGTAGGAATCTGTTCATTCTCTATAGGCATAGTGCCTGCCAATGCCACAGTATGCCATTTGGTGTCTTGTCCGCTCAGTATGATTTCGGGCGTGCTGCCTATCCATGTTCCTGTTACGGGTGTGTGGCATAACGATATCATCATGCGCGGATAGGCGTTGCAGGCTTTTACGAATGTGCGTATGGGAGAGAACTCCTGAGGCAACGCATGTGTGGCGCTGCGCGAAAGTACCAGCTTGCTGTATTCCTTTTCGTTAAGTGGGGCGATAAAGCGATTGAACGCATCTGTATATTTCGATTTCCTTTCGGTTTCGTCGGTATTGTGTTCAAGGGGGAGATTGGCATCTTCTTCCATCGTCCATTCTTCGGAATGGCTCGCTTCGAATTGACTCAGGGCATTACAGATGTCTTTCCATCCTGTTGCTGTGTAATCAGAATGTATCAATACTACAGGATGCTTGGAGTCGGCAACGAAAGGTGCGAATACAAAACCCTCTTTACCGTTCAGTTCTTCAAGTCCGCGTAATGTTTCGGCTTCAGCCTCGTTTTGCAATACCAATATCGGCTCGTCGGTCCACGGCATTCTATATATGGCAAAGCAGAAATGGCTTTGGGTTAGTCGGTCTATCAGTTGGCAATAATTTATTTCGGGCAGTGTCATACGCGCTTTTTTACGATTAAGTTAGTTATTCTTGCAGTCGACACCAATTTACCGTCTTCGGTAGTTATGTCAACATTCCATACGTGCTGTGTTCGTCCTTTGTGAATCAGTGTGCCTGTGGCATACACCGTTTGTCCCACGGTAGCCATGCTCAGGTGGTTTGCACTTATCTGTATGCCTACCGGCATTTCTTCATCGGAGCATATTTTCAGCGAACCATATCCGGCTGTCGTTTCGGCCAGGGCCAAAGATGCCCTGCCGTTTAGTATGTCTTTAGGTTCGCAGGGTCTTGACGTCCTTTCGTCCACTGGCATAGAGGCTTTCACCAATCCGTCTTCTATGCTGATCATTTCAATGCCTATGTTTTGAGCCAGTGAAAGTGGCGTTTCAAGCGTTTTTATCAGGTCTGTTTGCATAATAATGTCTTGATAGTCTTGCAAATTTAAGCTTTTCCGTTCAATATAGTAAATCATTCGGTCATGAAAAGCTAAAAAACGGACGAAATGTTTCGTTGTTTCCAAACTTATTGTACCTTTGCCACCGTTAATTATGGGGCATTAGCTCATCTGGCTAGAGCGCGACACTGGCAGTGTCGAGGTGGCGAGTTCGAGTCTCGCATGCTCCACATGATTTAAGTGATTTTAATTGGCGATTCTTAGTTTTAAGGGTCGCCTTTTTTTATGTCCATACGGATGTTTTTTCGTTTTCTTTTATTCAATTCTCTATACTTAGCTTAAGTATATAAAAACTTAACCTAAGAATATATAAACTTAGGCTAAGTATATATAAACTCAGTCTGAGTATAGAGTTTTTCTGTTAACAAGTTGCCTTTTTATTTGTGAGGTTTGAATTTTCTTCTTGTGTTGTTGCTATAAGTGATATGGCTAAATGAGTTTTCCTTTCATAACATACTGGGCGTTTTGTCGAAAAACCTTGGATTGAAACACTTAAAATGAAAATAGTGGTATTAATATAAGATTTACTGGTCTTTTTGTAATTGTATTGTTGCAAATGACGAGAAAAGTTGTTTCTTTTGTAATAACAGAACAGTTCAGCACAGTTTAACCTGAGGAAGACACAGAATAAAGTATATGAAAACCATTTTTAAAAAGAGAACAACGAAGGTAAAGCAGTTGGCCGATTTTATCAGTAATGATATATCGATGGGAAAATATAAGCCAGGCGACGGACTACCTTCAATAAACGACTTAGTCCGCGATTATAAAGTGTCGCGCGATACGGCATTTAAGGCATTGGCAGAATTGAAAGAACGCGATTTGATTGATTCAAATCCCGGAAAAGGATATTATGTGGTTAACCGTCATAAAAACATACTTTTGTTGCTCGATGAATATTCTCCTTTTAAAGATGTATTGTATAACAGCATAGTAAGCAATCTTCCTTCGCAATATAAAGTAGACCTTTGGTTCCATCAGTATAAAGAAAGTCTTTTCAATAAGATATTGCGCGAATCCATCGGACGATATAATACATATGTAGTGATGAATTTCGATAACGAGAAGTTTTCAGACTATCTCTATCGAATAGATTCGTCGCGCCTGTTGCTTCTCGATTTCGGAAAGTTCGATAAGAAAGACTATTCTTATATATGTCAGGACTTTGATGAGGCTTTTTATGCTGCCTTAGAGAAGTTGGATGATAAACTTAAACGCTATCGCAAGGTGGTATTGTTTTATCCTAAAGGCTTGAAGCATCCGCGCAGCGTGTGCGATTATTTGCATCAGTATTGCGAAGCCCATCAGCTGGAAGATGAGGTGTACGAACGCAAGGTGGCTGATTACGAAATCAAACCCGATGAAGTCTACATCGCTTTCAGACAGACGGAAGTTGTGGAAATAATAAAGAAGAGTAGAGCCGCCGGACTGGAGTGCGGAAAAGATTTCGGCTTGATAGCTTATAACGATACGCCTGCTTACGAGGTGATAGACAAGGGCATTACCACGCTGAGTATAGATCACCGCAAGATGGGGCTTGATGCTGCCGAATTCATTCTGACTGGTAAACCGGTGCACGAGTATCTGCCTACAGAAGTGCACGAAAGAGGCTCTTTATAATCTATGAAACATAGTGCTTATTGCGGCACGAAACAGCATAATACGCAATGAGAGACTTAATATTTTAATGAGAGAAATTAATATTTTCTTTAAAACAATAACCTTATAAAACTTAAATAATTATGAAAAAGTACCCTAAAATTGGTATCCGTCCTACCATCGACGGTCGTCAAGGTGGCGTTCGCGAAAGCTTGGAAGAAAAAACAATGAACTTGGCAAAGGCAGTAGCCGAACTGATTTCTTCGAACTTGAAGAATGGTGATGGTTCGCCAGTAGAATGTGTCATTGCCGACAGTACAATCGGTCGTGTAGCCGAAAGTGCCGCTTGCGCAGAGAAGTTTGAACGCGAAGGTGTAGGCTCTACCATTACAGTTACATCATGTTGGTGCTATGGTTCTGAAACAATGGATATGAACCCTCATTATCCTAAGGCTGTATGGGGATTCAACGGTACAGAACGTCCGGGTGCTGTATACTTGGCTGCAGTGCTTGCTGCACACGCTCAGAAAGGATTGCCCGCATTCGGTATTTACGGACACGATGTGCAAGACCTTGATGATAATACAATTCCGGCAGACGTAGCCGAAAAGATATTGCGCTTTGCACGTGCTGCTCAGGCTGTTGCCACTATGCGTGGAAAGAGCTACCTGAGTATGGGTAACACATGTATGGGTATCGCTGGAAGTATTGTTGATGCCGATTTCTTCCAGGATTATTTAGGTATGCGTACTGAATACGTGGATTTGGTAGAAATTTTGCGTCG
>FR881190.1:12323-81598 GCA_000434735.1 Bacteroides sp. CAG:530
GTCGTGTAGAAGAAGGTATCTACGATCCAGAAGAATATAAGAAAGCTATGGCTTGGACCGAAAAGTATTGCATCTGCAATGAGGGCCATGACTATAATGAAGAAAAAGGAAAGGCTAAGACTCGTGCTCAGAAGGATGAGGACTGGGAATTTACTGTGAAGAATATGCTTATCATCAACGATTTGATGCACGGTAACCCCAGATTGTTGGAACTTGGCTTTAAAGAAGAATCGCTCGGTCATAACGCTATCGCTGCTGGTGTGCAGGGTCAGCGTCAGTGGACTGACTACAAGCCTAACTTTGACTTCCCCGAATCATTGATGTGTACTTCGTTCGACTGGAACGGCGTGCGCGAAGCTAACGTGTTGGCTACAGAAAACGACTCACTGAACGGTGTTGCCATGTTGTTCGGTCATTTGCTGACTAACAGAGGCGTTATGTTCTCTGATATCCGTACATACTGGAGCCCCGAAGCTGTGAAACGCGTTACCGGAAAAGAAGCTACCGGTATGGCAGCAGGCGGATTTATCCACCTCATCAACTCTGGAGCTACTACCCTCGATGCTACAGGCGCTATGACCGACGCCGAAGGTAAGCCGACAATGAAACAGCCGTGGGATATCACAGACGAAGATGTAGAAAAATGCTTGAAAGAAACTACTTGGTATCCAGCCGACAGAGACTACTTCCGTGGCGGAGGCTACTCTTCTAACTTCTTGTCGAAAGGTGGAATGCCTGTTACCATGATGCGTGTAAATATCGTTAAGAACTTAGGCCCTGTTATTCAGTTGGCAGAAGGTTGGACTGTAGATTTGGATCCTGAAATTCACGATGTATTGAATCGCCGTACAGACAAGACATGGCCTACCACTTGGTTCGTGCCTCGTCTCGATCCGAAACACGATGCGTTTAAGGATGTTTATTCAGTAATGAATAACTGGGGTGCTAACCACGGAGCTATCGCTTACGGACATATTGGTGCCGATATCATTACATTGGCTTCTATCCTCCGTATTCCGGTATGTATGCATAATGTTTCAGACGAAGAAATCTTCCGTCCGGCAGCATGGAACGCATTCGGTATGGATAAAGAAGGTGCCGACTACAGAGCTTGTACAACTTATGGTCCGATGTATAAATAAAGAATAGCCATGATTACAAAAGAACAAATAGCAGAATTCGTGGCTCAGAGCCATCGTGTAGGTGATGCAGGTTTAACAATTTGCAGTAGCGGTAATATGTCTTGGCGCATTGGCGACGAGGTATTGATGTCGGGCACTGGTTCATGGGTTCCAAACCTTACTCCCGAAAAGGTGTCTATCTTGAAACTTGAGTCGGGCGAAGTTTTGAATGGTGTTAAGCCTTCTATGGAACACGGCTTTCACTTGGGCGTGCTGCGTGAGCGTCCCGACGCTAATGTAGTGCTTCATTTCCAGTCGCCTTATGCTACAGCAGTAGCTTGCATGAAGAAGTTGCCTACCGATTTCAATGTTACAGCAGAAGTTCCTTGCCATGTAGGTCGTGAAATTCCTGTAGTTCCTTACTATCGTCCGGGTTCTCCAGAGTTGGCTCAGGCTACCATCGAAGCACTGAAAGAGCATAACTCTGCTTTGATGCTGAAGCACGGACAAGTGGTATGCGGAGCTACCTTCGACCAAGCATTCGAGCGCGCCATGTTCTTCGAAATGGCATGTCGTATCATAGTGCTTAGCGGAGGCGAGTATAACACATTTACCGCTCAAGAGATAGAAGATTTAGATACTTATATATTAGGAAAGAAAACCAAGTGACGCATACGTATATTGCAGTCGACTTTGGAGCAGGAAGCGGCCGTGTGATGGCTGGTTCCTGCTACAAAGGGACTATCAAGTTAGAAGAAATCCATCGCTTCTCTAATCGTCAGATTCGGGTAGGGAAGCACGTGTATTGGGATTTCCCGGCTTTGTTTCAGGACATGAAAGACGGACTGCGCAAGGCGGTGGCAAAAGGCTATTCCATTAAAAGTATCGGCATAGATACGTGGGGAGTGGACTTCGGCTTTATAGACAAGAAAGGGAATCTTTTGGGAAACCCTATCTGCTATCGCGACTCTTATACTGATGGCATGACCGACGAAGTATTCAGCCGGATAGATATATCTAAGCATTATACCGAAAGCGGCACTCAGGTGATGGGTATCAATACGCTGTTCCAATTGTGCAGCATGAAGAAAGAGGAGTATTCACCGTTGGCTATGGCCGACAAACTGCTCTTTATGCCCGACTTGTTCAGCTATTTCCTTACGGGGACTGCCAACAATGAGTATTGCATCGCCTCTACTTCTGAACTGCTCGACGCACGCAAGCGTGATTGGAACCGTGAACTGATACGTACGTTGGGCTTGCCCGAACATCTGTTTGGCGATATTGTGATGCCCGGCACTTCGAGAGGCTTCGTAAAACCGGAGATACTGGAAGAGATAGGTGCTACGGAACCTATTGAGGTGATAGCGGTGGCATCGCACGATACGGCGAGTGCAGTGTTCGCTACTCCGTTGTTGGCGAAAGAACGCGGCCGTCAGGCATTCCTCAGTTCGGGTACATGGTCATTGCTCGGTGTTGAGGCAGAACAGCCCATACTTACAGAGCAGGCCCGCTTGGCACAATTCACAAACGAAGGTGGGGTAGGAGGAAAGATTCGTTTCCTTCAGAACATTACCGGATTGTGGATATTGCAGCGACTTATGGCTGAGTGGAAAGAGCAGGGAGCCAATGTAGAATACGACTATCTATTGCCCGAAGCGGAGAAATCTACCATAGATTCTTACATCAATGTAGACGATGAGGCATTTCAGAACCCTGTGAGCATGGTAAAGGCTATAGCCGAATCGTGCAGAAAGCAAGGTGTAACAGTGCCAGTATCGCAAGGCGACTATGTGCGTTGCGCATTGCAGTCGCTTGCTCGCAGGTATAAAGAAGCAATCAACCTTTTGAATACCTTGCTATCTCAGCCAGTAGAGCAGATTGTCGTGATAGGCGGAGGTGGACGAAACAAACTTCTGAACCGACTTACTGCCGAAGCCACAGGAATACCTGTAGGTACGGGGCCCGTAGAAGCTACTGCTCTCGGTAACGTGCTGGTGCAGGCTATTGCTCAGGGCGAAGTGGCAAGTCGTGACGAGATGACATTCTGTAACTAATTCATTAATGCTTAATCTTATGAAAAATACAAAGAAACCGTCCATATTGTGCAAAGACGGAGTCTGCTATATTCTGCCGTTTATCTTGATAACAAGCTGTTTTGCACTGTGGGGATTCGCCAACGATATCACCAATCCTATGGTGAAGGCTTTCTCTAAGATATTCCGTATGACTGTAGCCGAGGGTACTTTGGTGCAAGTGGCATTTTACGGTGGTTACTTTGCCATGGCTTTCCCTGCCGCTATGTTCATCCGTAAGTATACGTACAAGGCTGGCGTATTGTTGGGCTTGGGACTGTATGCCATCGGTGCATTCTTGTTCTTCCCTGCTATGCTGACCGGAAGTTACGCACCGTTTTTGTTGGCTTACTTCATCCTTACGTGCGGACTTTCTTTCTTGGAGACCAGTTCTAACCCGTACATCCTTTCTATGGGAACGGAAGAAACGGCTACTCGCCGACTCAACTTGGCGCAGTCGTTCAACCCGATGGGTTCATTGCTTGGTATGTATGTAGCGATGAATTTCATTCAGAACCGCTTGCATCCCATGGATACGTTAGAACGCAGCAAGCTGACACAAGAAGAGTTCGAAGCTATTCGCGATTCCGACTTGATGGTGCTGATAGAACCGTATCTGATAATAGGTATCGTCATAGTATTGATGATGGTGATTATCCGTCTTACCAAGATGCCTAAGAGCGGCGACGTAAACAAGAATATCGATTTCATTCCTACCTTGAAGCGTATATTCTCTAAGCCAAACTATCGCGAAGGAGTCATCGCACAATTCTTCTATGTAGGCGTGCAGATTATGTGCTGGACATTCATCATTCAGTACGGAACTCGCTTGTTTATGGCGGAGGGTATGGCGGAACAAGAAGCCGAAGTGCTTTCGCAGAAGTATAACATAGTAGCTATGGTGATATTCTGCATCAGTCGCTTTGTGTGCACCTTTATGCTTCGCTTCATCAATCCGGGTATGCTGTTGAAGATACTCGCCATTGCCGGAGCCTGCTTTACTATGGGCGTTATATTCTTCCAGAATATTTTGGGACTCTACTGCCTTGTTGCCGTATCGGCATGTATGTCGCTCATGTTCCCTACTATCTACGGTATAGCGTTGAACAAGCTTGGCGACGATGCCAAATTCGGTGCTGCCGGACTGATTATGGCTATCCTTGGCGGTTCGGTGTTGCCTCCTCTTCAGGCATCTATCATCGACATGCACACAGTGTTTGGTATGCCTGCCGTGAACGTATCGTTCGTTTTGCCATTTATCTGCTTCATCGTGATTATTATATACGGACATCGTTCTTACGCTCGCAGCAAGATGCTGAAGTAATACTGTTCCATTTAAGGAATTGACAGATTAATAAGTGGCCCTATTTTTGCGAAAAAAATAGGGCTTTTATTTTGCGAGTACGATAAAATGCTATTTTTGCATCTTAGTAGAAGATATACAAATACATATAAATTCATATTAAGATGAAGAAGAACAAACTTTTGTTTTTGGCATCGTTGCAGATGCTACTCAGCGTAAGCCTTACGGCTTGTTATGATGATAAGGCTGACATCGCATTCTATTCGGGCGATCAGTTGATTGATCAGGTAGGTACATGTACTAACTTTGTATCATCGGTTACTATTTACACTAACTCTTCAAGCACGACTGAAAATTTAGGTATCGCTTACGGAAAGGGCGGTTACCAAGCATTGTCTTCGGATGCTGAAGTGGTAAAGGTAGCTATAGAAGGCGACCGTTTACTTCTTACGGCAGGCGGCAAGAGCGGCAAAGCCACTGTAACATTGACAGACGAGAAAGGCAATCAGGCCCTGTTGCCGGTTACTTGCGGAACTGGTGCGAAAGAAATTAGATGCACCAAGCAGACAGGTGTATTGCCAATTAAAGATGGACAGGTGCAGTCCGACATAAAAGAGTCGGTAGCCCAGGCAATGCAAAACTATGCACCTATGACAGCAGGCGGCAAGTACGTACTTATCCTTAAAGATATGAGTGATATAGAAAAAGGCGGTAGACTCTTGGTTTATAAAGACGCGCAAGCATCCGCTGTAGAAGGAACTTTCGAGTACTCGCTTGTTGAAGAAGGAAATAGAGTCACACCTCGTTTTACATTCACTTATAACGGAGATACTCATGTGTTAAGAATACCGAAATCAGGAGAAATTTCCACCGATTCTCGTTCGATTGCTATAATACCATTCACTTTTCAAGAAAATATAACCTCTCAGTTTAAGGAGCAGAATCCAGAGTTCACTTTACCCGATGGCGTAGAAGTATATTATCTGATTACTGCTATTATAAAGAATGAAATTATAGAGATTCAGTAAAATAACCATCCGCATGGTGAATATATAAACAAAAAATCGTCTTCACAATCATTAAAAGATTATGAAGACGATTTTTTAATAGCCATGTATGTAATGTGATTTACTTCATCAACTCACTCCATCCAGCAGCATTATACCATTTTACTGATGGATAATAACTATCCCATTCGTCTTGAATGCCTCGTCCGGGGAAGTACATGCCAATGCCACTGAATATATCTTTATCGGGTACTACATTATAATACGCACGCTCAAGACAAGTCTTGTAAACTATAGCCTTATCTAATGCCGTTTGATAATCAAGCAGGTTAAGTTGCTTAATGAAGTCGCCCATATCGAATGAAAAGTATAGGAAGTCATTATAATTAGTTACAGCGCCATATTGCTGTACGCTTTCATAATCAAACTCTGCCAGTAAATCAGCATTTTCCATTAGCTGAGCCTTCGTCGCTGCGGCAAGCTGTTCCATCTGCGAGCAGTCTACTACCGCATAAGTACCCCACGTGTTTTCGCTTTTATTAAAGTTGATTGTTTCATCGCACACATATTGGTAATTAATCTCCTTATCATATAGCTTAGAGAAGAACTTATGATACGGGAATCCGTCTGCCGGACTCTCCATTACCGATGCTATACAATAATGAGTAGCGTCTTTCAGTTCGTAGCATACCTCGGCGGTACCCATCATGCAAGCGTCGAAGAGAATGAAATCCACGTTCTTGGCGGGAAAGCTATTTTGTATAGCCGAAGCCATTTCTGGAAGATTGATTTCGTAACTGCCGTCTACTCCAAACGATCGGGTTGAGACTGTTTTCGTAGCAGGCATCCAGCTTGAGGCATGCGATGCGAATATCAGTCCGTAGCTTTTTGATGGAGCGATGGTGCGCATCTTCTCAAAGTTGGCTTTCATCACAGCCGGGTCGGTAGATATTCCGCTTACGGCTTCTGTTACTTCCGCTTGACTGAAAATGTTTTTTCTTGTCAAGTTGCTCCCCGTAAGAATAGGTTCTCCGTTTATTTTCCCTCTTCCGTCTGTCTGGTATTTCAGAATCTCCGGCTTCTTGATATATGTATTTGAACTTTTTCCCTTATAATATATTAATAAGGTACATGTGTCTTTAACCTCCGATAAACCCTGATACATCCATTCCACGTTATTCATGATGTCTTCGTCGAGGTTGTTGTTGGCAACCATGTACGCCATTATCACTCTCTTCGATGATGTGTTTGGAGTAGGTTCGGGCACTTCATTTTTAGAGCATCCCACCATTGTAAGTAAGAAGCCGATGAAAAACAGTATTCTTTGAGGTATTGCCATAAATGTTGTATGTTATTCGAAATCAGGTTTCTCGAACTTGAAATCCGGATTTATATCGCACACCAGCACGGATTTGTTTTTCTGATATTTCAGTTTCATTTTGCTGACTTCCTTTTGCAGCTTTTTCTTTTTCTGGTTATAGTATACAAAGCAAGTACGGTTCTTTCCGTCGAGGTTATGCTCTATGTAATCTTTAAGCTGAATGCTGTACATAGATCTATCTTGCAATAGTCCGTTGGGTCCAACAGCGGCACTGTCTACATACTGTATGTCGGTAAAGTAAACCAACGAATCAGTAAACGAAGCTGAAACGCCGGTCATGTACACTCCATATTTGTTTTTGTCTTTCGGCTTTTTGGCAATAGCCGGAACGATAACTGATACTGCCAATGCGAGGCAGAGTAATTTGATATATTTCATGTCTAATTTATTGTTTCGTATAAATGTGTGCGTTAATAGGGCGCTTGGCAAATCAGTTTTGATGCAATGCCCGTGTGCAACCTATCTTTTGCAAAAATAGATAATTTGCATGAACCTTAAAAGGAGGTGACTTAAAATTAACAAACAAAAATAAAGGTGTAATCAAGGTGCAAATGGTATATAAAGAAAAAGACTGCGTAGAAAGGTCAATTTCTCCCGACGGAGTAGCTTTCTATACAGTCTTCTTTTTTTCGGAAACGTACCTTGTCTTATTACCCTAAATAAGACTTGAGCAGCTTGCTACGCGAATTTTGTCTAAGTCGGCGTATAGCTTTTTCTTTAATCTGGCGCACACGTTCACGGGTCAGCCCGAATTTGTCGCCAATTTCTTCCAATGTCATTTCTTGCGTGTTAATACCGAAAAACATCTGGATGATATCCTTTTCTCTTTCGGTCAGCGTAGAAAGTGCTCGGTCGATTTCCTTCGAAAGTGATTCATTAACCAGAGAACGGTCGGCCATAGGAGAGTCGTCGTTTACGAGTACATCCAGCAAACTGTTGTCTTCACCTTCCACAAAAGGTGCGTCTACAGAAATGTGGCGTCCTGAAACTTTCATGGTATCCGAAATCTTGTCTACCGGAATTTCCAGTTCGTCTGCCAGTTCTTCGGGCGACGGGCGGCGTTCGTTTTCTTGCTCAAACTTAGAGAATGCCTTACTGATTTTGTTCAGTGAGCCTACCTGGTTGAGCGGCAAGCGTACGATACGCGACTGCTCTGCCAAGGCTTGAAGAATAGATTGACGAATCCACCATACTGCGTAACTGATGAATTTGAAACCACGGGTTTCGTCAAACTTCTCCGCTGCCTTTATCAGTCCCAGATTTCCTTCGTTAATCAAGTCAGGAAGACTCAATCCCTGGTTCTGGTACTGCTTGGCTACTGATACTACAAATCGTAGATTGGCACGTGTAAGTTTCTCTAACGCTGCACGGTCGCCTTTACGGATGCGCTGAGCGAGTTCTACCTCTTCTTCTACTGTAATCAAGTCTTCACGACCGATTTCCTGCAAATACTTGTCAAGAGAAGCACTCTCTCGGTTAGTGATACTTTTGGTAATCTTTAGTTGTCTCATTATGTGTATATCGATATATCGTGCAAAGTTATAATTAAAATGGATATAATAGGTATGGATTAAGAAAGATTAAGCATTAATTCGTCATTTTTTTATAACCTATAGCGTGAAATTATGGTAGTATGCCGATGAAGTTTATATAGTTTTAGTATAAATTTAAGAATATGTTTGTGGTTTTTGCTCGTGTAATTGTTGTTTTTATGTTTTAGAACAAATATCTTTGCAAAATAACCTAAGGAAGCCATGCTAAACCTTTGGCATTGAATGAATCATTAATTTAAAATATTAAAAACTATGAGAGTAATTATTGAAGCTGATTATCAGTCACTTTCTCAGTGGGCTGCGAATTATGTTGTTAGTAAAATAAACAAGGCTAATCCTACAGCCGAAAAACCGTTTGTATTGGGTCTTCCTACAGGTTCTTCTCCTCTGGGAATGTACAAAGCCTTAATTCAAGCTTACAAAGACGGAAAAGTTTCTTTCAAAAACGTTGTTACTTTTAATATGGACGAATATGTTGGCTTGCCAGAATCTCATCCTGAAAGCTACCATTCTTTCATGTTCAATAACTTCTTCAACCACATTGACATCGACAAGAACAACATTCACATCTTGAACGGTAACGCTGAAGACTTGGAAGCAGAATGCGCTAACTACGAAAAGCAGATCGTTGACTTCGGTGGCATCGACTTGTTCTTGGGTGGTATCGGTCCTGACGGACACATCGCTTTCAACGAACCGGGCTCTTCATTGACTTCACGTACACGTGTTAAATCACTTACTACAGATACTATCATCGCTAACTCTCGTTTCTTCGAGAACGATGTAAACAAGGTGCCTAAGACAGCTCTTACAGTAGGTGTTGGTACAGTATTGTCGGCTAAGGAAGTATTGATTCTTTGCAACGGACACAACAAGGCCCGCGCATTGCAGCACGCAGTAGAAGGAGCTATCACTCAGATGTGGACTATCAGCGCATTGCAGATGCACCAGCACGGAATCATCGTTTGCGACGAAGCTGCTGCCGACGAACTGAAAGTGGCAACTTATCGCTACTTCAAAGATATCGAAAAAGACAATCTTTAATAAATAATTAATTTATACGTATATGAGAATGAATCTTAGTTCGCAGATATCTCTTAATAGAGTGTCTACGAGGTATTATAAACCCGAAAACACAATAGAACGTTCCGTTCTTACACGCTTTGAAAAAGTGCCGGTAAATATATATGAGTCGGTAGATGAAGGCGTGAAAATTATTGCGAACGAGATTGTGAATAAGGTTCAAGAGCGGCAGCGCGACGGTAAGTTCTGTACTATCGCCGCTGGTATAGGGATTTCACTTCGTCCGCTTTATGCTGAACTGGTGCGCCGTTATAAAGAAGATGGCGTAAGCTTCCGCAATGTGGTATTATTCAATCTGTATGAGTTCTATCCGATAACGGAAACGACTAACAGCAGCATTTCTCAGCTTTCCGAATTGTTCATTAAGCAGGTAGACATCGATCCGCAGAACGTGTTTACGCTCGATGGCTCTGTTCCGCAGGAAAACTTAACTGAGTATTGCTCACTGTACGAACAGCGAATCAGTACTTACGGTGGATTGGATATTGCGTTGATGGGAATCGGTCGTGAAGGTAATATAGCAATGAACGAGCCGGGATCTACCGCAGCTTCTACCACACGATTGATTTTGGTAGACACAACTTCGCGTGCCGAGGCTTCGCATAACTTGGGTCTGGATAAATTGCCTCCTTGTTCTATTACGATGGGTGTAGGCACCATATTGGCTGCCCGCAAAATCTATTTGTTGGCTTGGGGAGACGAAAAGGCCGATATTATACAGAAGGCGGTAGAAGAAAAGATTTCTGATGCGGTTCCTGCATCTTATCTTCAGCTTCACCGTAATGCAACGGTATGTATTGACCTACCGGCAGCATCGCATCTTACACGCATACAGCGCCCGTGGCTCGTAACTAGTTGCGAGTGGACAGACAAGCTGATACGCAGTGCCATAGTATGGCTGTGCTTGCAAACTAAGAAGCCTATTCTTAAGTTGACCAATAAGGATTATAACGAAAACGGATTGAGCGAACTGCTTGCTCTTTACGGTTCGGCGTATAATGTAAATATCAAGATTTTCAACGATCTGCAGCATACTATTACCGGATGGCCGGGCGGTAAGCCTAATGCCGACGATACTTATCGTCCTGAGCGCGCTAAGCCGTTCCCTAAACGTATAGTGGTATTCTCTCCGCACCCCGATGATGATGTCATTTCTATGGGCGGTACTATTCGTCGTTTAGTTCAGCAGGGTCACGATGTGCATGTTTGCTATGAAACATCGGGCAATATCGCTGTAGGCGATGAAGAAGTAGTACGCTTTATGCACTTCATCAATGGTTTCAATCAGTTGTTCGATAACGACAGCAATGAGACTATTCATTCTAAATACGCCGAAATCAAGGGCTTCTTGAAAAACAAGAAAGAAGGTGATATGGATACTCGCGATATTCTTACCATCAAGGGTTTGATACGTCGTGGCGAGGCTCGTACAGCTTGTACATATAACCGCATTCCGCTTGATCATGTTCATTTCCTTGATTTGCCGTTTTATGAAACAGGCCGTATAGAAAAGAATCCTATCAGCGAGGTCGACGTAAACATTGTGTTAGACTTGCTGCGCGAGGTTAAGCCGCATCAGATTTATGTTGCTGGCGACTTGGCCGACCCACACGGTACTCACCGTGTATGTACCGACGCTGTGCTGGCTGCTATCGACGAAGAGAAGAATGCCGGTGCCGAGTGGCTGAACGATTGCCGTATATGGATGTACAGAGGTGCTTGGGCTGAATGGGAAATTGAGAACATCGAGATGGCTGTTCCGTTTAGTCCGGAAGAGCTTAGAGCTAAGAGAAACTCAATTTTGAAACATCAGTCGCAGATGGAGAGTGCTCCGTTCCTTGGCAACGATGAACGTCTGTTCTGGCAGCGCAGTGAAGACCGCAACCATGCTACTGCAGATTTGTATGATAGATTGGGCTTGGCTTGCTATGAAGCTATGGAGGCTTTTGTAGAGTATAAGCCGTTGTAATTACGACTTATCATACTATAATATAAAATAGGTGTAAGGTTCCCGATTTTGGGGCTTTACACCTATTTTTTTATATTTGTCATTTAAACAGTCTTTATATATATTCAAACGGTCTTTATATATGAATAAAAATACATATATCGCTATATCGGCTATTTGCGGAATGCTTTTTTCATAAGCTGTATGAGAAATAGTATCTTTTACATATATAAATGAGACTCTAAAAACATTGGGAAAAGAATGCAATGTTTCATTCAAACCATCGCATTCTTTCGCTTGTCCATTCGCATATTGCAGTGCTGCACATCGCATTCTTTTATCCTGCACATCGCAATGTTTCTTTACCCCCCCCATTCAGACTTATTCATGATGATAAGGACCGTTGTTCAGAATGGTAAAGGCACGGTATAGCTGCTCTACGAAGATGAGACGTATCATCTGATGCGAGAAAGTCATTTTAGAGAGCGATATTTTCTCCTGAGCGGCGGCATATATATCGGGCGAGAAACCGTAAGGACCTCCGATGATGAAAACCAAACGTTTGTTTACCGTGTGCATCTTCTTCTCTATCCACGTAGCGAACTCTATAGAGCGGAACTCCTTGCCGTGCTCGTCGAGCAGTACGGGTACATCGCCAGGCTGGAGAGCCTTAAGGGTTAGTTCTCCTTCCTTCTCTTTTTGCTGTTCCATACTGAGACTCTTGGTGTTCTTGAGTTCGGGAATTACCTCCATGTCGAACGATGTGTAGTGCTTGGTGCGCTCTACATAATCATTTATGGCAGTGATGTAGTGCTTCTCTACTGTCTTGCCAACTACCAATAATACAAATTTCATTCTGCTTTGATATAGTTTTGTTTCCTTTCGGCGATTCTTTTTTGCAAAGATATGAATTATAATTACCTTTGCCGAAAAGTGACAATTTAAATAATAAGGATATGGACGAAAAAGTAGTTAAAGATTTGATAGACCGTTTGATTGACTTGTCTTTTGCTGAAGATATAGGCGACGGTGACCACACCACATTATCTTGTATCCCAGCCGACGCCATGGGTAAGTCTAAATTGCTCATCAAGGAAGAAGGTATTCTGGCTGGTATAGAAGTAGCTAAAGAGGTATTCCATCGTTTTGACCCTACCATGAAAGTAGAGGTGTTCATTAACGACGGAGCGCACGTTAAACCGGGCGACGTGGCTATGGTGGTAGAAGGTAAGATTCAGTCGTTGCTGCAAACAGAACGCTTGATGCTGAACATTATGCAGCGTATGAGCGGTATAGCTACTATGACTCATCGCTATGTGGAGCGTCTTGAAGGTACTAAGACTCGTGTGCTCGATACTCGTAAAACTACTCCGGGTATGCGTATTCTTGAAAAGATGGCTGTTAAGATTGGCGGTGGCGTTAACCATCGTATCGGTCTGTTTGATATGATTCTGTTGAAGGATAATCATGTAGACTTTGCAGGAGGTATAGATAAGGCTATTACCCGCGCTCGCGAATATTGCAAAGCTAAGGGTAAGGATTTGAAGATTGAAATTGAAGTGAGAAACTTCGACGAGTTGCAGAAGGTGCTCGACCTTGGTGGTGTAGACCGTATCATGCTCGATAACTTTACTCCTGAAAATACCCGTAAGGCTGTAGAGTTGGTAGGCGGACGTGTAGAGCTTGAATCATCGGGCGGTATCACATTCGATACACTGCGCGACTATGCTGAGTGTGGAGTAGACTACATCTCTGTAGGTGCGCTCACTCATTCTGTTAAGGGCCTCGACATGAGCTTTAAGGCTTGCTGATTTTTTCAGGCTATATAAATACAAAGGAGATATTTAAAATAATGAGAACTAACAATTTGTTAAAGTTGGGATTAGCATTATGCTTCTGTTTCCTGATGGGGGGACAGACTTATGCTCAGAAAAGTTGGAAGTCAATTCTTTCGGGTGTAGCTAACGCTGTTGTTGGAAACAGTTCTGCTACTACCACTGCAACTCTGGTCGGAACATGGAAATATACAGGTCCCGACTGTAAGTTCGAAAGCGATAATCTGTTGGCTAAGGCCGGCGGTGAAGTAGCTTCGGCTAGGGTAGAAGAGAAGGTGAGCGAGATTATGAAGAAGGTGGGATTCACTGACGGTGCTACTTTCGTATTTAACTCAGACAGTACTTATACTTCTACCGTAAAGGGCAGAACCACTGCAGGCACTTATTCTTACGATGCCGACAAAAAGCAGATTTTGATGACTACCCGTATGGGATTCAAGTTCAACGCTACAGTGTCACAGTCTGTTTTGTCGCCAAACAAGATGAGCCTGTTGTTCAAGGCAGACAAGATGATGTCGCTTGTTAAGACATTCTCTGGCGCACTGGGCAAGACTTCGAGCAACTCGGCGGTAACAGCAGCTAACGCGCTACTGAAAGAGTACGATGGTCTTGATCTTGGTTTTGAACTCGAAAAGCAAGAGTAAGCATTGGGCATATCTGCCTAATCTCGATTAGATAAAATAAAAGCATCCGGTTTTATTTTTCTTCTTTTTAAGGAGGAGGTGATAAAACGGGATGCTTTTTTTATGTATGCGATTTATGAAAATAGTTATATTTGTATTCGTAAAAATACGTATTGCATGCCTATGTATAAACAAGACCTTACGGAGGTTGAAGACGAACAGCTTTTTATCTTGGTGGAACAAGGTAATGAGCAAGCATTTAAACTTGTGTATGAAAAATACCACAGGTTGCTTTATGTATTGGCATATCGTTATTTGATGGATAAAGACCGAGCGGAGGATGCTGTACAGGAAGTATTTGTTAAGTTATGGGAGTATCGTGAACGACTCAATATTGGCATCAGTTTACGTAACTTTTTGTTTACCATGGTGAAGAATCATGTATTGAATGTGATACGTAATGAAAATTCAGCCATTGAAAAACAATACGAAATAGCACAACGTACACCTGAATATGAAGATGATTTAGTGGAAAAACTAGAAAAACGCGAGCAAATGGAATTGTTCTACGAAATGGTGGATAAGCTACCACCACAGAAAAAAGCCATATGCAAACTGAAAGTAGAAGAAGAATTGTCTACGAAAGAGATTGCTGAACGGATGCACCTTTCTGTAAACACCATTAAGACGCATTATGCCGAGGCACTGAAAGCTATCCGCAGACAGTTGGTCAAAAAGTTAATTATTGTTGTAATTATAATCTTATTTTCTTGCTGAAGTGTCAATAAATAGAATGTGTGAATATGGAAAAACCTACAGATAAACAAATATCAGATGTTTTAGCGGGGATGGCTACTCCTGAAGAAGGTAGGATAGTGGCTCGTTGGTTTGCAACTGATGATGGAATTGCTTATTTGTCATCCTCTTTCGACAAGGATGCAGCTGCTGTATCTGAAGACGATGCAGAGTTGTTTGTTGCTCATCGTGTGCCATCGGACGAGATGTGGGCGGAAATCAGTCGTAGAATCCGCAAGGTGCATATGAGGCAGATAGCATTTCGTGTGGCAGCCGTGTTGCTTCCTTTGGTATTGTTGCTGGGGCTTTACTTTCAGCTAGACTCTCGTGTTGACTTGTTTGGTAATGCTGGATTTGAGGATATTTATGTGCCTAAGGGTGAGCGCTTGCAATTGATGTTCCAAGATGGGACTAAGGCTTACGTTAACTCTGATTCTCACTTGCGTTATCCAAAACGTTTCGGATTAGGTAGCCGTAATGTGGAATTGCAAGGTGAAGCTTATTTCATAGTTGCAAAGAACACACATTGGCCGTTCGTGGTGCGGCTTGATGGTCTTTCGGTGCAAGTTGTTGGAACGAGTTTCAATGTGCAAGCTTATCCTGAAGATAAAAGCATAGTAGTCTGTCTGGATGAAGGAAAGATAAACATGCTTCTTCCAGAAGGCCGTTTGCCAGTGAAGCCTGCTCAGCGTGCCGTATATGATAAGGTTAGTCGTCGTTGCACTGTGGCTGGTTATCCAGATGTAGCGTTGGCTTCTACATGGAAGCAGAATGTTATTACGTTTAAGAATGCCTGTTTGGCCGATGTGGTAACTAAACTCCAGCGGTGGTATAACGTGGAATTTATCGTGGCTGATGATGTTCCGTCCGATTTGCTAATCACATTGGTTTCTGGGCAGACTATTCTAGAGAAAGTGCTTAAGGACTTAGAGAAAATAGCTCCACTTACATTCTATTATGATGAGTTGGAACGTACAGTGAAAGTGGATTATAATCCAGATTATTTGTTGCACTGATTGGACTTCTTATATATGTTAAGCTAAAAATCGAAATAAATTAATATTTCCTCTCATCCATTTTCTGTACTTGTGTGTCTATTGAGTATAAAGACAGATTTTTTAGTATTAACAAATTCTTTTATTCTATGAAACACAGGTTTCTATTTACATTGTGCTTTTGCGCTATGTCGGGTTTGTCGGCTTATGCGCAGAAGGTCACGATACACTTTCAAAAGGTGAAACTAGAGAAAGTGTTTGGCGAGATAACTCGTCAGACGGGCTTGACTGTAGCTTACAGTCAGCCAACAGTGAATCCCAAGCGGATAGTGAGTGTGAATGCCAATAAGGAAGAACTAAATGTCGTATTGACTCGGTTGTTTGCAGGCACCGGCATCGTTTATGAAATAGGCAAACAGAAGATCTACTTGAAGTCGGCTCAGACTCAGTCCAAGAATCCAAGTGGAAAAAAGAAAACAGTGAAAGGAAAAGTTGTGGATGCCAATGGTGATCCTATTATTGGGGCTAGTGTGAAAGTAAATGGAATGTCTATTGGTACGATAACCGACATAGATGGGAACTATTCGCTCGAAGGAGTTCCTGAAGGCTCCTCGCTTGATATTTCTTACATCGGATACAAAAATTTAAATTTGAGGTTGGACAAGGTAGAGAACAATCCTTTTGTAACCTTGGAAGAAGATGCTAAAGTATTGGATGAAGTGGTAGTAGTAGGCTATGGTACTCAAAACAAGAAAACCTTAACAGGAGCTGTTTCTATGGTAAACATGGGTGATGTGGAAATGAATACCGTTTCTAATGTTTCACGCGCATTGGCAGGAAAGGCAGCTGGTTTTCGCGTAAATACTATTTCTGCACAGCCTGGCGGTGAAGCTAAATTTCGTATCCGTGGTGAAGCTTCTACAGGAGCTGGGAATGAACCTTTGTTTGTGATAGACGGATTTCCTGTATCGTCATCTGGAAGTTTGACTTCGGGAAATAATTTTTATGAGGCTGGAAACATAGATAATGTATTGGAATCTTTAAATCCAGATGACATAGAATCTATTTCTGTTCTCAAAGACGCTGCTTCTACTGCCATTTATGGTGCACGTGCCGGTCACGGAGTTGTTCTTATTACTACTAAACGAGGTAAGAATCAAAAGCCAAGAGTTACATATTCTGGGGTTGGATCCGTACAGATAGCCCGCTCAAACTACAAGATGCTTGATACACGCATGTATATGGATATGTATAACAAGCAGCAATATGAAGAGTGGATGAAAATGAATGGACTGGGAATATATGAAGGATATGTAGGCAAATCAGATAGTCCTACGCTGTACAAGCCAACCTTTAACAACGATCAAATACTGAATGCAAGTGGTACTGATTGGTTGGATGCCGTGATGCGAAACGGTTACATGCAACAACATAACTTGTCAGTAAACGGAGGAACTGAGAAAACACGATATCTTGCATCTGTGAATTATATGAGTCAAGAAGGTATTGTGAAGAATAACGGTACAGATCGTCTATCTGTTCGTCTGAATTTGGATCAGGAAATAAGTAAATATGTGTCATTCGGAATTACGGCTACTTATTCGCGAAACAACTACGACAATGTGCCTTTGGGAGATAAACAAAATGAATATTCTGGTATATTGACTGGTGCCATACAGTCGAATCCTACTATCCCTATTTACGATTCAGGAGGAAATTACTTTATTGACCCTAAACGTCCGTTTGTTGCAAATCCAGTGAGTTTGCTGGAGATAAAAGACAAGACAGAGAAAGATCGCCTAATTGGAGCGGCATTTGTAACCGTAAAGCCGATTAAAGATTTAGAAGTAAAGTATCAATTGGGGGCCGATCGTTCATCGCAGAAACGTTCCTCTTATTGGCCAAAGACTACCTTACAAGGAAAGAATTATAACGGGAAAGCAGATATATCGCAAGAAATGAATACTACTTATCTTATGGAGCTCACTGCTCAATATTCTAAGGCTTGGAATGGACATCAGTTGAAATTTTTGGGTGGTTATTCTTTTCAGAAATTTAAAACGGAAGGCTTCAATGCCGGTAATTCTGACTTTTTGGTAGATGGTTTCGGATATAACAATATAGGGTCAGGAAATTATAAGAAACCGTCAGTGGGGTCATGGGCTTCAATCAATAGTATAGCTTCTCTATTTGCTCGTGCTAATTATTCGTTTGGTGGCAAGTATTTGCTTGAAGCTACGTTGCGTGCTGATGCTGCTTCTAATTTTGCTCCCGAAAATCGTTGGGGATACTTTCCGTCGGTATCAGCTGGATGGATGATAAGCGAAGAAAAGTTCATGAAGAATTGTTCTAACTGGCTTTCTATGCTGAAGCTAAGAACTTCTTACGGACAGACAGGAAATTCCAATGTAGGATATCGTATCTATGACTACTATGAAGTTGGAAAGAATTCTATCATAGGCGGCGCAGAGTCTTTAGGTGTATATGCATCAGATTTGGGAAACAGACAATTGACTTGGGAAACCACTTCCGAATTTAACGTCGGATTAGATTTCGGCATCATTAACAACCGTTTTAAGTTGACGGTAGAATATTTCAAACGTAAAATAACCGATTTGTTGGTTAGTAATAAGTCATTGCCTTTTTATAACGAAGTAAACCGGATTGCTGCAAATGTAGGCTCTACTCAAAGTAAAGGCGTGGAACTGACATTGAATACTGTAAACTTTGTCACAAAGAATTTTGATTGGAATACAACTTTTACTCTTTCGCACTATGATGATCGTTGGCGGACGCGTGATGCCAATTGGAAGCCGAGGGCATATGAGAAGGCTGACGACCCGATACGTGCTTGGTGGACATACGAAGCTATAGGAATTTTGCAACCCGGAGAGAAAGTCCCTAATGCGCAAAAAGATTTGGTTCCTGGTATGATGAAATTGAAAGATCAGAATGAAGACGGCGTGTTGGGTGATGAGGATATGGTATATATTGGAAATGGTGACCCTAAGGTAATTTACGGATTAAATAATGCTTTCCGTTATAAAAATTTCGATTTGAATATCTACTTCTATGGCGAAGCCGGACGTAAACGTGGAGCTAGCTATTATGAAGGATGGACGCGTATGGATAATGGCATTAATGTTTCTACCTATTCACTTAACTCTTTTAGCAGTAATAACCTTACAGCTACGGATCCTACATATGTGCGTGGAGGAAGCGGTTGGGGTAATTATTATGTGAAGTCTATTTATTACATACGTTGTGGAAACATAACTTTGGGGTATAAGATTCCCATTAATCCAAAGGTATTGAAGAATCTGCGTGTGTATGTAGACGTAAGCAACCCGTTTATAATTACAAATTGGACAGGGCTTGACCCAGAAACCGACAACGGCACATTTGCTTATCCTAATGTGACATCATTTAACTTTGGCGTGTCAGCCTCTTTTTAAAAGAACTAGTATGAAGAAGATAATTTATAGTATAGCGGCTTTCTTGTTCTTGATAATGTCGTCTTGTACGTTAGAGCAAGAAGTCTACAATAAAATAAATCCGGGCGTGTTTCCTAAGAATGCGGAAGATGTGAACGCTTTGGTCAATTCGAGCGCTTATTATGTGTTTTCTCCTGGGGGAATCTTTGAAGTAGCGGCCGGGTATATCATTACATCGGAAATGGTAACAGATTATGTAGAAAATACTTGGGGATGGACTACTGTATATAATTCGTATGAAGCGAATGATTGGCATATAGATGGCGATTGGCGTCGTGTGTATGATTATTCGCAATATTTGTCATCTATGACATTGACTTTAGATAGAATAAAGGATGTGGATATGGACGAGGCTTTGAAACAACGTTACGAGGCTGAGTTAAAATGTGGACGTGGGTTCTTGGCTTTTCTGATGTATGATATGTATGGTCCTATTCCTATTGCCGATTTAGAAACTTTGCAGAAACCGGAACAGGAAATTGTACTTCCGCGCTTGTCTGAGGAAGCGATGCGTGAATATATTGTGACGAATTTGAAAGAGGCTGCAGAGGTGTTGCCGTATAAATACGATGATGCGAATTATGGGCGCTTTACTAAAGGATTAGCAAATACGTTATTGCTAAAGTTCTATATGATGACTAAACAATGGAATGAAGCAGAGAAGATGGGTCGCGAACTTACCAAGTCGGATTACGGATATAAGTTGGTAGACGATTATAATTCTTTGTTTTCTTTGGCAGGCGAGAAGAATTCTGAGGTGATTTTTTCTTGTATTGCTGAGGCTGGAGTTCTGGAACAGAAATGGTTTGCTCATGTGTTGACTTCCGATTATCCGGTACCGGCGGGTATCTCAGCAACGGCGTGGGGTGGATATAAAATCTCGTGGCCGGCATACGAATCGTATGATCCAGCGGATAAACGCCGTCAACGTATCATAGGAGAATATACTGGAACGGAAGGGGTACATCACAGTAGAGCACTTGATCGTGATGGGGGTACAGTGGGTACACTTTTCTATGGAGCAATCCCTGTGAAGTATAAGATAGAAGGCGTGGTAGGTGAGAAGTGTGAAATAGACATGCCAATCTATCGTTATGCCGATGTTTTGACTTTGCTTTCAGAGGCCATTGTGCGTAATGGGAATAGAGTTACACAGGAAGCAGTAGACTTGCTGAACCAAGTACGAGTTAAACATGGTGGGTTGCGAGCTTATAAGTTGAGTGATTTCTTATCGGTTGAAGACTTTCTTGATAAACTATTGGAAGAAAGAGGGCATGAGTTTTATTTCGAGGGTGTACGTAGACAAGATTTGATACGCCATGGAAAGTTTATAGAAAAAGCTCTTGAAAAAGCTCGTTTTGCCGGACAGCCTACTGGTAAAATTGAAACGATGATAGATGGAAAGTATAAATATGAAAAATTCCCATTGCCAACTCACATTATAACTGAGGGGCAGGGGCTGATTATTCAAAATCCAGGTTATTAAAAAATATTGTTATGAAACATACAATCTATATTTTGTTTGGAATCTTGTTGCTTGCATCTTGCAAGGACGACAAGTATAACTTGATTATTCCGATGTCGGATATATATTTGGTCGCTCCTCAAAACGATACGAAGATTGACTTGAACGACTTGTCGGTTGATGAATATAGTTTTTCGTGGGACAAGTCTTTGGATAAGGGTGCAAAGCTGATTCTTGATGTGACAAAAGATTTCACTAGTCCGGTAGAAATAGATGGTGGAAAAGCTACGTCGTTTTCCTTGTCATCCTTTGCTGCCGATCAATATTTTTCGCAGTTGGGCGTTAAGTCCGGGCAAGAAGCAGTACTTTATTGGACGGTAAAGGAAGTCGGTAATACATCGGCTGCCGCATCCGATGTCCGAACTATCCGTATAAAACGAATGTCAACCAAATTGTTGCAACCCGAAGATTTGACTCAAATAGTCTTGGCTGAGAATAATCCAGATGCTACGGTAAGGTTTGAATGGAATACAGAGGGACAATCTGATACTGAGTCTTATGCGATTTGTTTGTCATTAGATCCAGAAATGAAGCAAACAGTGGCAGAGCAGAGTGTAGGCAATGCAAGTGGTAATTTTACTTTGACGTTTGAAACACTTCAATCATTGCTTGATCAGCTTCCTATCAAGCGTTGGAGTGCAAATACGGTTTATTGGAACGTTAGGACAAGTAATGGTCAGTTGATTTCACGTTCTTCGGGAAATCTGAACATGACGGAGATGATGCGTTTTGTTGATATACGCGGAGACGAAAAGATTACTTACCGTGTAACTAGGATTAAATACAGTGATGGCACTTCGCAAATATGGCTGGCTGATAATCTTCGTACTACAAAGTATCCAGATGGAACTGATATTGAAGCGAATTATTTCAAGAAAACTCCAGTTTCTTTTGGTGAGGGGAAAGTAAATGCTTATGGCGTATATTATCATTACGATATTCGTAATAAGATAGCTCCTGCTGGTTGGCATTTGCCAACCTCACAAGAATATAAAAACTTGTTTGCCGAGGCAGCAACTGCCGATGGTCAATGGAACGTGCTGAAAGATCCAGAATATTACGAGTCTGTAAAAGGTAAAGAACATTTAGACGAATGGGGATTGAACCTTTGTGCTTCCGGACAATGGATGGGAGAGTCTATAAGTAACCACAGTACTCAGTATTGTTATCTGTTGGTAAGCGACAACAACGACCACTGTTGTGCTCTTCACGACAATGGAGCAACTCTTTGGTGGCCATGGACAACAGGTGCGCCGGCACGCTTTGTTTATGATGAAAAATAGTTTTAAAAACCACGATAAATAAAAAAATAGCAATGTTTACGATAAAGAAATCAATTACCTTATGTGCTACGCTGATGTTAGGTCTTATGTTCAGCTTCTGTTCTAATACGGTAGACGTGTATGCAGGACGATATGGTGAAAGCGAGAAATCCGAAGACCATGATAATCCAGAAGTGATAGGAAGTATAGTTCCTATAGAAGCCTTAAGAAATCCGGATAGAGGATTTCATGTGGAATCAGATTTACTTTGTGATAACCTGAAAAGTCCGTATAACGATTATGAAGTTTATGAAGACAATTTATATGAGAAGAAACTGGAACTAGTTGATGCCAAGAATGATGGTATAACGCTTGTTCAGCAATATATTTACCTGACAAAGTGGGTTGATAAAGATTTAGACGATGAGGCTTTGGGCAATGTGCGAAAGATATTCGAATTGTTGAAGAAACAAGGTTATAAGGCAATTCTTCGTTTTGCATACAATCACGGAGGATTGAACACCTCAGCCGGAGAATCAAAACAATGGATATTGCGGCATATAAACCAGTTGACTCCGTTGATAAACGAGTATATCGGACAAATTGCAACTGTTCAAGTGGGCTTTATAGGAGCATGGGGCGAGTGGCATAACTCACCGTTGTCCAATGACCAAGTAGCGAAGAACTCTGTGGTGAATGCGTTGCTTCAGGCATTGCCTGCACCTTATTGTGTGGAGTTGAGATATCCAGCACAGAAAAGGGCTTTGACATTGAATAACGAAAGCTATCGTGCTCGCATCGGATTTGCCAACGATTACTTTACGGCTGGAGAGCATTCACATGCTCCTGGAAATGATTTTGTCCCCAATACGGAAGATTACACGATGGTGGCTGATGAGGTGAAACGCTATAATTATTATGTAAGTGGAGAAATACCTTACAATGAAGATACAGAATGGGGACTTCCTTTCTTGATTACGCCAATAAAGTCTTTGAAGATATTGCGTGAACACCGCTATTCAGCGTTCGATATCAGCCAGAATTTCGATTTGAATATCATGAGCTGGAAGCGAGTAAAGGTTTACCCTTCTTTGCTGGACGAGAATAAGATTCTTTTCGACGCAAGTTATTTTAAGGATGCTGAAGGAAACGATGTGGTGCGTTCGTTCTATGATTTCGTGCGCGATCATCTTGGTTATCGTCTGAATTTGCATCCGGAATCTACGGTTAAGGCAGACGGTGGAAACTTGGCATACGACTTGACGATTACTAATACGGGTTTTGCTACGGTAATTAATCCTAAAGACGTTTATTTAGTATTGATTTCGGAAGAAAACCAAGTGGTGAAGGAGTTTAAACTGGATGTTGACCCAAAAAATTGGATTCCGACAACAGAACAAGAGCCCGATGTGGCTGCCAAGTATAGTTTGAAAGGTAGCGTAGCGGCTGGCGTAAGCGGAAAGCTTAAGGTAGGGCTTTGGATTCCTGAAAAAGGTACGGATGCCATGAAATACAATGCGGATTATGCCATCCGTTTGGCACAGACTAGAAATGTTTCGTATTGGACTGATGCAGCGGGTAAATATTCGGTAAATATAATAGGAGAGATTGTTTTTTAAATGAGTAAGTATATAGTTTGTGTTCGTGCAGTTTTGTACGTAACGGCAGCTAACGCGCTACTGAAAGAGTACGATGGTCTTGATCTTGGTTTTGAACTCGAAAAGCAAGAGTAAGCATTGGGCATATCTGCCTAATCTCGATTAGATAGGTAGTGTAAAATAAAAGCATCCGGTTTCATTTCTCTTCTTTTTAAGGAGAAGGTGATAAAACGGGATGCTTTTTTTGTTTAGAGACTGATAGCGTAAGAGGCTACTGTAAATCGTTGTCCAAGTCTATAGTTATATCGTACAAGTCATCGAATCGGATATTTTCGGATGCGATAGTGCTATTTATAAGTTTGCCATTCTCATTTTTATAAGTCTTTATCACTTCGTACGATATGGTATCGTCATTACTGTACGCCTCAATATTGATTTCTTGTTCTTCTATATTCTTCAGTACTATTACTTTTCTATACTCTTGTGATACTGCGGAACATATAGTATAAGATAACCTTATTCTTCTTACTCCTTCTGTTGTACCTAGCACATCCAGAAAGACTTGTTTAGTTAGTAGCGGATCGTCTACAATCACTCCACAGTCAATTAATCTGTAAGGATGATATTTCAAGACGGCTCTGTTTTTGTCTTTGAAATAGAATACCTTTGATGCCATGACTTTCAGTTCCCTTTCATCCTTGCTACGTATTTCAAGACTGTCTTGATCTGTTTCTTCGGTTAAAAGTATATGTCTGTTAGCCAACACTACATCATCAGTGTCGAGTATATCAAACACCACTTCCACTTTACTGAATACGTTGAAGTCTATCGTACCGCTCATTACCAGTATACGCCTGTAGAAAGTGTAAATTTCCGGAAATATATTAAGAATGCTGGTTCTTGAAAGTATTGGCTTGGTTATTATCTCTCTCGGAGATACACTGTTGTTGCCATTGTCGGCGTACTGAAGCCTTAATTGATAATAGTAACCGTCGGCATCGTCGTTTTCTTCTTCGTTAGACCATGAAACCGTATGAACGTCGCTGTGCTCTTTTACGGTGTATACGAAATTGGCTAAAGGACTGCAATTGTCTGGAATGGCTATTCCTGGTTCTGTAATGTCGGTTTTCAATCCGTCTTTTTGCTTCCACAGCAAACACTCAGCACATACCAGGTTGCTCTCGTTCTTGTGGAAGTCATAATTAAATTTGACTTCTATGTTTTTTCTTTTCCATTGTGTACCTAAAACCACTTTTTGCGTGTAGTCATTAAGGTTGTCGCCTATTACATTATTCTCGTCAAATAAAATGCCCTGTGGAGTATGATGGCTTATCACTGCCGTACGCGTAGAGTAATCTATATGCAGCGAACGTTCGTTTTCAACACTTCTGTTAGTGTACTTATACTTTAGTCCTATTTTTACCGGACACACTTTAGATAGAATATCCAGCGAATCGGGCTTTACCGCAATGGCGGTTGTAGGTACAAAGAATTCTTTGAGTACCTTGTCTTGGAAATCTTTGATAATATCATCTATCGCCTTCTTCTCTTCTTCAGTAGTGCCTAAGTTGGCGCATTCTATTTTGATGTCTCCGTTTTCCATCAGCTTTTGCGTGAGCCATTCTAGCTGTGTGTGCAGCCCCAAGTGCATACTTTTAATAGGAATTTCTATATCGGCATCTATATTTGTACTGATGGTTTTCTTGCATCGTTCTAAGTAGGCGGTCATTTTTAGATCGAATGTAGGCTGAAGGGCTGCAAACTGCAGGTCGTATACCACTGCCATTTGTCCGCCTTGACCGCTTTTCATGGTAGAATAGATTAATTCGGTTCCGTATTTATCGTATTCCACATTGAAAACAGCTTTAAGGTCACTGGTAAAAGATGGCCGTTGTGAACTGATAATGGTTCTTACCATATCGCTGGTGTCTGCATCATCTCCCGACGATTCGCCTAACGTAATAAGATATACCTTGCCGTCTATCCATTGTGGGGTAGTGAGCCGTACCTCAGATGATATAGACTTAATGTTGCTTCTTAGTGTGCTAAAGGCCTTTTCCAGTCGGGCGGGCGTTATTTCACATATAGAGCTTAAACGGAGGTAAGAACCTGCTGTATCATCCAGACTTGAGCTGGAAGACGCATCCACCATCTTGTTTTCGTAAAATAGTTGAAGTCCTAATTCGTACTTATTGTTGTCGCCTGTTCTCTTTGCCATCTTTATTTCATTTGGGAAATAATAAATGACATTTTCATTCTGATGGTCGCCATAGAAGACCACGCCTTCATAAATTCCGTATGCTTTTGATAAATCCAGCATTTCTTACCTCCATTTCTGATTAATTAAATAAGCTATTCTTCTACAAATTCCAATAGCACTTCATCGGTCGAGCTGTTTAGCTTCTTGCTTCTGTATCTGTACTCTTTTCCTTTTGCTACAAACTTGTATGAATAGATTTTACTGTCACCCTTTTTCCACGGATATGAGATACTGGCTTCTTCATCGCCGCTTAGTATTAGCTCTTCTATCGGTGTTGTAGAAGTAGCTGGAGTGAAAGTAATTTTTAGTTCTCTAAGACTCAGCTTCTTGAAGTCGTCAGGATTCTTCAGTCTGAAGCGGATCGTACGCTCAGGTTTCAAGCTGTCGGCATCAATGTATAAAAAGCCCTCATTGTTAAACGGAATCCATCCGCCTTCCGCCATTGACCCATCCTTGTTGTAAACACGATAGTAATATTCAAACTTGTTTTTCGGAGTATCCAGACTGCAAGAAACCTTCAGGGTATCTTCTGCTTTATCCGCATTGAAAGTGAATTGGTTGACTATCGGGTCTTCTTGTATGGTGTCTAATACACGTGTTTCAATGAAAACCTTACTTATCACATCCCAGTTGGCCATACATTCTATATCTACCTGCCATTTGTTTTCAAATGGGTTTGGCACAATAACTGAAGAGTGTGTGGAATCTTTTTCTGCGTGAAGCGTGATGTCTTTAGCGTTAGGTATTACATAAGTATACTGCAGTATGTAATCTAATTTCAGCTCGCGGTCGGCTATGATGGAAACCCTCTTGTTCTCTGAGTTCTTTCCGTCAAAAATCAGCTCCTTGCTCATGATAATCTGGTTATCATAATTAGGACTCTTTACATCCAGCTTAACAATAACCATAGAGGTATGTTCAAGCACAGACAAATCGTCAAGCATGATTACCAGATCATAGCTTCTGTAGTAGTCAGAAGGGTTAATGGTAATGTAATTGCTGTTTGTTTCGCAAACCTTTGTCTTCAGCATGCTGGGCAAGAAACCAGGAGTAGAATCCAGATAGATTTGAGACCAATACAGATACTTGTAGTTCTTGGTGCGATGGCGCGTATAAGTAAAGTTCTTTGATAATACCTTTTCTTCTGCTCCACAGTTAAATGCAAGCGTTTCTACATCATTTACCGGTAATCCGGTTTCCACGTCTACTACCTGACAGTGAGTAACTACCGACTTGATGAAGTTGCCATCGAAAGTATCGTCCGATAACTTGATGGTTACCTTTTGTCCCTTCACCTCAAGAGCGTCAAGAGTTATCCATGAAAGGAAGTCTTTAAGCTGAATGTTGGCACTGTCAATCATTTCCTTTATTTGTCCCTGCGGACTAACGGGAATGGTCTTGGCGTTTCTTTGGTTCAGATTTATATCATAGGTTTGCAGCAGTTCCTGATTACACTCTTTCTTTGTATAGGTCTTATTTGGAATAACGCTTCCGATGATGCCTTGCGTAAGATCGACTATGCCTTCTACTAAAGGATTTTTGTTTGATTTTTCCTCTATCAGGGCTTGCTTTTCTTCGAAGAAACGCTTGGTGACTTCTGCTTTCAGCTCGTTCATCATCGCCTTCATCGCATCGGCCTTGATATCAGGATCGGTTTCTTCAATCTCTATAGTCAATGCTTTGGTGCCGATTAATTCGTCTACTGTCTTTTCAATGTCTTTATTGTAGAACAGATATCGTTCACTGCTTTTTGTCTGAACATGATGATATATTAAAGACATGTCCGCCTTCATTCTGGCCTTGAAAACCGGAGTAATGCCCAGTATATCCAAGTCGTAGTAAATTAAGGCGGCTATCTCATTACCGCTTAAAGTGGCCACCAGCCTTTTGGCGTCTTCGCCTGTGGTTCTTACTACCAGTGATGCTCTGTTTGTACCCAGCATAGACGGTCGGAAGTCAGAGCTTACATACCATTTTTTAGGGTCGCTTTCTGCGCCGGCTTGTGCCATCATGAATCTTACCACTCCCTTATGTAGCGGTGCGGGACAAAGCGTTTTGGCCGAAGCGTTAAACTCTTTTTTGATAGCTTCGCGCACTGTTCCCATCTCCTCATCGGTGATGTGCAAATCTACATCAAGAGTCAATGCCGTTTCAAGAATACTGTCGTTTTCCTTTCCGGCACCCGACTCCGGTATCAGGGCATACGCCGATATAGCCGGTTTTCCGCTGTCGCCTATGGCAAGGCGTGGCTTTTGTGTGATATAATAAAACACACTGGGGTCTTTATCGTCTTTATATACCCTAATGTTGCCAACATCAAGGTACGGAGGTTGTAAATTCAGCATACTTATTTGTTTTTAGGTGGTCTTAACATGATAAAGCTATTCTCTGTGCTACCAGTGACAGGCTCTAATTTTGTACCGTTCATATCATAAAGAGTCATTTCCCATTTTATCGTTATCTTTCTATCGTCAGGGCATAATAGATATATGTATTTAGACTCCAACTCTTTATCCTTTGGAGAGAACCTGAATTCCATAGGCCTTGTCATGCTTTCCGAAGTCTCAATTTGCACTATGGCACGATAGTACTTTTCTCCTAAATCCAATAAATCTATGCCTGCCACTTCTATTCGTCTTAACGGGAGAATAATAGAGTTGGAATCTTTATCGCCCTTTAATTGAGTAGATGAAATCATAGGCATACCTTTTTCATTGTATTTAAGTTTTACATCATAGGTATAATCTGCAGGTACTTGACTCTGTGAGCAAATGTTTACTTTTACAGGTTCCCACTCGTCTTCTTGCGATAGAGAGAACGGGAACAAGCAGTCGCCGTAATGAATCTCACCACTGATTTCCTTTACGCTTTCATCCGGATTTATCGGGAGTTCTACCTTTATGCTTCTTCGTCCGCTGAATGGGAAATCGGTTACATTAAACGCTCCGTCATCATCTATGATACAAGTCTTTTCGGGCATTGTGATAGGATCAATGTACTTAAAGAAATATGTTACCTGATAATGTACGGGTTGGTCTAATATCATTTCCAAACTGCGCTTGAATCGTAATTCCTCGTCCAGATTAGAAGACGTAAGCTGCACGGGACCCATAATCATTTTTCCTTTGGCATCCTTATAGTACAACTCTACCATATAGCCCGTAACGCTTAAATTGCTTGGAAGGCTCTTTATATCAGGATGAGACTTAAAGCTTAAATCTATAATACCTATCTTACCCACATTCACTTGGATAAAACCGCCTTCTGCAGTCTTTTCGGGATACACCACAGGTTCTGAACAACCCTTAAGATATACATAAGTAGTGTATTTCACTACGCCAGTATCATTCTTAGGCTTTCTGAAATTCCAAACACATGTAGGATTGCTCTTGTCAAACAAGAATGCATGCTTTCTATTATCTGCATCAGCGGACGGATAATCGCATTCCACCTTAATGCTATTGACAAACGGTTCTTCATCCCATAGCGCATTGGCATTGACCATAATCTTGTTAAAGGCGAAAACCTGCTTAGAGAGGTCTATGGTAGTTACCATTCTCTTTAGCTGTTCATCGCTTACACCTTCAAAGAATTCATAGATATTGGCCTGCGGACATATGTTGAATTCAAAATCTCTATTTTCAGAGAAATTCATTTCTGTGAAGCTCTGCATTTCTTGCGTGATAACCTGACTCAGATTTTCCTTTCTTACTTCTGGCGTCAATGACTGTATCTTGGATTCGTAGATGCTTTCTATTTTCTTTTGCAAGATAGACATCATGGATTCTCGGATACTTTGCACTACATTTTCATCTAAATCGGCATGGTTTTCTATTTCCACGTTCATGAAGCCAAGATCGGTAACCAATTCAGTGAGCTCTTTATAGACTATTTTGTCGCCTTTGCATTTTTTATCTACCTTATCTACAAAAGAGTCGATAACGCTTTTCTGAACGGAGCCTGCGTAAATACGGATATCCATTGCCGGCATTCTCATTTTCAGTTTCATGTCAAACCGGATGGCTATATCCTTATTTCGGTTCATGATGCCATTGTAGAATACAGCGGCTCCCATAGGAGTAAGACGTATGGCTGTGGCACTATTGTTATCGCCGAACATGGCAGGCTTTCCACCACCCGAATGCCATTCTATCAGACTTCCTTGTTTAGGTTCCAGCACTTCTACACATCCCGAGGTGTACATTATTGAACCAAAATACAATTTGTCTTTATTGGGTTCAATAACAGAATTTATTTCAGAATCTAAATAAGATTTAAACACGTCTGTAGAAGAGCTATCATTGACCATTTCCATAGCTCTATGTTTCGAAGAGCTATCATTGGCCATTTTCATCGCTCTATGTTTCCTTTTTATGCGAGCTATAATGGCATTATATCTGCTGTTTTGTATTCCACTCGATGCTATCCGTTCTTTGATTTCTTCTTTTTCTTCATCTGTTACATGTAGATTCACATCAAAGTTTACGCTACCACCCGTAAAGCCTGATACGGCAGTTTCGTCGGAAGCTTTTGCAGCCGACCAGAACTCAGCATGGAATATCGGAAGATTGGTTTGGTGACTGATTCCTACATGCGGAACAGATCTTATGCAATAGTACTTATTACAATCTTCGTGGTCGGGAAAGACCTCTATGTCTTTGTAAATTAGAACACTCGGTAAAGTAATCATATTGTCTTAGTTTAAAGGTTATACAGTGTTTTAATGTCTTCTTCTATAAGGTATAAATTATCGGACTCTGAATAAGTGGTCCATTCGCTCCAAGAAAAAGCATCTGCATTATCGCGTGTAACTAGGGCTACTCTGTAGTTGAATACACGCTTTTCAGCGCTTTGTGTTTTTATAAGTGCGTTTAGGTTAGGTGTCATAATAACCTTTGCCTCTTCGCCTTTAATCAGGGCTACCTTCTCATCTACTCCGAGGTCGTTTTTTAGATGAACCCATACCGCAATGAGGTTAGGAAAGTCTGCCCACTCAAAGTTTGTTCCTACCTTTAGCACCCATTTGTCTAAATCGTACACCGCGTCTTGATTATACTCGTTTACTATAGACTTAATGTCTTTATCAAGCAGACGAATATCATAAGGCTCGCAGGTCAGTTCGTTCCAATAGTCCTTGTCGATAAAGAATAGCGCCTGTTTCTTCTTCATGCTTGATATTTGCTCTTGCGTCAAAGAAACAATAATGTTTTCTCCGGGGTTAAGTGTAGCCGGCCAAGCGTTGGTGCAGCGCAAGTTTCTGTACACGTCGGTCACTTCATTCTTTTTCCAATGCCTAGCAGTCATTTCTACGCCGCCTATTACCAAAGCATACTTACCCTGATTTGTAATCTTGGCTTGGTAGAAAGGCATCTTTATTTCCTTATCGGTATTTTCAAGAATGCTTACTTGTGTTTGGAAACCGGTAAGTTCCTGCAAGTCAAGTTTTACAGGAATAGGACCAATCTCACGCTTATTCTCACCTGTAAGACCTTCGTGCACCGTGAAAAACACATTTCCTATAACAATACCCTTTTGGGTAATCAGTTCATGGAACAGATTTATCAATCCATCAGTAGGCGAGCGCATGACGATAAAGAAGCTAGATTCTGGCGCAGCCTCTATTTTCTCATCGCAACTCAGAGCCTTAAAACCATCGGGACCATAAAGGCTGCCACCTTCCATTTCCGCTCCCCACTCAAAGCGGGCAGAATCATAACCGGCATATCTCAGCTTAAAGTATTTCTTACCTTTTCTGTTTTGAAGAAACTGATAAGCTTCGCGCTTGGCACTTGGCAAGATGTGCGGGCCTATGCGGAACCTGATTAGCGCATGGAAGCCACCGTTGGCACCTTCGCTTTCCAGACTGGTAGTCATTTCAGGAGCGTTTGTATCCATTGCTTTTACACGGTATTCTTGTGGGAGGAAGCAAATGGTATCATCGCGCATGGTATCCATGAAATAGATTGACTCATCATTAGGACCTATCAGCTTTTCCCAGCACAGAATGCCTTCTGCCTGTTTGAACATGGTGTCATAGTTGGTGCTTTCTTCTGTTACGGCTATAGGAATAGTTCCGTAGATAGTGCTTGTTATCGGATTGGGCTTGTATTCTGTGTTGCTGATGTTGGCTTGCATTTCTTCGCTACTCACATCTAGCCAACTTATCTTGGCTGTCCAAGAGATAGAAGCGCCTCCTTTGGTTATGACATCTTTCAGGGCTAAAAATATATCTGCACGATCTATCTGAATATCACCAATTAAATTTTGCTCTCTTCTGTCGTTAAGGACGTGTTTAAGTAACAAACGATGCGATTTGTCCGTCTCATCTTTGTATTCCAAATACAGTGATGCTTCGCATATCAACAAAGGCAACGCGTCTTTTGCATCGGTCTCCACTTTAAAACCATACGATAGTTTTATTCCATCTTTATTTCTGCTAAACACAAAGTCGATAGGATTGCCTGGACTGGCCAATCTACAAAACACAATCTTTGGCACTCCAACTTTTGTCTCGCATTCATTATTAGACGCTTCAGATTTTCCATCGTTTTCTTTTTTGTTGTAGGCAGTCATCGTTTCAGTGTCAGAATACTGGCCAAGCAGTAGATTGACACATTTATAATATGCCATATCGTTTAGAAAATTCTGGAGTATGTCTTTAAAGCTTGTATTCATATCACTCTGTTTTACATGATTTAAAATTAGTGCTGTTTATAATTTGCTTTGTGGAGGTGCATCATTTGGTAATTCTACAATGTCTGAGTTTACTGTTACTTCGCCACTTGTGAATTCGTCACAACTACCTTTTTCTACATATTTAACCTTAACTTTTGGCAGTATGGTAGAGTCTTTGATTTTCATAGGTATAGTCACATCATCGTGTGATTTTGCTGTGAATCTAATTCGGTTAGAAGAATCTTCGTTATAATGATAATGAATGTTGTTTGCATCGTCATCATAACTTACATCTATGTAGGCCCTATACCACTTTTCCCAGTCTATAGACGACCCCTTAATAGTTAGATTGATTTCTTTTTTTATCGGGGCTGGACTCGCTATATATTCCTTTTCATCATTCGATGATAAAGTAGACGATGTGTTACCTTTTGATGGTCTAACTGCTACATCTTCTTTAGGTGGAATGGAACCAGGTATAATGATGTAATTTTTTGGGGCATCAATCTCATCACTTAGATATTCTCTACCTTCAGAGATGTAGTGCGCAGTGACTTTAGGGCGGATAGTAGTGTCTTTTACCGCTATTTTAACTTCATCTATAGTTTTGTTCTTTGTAAGTTTAATAGGATCTATGTCTTCGTCTGTATAGTGAATATTGTTGGTAGGATCGTCATATCTGAAAAATAGAATCACCTTATCCCATTTCTGCCAATCTAGACCTTCAGCGTCAAGTTCTATTTTTATTTTTTTCATGCCAAGTATGATGCTTTCATACTGTATGTTAGATTTTGGCGCCCAGGTTTTCTCTTTAGACCATCCCGATGATTTTCTCTCACTGTCGTTTACCAAATAATATTCGTACATAAAGCTGTAGCTTATAGGCAAGTCCTCTTTCAGACGTTTTTGCCAAATCCACTCGTCTGCCTCTTTAATCCAACCGCTGTTATCTTCTTCGCCTTGACTTCTGACTTTTACTCTGACACGGCTAATTGACTCTTGGAAATCAACGTCAAAATTAACTATGTACATTCCGGACAGGTTGTCGTTAATTGCCAAGTCTGTAATAGTGCTTTCTTTCACGTCTGTCCATTCTTCTGATCCGTCTTGATAATAATACCGTACGCGATAGGTGTAGATGCCGTTACCGTTGTACATGTAACAGTTCCATTGGTCGGATATGTTAGATGGTGTAAGCGTAATAAGTTTTGTGCCGCCTTTCTTTTCTGGGGCATCTTTATACTTGAACTCAACGTCTATTTTGCTAATTTCATCCCATGCCACATCACCGGCTGAACAATTTACGCACAGGTTGCGAATATCTACGTAGGTAATGACTATAGGTTCATTATACCCCTTACTTTCTTTCGGTTCTGAATAATTGTCTCCCTGCTTGCCATAAACATCGTATCCGCGATATACAATCTTGGTTCTATAGTTGAATTTGTCGATTAAATTACCAGCTTCATCGCGTGCCATCACCACATAGAAAATCTTAGAGTTTGAGTTCTCTGAGTCGAAAGTGAATGTTTCTTCTCTTGGATTCTTTCCGTATGGATATTTCACCTTGACGTTTATCTGAAGAATATCCTTCTCAAAGTTGGCGGCATCTACAGTGATAGGAATGGTCATCTTTTGGAAATACAGCTGTGATGCATCGCATTCTGTAACCAAATCTTTTATATCTACACCATCTAATATGAAATTAAGGTTACACTGAGGATTGTGCTCAAGTTCTACCTTTTCATTTTTTTCGATAGAGAAATTAAACGTAGAATGATCGGAGATAGTGATGTTATTCTTTAGCTCGTAATCCACATCATAGTTTCCTAATTTTTTCTCGTTGCCATCATTGTCATTGTTCTTTTCTACATCATGTGGGCTTCGTACATTATTGGGGTCTAATGGCTCTACTTTTTCAAACATTGAAGAGCATACTTCGTTTGATATACGTTTAGATAACGCTTCTATCACGAGGTTTTCATATTTTGTATTCTGTTCGTTATTTGTCAGATTCTCTATTTTTACTGTTATAAAGTCTCGGTTGTAAGAAGAATTTCTTGTGAGGTTATCTATAAATTCATGTGATACATATAGATTTACTCCATTAGAATAGACTGTTCCTATATGTTCTACATTTACACGCCCATAATATTTAGCATCTGTTCCTTTGTTATTATGTAGTAAGTCCTGAAGTAAATTATAAATCTTCATTTGATTAATACTTACCGAAGCCTTGAACGATAAAACTGCATTATACATCAATTCATATCTTACGGTTACTCCTGAAGCCACATATTCATTTTTCTTATCTCTGGGTTTGAAGCTTTCATACAGAATTTGAGAGTCATAAGAACCGTAGTTCGCTGAAAAGATTGCATTACAGTTGCCGTTTAAATTGGGCTTGGCTTGACACATGGCTGTGCCGTCTAATGCAGAAACTCCCACATAAAACATTACATTACCTTTTGTGAAATTCACTGGGCAAATCATAGCTTTTCCATAGCAGCTACCCTTGTAATTGGGGTAGTATTGTTCTTTATCTTTTCGTATCTGTTCCGGGTTGGCAAAATTGTCTACTGCTTTCCGAATGGCCTCCAACTCTTCTTTTGTCAGATGCAAATCGACACCCATAATAAAATGGCCTTGTTGAAATCTCTCTTCTTCTGTGTTGATACCACGAGCGAATATTGTATAATCAAATACCGGACGCTTTGTTATTCGGTCGAACTGAAGACGAGGAGTATTATTCAAGTAATAAAACTTGAACGGATCTTCATGGTCGCGAAATAGTTCAATGTGACCCAAATCAATGTTGCCTGTTGTATCAGTAAGCTTAGGAGCTTTAATTAAATGTGTAATCATACTGGTAAAATTTAAGAAGTTAAACATCGAGAAGGAATTCTGCAGCGTCAAGAGCTATTCGTTCTTTTTTAATCATCTTTTTATTTATATTTATATCCTTTTCGTCTGCTGTATTGTTCAAGGTAACATTTATGTCTTCTACCTGAACATAAGAGTTAGGATCTGAGTCGTTATTCACTACCAAGTACCGATAGGGGTGTTTCTTTGTCAGCCTACCTAATGAAATAGGAGGATTGTTTTTATACTTGAATTTCAAATCGATAGATCGAATCAAGTCAAAAGAATCTTCTTCGTCTATGGTGCTTATTTTTATGAAACCATAGAGTGGGTCGTTGACAAGGAATTCGCCTGCTTTCACATTTTTTGTGGTGATTGTAAGGCTTCTGCTAGAGGCTGGGATTTGATCATTAAAGCTATAAAGAACCTGTGCATCATAATTTTCATTAGGATTTAGCAGAATAACATGGTCTATGGCTTCCTCTATCTTTTCATTATATATGCGCTGGCTTTGTTCTCCGGTGGCAGTCTTGTTGTATAACGAGAAGATGACAGAATTAAACATGTTCAAATCTAATGCGGCTATCTGTATTTGCAATGGCTTGACAATCTTCAAGAAGTCGGCATGCGAAATGCTGACCGATTTTTCTGAAGTCTCTTTGTTTGGTATAGTAAAAATAGCGTCTGTTTTGTTGAAACCAATGAGATGAGAATTGTCGAAGACAAAGTGTACAGTATAATTCAGTTTTTCGCCTACTGCGTTTTTAACGCCATAATTCTCCGAATAGAAATTAAACGTGAAATACGGATTATCTTTTGTTAGAGAGAATTGTATGCCCGAAGTGTCCGGATGGCTTACATCTACCTCGATTGACTTTAAGTGGTATTTATCGAAGTTTATTCCGTTGGCTTGGAACATTACTTCGTGCTGACGGAATTCTTCTGAGCCCAACTTTAACAGATGAACCTGTTTGTTATAGTCTATGCCATCAAGCATAACCATGCCACACGGGTGGATAATCTGGTTAACGGCAAAACGCTTGTCGAAGGTGTAAGTGCGTTCTTTATCGTCTTTAACTTTTTGCTTTTTAAAGGCATAGGCAAGTTTTGCATTCAAGTTCCAGGTTATTGCAGAAGCCTTTCTTCTTTCAACCTTGGTAGGTTCTTTAGGCTCTTCTTTGGCCTCTTCTTTTGATTCAGTATCAGGCTTTTCGTCTTTATCTTTTTTGTTTTCTTCGTCTTTTTCAGCTTCCTTTTCTATCTCTTCTTCATTTTCAGCCTTGGCATTCTCGTTCTTTTCCTTTTCTATAGATTCATTCTTAGATTTTTTATCCGCGTCTTCTTTCTTAAATAGACTTGCTAATTTGCTTATTCCATTTTTAGCTGATGTAATAAGATCAGCTTTTTCCGTCGAAGCGGTTTGAGCTTTACTTTCCTGACTCTTGGTTTCAGAAGATTCGCTTTCTTCAGAGTCTGGCTTTTCTCCATCGTCTGGCTTCTCATTACCGGATGTAGAATCTGTACTTTCTGAGTCTTTTTTCAATGCGCTATACGATTCGTAAGGAATAGGTACAGGCGTGAATAGTTCTGCTGATAAAAGTCTTTTTACCAACTCCATTCCTGTAGGGTCATTCGGTCCTAAGATACTATCTTCACCATCTTTGTAATTGGTTTGTTTTATAATTATAGAACCATTATTTGTCAATTCCCGGAGCATGACGTCTACATCGGCATCGGCTATTACTTTTATATTATATCCGTCGCCATCTTCTTTTTGGTCGGAGTCTGTTTTATTATCCTTATTAGAAAAATTAAACTCGCTATCAAACTTAAATTTATGGTTCTTATATTCATCTACAGCGTTAAAGTTAACCGTAATCTCTACATTATGCGCAGGTTCTACACCTTTGTACGTCAGGTCATACATTACTGCAAGCTGAGAGCTATTTTTAGCGTCTGATACGTTTTCTCCTGTAAGTTTATTCTTTAGTAGTTTGTGAATTATTTCAGCTTCAATAGCCCCTAATTTTACAGAGAAAACCGCATTCTCTTTGTCATACAATGAAGGTTTATGCGATCCTACGACTCTAATTTTAGCATTCTGCCCATCATCTTTTCCATCATTGCCTAATATGATAAGTCTTACCTCACCTTCATTAAATTGTACAGGCGTAATAATTATATCTTCTCCGGTTACAATTGGTTTCTGTAGATTTTTTTGATTAGTGATATATTTATCTATTTCCTTCGGGTCGGTAATATTTTTTTCTTTTAATTCCTGCAATAATTTTTCGTTTTGATAGTTCTTTATCAACTCTTCTTTGAAATTCTTAAGAGTGTCATCATCGGGATTCTTTAATTCAACTTCCAGAGTCAAGTAGCCTCCCTTTAAATTTTCATTTTCGCTAGTGGGGTTTTTCTTTCCTTCGGCTGTATTGAAATCATGATAGGCTACAAAATCAAACTTTTTTCCGCCTTCAGACAGTAAGACTTCACTTTTTGGAAGATAGTAATATTTTCTTGTGTCATTTAAATCTCGGAACAGAGTAAAACCATTTATCTGGATGGGGTGTTCTGTAGATAACATAATGAAATAAGATTTAAGTTAATAGATATAGTACAATTAAGTATCATGCCATGTAAAGAAATGGCAATAACCGCTAATAGTTAGAATACACTTCACTTTATGGTGAATTATGATTCTACAAAAAGAATAAAGTTTTCTCCTATAGTTATAGTAATCTCTTAAAGGAGTCTGCTTAAGCACACGTTCAAATCTAAAGAGATATGATTCGTATTAGTGTAAAAGCTAAATAAAATGTCTAATAAATGTAATCTCTTAATATCGCAAAGGTAGTAATTTAGATTTATTGGACAAGTTTTTGAAAGGGAAACAGACGAAAATATGTTTTTAATCAGATAATCAATGAAATATTGTTGTCGGTGTGGTAGGAAGACTTAAACCGGTGAAAACGACCATAGATTAGTACAAATATGAAAAGATGTAATATGCTTTTACTAAGACAAAGTGATGTAACGTTTTCTACAGCACGATTTAGGTTGTATTTTATTCTAAAAAATCGGCTTCAGAAGCCTTCTGGATGGGGTTAAAAATTATATGCGAATTGTAAATAAAAGAATGCAATGAAATAAAAAAAGAATGTGAACGGTTAAGTGAAAGAATGCGAGTAGTTGATTGATTACTCGCATTCTTTTATTCGTTCTTTTTAGAGTTTTTTTATGTGTGTAAATCTTACTCTTTCTCCGCTTTGAGCGATTTGTTTATTGAGTCTATGTAGTCTAAGATTTCATCTCGTCCGGTACCTTTTTCAGATGAAGAAACAAAATACGGAGGAAGCTCTTCCCACTGCTCTCTCAGCGTGTTAAGGTAGAATTCCACGTTTTGCTTGGTCTTGTTAATAGTCTGCTTGTCGGCCTTAGTAAAGATAATGCCGAACGGAACACCGTTTTCGCCAAGCCATTCCATAAATTCCAAGTCTATTTTCTGAGGCTTCAAACGGCTGTCTACCAATACGAAAAGACACGTCATCTCTTCTCTCTCAAGTACGTAGTACTCGATGAGTTTCTGAATCTTCTCCATCATTTTCTTTCCGCGCTGCGCATAGCCGTATCCCGGAAGGTCTACCAAATGCCACTGCTTATTGATAAGGAAGTGATTGATAAGCAACGTTTTACCCGGAGTGGATGATGTCATCGCCAGTTTTGAGTTCTTGGTCAACATGTTGATGAGGCTCGATTTGCCCACGTTAGAGCGTCCGATGAAAGCATATTCCGGCAAATCGGATTTCGGACACATGTCGGCTCTTGAGTTACTGATTACAAATTCTGCGCTGGTTATTTCCATAAAATGATGTTTTTGAGTTTACAAAGATAGAGTAAGTGAATTAAATCTCAAAATAAGTTGACTTTGATTTGATTAATTCATTATATTTGCAAATATATGCTAATCAGAAAATAAAAAACAGAATAAAATAGACATGGTTTCGAACAACAATCATTTGGTGATAATGGCCGGTGGGGTAGGAAGTCGTTTCTGGCCGATGAGTACTTCAGATATGCCAAAACAGTTTATTGATGTGTTGGGATGCGGCCGTACGTTGCTTCAGCTTACGGTAGACCGTTTTGAGGATATTTGTCCTGCAGAAAATATTTGGGTGGTTACTTCCGCCCGTTATGCCGATATTGTGAAAGAGCAGCTTCCCGAAATAGCTCCCGACCATATATTGCAAGAGCCTTGCCGCAGAAATACCGCTCCGTGTATAGCTTACGTGAGCTGGAAAATCAAGTCTCGTAACCCGAAGGCGAATGTTGTGGTGACTCCAAGCGACCATGTGGTAATGAACGTGCGCGAGTTTGGCAGAGTAATCCAATCGGCTATGAAATTTACTGCCGATTCTGACGCTATCGTCACTCTGGGTATGAAGGCCACTCGTCCGGAAACTGGATATGGATATATAGAGGCCGATTTGTCGATGGCTTGTCCTTCTAATAAGGAGATTTATCGTGTAGACGCTTTTAAGGAAAAACCGGATATCGATACGGCTCGCAGATACTTGCAGCGCAAGAATTATTTCTGGAATGCGGGTATATTTATATGGAACGTAAATACTATAGTGAATGCGCTGCGTGTATATCAGCCTAACATGGCAGAGGTGTTTGAGCGTATGCTTCCTTATTATTTTACAGATAAGGAGCAGGAGATGGTGAACGAGCTGTTCCCTACATGCGAGAATATATCTGTTGACTATGCCATTATGGAGAAGGCGGAAGAGATTTTCGTGTTCCCGGCATCGTTCGGATGGAGCGATTTGGGTACATGGGGTTCGCTGCATGATAACTCGAAGAAAGATCCTCAGAATAACGTGTGTATAGGTTCGGAAATCAAGTTGCACGAAACTCGCAACTGCATTATCCATACGCTTCAGGAGAAGAAGGTGGTGGTTCAGGGCCTCGACGGTTATATAGTAGCCGAAAACAACGATACGCTGCTGGTGTGTCGCTTAACAGAGGAACAACGAATAAGAGAGTTCTCTGAAGAATAATTTCAGAAAGATATAATAAAAAAGTCCGGTGCACTTTATGCTGATGCGCCGGACTTTTTTTATGCTCTGCCGAATAGACCTTCTTGCTTAAAATCGTTTAAATGATATGATTAAAAACTGAATGTGTTGACGTTAATTGTTTTTCTTGACTAGAATTCGTTACTTTGCGGAAAATTTTAAATTGATATAAATGGAACGAAAACTAAAAGACTACCTCATGCTGTCAGTAAAAGGAATGTGCATGGGAGCAGCCGATGTAGTGCCGGGAGTGTCTGGCGGTACAATTGCCTTTATCACTGGTATTTACGATGAGCTTATTAATTCGATAAAGAGCATTAATGCGGCAAGCCTGAAGATGTTTTTTACAGGTAAGTGGGGTGAATTCTGGAAGATGATAAACGGTAAGTTCTTGCTGTTTCTTTTGGCTGGAATTGGTATCAGCGTATTCTCATTGGCTAAAATCATTACTTGGTTGCTGGTAGCGTATCCTGTATTGGTGTGGTCATTTTTCTTCGGATTGGTTTTGGCGTCTACTTGGTTTGTAGGTAAGGATGTGAAAGAACGCAACTGGAAGACTGGTCTCGGTTTTCTTCTTGGTGCTGCCTTGGCATTTTATATTACGGTAGCTACTCCGGCAGAAACGCCGTCGCATTTCCTTTTCATATTCTTGTGTGGAGCCATCGCTATCTGTGCCATGATTTTGCCGGGCATATCGGGTAGCTTTATATTGGTTCTTTTAGGTAAGTACTTCTTTATAATGGAGGCTGTAAAGACGCTCGATTTAAAGGTGATGGCGATATTCGGTATAGGTGCTTGCGTGGGCATCACTTCTTTTTCTAGATTGCTGTCGTACGCACTGAGCCATATGCGTAATATTACTCTGGCGGTATTGAGCGGTTTTATGCTGGGTTCATTAAATAAGGTGTGGCCTTGGAAAGAAACTATCGAGGGGGTAGAGCAGAACGTTGCTCCAAACGCATTTGTATGGCAAGCGGTTTGCTTGGCTCTGCTGGGTTTCGTAATGGTTTACGGAATAGAGAAGATTTCGTCTAAGTCGGAAAACTGATTTTAGATGCAATAATTCTGTAGATAGATATAAAAGAAAGGCGCAAGACTTTTGAGTTATTACTCATTTAGTCTTGCGCCTCTTTTTTATGTTAGGACTTTATTATTTCTTAATCTTAGCCCAGTTGTCTTTCAACGATACTGTACGGTTGAAAATCAAGTGTTCAGGAGTAGATTCCTTGTCCACGTTGAAGTAACCGATGCGCTGGAACTGCAGGTAATCAAGCGGTTTGGCATCTGCCAAGAACTTTTCTACGTAGCAGTTGGTCAGCACTTTCAGTGAGTTAGGATTAATCATTTCCTTCATTGCTTCGAGTGCAGAGCAGTTCTTCTCTTCGCGGATAGCAGCCATTTCGTCGCGTGGGTTTTCTACTTTCCACAAGCGGTCGTAAAGGCGTACTTCAGCTTTCAGGCAGTGGTTGCAGCTTACCCAGTGCAATGTACCCTTAACTTTACGGTTTGCTTCAGGCATTCCGCTGCGAGTGTTAGGATCATATTCTGCGTATACGGTAGTAACGTTTCCGTTTTCGTCTTTCTCGCATCCGGTGCACTTAACGATATATGCGTTCTTCAAACGAACTTCCTGTCCCGGTGTCATGCGGAAGTATTTCTTAGGAGCATCTTCCATGAAGTCGTCGCGTTCCATCCACAACTCACGGCTGAATTCGATAGTGTGAGTAGGAGAGTTTGGATCTTCAGGGTTGTTGATAGCTTCCATTTCTTCTACCTGTCCTTCTGGATAGTTTGTGATAATCAGCTTAACAGGGTCGAGAACTGCCGATACACGTGTAGAGCGTGAGTTGAGGTCTTCTCTTACGGCGCTTTCCAGCAAGGCGAAATCGTTCAATGCATCGTATGTGGTATAACCAATCTTGTCTACAAACTTATGGATTGACTCAGGAGAGTAACCACGACGACGGAATGCACAGATGGTCGGCATACGTGGGTCGTCCCATCCGTCAACCAACTTTTCTTTTACCAAGATAAGCAGGTTACGCTTACTCATCAGCGTGTAGCTAAGGTTCAGCTTGTTGAATTCATACTGGTGAGGACGGTTGTCATCGAGGTCTTTGCCTTCTTTCACCCAGTCAACGAACAAATCGTACAATGGGCGGTGAGGCACGAACTCCAATGTACAGAGAGAGTGAGTTACACCTTCAAAATAGTCGCTCTGTCCGTGTGCGAAGTCGTACATAGGATAAGCTTGCCATTTGCTGCCTGTACGGTGATGCGGAGTCTTTACCACACGATACATAATCGGGTCGCGGAAATGCATGTTAGGGCTTGCCATGTCAATTTTGGCACGGAGCACCATCTTGCCTTCTTCTATTTCGCCGTTGTTCATTTTCTGAAGTAACTCCAAGCTTTCTTCTGCCGGACGATTACGATAAGGACTCTCAGTTCCCGGCTGAGTAGGAGTACCCTTCTGTGCAGCGATTTCTTCTGCCGACTGCTCGTCGATATATGCTTTACCTTCTTTAATTAGCTTAATGGCAAAGTCCCACAATTGCTGGAAATAGTCGGAAGCATAATATTCGTTTCCCCAATGGTAACCCAACCACTGGATATCTTCCTTAATAGCTTCAACGTATTCTACGTCTTCTTTTGTAGGGTTAGTGTCGTCGAATCTCAAATTACATACGCCACCGTATTTCTGGGCAATACCGAAGTCCATGCAGATGGCTTTAGCATGTCCGATGTGCAGATAACCGTTTGGCTCTGGCGGGAAACGGGTCTGTACTTTTCCTCCGTTCTTACCTTCTTTCAAGTCTTTTTCGACTATTTGTTCAATGAAGTTCAGGCTTTTCTTTTCTGAACTTTCTGTTTCATTCATTTCAGTCATTGCGTATTGTATTCCTTTTTATTCTTTTTGCAAAAATAGTAAATCTTTGCGGAAAAACTACCATCTGTAGTCTTTTATGAATCAGAAAGCCCGTGTGTGTATCGTGAATGTAACGCAATTGTTATTAAATGTGTAAAGTTGTACATGAATGGATAAAACGTGTTAAATTAGTGTTATTAGGCTTAAAAAGTGAATAAAGGTATTATTATTTGACTAATTTTGCAGAAAAGAATCTTTTTAGGTATTAAAATTCCGGAGGAGATTCTTATATCATATAAAAGCAAAAGACTATGTTGAAAGAAAAAGCTGGTGTCCTTGCCGGTCAGATCTGGGAGGCACTGAATGGAACTGAAGGTTTAACTCAGAAGAATCTGAAGAAAGCAGCTAAAATCAAAGCTGATAAGGATTTGTTCTTGGGATTAGGATGGTTGTTAAGAGAAGAGAAGATTGAGACAAGCGAAGTAAACGGCGAATTGGTTGTTAAGTTGAAATAATTAGCTCAATCTCCAGAATAAAAAGAAGAAGCATTGTACCGTAAAAAGTGCAATGCTTCTTCTTTTTTGCATATATATGTGCAAAGAATGGGTTGATTGTTTTGTTTAATAAATAATATATACAAATGTGTGATTTTAGCAGGCTCTTGGTTATAATTTAGGCGTTGAGATGGCGATAACGGGCAGCTTTTGTTAAATTTGCAGGGTAAATATTGATTTAGAAAATATTGATTTTATGCATACCAGAAAAGAACAGATGGAAGCGTTCGGGCGATTGCTCGATGTGCTTGATGAACTGCGGGTAAAATGTCCGTGGGATCGTAAACAGACCAACGAAAGTTTGCGTCCGAATACGATAGAAGAGGTTTACGAACTTTGTGATGCCTTGATGAAAAATGACGAGGCTAACATTTGCAAGGAGTTGGGCGACGTATTGCTGCACGTGGTTTTTTACTCCAAGATAGGAAGCGAGAAAGGCTATTTCGACATAAAAGACGTATGCGACAAGTTGTGCGACAAGTTGATATTCCGTCACCCTCATGTATTTGGTGAGGTGAAAGCTGATACTGCCGAGAAGGTTACAGAAAACTGGGAGCAGCTGAAGCTGAAAGAGAAAGACGGTAACAAGACTGTGCTCAGTGGAGTGCCCGATGCATTGCCTTCGCTCATAAAAGCCTATAGAGTACAAGACAAGGCTCGCAATGTAGGTTTCGACTGGGAAGAAAAAGAGCAGGTTTGGACTAAGGTGAAAGAAGAAATCAGCGAGTTCGAAGCTGAAGTAGCCGACATGGATAAGGAAAAGGCTGAGGCGGAATTCGGTGACGTGATGTTCAGCTTGATTAATGCTGCCCGTTTGTATAAGATAAACCCCGACAATGCGTTAGAGCGTACAAACCAGAAGTTTATCCGCCGTTTTAATTATGTAGAAGCTCATACCATAAAGCAAGGTCGTAACCTTTCAGACATGACCCTTGGCGAAATGGATGCGCTTTGGGAAGAAGCGAAGAAACAAGGACTTTAAAAGCGAAGAACGCAAAAATCCACGCCAAGTATTGAGTAACATCATAGCTTGGCGAGGATTTTTGTTTTTTATTTCTTACGATGCGGTTTCAGCAACTCGCGATGAAACCACATTTCAGCACGCTGTATATTGAATATCTGTTTTGAAGAAAGGAATTTCTGGTACTTATGCAGATACTCCAAATCAAGCTGATCACAAGAGATACGTGCCTTGATGATTTCCTCAACTATTTTGTTGTATTCTGCTTCGGATAGATTCTCTTCTTTGCCTTTACGCATCTGCGCCCATGCCTGGCGATTAATAGCATCTTTTTTATCTTGAAGCTCAAAGTAAAGTGGGAAGAACTGTTGCGCTTCTTGCTGTGTCAGTCCAGTCTGCTCTTTAATGTATTTCTCTTGGCAATGGCGAAACTCCTCTCTGCTCATTCTTGGCTTCTGGGCAAAGAGACTTATACTGCTGATAGACAGTATTATTGTTAATAATATATTTTTGTACATCATAAGGTTGTATATCAGTTTGTTTTAGTAAAGTGTAGGGTTGGCTTCTGTAAGATACTTGTATAATTCGTAGTCGCCCATCATGGTTTGGTTTACGATAGGGTCTATATACTCGTCTGGCAGTTCGGTATAGTTTACCGGAGTGTCGGCAGAATGCGTTTTTTCGTGAATGTCTTTTCCTCCGTTCGTAAGCAGTCTTACTGTAAACATCAGCCCCACAAACATAGCTGCCATGTACACCCAAGGCTTCACTCGGGTCCAGGTGCTTATCTTTTCCGGAGCTTTTATCTCCTTTTCGGGTAGTTTACGCATGAGGTCTTCAGCGAAGTTTTCAAAATATCCTTCTGGAACCTTGAACGCCTGCTTCTTTCCGTATCTTTTTATCAAGTCTTTCTCCTCGTTCATAATACTTGTCCTCCTTTTATTAATTAGATGGTTTATGATACTGAAGGTTTAATTGTTTCGGTTTAAAAAATCGGTTATTTTCTTCACCGCATGGTGATAAGACGCTTTGAGTGCTCCCACACTGGTCCCGATGATGTCTGACATGTCTTCGTACTTCATCTCATCGAAATACTTCAGGTTGAATACGATGCGTTGCTTTTCGGGCAGTGTGTGTATGGCTTTCTGCAGTAAAAGCTGCGTTTCGTCTCCGTCAAAATACGGGTCGCTCTCTAGTTTGCTAAGAGCTTCCTTGTCGGCATCGTCTATCGACAGTTGGTCGTGCGCCCGTTTTTTATTGATGAAGTTCAGACATTCGTTGAACGCTATTCGGTAAAGCCATGTAGACAGGCGAGCTTCGGCTCTGAAATACTCTATGTTATCCCATGCCTTGATGAAAGTGTTTTGCAGAACATCGTTGGCATCATCGTGCGACAGTACCATGCGCCTAATTTGCCAATATAGTTGTTCGCTGTAGGCTTTCACCACCTCACCGAACGCCTCACGGCACGTTTCCGGATCTTGCAGTCGGCTTATGATGTCTTCCTCGTTATATGTTTTCATCGAATGATTCTGTTGTTTTTTGATATTAGATGTCTCTTCGGGGTTTTTGGTTTAACCGCGTTTACTTTATTTAACGATAGGAGAGTGTTACAACTCTATGCATAGGTTTTCTTTCGCCAGTATTGTTTCCGGAAAAACGGCTTGCGCTTCTTGCAATAGCAAATCTTCATCGTCATAGCGTGCCGAGAAATGACCTATTACCAAGCGCTTGACTTCCGCTTGTCGAGCTATGTCGGCAGCTTGCGCGGCAGTAGAATGCTGTGTCTGTTTGGCTCGCGGAGCATCGGCAGAGATGAATGTAGCTTCGTGAAACAGAAGATCAACTCCCTTTATCTGTTCCACTATGCGTGGCAGATACGAGGTGTCCGAGCAATAAGCGTACGTGCGTGGAGGGTCGGACGGAGTTGTCAGCATTGAGTTTGGGATAACTTTCCCGTCTTCCGTTTCATAATCTTCTCCGTTCTTTATGCGGTTTATCATGTAGACGGGGATGTGGTAGAAGTCTATCATATCTCTCTTTATATGGTTTGGCGTGGCTTTTTCTCTGAACAGAAACCCGCAAGTAGGCATTCTGTGGCGTAATGGGATGGTTTCCACGCTTACAGAGCGGTCGTCGTATATAACTGTAGCTTCGCTTGGGTTGAAAGGATGAAACACCACATTGTATGTCATTCCTTTGCAGAAGTAATAGAGCTGTGGCTTAAGCAGTTGTTCCAGGTCTTCGTGGCAATATATATGTAAGTCGGCAGTGCGTTCCAGCATACCGAAAGTAGATATCAGTCCGATTAATCCGAAGCAATGGTCGCCGTGCAGATGAGAAATGAAGATATGATTCAGGCGTGAGAACTTTAACTTTGAGCGGCGCAACTGTACTTGAGTACCTTCTCCGCAATCTATCATGAAGAGCTTTTCGCGTATGTTTACTACCTGTGATGTAGCCAGATGACGTGTAGTAGGAAGCGCCGAACCACATCCAAGGATATTGACTTCGAATTTTTCCATGTTTCAGAATATTAGGATAGAGTTAATAAAAAAGCCGGAGAAAACATGTGTAGTTCTCTCCGGCTTCTGTTATGTGAGATTAGAAATATTATTTCTTACCTTCCAACTGTTCTTTCAAAGCAGCCAAAGCGTCAATGTCACCAAGAGTAGTAGAAGCTGCCTGATTCTGAATCATAGGAGTTTCTTCTTTCTTAGCTGACTTCTTGGAAGCTTTCTTTTCTGCCTTTTCTTCTGCCTTAGCAGCATCTTCGAAGATACGGCTGTGAGACAAGATGATACGCTTAGCGTCCTTGTTGAATTCAATTACCTTGAACTGCAACTTTTCGTCCAACTGAGCCTGAGTACCGTCTTCTTTTACCAAGTGTTTCGGAGTAGCGAAACCTTCAACACCGTAAGGAAGAGCAACTACTGCACCCTTGTCCAACATTTCGATGATAGTACCTTCGTGGATAGAACCTACAGTAAATACAGTTTCGAATACATCCCATGGGTTGTCTTCCAACTGCTTGTGGCCGAGGCTCAAACGACGGTTTTCCTTGTCTATTTCAAGAACAACTACGTCGATGTCTGCACCAATCTGGGTGAATTCTGATGGGTGTTTGATCTTCTTAGTCCAAGACAAGTCAGAGATGTGGATCAATCCGTCTACACCTTCTTCGATTTCTACGAATACACCGAAGTTAGTGAAGTTACGAACCTTAGCAACGTGCTTAGAACCTACAGGGTATTTTTCTTCGATTGATTCCCATGGATCTGGTTTCAACTGTTTGATACCCAAAGACATCTTACGTTCTTCACGATCCAATGTCAAGATAACAGCTTCAATTTCGTCACCTACCTTCATGAAGTCCTGAGCTGAACGCAAGTGCTGGCTCCAAGACATTTCTGAAACGTGGATCAAACCTTCTACGCCCGGAGCGATTTCGATGAATGCTCCGTAGTCAGCCATAACGACTACTTTACCCTTAACGTGGTCGCCTACCTTCAAGTTTGGATCGAGGCTATCCCATGGGTGCGGAGTCAACTGCTTCAAGCCAAGAGCGATACGTTTCTTTTCGTCATCGAAGTCAAGGATAACAACGTTCAACTTCTGGTCGAGCTGTACAACTTCGCGAGGATCGCTTACACGGCCCCAAGACAAGTCAGTGATGTGGATCAAACCGTCTACGCCACCCAAGTCGATGAATACACCGTAAGATGTGATATTTTTAACAGTACCTTCAAGTACCTGTCCTTTTTCGAGTTTGCTGATGATTTCTTTCTTCTGCTGTTCCAATTCAGCTTCGATAAGAGCCTTGTGAGAAACAACAACGTTCTTGAATTCCTGGTTGATCTTAACAACCTTGAATTCCATAGTCTTACCTACGAATACATCGTAGTCGCGGATAGGTTTAACATCGATCTGAGAACCCGGCAAGAATGCTTCTATACCGAATACGTCAACAATCATACCACCCTTAGTGCGGCACTTGATGTAACCCTTAATAATTTCTTCGTTTTCGAGAGCAGCGTTAACACGATCCCAAGAGCGAGTAGCACGTGCTTTCTTGTGAGACAGAATCAACTGTCCTTTTTTGTCTTCCTGATTTTCGATGTATACTTCTACAGTATCACCAACTTTCAGTTCAGGATTGTAGCGGAACTCGCTCAGAGGAATGATACCGTCTGACTTGTAACCGATGTTCACTACAACTTCGCGTTTGTTCATTGCGATTACAATACCATCTACAACCTCACGGTCGTTTACCTTGTTCAAAGTACTGTCGTAAGCCTTTTCCTGATCTTCTTTGCTTACGCTGGTAGCTGCGCTACCGTTTTCGTAGTCTTCCCAGTTGAAATCTTCAATGGGATGTACATTTTTCAAGTTTTCCATTAAAAAATAATTGTTTTTAAATAACTAATTGTGTTAGACTTTATAATTGCTTTAAAATCGTGCGCAAAGGTACAATAATTTCCCGAATGCAAAATAATTTGCATTGAAAAAATGAGGAATACACTGAATATTAGTGCAAAATCACTTCATTGGCTTCAGTTTTACCACTTCGCCAAGCTCGGGAATCATAATTGGCATGCTGCGCAGTTTGGCTTCTTGGGCGAATACGTGGGGTGGGTCGAACAGTGGCTCGTCCGAGAGGTCGAACGTGCCGTAATGCATCGGTATGGACATTTTTGCTCCCATATCGCGTGCGGCGGTAAGTGCATCGTAAGGTGATATGTGATTGGGTTTCATAAACCAGCGGGGCTTGTAGGCACCTATACCTATCATGCAGTAGTCTATATGCGGAAACATTTCGGGCAGTTCTTTAAAGTGGCGTGCGTAGCCCGTATCACCACTATTATATATGGTGATGCCGTCGGCCTGAATCATGAACGCTCCCCATAAGCGTCCTCCTCCGTCGTTAACGCTTCGTTTGCTCCAGTGCTGTGCGGGCAGAAACGTGAGGCATAGGTTGCCGTCTATGTGTTGTTGGTACCATCCGGCTTCTATGACATTGAATGTAGGGAACCATTCTTTTATCAGAGCACCGGTTCCGATGCCGCAGAATACATTCATGTTGGGGTTCTCGGCTGCCAGACGTGTCAAGCTTGGCTTATCGAGGTGGTCGAAATGGTCATGACTGATGAGCAGATAGTCGATGTTTTTAAATACCGAGGCGTTTGCCGGACACGTACTGCGGCGTTTTACGAAAGGTATGCTGCCGAACACTGGGTCTACCATTATTCGTTTTCCGCCTATTTGTATGAAAAATGAATTATGCCCCAGCCAAATCAGACAGTTGCCTACTACGTTATCCAGCGATTTTATGAAGTTGACCTTCGGATTCCATTTAATCTGTTTCTTTTCTTTCCGTTGCGGGTTGGGAGAGAACCTCCATTTCAGGATGTTGCCCATACCAGGTTTCCAGTGGTGTTGGCGATTAAAAAACTTTCCCTTGGCTGTAGGGTTACCCCTCCAATGTGGGTTGACTGTATGTAAAAGTTCGTTTTTTCTGAAAGTTATTGTTTCTCCCATGTCTATAGATATCCGTCAACTATTATATAAAGTATGTTCGAATTTATTTTTCAAGCAGGTCTTTCAAGAAGGCGTCCAGTTCTTCGTCCAGGCCTTTAAGCAGTTCGTCATCAAGAAGCATTGTGTCCTCATCGTCTACCAGCAGCAACTCTGATACGGTCTCTTTGTCATCGTCTACCAATACGAACGAGTAAGGCTTCATAAGGCATAGATGGTCTAATTCGCCTTCGTCCTTAATGGCGTTTAGCGCACCTTTTAATATATTGCCAGCTTCTTTATAGAAATCGTCATCGTTATACTCTACCCATTCATCGATGATGGTGCGCGATAATTCTTCATCATCGTCGTTGAATACGATAAGTTCTCCACTGTCTTGTTTAGGCTGTAGATGGATATCGGTGACAATAGATTTGTCATCGCTTGCTTTGTATCTTTCTAACGCCTCTTTCAGGGTGGAGGTGATGGCAGAATGTGACTGTTCACTAATGTTCATAATAATCTATGTTTTTGTTTGCTCTATAAGTGCATCAAATTTACGAAAAAAACGGAATGCGCAAGCCTTCGCCGTGATTTATCTTTAAAAAATGTTATCAAAAACGGTCCATTTGAGTTTTTATACGTGCGAATTTGCTGATTCTTTCTTTTAATAGTGCTGAATAGTACTTCCACTCTGCTCTGCTTTCATTGTCGGTTATGAAACCTTGGGCGGTGTCGAGCCATTTTTCGGCCTCGGTCAACTGTCCGTTCATTTCGTAAGCCAATGCTATATTGAAAGCGGTGCGCATCTTTATTTTCTTTGATTTAGATTTGTCGAAAATCGATTTCCAGATTTCGGATGCCGATTCCCAATCGTTTTCGCGTACGCATACGGCTGCATCGCGCATATCGGCCATGCCTCCGGTGTAGTAGATGCGGCTTGTCTGGGTCCAGTATGGTACTAGTTGGTTGCTCATGATGTGCGCTCCGAATTCTGCGGCTTCTTTAAGCATTTCCTTGTCAGACGGTATATTATCTACCGTCCAGTCCAGAGAATCGGTGGTGTGTATAATTTGTATAGGCTTGCTTCGTGTGGGCACATGCAGGCTGACTACGGGCGTTACCTTTACGCGTATTACAGGAATTTTCTCTTGCATCCCGAGGTATCGGATGTATTTCTTCTCCTTATTAATAAGTATGCGGTCTAGCGAGAAAAGCATGTCGGCATTCAGTATTTGGCAAAGTTCTGTCACTTCTTCTTGCTTCAGCGTGTGAACGGGAAATGCTTGAGCTTCGTTATTCAGATTGTCGTCTGTAGGTTTGACTATCTTTTTGTGGTTGAGTGCGGAATCGCATATTATTACCTCGTCAAAATATTTAGAGTCGGACAGTGCGGACGCTAACGCGGATGCCGATTGTTTTCCATCGCCCTCCGTCTCTCCTAATGTCATGATGTTATTGGCCGCATCGGGTATCTGAGGCATATTGTTCACTACGGCAATCTGTCTTACGGATGCGGGGAAGTTGGCTTGAGCGGCAGGGTTCAGTTGGTCGAATGTAAGCGACTCTATTGATGAGCATGAGGTCATTACACTCAGTACCACACAGGCTATAGCGATGATATTTTTCATTTTGGCATTTGTTTTTTGTGTTTCTATGATACAAATATAGCGTTATTCGCAATTACTGAAGAAATAAAAATAGTGAAACGAACACAAAGAGCTTAAAATAAGTAATTTTGCGCATCTTAAATACAAAAATACATACTAGATGGATGCTATTGTTTCACAAATGATTATCCTGTTCATACTTGTTATAGTGGGATACGGATTGAGTAAAAAGAAACTGATGGATGTTGAGTTCGACAGAAAGCTGTCTTCTTTCGTTATTCTGGTTAGTTGCCCGTGCCTGATTTTGTCGTCGGTTATGAGCGGCGAAATGCCTGACAGAAAGCTTATTCTGCCTTTGCTGGCTGTAGGTTTCGCAACTTATATAATTCTGATAGGCGGAGCGTTTTTGCTGCCTCGTATTTTCCCGATAAAGAAAGAAGAGCGCGGGATATACAGTTTTATGTTGGCTTTTGGTAACGTAGGTTTTATAGGCTATCCTATTGTAGCTTCTATATTCGGCCCTCAGGCTGTATTCTATGCCAGCATACTTAACGTGCCAAATACCTTGGTGATATTTGTATTAGGAACACTGTTTATTTCGGATGATGCAGGAAGAGTTAGGTTTGATTGGAGTACGCTTTACTGTCCTGCTATGATAGCATCTTATTTAGCTATTCTTATTGTTGCTGTAGGATGGGTGCCACCTTATACTATAAGCGCTCCGTGTCAGTTGCTTGGTAACATGACAGTGCCTTCTGCCTTACTGATTATCGGTTCTTCGATGGCGCAGATTCCAGTCCGCCGTATGTTGGGGAATGCAGGTATTTATCTTATGTCTGCTTTTCGTCTGGTGCTGATGCCGTTGTTGATATTGTGGGTATCAAGGCTGTGTTATGTAGACGAGCAGATAGCGGATATCAATATGGTGCTTGCGGCAATGCCCGTAGCTTCGTACGGCACTTTGTTCTGTATACAGTATCATAGGGGAGAGGCGGTGATGGCGCAAGGTACTTTCATTACCACGCTACTTTCGGTGCTTACTATCCCGTTGATTACCATGCTTTTCTGAAAGATAAAAACAAAGTCGTCTTACTTCGACCGATGTGAACGCTTACTTCGACCGATGTGAGCGTTCATATCGACCGATACGCGTGCTTACTTCGGTCGAAGTAAGACGACTTGATTGAGAATCAGTCATAAAGAAAGGCGCTACAAGGAATGAGTCCCGTAGCGCCTTCTTCGTTTTATACACCTTTAAACAAAATGAATATTTACATATTCATAAATGAACAACCTAATTTATAGGGCGTTTTTATTTTCTTGCTTCAGCAACGTAAGCCAATGCTTCTTTGCACTTTTCTGTTACGTATGCCCAGTCTTCAGCTGCAACCTTATCTTTCGGGAACAACTTAGAACCCATACCTACGCAGAATACACCAGCCTTAATCCATGAAGTCAAGTTTTCCTGTGTTGGTTCTACACCACCGGTAACCATCAGCTTAGACCATGGCATCGGAGCTAACAAACCTTTAACCAATTTCGGGCCAAGTACATCACCCGGGAAAATCTTGCAAAGATCGCAACCCATTTCCTGTGCGAAACCAACTTCTGATACGCTTCCGCAACCCGGAGTGTAAGCTACCAAACGGCGGTTGCAAACTTTAGCGATTTCAGGGTTGAACAACGGGCCAACGATGAAGTTAGCGCCCAACTGGATGTACAATGAAGCAGTAGCAGGGTCAACGATAGAACCTACACCCATTGCCATTTCAGGGCATTCTTTAGCTGCGAATTTTACCACTTCGGCAAATACTTCGTGAGCAAAGTCACCACGGTTAGTGAATTCGAAAGCACGTACGCCGCCTTCATAGCAAGCCTTTACCACTTTCTTTGCAACTTCTGCATCTTTGTGATAGAATACAGGAACCATTCCAGTTGAACCAATCTTGTTCAACACTGCGATTTTATCAAATTTAGCCATTATTTTAAAATCCTCTAGATTTAAACTATTCTTTTTGTCCCAATTATCTCTGAACACGTCCGCTTGCGTCGCCACCAGCCAAAGCTTCAACTTCTTCTACAGAAACCAAGTTGAAGTCGCCGTTGATAGTGTGTTTCAAAGCAGAAGCAGCAACTGCGAATTCAAGAGCTTCGCCCTGGTTAGGCTTAGTAAGCAAGCCGTGGATAACACCACCAGAGAATGAGTCGCCACCACCTACGCGGTCGATGATAGGGTTGATATCGTAACGTTTTGATTCGTAGAATTCTTCGCCATTGTAAATCATAGCCTTCCAGCCGTTGTGAGTAGCGGAGAATGATTCGCGCAATGTAGAGATAACATACTTGAATCCGAATTCTTTAGCCATTGCAGTGAAGATACCTTTGTATCCTGCAGCGTCAGTCTTACCGCCTTCTACGTCAGCATCGGGTTTGAATCCCAAGCAGAGTTCAGCGTCTTCTTCGTTACCTATACATACGTCTACATACTGCATCAACGGTTTCATGATAGACTGAGCTTTTTCTTTAGTCCACAGTTTTTTGCGGAAGTTCAAGTCTACAGATACTGTTACTCCGTGACGTTTTGCAGCTTCGCAAGCCAATTTAGTAAGTTCGGCAGCCTTGTCAGAAATAGCAGGAGTAATACCCGACCAGTGGAACCAGTCAGCACCTTCCATGATAGCATCGAAATCGAAGTCGCAAGTGTCAGCTTCTGCGATAGCAGAGTGAGCGCGGTCATAGATAACCTTGCTAGGACGCATAGAAGCACCAGTTTCCAAGTAGTATATACCTACACGGTCGCCACCACGAGCGATGAAGTCTGTCTTAACACCGTATTTACGCAGTGCGTTTACTGCAGACTGACCGATTTCGTGTTTCGGCAACTTAGTAACGAAGTAAGCATCGTGACCGTAGTTAGCGCAGCTAACTGCAACGTTTGCTTCACCACCACCATAAACTACATCAAAATTATCCGATTGAACGAAACGAGTGTTTCCCGGTGTAGACAATCTCAGCATGATCTCGCCTAAAGTAACAATTTTTCCCATTGTGAATCTTTTGTTCTATATTGATTAATATATAAATTTGAAATTTCGCTTATCATAGTACAATATACATTGTGCACGCACACAAAGGTACGGTTTATTTTTTATCTACCAAAAAAAAGATATATATTTGTGACGAAAAAACGTTTTTAGAGAGAAAGTAATACCATAACAATATTTCTATATATAATAAATAGGTGTAAAAAGAACGTAGATAACCATGAATAAACCAAACGAACGAATACGAATAAAAGACATTGCAAGTAAAGCGGGAGTATCGGTCGGCACGGTAGACCGAGTGTTGCATGGACGTACCGGTGTGTCTGAAGCGAGTAGACAGAAGGTGGAGGAGATACTTCGCCAGCTCGATTATCAGCCTAACATGTATGCCAGTGCATTGGCGTCGAACAAGAAATACAGATTTGCGTGCTTGTTGCCGTCGCACAGTGAAGGAGAATACTGGGTAGACGTGGAGCAAGGAATGAAGCAGGCTGTAGAAAAGTTCTCAGACTTTCATGTATCGGTCGATATCGATTACTATGACCAGTATGAAGTTGGCTCTTTCGAGGCGGCAGGCAAGCGTATGCTTGAAAAACAGCCCGACGGAATGATTATTTCTCCGTCTATCGAGTCAGAAACTGCCATGATTACAGAGAAGTTAGAAGCAAGCGATATACCTTATATATTTATAGACTCTAATATAGAACGCTTGCATCCGTTGGCGTTCTTCGCTCAAAACGCACGGCAGAGCGGATGTTTCGCAGCGCGAATGATGCGTATGATGATGCACGATAGCAAGGAACTCGTTATCTTCCGGCAGATAAGCAAAGGAAGATTGGGCTCTAATCAGCAGCTGAAAAGAGAAGAGGGTTTCCATGAATATATTCGCGAGCATTGTCCTGAGGTTACGGTGCACGAAGTAAACCTGTACGCCAAACGTCCAGGAGAAGACGAGGCGATAATAGATGACTTCGTGACAAAGCACCCGGAGGTACGCTATGGCATTACCTTTAATTCGAAGGCATATGTGATAGGTGAGTATATGCTGAAGCATAAACGAGATGACTTTAAGCTGATGGGTTACGACTTGCTGCGCAGAAATGTGGCTTGCCTGAAAGAAAACGCCATTGATTTCATTATAGCTCAGCAACCTACAACGCAAGGATACAACAGCGTGGAGAGCTTATGCAACCATCTTATTTTAAAGAAAACAATAAAGAGCGTTAATTATATGCCTATAACATTATTGAGTATAGAGAATATAGACTTTTACCTTGATGCGCTTACCAACAATAACTAATACAATAAATTACCAACAATAACTAATACAATATTACAAAATGGAGAAAACATACCTGAAAATTAATCCGGCCGACAACGTAGCGGTTGCAATCATGCCTCTGAAAGCTGGCGAGACTATTTGTGTAGACGATAAGGAAATCGTTTTGAAAACCGATATTCCGGCAGGGCATAAGGTTACGCTGAAAGATTTTTCTGAAGGGGAAAACATCATTAAATACGGATATCCTATCGGACATGCTATCAAGGCAGTGCCGCAGGGTTGCTGGATATGCGAGAAGGAAATCAAGACTAATTTGGCTGGTCTGTTGGATTATACTTATAATCCGGTAAGCGTGTCGCTTGATATTCCTAAGGAGAATCTCACTTTCAAGGGATTCCGTCGTAAGAATGGTGATGTGGGTGTGAGAAACGAGATTTGGATTATTCCTACCGTAGGTTGTGTAAATGGTATCGTAAACCAGTTGGCGGAGGCTCTTCGTAAAGAAACCAACACTGAAGGGGTAGATGCTATTGTAGCTTTCCCGCATAACTATGGCTGCTCTCAGTTGGGCGATGACCATGAGAATACCAAGAAGATTCTGCGCGACATGGTGCTTCATCCTAATGCAGGCGCTGTGCTGGTAGTAGGATTGGGATGCGAAAACAATCAGCCAGACATCTTCCGCGAATTTGTAGGCGAATACGATGATGACCGCATCAAGTTTATGGTATCGCAAAAAGTGGATGATGAATTTGAAACAGGTATGGAGATTCTGCGCGACTTGTATGCTAAGTGTAAGCAGGATGTACGTACAGACATTCCGTTGTCTGAATTGCGTGTAGGATTGAAGTGTGGTGGTTCCGACGGATTCTCTGGTATTACCGCTAATCCGCTGCTTGGTATGTTTTCTGACTTCCTTATCGCTCAGGGCGGTACTTCAGTGCTTACCGAGGTGCCCGAAATGTTCGGTGCTGAAACTATCCTCATGAACCGATGCAAGACTAAAGAACTCTTCGAGCAGACTGTATCTTTGATTAATAACTTTAAGGAATACTTTTTGTCGCATGGCGAGCCTGTAGGCGAGAACCCGTCACCGGGTAACAAGGCAGGTGGTATCTCTACCCTCGAAGAGAAGGCGTTGGGCTGTACTCAGAAGTGCGGTAAGAGCTATGTTTCTGGCGTTATGCCTTATGGCGAACGCATCGCTACCAAGGGTCTTAACCTGCTTTCTGCTCCGGGCAACGATTTGGTTGCAGCTACTGCTTTGGCTTCATGCGGCTGCCATATGGTATTGTTTACCACTGGTAGAGGAACTCCTTTCGGTACATACGTACCTACCATGAAGGTTTCTACCAATTCTAATTTGGCTAAGCACAAACCGAGATGGATTGACTTCAATGCCGGCGTAATTGTAGAAAATGAGCCGATGACTGAAACTTGCAAACGTTTCGTAGACTATGTTATCCGTGTAGCAAGCGGTGAGTTTGTAAACAACGAAAAGAAAGATTATCGCGAGATAGCAATATTCAAGACAGGCGTTACACTATAACCCTTGATTTGAGAGAATAAAGAATGCGCCGCATGATTTCGTCCGATTTCATGCGGCGCTTTTTATCTTTTCATGGTTTTATTCGATAGTCACGCATATTTTCCGTAAGTTTGCCCCTTGGTAGAGCGGTGAGTTCTCGCTTCGTTCTGCCGAAGAGATAATTTCATTTTTAAACGAAACTAAAAATAGATTTATGGGAGGATTTGATTTTCAACAACTAATCAGTGCTTTTATAGTACTGTTCGCAGTAATTGATATCTTTGGAGCTATACCTATTATTCTTGATTTAAGACAGAAAGGGCGTGATGTCAATGCTACAAAGGCTACTTTGATATCTTTTGCCTTACTGATAGGCTTTTTCTACGCTGGCGATATGTTGCTCAAGTTGTTTCAGGTTGATATCGCATCATTTGCCGTAGCCGGAGCGTTTGTTTTGTTTCTGATGTCGATAGAGATGATACTCGATATTGAAGTGTTTAAGAATATAGGTCCTATCAAGGAGGCTACCTTGGTACCGCTGGTTTTTCCGCTGTTGGCTGGAGCTGCTTCGTTTACCACACTGCTTTCTCTGCGTGCGGAGTATGCGCCAATCAATATCGTGTTGGCGTTGACTCTTAACATGGCTTGGGTGTATATAGTGTTGCGTATGACCAACCGTGTGGAGCGTTTGCTCGGTAAAGGTGGAATCTATATTATCCGTAAGTTCTTCGGTATTATCTTGTTGGCTATTTCAGCCCGCTTGTTTACCGCAAACATTACATCGCTTATAGAACAGTTTCAGCACGCAGCTCAGCCGTAAAGCTATAGAATATTGCAGATAGTTAAGAGGTACTATTTTTAATCTTCTTTAAACTGCCATCATGCAGCATTTGTCTGCTTTTTGTAGTTATCTGTTTGAAAACTAAAAAAGACAGACTTATGAAAAAGATTATTCTATTGACTATGTTTTCCATGCTGATGTTGGCAGGAAACGTTAAGGCACAGCAAACAAAAGAGGATTCTATCCGTATTGAACAGGATATATTGCAGGCCAAGTTGGACAGTTTGTTGTATGATGAGGCTGTAAAAGCAATCGACGACAAGGCATTTACACTTGAAGCCGATCAGGTAGTATTTAAGTACGGTGAGTTTGCTTATGTAAATGCGAATACCAATTTTGTTTCTGTAAAAGGAGATAAAGCTGTAGTACAGGTGGCTTTTAATATTCCTGTAAGCGGTCCTAACGGATTAGGAGGTGTAACTGTAGAAGGCTCGGTTTCCGGTTATAAGAAGACTATCGACAAAAAGGGAACCATTCATTTGGAGTTTAATGTAATGGGAAACGGAATATCAGCTCAGGTTTTCGTTACTATGCCTAAGGGAACCAGCAATGCTTCTGTAGAAATCTCTCCTAATTTCAACTCGAATCGTTTGACTTTGAATGGTGTGGTATTGCCTATCCGTAAGAGTCACGTCTTTCAGGGACGTACGTTCTGATCTCAAAAACTGTAAATGGTGATATGGTATAAAAACAGCCGCATGGTCTCAATAGAAACCGTGCGGCTGTTTTATGAATTTCGGCAAGGTTTAAGCGTTGCTTCTCACTTCTTCTATATCTTGATAGAGATAACGCTTTATGCTCTTCTTGGCGGTCTTCTCGAATTCTTCGGGATACAGAGTAAAGCGTGTTATCTGTGCGTATGTTGGCAATTGCTTGTTCAACTCTACACGATTTGCCTCCAAAGCGTCTTCCAACTGCTTTTTACTTAGTCCTTGTGTAAACGCCTCTTCGTTATCAGGGTATACCAATGCTATCAGCTTGTTGTCTGAAAGCAGAACAAGCGATTCGTTTACAAACGGCATATTGTTCAGTCGTGCCTCTATTTCTTCTGGGTATATATTTTGTCCGGAAGCGGTAAGAAGCATATTCTTGCATCTTCCTTTTATGAATACGTTTCCTTCGGCATCCTTTATGGCCATATCGCCGGTGTGCAACCATCCGTCGCGGTCTATGGTCTGTGCGGTAGCCTCTTCGTTCTTGTAATATCCCATCATTACATTGTCGCCACGGCATACCAACTCACCTGGAATATTTTCCGGGTCGTCAGATAACACCTTGGTTTCCATATTCATCACCGTCTTTCCGCATGAGGTGTATTTTATTTCATCCCATCTGCTGTGGCATATAAGCGGTGCCGCTTCTGTCATACCGTAAGCTATGGTGTAAGGAAAGTTAATCTTACGCAAGAAGGCTTCGACTTCGGCATTGAACGGTGCTCCGCCTACAACGATTTCTATAAAGTTTCCGCCGAATACCTCCATGGCATATTGGCGTATCATATCTTTAATCTTGTCGCTGATTACCGGCAACTTGAGCAACAGTTTGCCAAGATTGTTATCTACTTTAGGGAGGACATTCTTCTTGAATATCTTCTCTACTACCAGAGGTACGCAGCAGATGAGGCGAGGGCGGATTACGGCGAACGATTCGGTTATAATCTTAGGCGAAGGCATACGGGTAAGGAACCACAAATGCGCTCCAGAGGTAACACCGAAGATGAAATCGAATACAAGTCCGAATATATGACCCAACGGCAACATTGATACTATATGGTCGCCAGGCTTAAGCTCAATCTTAGAGCGTATATCCATGATGTTCGACACTACACTGCGGTATGAGAGCATAACCCCTTTAGAGTAACCTGTAGTACCCGACGTGTAATTGATGATTGCCAACTCTTCAGGCTGTTCGCGTCTGTAAGACACGTCTGAAGCCCGAAATTTGTAGGGATATCTGTGACCGAATTCTTCGTTAAGATGTTCGTATACGTGCGTAAGTTGTTCAGAGCGCGAAACCACAAGATCGAAGTCCTTTAATTCGATGATGCCTTCCAAGTTTGGCATATTCGCTTCGTTAAGGTTCTCCCATACTTGGTCGCCCACAACCAGCAAGCGTGCTTCTGAGTGGTTTACAATATTATGTATATTGTCGGCTTTAAACTCGTGCAAGATGGGCACTGCTACGGCACCATAAGTGATGATACCTAAAAAAGTGGCTGTCCAATTAGCGCTGTTTCTACCGCAAATAGCAATCTTGTCGCCTTGCTTTATTCCACACTGGGTAAGAAGAATATGCATTTTTTCTATCTTACGCGCTACATCTTTGTATTGTAGGGTTGCACCTTTGTAATCTGTCAAAGCATCCCTATCCCAATTCTGGCGGATGCTGTTTTCTATAAGTCCTATTAGGCTGTTGTAAATTTCCATTGTATTGCACACAATCGCATTAATTGCGCAAAAATAGTAAAAGTTGCCTTAACACACCCTATTTCTGGTTAAAATTTTACCGATGGCGGATGATATAAGCGTAATTTGCTACCTTTGCCGAATAATAAAACACTTACAGATTATGCTTATTTATAATACCACTTATCATGTAGAGATGGGCGATGCCCGCAATTTCGTTATCTGGTTAAACGAATGTTATATTCCCGAAGCAGAGAAGTCGGGCGAGCTTAAGAATCCGCGCATATTGCGTATTTTGAGCCATCAGGAGCAGGATAGCGAGTGCTTTTCAGTACAGTGGGAGGTAGAAGACTCATCGGTTTTGCATCATTGGCATACCACATGTGGGGCTAATCTTAACGAAGAACTGAAGAAGACCTTTAAAGATAAGGTGATAGGATTTCCTACATTGATGGAGGTGATACGGTGATACAGCCAGTAAAGGAAAAGATAATATTAGGAATAGACCCTGGTACCAATATCATGGGATATGGAGTACTTAAGGTAACGGGCGTTAAGCCTCAGGTTATGACGCTTGGGGTGATAGATTTGCGCAAATGCACAGACCCGTACCTTAAGTTGAAGCATATCTACGAGCGGGTGCATGGGGTGATTAATTCTTATCTGCCCGACGAGTTGGCTATCGAGGCTCCTTTCTTCGGAAAGAACGTGCAGTCTATGCTGAAGTTGGGGCGTGCGCAGGGAGTTGCCATAGTTGCGGCTCTTTGTCGTGACATCCCGGTTACGGAATATGCGCCGCTGAAGATAAAGATGGCCATCACCGGCAACGGACAAGCCAGCAAGGAACAGGTGGCCGACATGTTGAAGCGTATGCTGCACATTCCGGAATCTGAGATGGGGCCTTTTATGGATGCTACCGATGCGTTGGGTGCGGCATATTGTCATTATTTGCAGATGGGGCGTCCTTCTGTCGACAAGTCGTATTCTGGTTGGAAAGATTTCATAAAGAAGAACCCCGATAAGGTGGTCCGCTGATGAGGCGATATAGAAAAGTTGAAATATGAAAATAAAAGATATATGTTTAATGTCGTTCATGACGTTGGCTGTAGGTTGTTCTTCAGTAAAGGACGGTACTCCCGATGCCTTCGAAGACTATCCTACGTTTGATGGCGAGTGGAACGAGATGACTTACTCGCCGACGGAGACTCGTTTCCATGTATGGGCACCTACCGCAAGCGAAGCGCGGGTGCTGTTGTACGAGAAAGGAGAGGGCGGCTCTACCTATCGTATGATAACGATGACGAAAAATTCTTCCGGCGTATGGACAGCCTCGGCAGATGGTGATTTGAAAGGCAGGTTCTATACGTTTAATGTCAAGATAGACGACATGTGGCAGGGTGATACTCCTGGTGTGATGGCTAAAGCGGTTGGCGTAAATGGTGATCGTGCCGCTATTATCGACATGAAGTCTACTGACCCAAAGGGGTGGAGTAGCGATGTGCGTCCTCCTCTCAAGAGTTTCTCCGATATTATTATATACGAGATGCATCACCGCGACTTCTCGGCGGATACTATATCTGGCATCCGAAACAACGGAAAGTTCCTCGCTCTGACCGAAGAGGGTACGCATACGTATTTGGGCGAAGCTACTGGAATAGCTCACCTTAAAGAACTTGGCATAACACATGTGCAGTTGCTCCCGTCTTTTGATTTCTCGTCGGTGGACGAGACTCGAAAAGATAGACCTCAGTACAATTGGGGTTACGACCCTAAAAACTATAATGTGCCCGACGGGTCTTACTCTACAGATCCTTATTCTCCCGAAGTCCGCATAAAAGAGTTTAAGCAGATGGTTATGGCTTTGCATAAAGCCGGCATCCGTGTAATAATGGATGTGGTGTTTAACCACACAGCTATGCTTCATGGCAGTAATTTTGAGCGTACTGTTCCCGGATATTTTTATAGAACTACCCCCGACGGACAGACTGGCGATGCTTCGGGCTGCGGAAACGAGACGGCAAGCGAGCGCCCCATGATGCGCAAGTTCATGGTAGAGTCTGTATGCTATTGGGCGAAAGAATATCATATCGACGGATTCCGCTTTGACTTGATGGGCATTCACGATGTAGAGACCATGAAAGCTATACGCAAGGCTCTCGATGCTATCGATCCTACCATATATATATTAGGTGAGGGGTGGACGGCAGGCAAGGCGCAGTTGCCCGACTCTCTGCTTGCAATGAAGAAGAATGTATATCAGATGCCTGGTGTAGCCGCTTTCAGCGATGAGTTCCGCGACGGTCTGCGCGGTCCTTTCGGCGATGATGCCAAGGGAGGCTTTATAGTAGGGCGTCCGCATTTTGAGGCAGATGTTCGCTACGGCATTGTAGGTGGTATCTCTCATCCTCAGCTAACGGGTGATTCTATCGCAAGCAGTGTGGCTGTTTGGGCTAATTCGCCCATGCAGTTTATAAGTTATGTAAGTTGTCATGACGACCTCTGCTTGTTCGACCGCTTGCGGAAAATAGTGCCTGGAGCTTCGGTTAAGGAACTCTACGCTTGGCAGAAGTTGGCAGAAACTGCGGTATTGACATCGCAAGGCGTGCCTTTCATATACTCTGGCGACGAGATATTGCGAAGTAAATACGGAGTGGCTAATTCTTATAACAGCGGAGACAGTATCAATGCCATTAACTGGGGACTGAAAACCATTCATCGTGAAGTGTTTGATTATATAAGGGGATTGATAGCGATGCGTAAGGCACATCCGGCATTACGCTTGGGTAGTCCCGACTTAATACGTAAACACTTGGAATTCATTCATGTGCCTGCTACCAACGTAGTGGCGTTTCGCTTAAAAGGTAAGCCATGTGGCGATAGTTGGCTCAATACCATCGTAGTGCTAAATGCACGTACCGAGCCGATAAAAGTAGATATACCCGACGGTAAGTACTGGATAGCCTGTCGCGACGGCAAGATAGATTTGGTACTTGGGTTAGGTACGCTGCAAGGCAATCAGACAGTGGTGGCTCCCATGTCGGCCATGATTATTCATCAATGATATAACTACAAACAGATATAACAATGCAAAATGTAATTACGATAGAAAACGGGGTAACGCGTCATCCGCTTTACCGATTGAAAGAACCTATCAATCTGCAGATAGGAAAGGGAGAGCATGTGGCGATAGTTGGCGGTAACGGCGCCGGAAAAAGCTTGTTGGTCGATACGATGACAGGACGCTATCCTTTACTGATGAATGAGGTGAAGTATGATTTCTCGCCATCGCACTCTAACCTTGTGTCTGATAATATAAAGTATATCACTTTCCGCGATTCGTATGGCGATGCCGACGGAAATTATTATTATCAGCAGCGATGGAACTCGCAAGACTTGGATGAGACTCCGGTAGTACGCGATCTTTTGCCCGAATGTAAGAACCACGAACTGCGCGATGCTCTTTACAATCTTTTCGGTATAGAGGCTATGCTCGATAAGCACATCATATTGCTGTCGAGTGGGGAGTTGCGCAAGTTTCAGCTTACCAAGACATTGATGTCCGATCCTCGTGTGCTCATCATGGATAATCCTTTTATCGGTCTTGATGCAAAGACTCGCCAGTTGCTGCACGAGTTGCTGAAGAAGCTAACTGAAATGACCGACTTGCAGGTGATATTGATTCTTTCTAAAACCGATGATATTCCAGCTTTCATTACTCATGTAATTCCGGTAGCCGACCGTATTTGCGGTGCTAAACTTACCAAGGAGGAATACTTGGCGTCTCGTCCGGAGGCTCCAACTCATGTGTTGAGCGAAGAGAAGCGTCAGCGCATAATTGAGTTGCCTTACTCAGATAACCTTTATCATACAGAGCATATTGTCGATTTGAATAAGGTAAGCATCCGCTATGGCGAGCGTACTATCCTGAAAGAACTCGACTGGACGGTGAAGTGTGGCGAAAAATGGGCGTTGAGCGGTGAGAATGGAGCCGGAAAGTCTACTCTCCTCAGTTTGGTGTGTGCCGATAATCCGCAGAGCTATGCTTGCGACATCTCTTTGTTCGGTCGTAAACGAGGTAGCGGAGAGAGTATTTGGGAGATAAAGAAACACATCGGATACGTCAGTCCGGAGATGCATCGTGCCTATCTGAAGAATTTGCCTGCCATTGATATCGTGGCAAGTGGCTTGCACGATTCCATCGGACTATATAAGAAACCTCGTCCTGAAGACCGTGATACCTGCTTGTGGTGGATGGATATATTTGGTATTGCCGATTTGGCCGACAGCAATTTCTTGCAGCTATCCAGCGGAGAGCAACGTATGGTGTTGTTGGCCCGTGCGTTTGTTAAAGACCCAGAGCTGCTGATATTGGATGAACCCTTGCACGGTCTAGATATGGTAAATCGCCGACTAGTGAAAGATGTGATAGAAGCGTTCTGCCAGCGTAAGGACAAAACCATGATTATGGTAACGCATTATCAGGAGGAATTGCCTGACTGCATAACAAACAGTATTTATCTGACTAAAAACAAATAAGGGGCATCGAGAATACCCAATGAATATATTTAGTAATTTTGCGGCGACTTAACGAAGTATCATTATATTTATTTATATGGAACCGACACATAAAATCAACAAAGTTGAGGTGCGGAATCTTCAGCTTTCAGACTACAATCAGCTTGCCCAGTCGTTTACCCGCGTTTATGCAGATAAAGATGTTTTTTGGACACACGCTCAAATCAAGAAACTTATTACCATTTTTCCGGAAGGACAGATAGTCGTTGTAGTAGACGATAAGATAGTGGGATGTGCACTCTCTATTATCGTTAATTATGACATGGTAAAAGGTGACCATACCTATGCCAAGGTTACCGGAAATGAAACTTTTAATACTCATAACCCCGAAGGAAACATTCTGTACGGTATCGAGGTCTTTATTCATCCCGAATATCGTGGACTGCGCTTGGCGCGCCGAATGTACGAGTACCGCAAGGAACTCTGCGAAAAGCTCAACCTGAAGGCTATCATGTTTGGCGGACGTATTCCTAATTATTATAAGTATGCCGATAGTATGCGCCCTAAGGAGTACATTGAGAAGGTACGTTCGCGCGAGATTTACGACCCGGTGTTGACGTTTCAGTTGTCAAACGACTTCCACGTGCGCCGTGTGATGCGCAATTACTTGCCAAACGATGAAGAATCTTGCCACTGCGCTACTCTGCTTCAGTGGGATAACATTTACTATCAAGAATCTACCGACAGCTATGTAGACCGCAAGACAACCGTCCGTGTGGGACTTGTACAGTGGCAGATGCGTTCTTACAAGACTCTTGACGACGTATTTGAACAAGTAGAATTCTTCGTAGACGCTGTTTCTGGATATAAGAGCGACTTTGTTCTCTTCCCTGAATATTTCAACGCTCCGCTTATGGCGAAGTTTAACGATATGGGCGAGGCACAGTCTATCCGTGGCTTGGCACAATATACAGACGAAGTGCGCGAGCGCTTTATCAATTTGGCTATCAGCTACAACATCAATATCATTACCGGCAGTATGCCTTACGTAAAAGAAGATGGCAGCTTGTACAATGTAGGCTTCTTGTGCCGCCGAGACGGAACATACGATATGTACGAAAAAGTACACGTTACCCCCGATGAAGTAAAGAGCTGGGGATTGAGCGGAGGTAAAATGGTACGTACTTTCGATACCGACTGCGCAAAAATCGGTGTGCTGATATGCTACGACGTAGAATTCCCCGAATTGTCTCGTATTATGGCCGACCAAGGAATGCAGATTTTGTTTGTGCCTTTCCTTACCGATACCCAGAACGGATATTCGCGCGTAAGAGTTTGCGCACAGGCCCGTGCCATTGAAAACGAATGTTTCGTAGTGATAGCAGGTAGTGTAGGCAACTTGCCTCGCGTACATAATATGGATATACAGTATGCACAGTCGGGCGTATTTACTCCGTGCGACTTTGCTTTCCCTACTGATGGAAAGCGTGCTGAGGCTACTCCTAATACCGAAATGATTTTGGTATCTGATGTAGACTTGGATTTGCTGAACGAACTTCATACTTACGGTAGTGTACGTAACTTGCGCGACCGTCGTAATGACTTGTATGAATTGAAGATTAAGAAACCTCTGCAAGATTAAAGCAGGGATTTATTAGGACTTAACGATATATTAAGGAGGTGTGTAGAAAAATCATACCTCCTTTTTTAGTTATATTATATTGTAACAGCAAAAGCGTTTGCATAAAATATACATGTTTTTAATCTAAAGCCGCCTTTATTTGTTCTGCATAATTTTTATTTGTACTATCTTTGCACCGAAAATAAAAATAGGTATACTCAAATATGGAAAAAACGAATTCAAATTGTGACATTCAGGTAATTGGACAAGGATTGGAGGAATACGTTAAAAAGCAACAGAAAAGTCAGGTACAGGAGAAATTGCTTAGACGTAAACTTGACATTTTGTTGCGTACGGGTAAATTGTTGGTAGAAAGTGCAGCCGATACAAGCCGCATTCTCCGTAACATGAAGCGTACTGCAGCGTTTTTGGGACTTCCCGAAGAACATCTGCATATTTATGTAAACTACAACATGCTGATGGTTAACCTGAGCGACGAGGAGCATTCGTTCTCTAAATTCCAGCGCTGCGATAAGCACGGAATCAACATGACAGCCATTTCGGCGCTAAGTAGACTCTCGTGGAGAGCTATTCGTGAAGACTATACCATTGAACAATACGATAAAGAACTTGAGAGAATTGGCAACCAAAAACGTAATTATACTCCGTGGCAAGTGGCTATTGGTGCCGGATTTGCCTGCGGTGGATTTTGCATTCAGTTCGGTTGCGACTGGCCTGCGTTCTTCTACGCTTCTATAGCCGCTATCTTGGGCTTCCGTTTGCGTGCCGTTCTTAATGAATTAGGTTCTAACCATTATGTAAATATCGCCTTGGCAGCATTCCTTTCTACATTGTTGGCATGGGCATCTACTTTTATTTCCACTCCGGCAGTCGACGGAATGCTTCCTTCATGGTTACATGCTATTCTGCATTCAGATACTCCATGGCATCCGCTTATGGCTTGTGCATTGTTTATAGTGCCCGGTGTGCCGCTTATCAACTTTGTTAGCGATATGCTCGACAGCTATATACAGGTGGGATGGACGCGTGCGCTTAATACATTGCTTATGGTAGCAGCTATGGCCTTCGGTATAGCGTTTGCCATTAAGATATGCGGTATCGATAACTTTGTGAAAGACCTCAGCATGACTCCTCACCACGAATATTGGGAATATGCGTTGGCTGCGGCTATCTCGGCTATGGGATTCTCTATGATATTCAACATCCAGCGCCGTCTGTTGTGGGTGGTAGCTATAGGAGGTATCATTGCCGTTTGTTCACGTAACTTCGTAAACTTGGGTGCCAGCAGTAACAACATCGGATTAGACTGGGGACCTGTTATTGGTTCGTTCGCCGGTTCTGCGCTTATCAGTTTGATAGCGGTAAAGGCTGTTCACTGGTTCCATACTCCGCACCATTGCCTTTCTATTCCTAGTGTAATCCCTATGGTTCCGGGAGTATTGATGTATCGTGCTCTTTTCGCATTCATCGATATGCACGGTGTAGTAGGTGAGGTAACAACAGCTATGAACAACGGTATCCGTGCTTCGCTTATCATTCTTTGCATCGCATTGGGGGTTGCTATTCCTAATATCTTTGCCCGTAAGCTGATAGCTCCGGAACGTACTAAGAAGCTGAAGAAAATGATTGAAGAGCGTCGTCAGCGTGGTAAGTTCGTTGACTTGAACGCTATGGATTGATGATTTATTAAGGGTAACTCCTTATTATTATATACAACAAAAGCGTCTGTAGTGTGATGTGCTGCAGACGCTTTTGTCGTTGTATTTAGAACCTTATAACTAACCATAACTTATTATGATTAACCTTTTGATTTTTAATGCTTTCTGAGTGCTTTTTGGGCAGTTTCCGATTTTCCACATATTTTTACAGCGTATTTCTACCGTGGAGAATTTGCGTAACTTTTATTTTGTCATATCGTGAACGTAGTTGACAAGGATTTGCGAGTGGTTACAATGAAGTACAAATTTGAAGCTGATAGGCAAAAAGCGTTATATCGTGGACTAGGTTGTCAATGGTTCACTTCCGTTTACTCCA
>FR881191.1 GCA_000434735.1 Bacteroides sp. CAG:530
ATTTATTCTTATTTCGAACTCACGTTAATTAGTAATACATCAAAATCAGATGGTATATAGTATATCTCGGTAAAATAATTATTATCTTTTTGTTTTGCCACCGCCAATCCGTTGTTTCTTCCTTTTCTCATACAGCCAGTTGTTACACCATATATAGAGAAAAACCAGCAAACCTAAGACGACGCTCAGCATTAGAGCAAATTTCCAAATTGATATCATAGAATGTGTCATTACTTTTAAAATTCTGGTGCAAAGATGAAAAAAAGGAGCCAAACAATATGTTAGACTCCCATGGCAGGTGTTAGATTCCCGTGATTTGGGTGTTAGATTTGTGACGAATCTAACACTTTCCGACGTTTTACTACGTAAAATCAAGACTTTCGTGCATGATTATCTCTCCACTCGTTTGTGGTAAAGCCCGTAGCTTCTTTAAACTTGACCTGAAGAAGACTACGCGAAAAGCCACAAGACTCGGCTACGGTTTCTGTTGAATACTCCGGATGTTCTATAATGAGACGCTTAGCCTCCTCCAAACGAAGGTCGGAAAGCCAAATACGGAAAGTCTTACCCTCTACCTCGCGCAGGTACTGCACAAGCTGGCGCTTAGGGATGTTCAGCCTGGTAGCCAGCAATGTACTATTAATTTCAGACGAGGCATAACCCTGATTCTTTATCCAACCTTCAATAAGAGCTTTGGTCATCTCTTTCCGCTCTTCGCTCATAACGACTTTAACAGCTACCGTACCAGCTTCTACACCATCAGCATTCACTTCGTCTTCGGTCTCTGCTACTATGATATTACTCATTTGCCGGATATTGTATCCCAGAGCCAAGAAGCAAACAATATAGAACACAAGCGCGATAAAGAAAAACGGTCCTATAATTACAAGCAAAGGAGTGTAGAATATACTGAAAGCTATACAAAGAGCCGATATCCAAAGAAGCTTAGTACATGTGCGCATATACATATTAAATAATACAGGCTCTTGCCCCGATTCCTCATCCACCATTTTACGTATACGGCGAATTTCCTTCATAGGATATATTATAAATAATACAATAGAAAAGAAATACAGCAACCCCATTATATATAAAGCACCCTTCATGTGCATGCTACCATAATACAAATAGCCTCCAACAAAAGTGCAGGATATAAGCACCGTACCAGTAATAGACATAATCCGGAATTTTCGATAATAGTTATTGCCACAACCGATACGCAGAATAGAATAAGATAATATATACGCTATCGGTGAGTAGAACAGAATATTTATAACTGCGCCAACATCGTCGCCTTGAGCTCGAAAACCGAAGACCATCTGCATTATATAATGTACGGCAAACAATAACATAGCAAAAGCCAAAAGCCAACGAACAATCTCATATGATTTTGTAGTGTCGGTCTTCTGAAGAGATGACAATACAAGAGCGAAGAACAAAGTCAGCGATACTCCCATCAAGCTGGCCTGAATAATTAATAGAACATTTGACATTTCTTGCATCTTACTGATAATTAAAACACACCGCATAAAATCAATCGACTTTATGCGGTGCACGGTTTATCTTTTCACATCATATCTTATCCTTAACTGGAGTAAGATATGCCTGCGAGTCTGCATCATTTCTTTTCTTTCAGCAAATCGCGGATTTCAGTGAGCAACTGAACATCTGCGGGAGGTGCCGGAGGTGTAGCAGGAGCAGCTGGGGCTTCTTTTTTGCGATTCAATGCGTTAATACCCTTAATCAACAAAAATACAGCGAAAGCTATAATCAGAAAGTCGAACACTACCTGGATAAAGTTTCCGTAGTTAAGGCTTACCTCTGGAGTAATCACCTTATCACCCTCAAGAACCGCATCTTTCATTACAATCTTTAAGTCGGTGAAGTTTACACCGCCTACCAGCAAACCTACTGCCGGCATAATCAAATCGCCGACTACCGATGATACGATTTTTCCGAACGCACCACCAACGATGATACCCACAGCCATATCTACCACGTTACCGCGCATGGCAAATGTCTTGAATTCTTGTAGCATTTTCTTCATGTCTAAATACTGTTTAGTTTGTAATTAATTTGCTATTGTTGTAAAAAAGAATCATTTCCTCTTAAATACTGTCTCATAGTCGCGTTTAGCTGCCGGCACTGTCCATTCTTCGGGAATAAACTTCCACTGGTTAAGCGGTTTCGGGTCGAGTTGCTTCTTCTCTTCTATGCGCTTCATCAGATAGTAGCGAAGATCTTTCTCTGTCGATGTGACGATGCGGCTCTTCAGCTCCTTTTTCGGTATGCCGGCACCCTTAGTCAGCAAGTCGCCTCCACCATTGCCACGGTATGAGTTGATAGCTACTTTATATATCTTATCCATCTGGAACGGAGTGCCGTCGGCCATGCTCTTTATATCTACGCGACTGCCTTCTGGCTTGGTAACGTCTACCGTATAGATAATACCTGCCGCAGAATCAAAGTTGAACGTGGGGTTCTTGAAACGGCCAAAGCCCGACATTGAATCATCCAACAGCAGCAGATGGTCTGAAGCCGACTTCATCTGGTTAGTCCACAGTGCGTAAGACATCTCTAAGAAACCCTTTATCTCCTTACCGCTCAACTTCATGGTGTACAGCATGTTCTCGTACCTATACAAGTTGAACATATCGCTCACGTATATATCGCCCTCCTTAATTTCGGCTGTAGGCGAAAGCGGAGCACAGAACGAAATTTCGGCTCCTGTAAGATCCATTTGCAACTGATGCAGCAAGTCGATAAACGCCGACGGACCAAAGAACGCGTCCTTCGATGATATGGTGCTCGACATACGTCCTATCTTACGCGACACGAAATCGAGAGTAGCCTTATACTGAGGGTCGAACGTCTTCATGAAAGTCTGGTCTACGGGGTAAGCGTCGAGTTCGGTTATTTGTCCCGAAACCTCTTTCTTCACCAACTTACCGTTCTTCTTTACCACCTTTATCATTACATCCGATACACAACGCGCCGCATTAGAAGGGCCGGTAATCAATACCGAGTCGCCAGCCGCGTTCACCACCTTACGGCAATGACGCTGATGATCGTGCCCCATAAACACCACGTCGAATCCCGGCACATTACGAGCCACTATCTCAGATCCGTTTTCTATAGCGTCGCCCAGCTGGTTGCCCTCCGGTCCGGCGTGAAACAAACCTATAATAATATCAGGGTTCTCTTTCTCCTTTATAATCTTCACCCAATAGCGAGCAGTGGTCTCCATATCGTCAAAACGGAGTCCGCTCCACAACTGCTCGGGCAACCAAGACGGAATGGCGGGCGTAATCATTCCCAGCACAGCCACCTTCACCCCTTCACGCTCCAGCACCTTATAAGGAGGTAGATACGGTTTATTGGTTCTTGTATCTATGATATTTGCACCCAGCACGGGGAACTTGCACTGACTCACCCAGCGGTCGTAAACGGCATGTCCCGGCTCCACGTCGTGATTACCCATGTTACCCAAGTCGTAACGCAAGTAGTTCAGCATCGAGGCGCATACATGCTCAGTCTTGGTATCTATATAATTATAGTAATACGCTATGGGCTGGCCTTGCAGTATATCTCCGTTATCTACCAGCATAAACGCATCTTTATACTGTGAACGTCGCTCGTTGACTAAAGAACTGAGTCGAGCCAAGCTTCCATTCTGCTGTTTACGGGTTATGAAGTTATACGGGAAATAGCTTCCGTGCACATCGCTGGTCTCTATTATGTTAAGCACCACTTCTTTTTTCGCTGCACTATGCGCTCCAAGCGACCATACACTTCCTACTAATGCCAACATTAACAATAATCTCTTCATCTTTACCGGTTATAAATCTTTTTATTCGTAAAAAACCACGTCACAGCGACATTTTGTCACTGCCGTATGACACAACAACACTCTTTTATCTGTAATCGGTTTAGATTACAAAGCCCAAAGATAAAAGTTTTTAATGGCTTTCAAACAGTACACACCTAATAATTTGTCACCTAATACCAAAAAACAGCCCACATTTAAATAGTGATGGCATATCATTTGCACCCACACAGAAAATTAAACAACTGACTATATGGCTTACATAGACTATTACAAAATTCTTGGAGTTGACAAAACGGCAACACAAGACGACATCAAGAAAGCATTTCGTAAGCTGGCACGACAATATCATCCCGACTTAAATCCTAATGACGCTAACGCCAAGGAAAAATTTCAGGCGATAAACGAAGCCAACGAAGTGCTTAGCGACCCCGAAAAGCGTAAGAAATACGATGAGTACGGTGAGAACTGGAAACATGCCGATGAATTCGAAGCTCAACGCAAGGCCTACCAGAACCAGCAAGGCGGTGGAGGCGGCGACGGCGAATATTGGTATTCTACAGACGGCACGCACTTCAGCGGATTCGGAGGCGAAGGTATGCACGGATTCGGCGGTAACGGAAGCGGATTCTCTGACTTCTTCGAGGAGTTGTTCGGACACCGTGGAGCCGGTGCGGGACGTGGAGCGCGTGGCGCTTTTAAAGGACAGGATATTCAGGGCGAGTTGCAACTTACGCTGCGTGAGGCTGCCACTACACACAAGCAGACTTTCAGCGTAAACGGCGAGAATCTGCGTATCACGGTTCCTGCGGGTATAGCCAACGGACAAATCATCAAGCTGAAAGGACACGGTGGCAAGGGCGTAAACGGCGGACCGGACGGCGATTTGTACATCACGTTCAATATAGCCGATGACCCCGTATTCCGCCGTAAAGACAACGACTTGTATACCGATGTAAACATCGATCTGTATACTGCCGTATTAGGAGGAGAAGTAACCGTAAATACCTTAGACGGACAAGTAAAGCTAAAAGTTCGTCCGGGCACACAGAACGATGCCAAGGTACGCTTGAAGGGAAAAGGATTCCCTGTATATAAGCAAGACGGCACGTACGGCGATTTAATAGTAACTTATCACGTAACCATACCTACCACACTGACCGACAAGCAGAAAGACTTGTTCCGCCAGTTGCAGCAGGGATAAACTCCTAAAACAAGACAACTATGCAGAACGATTTGATTATTATCACCGACTATTGCAGCCAATGCAACATAGAACCCGATTTCGTCTTGATGTTAGGCGAAGACGGACTGATAAACATAGAATACATCGACAATACGCGTTGTTTCCCTGCCTCGCAGCTGAACGACTTGGAACGGTACGCTCATCTCTATTACGATCTCTCTATAAACATAGAGGGCATTGACGCTATCCGTCATCTGCTAAACCGTGTAGAGACGCTGCAAAAAAGAGTGCGTTTCCTTGAAAACGAACTTCGATTCTACAAATAATAAATACTCCACATTTTAGTTATCCCAGCCCGGACCTACATGATTGATATGTAGGTCTGGGCTTTTCTGTGTTAATATAATATAATTATATACCGCATATTAATACGCCATATTCATTAAATCCGTACTTTGCTCGTAAAATATGTTAATGCTTCAAACTAAGAGAGAAACCCAATATGGCAACGAACGAAAAACAACTCACACTACTTGCCCTTACGCTCTTGTGTAGCCCCTTGGCTCATGCACAACGACTTTTGCCTCCAGAGCAAAAAGACTCTATAGCCATTAAGAGTAATGTCATTAAGGTGACAGACATACACCCCGCCAAAGGCATGGTAAACAATACGCTCGATATACTTAGCGGTCAGGCAGCCGGTGTAAACGTAACGTCGAACGGCTTAGACCGAATGGCGATGCTAAACAGCGTGCGTGTGCGTGGTACTACCTCTATCACCGGAGGAAACGACCCGCTGGTGCTTATAGATGGCGTAACTTCGGATGTAACTACCCTTTCTACCATCTACCCCGCCGATATAGAGAGCTTCAGGATATTGAAGAACGCTGCCGAAACCGCCATGTACGGCTCTCGCGGAGCCTCTGGTGTAATAGAGGTGAAGACCAAGAAAGGCACCGGGCGAGGATTCCAGATTTCGTACGAAGGAAACGTGGGTTTCGAGAAGATGTATAAACGCCTGCAGATGCTCGACGCCACAGAATACGTGGCTACAGCCAAAGCCATGGGAGTGCATTGCAACAATGCCGGATACAACTCGGACTTCTATAAGGCCATCACCCATACAGGCATGGTGAACAATCATTACCTGGCATTCAGCGGCGGAAACCCACAGTCCAACTACCGAGCTTCTTTCGGAGTGATGGATCATAACACCATCATCAGAGACAAAGACTACGGAGTATTCGTGGCAAAGATAGACGTTACGCAGAAAGCGTTTAACGACAAGCTTACGGGCGACTTCGGCGTATTCGGCTCTTCGTTCAAGAACCATGACATCTTCGATACCCAAATGCTGTTCTACTCGGCATCTTGTCAAAACCCTACCTACTCTTCCGTAGCCGACAACAATGGCAATTGGCCGAAAAACGAAACAGCCTATAAGATTAATCCCCCTGTGCTGTTGCTCGATGAGAAGAGCGATTCTAAAGACCTCAATTTCGACGCGCATATCAAACTGAGCTACGATTTAAATCCCTATTGGCGCATCTCTACTTTCGGCTCTTACCTTTACGGTTCTACAGAAAACTCACAGTTCTGCCCCACGCTGGTATGGGCGCAAGGCAACGTGTATCGTGGCGAGTTCAAGAAAGAAGAATGGCTGGGTAATCTGTCGCTCGATTTCAACAAGAAGATAGGCGTACACAATATCTCGGCACAGCTGAGCGGCGAATACCGCACCCTGCGTAAAACCGCCTTCTGGGTATACGCCAAAGGCATCACCTCTAATGTTTTCGGCTACGAAAACTTGGGCGCAGCCTCTACCCGACCCTACGGAGGCACCGAGAGCACATACGAAGACCAGTCGCTGGCTTCTGTTATGGGTAGCGTAACCTACAGCCTTAAAGACCGATATTCGCTATCCGTAAACGCACGCGGAGACGGATCGTCTATGGTGGGCGACGACCATACTTGGGGCTTCTTCCCCTCAGTATCGCTTTCATGGGATTTGAAGAAAGAGAGTTTCCTTGCCCATGCCAAGCACCTGTCGCTCTTAAAACTGCACACCGGCATCGGTCAGGCAGGTAACTTGGGAGGCATCTCTGCCTACACCACCATGAACACCGTGAGACAAACCGGAATAGTCCCCGTAAAAAGCTCGCCTACGGTAACATTAGGTACGGTGAGAAACAATAACCCCGACCTTAAATGGGAAACCAAGACCACGTTCAACATTGGTGCCGACCTTGGCTTCTTCGCCAACCGACTGATGCTTACCACCGAATATTACTACTCTAAGACTTCGGATATGCTTTACGCCTACGAGGTACCCGTACCCCCATTCGCCTACAACAAGCTGTTGGCCAACATCGGCTCCATGTCAAACCGAGGATTCGAAATAGGCCTCTCTGTACAGCCCATCAGCAAGAAAGACATGGAGCTTAACGTCAACATGAACCTGTCTTTCCAGAGCAACAAGCTGATATCGCTTAGCGGAAACTACAAAGGCATGGAGATGTCGGCAGCCAACGTAACCGCTATAGGCGGACTCGACGGAGCCGGACAGAACGGAGGCGACAACAACGTGGTATATCAGATAGTGGGCCAGCCCCTCGGAGTATTCTACCTGCCACACTGCAAAGGTCTGGCTAAGAACGATAACGGCAGCTACTATTACGATATAGAAGACCTCGACCACAACGGAAAGATAGACATTAGTGACGGAGGCGACAGATACGTGGCAGGACAAGCCACCCCGAAAGTAACCTTAGGCTCTAACATCAGCTTCAGATATAAGGACCTTTATGTAGCCTTGCAGATGAACGGTGCTTTCGGCCATAAGATATTCAACGGAACAGGACTGGCATACAACAACATGTCAAGCTTCCCCGACTATAACGTACTGAAAGGCGCTCCGCAGAAAAACATAGTAGACCAGCGCGTATCCGACTACTGGCTTGAAAAAGGAAACTACCTAAACCTTGAGCACCTCACCATAGGCTATAACGTGCCGCTAAAGAGCAATGTAATACGCTCACTGCGCGTATCGTGCAATATCAGTAACCTTGCCACCATTACAGGTTACAAAGGACTCACGCCTATGATTAACAGCTATGTAGTAAACAGCACTATGGGTATAGACGACAAGCGAAACTACCCCGTATACCGCACCTACTCGCTTGGTTTAAGTGTACAATTCTAAAAAAACGTAACACCATGAAAAAGATAATAAGCTACATATTAGCCATGCCATTGATGATATGCGCATACGGTTGCCTTGACGAGAATCCCAAAGACCAGGTAGACCCGGAAGCCATCTACAACAACGCCGATAATATCTACAAGAACGCCGTGGCATCGCTCTACAATTATATAGGCAGCAATAAAGAGTCAGAAGGACTTCAGGGCACCTGCCGAGGCATATACGATTATAACACGATCACCACAGACGAGGCGATGATTCCCATAAGAGGCGGCGACTGGTACGACGGCGGCTTGTGGGAAAACATGTACAAGCATCAATGGACAGCCAACGACAATTACTTGTACGATATATGGAAATACATATATAAGGTAATAGTACTCTCTAACCAATCGCTCTCTGTTATAGACAGCCATAAGAGTCTGCTATCCACAAATCAGATAACAGACTTCACCGCCGAAGTAAGAGCCGTACGCGCCCTGTTCTATTACTACGCCATGGATATGTTCGGCAATATTCCGCTGGTAACCTCGTACGATGTACCCTTAGAGCAAGTTGTTACAAACAAGCGTAGCGAAGTATTCAAGTTCATAGTAGACGAGCTGCAAGCCGTAGCCCCAGTGCTGGCGGATGCCCGCTCTAACACCCCCGGTGATTACTATGGACGTGTAACACGCCCTGTGGCACACTTCCTGCTGGCCAAGTTGGCACTGAACGCCGAGATTTACTCTGACGACAACTGGACCGACGGCAATCGGCCCGACGGCAAGAACATCTACTTCACCGTAAACGGAGAGAAGAAAAACGCTTGGCAAGCCTGCATCTGGTACTGTCAGCAACTAACCGACGAGGGATACGAGCTTGAGACCGATTACGCCTCAAACTTCATCGTACATAACGAGAACTCCAAAGAGAACATCTTTACCATCCCTCTCGACAAGAACTTATACCCCAACGAGTATCATTATCAGTTCCGCTCTCGCCACTACAAACATGGCGGTGCCTACGGATGCGCAGCCGAAAACGGCACTTGCGCCACCGTTTCTACGGTAAAGGCGTTCGGCTACGGCACAAGTCAGGTAGACCCACGATTCTACATCAACTTCTATGCCGACGAAGTATCTGTAGACGGAAACACCATTTATCTTGACAACGGCAAGCCATTAGTTTACATGCCGCTTGAGCTGAAGCTTAACCTCACCGACAGTCCGTACAAGCAAACCGCCGGAGCGCGTGTTAAGAAATACGAAGTAGACCGCACGGCCTATGCCGACGGAAGGCAGGTAGACAATGACATAGTTCTATACAGATATGCCGATGCCCTGCTTATGCAAGCCGAAGCGAAGATACGCAACGGCGAAGACGGACAGACAGAGCTTAACGCCGTAAGAGAAAGAGCCGGAATGCCGCCCGTAGAAGCCAATCTGGACAACATCCTTAAAGAGCGTCTGCTAGAGTTGGTATGGGAAGGCTGGCGACGCCAAGACCTTATACGATACGGCAGATACACCGAGGCTTACGATCAACACACCCCAACCGAGGGCGAGAGCACAGGCTTCACCACCGTGTTCCCCATACCGCAAAAATGCCTTGATCTCAACAAGAAGCTCGTGCAGAATTACGGTTACAAATAACTGAGTGATGCCGCATATCATGAAATAGCGTGCATCAAAATACAGCCAATCCGTTCACGGTTTTAGCATGAATGGATTGGCTGTTATGTTTTGGCTATTTCCCAAGAGACTTAAACATTTTAGCAATGCACTTTTTCTTCTGCTCCATGTTAGGGTGAACATAGAGGTTGAGAGTTGTAGTTATGTTAGCATGACCCAGCAGTACACTTACGGTCTTATAGTCGCAATTGCTTTCAATGCAGCGAGTAGCAAAGCTGTGGCGTAGTCCGTGGTATTTCAGCCGAGGAATGTCAAGACGCTCCATCAGCCGATGATAATAATTGCGGTAGGTTCGTGGCTCTGTAGGCTTTTCCTCGTTGGTCAGCACATAGAAGTCCTCGTTCACCACCTTTTTCAGAGGTTTTACCATTGACAAGAGTTCCTTGTTGATAGGTATCTCACGACAAGAATTCTTTGTCTTTGGAGTGTTAATAAGCAACTCTGTATATTTGCGCTCACCCTCTACAATGTAGATGCGCTCAATGGTACGGTTCACAGTGATAGTACCGTTATCAGCATTGATGTCCGACCACTTCAAACCGCATATCTCGCCAATACGCAAGCCTGTGGTAAGACTTACGTAAATACCAAGGTTGCGGAACGTAAAGTTCTGCTTTATGAAATTGAGAATCTTTTTGTGATGCGCCACTGTCAGTACCTCAATCCCTTTATTAACCTCCATTGTAGGGTACTTGATATCCCACTCGCAATAGCTCATCCATTCATTCTTTACCCCGAACTTCATCACCATTTTCAAGACAATAAGAATATCTTTCACTGTTTTAATGCTTAGTCCGTCATTCAGTTTCTTCAATACGAACTCCTGCACAAGTTTCTCACTAAGAACCTCACAATCGCCAAACGATGGCAGAATGTGGTTTTCCAGAACTAACACATAGGCAGCGTAAGTAGACTGCTTAACATAGCGTTGCTTATCGCTCTTCCAAGCTAACGCAATTTCTCTAATTGTTTTTGTTGTCATGTAATCCTTAATTTTTAAGATATACACAAATTTGAGAAATTAAAGAAATAAGGTCCCAAATATCAGATTCCCGGAGTTTAGCGGGGAGTGGGAAGAAA
>FR881192.1 GCA_000434735.1 Bacteroides sp. CAG:530
CTTACTTGGCTCGCGGATACGAATCATTCGCCGATGCCAACGACTTCAGTAACGCTGCCAAGTATGCAGAACAAGCTATCAACAATGAAGCATTGAGCATTCCGTTCGAAAAAGTATTCAGCATCGACAATGAAGAGAACAGCGAAATACTTTGGTCTGTACAATACAGCTCCGCTTCTCTTGAAGACATCACTAAAAATGGTAACATGCAGCAGTCTATGTTTGGTGTTTACCTTGGTGGAGCCGAAGAAAAGAACAAATATAACGCCGGATATCTTGCACCGACTGTAAGATTGCATCAGTTGTTCGAAAAGGGCGATGGCCGATATGCAGGTACATTCATGCTTGAATTGCATAAATACTACTACGACTATTATACTAGTCCTACAACTTCTCCTATGAAGTACTTCTACGCTCCTTCATGGATGACAGACGAAGACATCGAGGCATGGAAGGCAAAGACCCCGACTTTCGACGAAAATACTACAGTTATTGTTAAGATGCAGCCGGAAGGCTTAGACCGATTCGGAGCTTCAAACAGCTATGCCGACAAGTGTACTCAAGACTACGGTGTAGCATGTATCAAGAAGTTCGATGATCCTTCATCACCTTTCTCAATGAACGGTAGTACTCACGATATCATCTTAGCTCGTCTTGGCGAAACTTACTTGGTGGCTGCCGAAGCTTATGTTAAGATGAACCAACCAGGCAAGGCTAAAGAAAAAGTTGACGCTGTAAGAAAACGTGCGGCTGAAGCTGGTTACGACTTGTCAGTACCAGAAAGCAAGTTGAGCGGAGAAGCTGGTATCGACTTCATCTTGGACGAACGTGCAAGAGAGTTGGCTGGCGAAATGCACCGCTGGATGGACTTGAAACGTACAGGCCGACTGATAGAATACGTTGCCAACGGAACATATAACGGCAAGACTTGTAAGGGTTATAACCACGATAACATCAAAGTTAGCGACTTCCAAGGAACAGACGGAAACTACAAGATTTTGCGTCCTATCCCATTGGATGCCATCAACCGTAACAAAGAAGCTGTTGCACAGAATCCTGGATTTTAATAATTAAAACGATGAGTAAAAATCTAAAATTGATAATTGGAGCTTTGCTGTTGCCCACATTCTTGTGGGCACAGAAAAGCCCTTCTACCGAAGCTCTTCAAGACGGTATACACCACTGGAACTTATTGCACCCCACACGTACGTATCACCGCTATGCTGAATCTGAATACGAGAAGATAGCCGACAACCTGATAGGTTATCAGAACGAAGACGGAGGATGGCTGAAGAACATGGACTGGGTAGGCGAACTGAACATTGACTCCGTAAAAGCTACATTAAACGATCACGCTCGCCGAAGCACACTCGACAACCGTAACACGTTCCCCCAGATAGAATACCTGGCCGATACGTATACTTTGACACATAAAGAAAAGTATCGCGAAGCCGCCGAAAAAGGACTGGACTATCTGCTCAACACTCAAAAGACCAACGGTGGATGGAGAGGATGGGATGTAGACGCCATCACTTTCAACGATGACGTTACTACAGGAGCACTTGAACTGCTACGTAACATTCTGCAAGGCGACGACAGCTTCTTGTGGCTGGACAAGAGCTATATGAAACGAATCAAAAAGGCGTATAAAAAAGGACTTGACGTAGTGCTTAAAACCCAATATGTGCAAAACGGAGTAAAGACCATTTGGGCACAGCAGTACGACAACGTAACTTTTGAACCAGTAAAGGCCCGCACATTCGAGCTTCCCGGAGTAACCGCATGGGAAAGCACTGAAATCATAATGTTCTTGATGGGAATACAGCACCCCTCAAAGAAAGTGATAGAGGCTGTAGACTGCGCTATAGCATGGCTTGAGAAGAACAAAATTGAAGGCATGAAAGTAGAGCACGTAGCTATACCTAAAGACAAAATCATCAACCATGAATATCCTTACGATAATGTAGTGGTAAAAGACCCCTCAGCCAAACCTATGTGGGCACGCTATTATGAACTTAAGGACAACACTCCATTCATGGCTAAACGCTCTGGCGAGAAAGTATGGCGACTGGCCGACGTAGACCCCGAACGCCGCACCGGATACGACTGGTATGGATACTGGCCCGAAAAGGCACTTAAGGCATATCCCGAATGGAAAAAATCAATAGGTAAATAACATATAGATTTCATACGACGGGTTTTGAAATAGATTACAAATTGCAAGTTTTAAGTTATCGAACCGGCTTGTTCTCTACAGAGAACGGGCCGGTTTTTCTTATTAAAGCCTACCCCGTGTTTACACCCCGATTCCAAAATTAATTGCAACAGATTGCAAATGATAAAAATAATGTTTAGCTTTGTTTTTATTATTAACCCTTAAACATTAGGCGAATATGACTTTTACAGAACTTTGCAATCCTATATTTATAGAGTCAATAGACGATTATCACAGAACAGACAATGTTGACACTCCTATCCATAACCCGTATCCGGTGAAAAGTATAGAGTATTATTTGTATCTGAAAAACTGGATTGACACTGTACAGTGGCACTTTGAAGACATCATTCGCGACCCGAACATTAATCCTGAGGCCGCTTTGGTGCTTAAACGTCGTATCGACAAATCTAACCAGGACCGTACAGACTTGGTTGAGCTTATTGACAGCTACTTCCTCGACAAATATAAAGACGTTACTCCGGTAGAAGGAGCTACCATCAACACCGAAAGTCCGGCGTGGGCTATCGACCGTCTTTCTATTCTTGCGCTTAAAATCTATCACATGCGTAAAGAAGTAGAACGTAAAGACACTACTCCAGAGCATCACGCTCAGTGCGAAAAGAAATTGAACGTGCTTCTTGAACAGAAGAAAGACCTTTCTGCAGCTATCGACCAACTTATCGCAGACATAGAAGCGGGACGTAAATACATGAAGGTTTACAAACAGATGAAGATGTATAACGACCCTGCATTGAACCCTGTTTTGTACGGACAGCAGAAATAATAAAACATGTCGAAGATATTAGTTATCCGTTTCTCCGCACTCGGCGATGTAGCCATGACCGTGCCGGTATTGTTCTCTTTCGCCCATCAGTATCCACAGCACCAACTGGTGGTGCTTAGCCGTAAGCAGATGGGGGTATTGTATAAAGAGGCTCCACAGAACATCACGTTCAGAGGGGTAGACCTGAAGAATGATTATAAAGGCATAAAGGGATTGGCACGACTGTACTCTGAACTGAAAGAAGAGAAGTTTGACGCCATAGCCGACTTACACGATGTATTGCGCTCTAAGTTCCTGCGATGGAGATTCCTGCTTAGCGGAACAAAGGTGGCACACATAGACAAAGGCAGAAAGGGGAAACGGAAACTGACATCTTTAAATCATAAAGTAAAGACGCAGCAAGACACATCTTTCAAACGCTACACCGACGTGTTACAGCGTTTGGGCTTTCCATTCAAACCAGAATTTAAATCCATATATCCTGATGCAGGCGAAATATCATGCCCTGCAGTAAACAGTCTTACGGGCGAAAAGAACGGTAACTACTGGGTAGGTATCGCTCCGTTCGCCGCGCATCAAGGAAAGATATACCCCATAGAGTTGCAAGAAGAAGTGATACGCTCCTTATCGGCCGACTCTGCATGCAGGGTATTCCTCTTTGGCGGAGGCGCACACGAGAAAGAGATACTAAACGCATGGGAGAAAAAGTACCCCAACGTTATATTAGTAGCCGGAAAACTGAAAATGGACGAAGAGCTGGTATTGATGAGCCGGCTCGACGTAATGGAATCTATGGACTCTGGCAACATGCACTTGGCGTCTTTGGTAGGTACTCCTGTAGTCTCAATATGGGGAGCCACTCACCCGTACGCTGGCTTCATGGGATGGGGACAATCTGAAAACAACGCCGTACAGGTTGACTTGCCGTGCCGTCCTTGCTCTATCTACGGAAACAAGCCTTGCGCCAAAGGCAACTATGAATGCCTTAGAAACATTCGCCCTGAAACAATCGTATCAAGAATCAAATCCATCGCACACAACCGATAATGAAGAATCTTACATACTATCTATCTTTCGCACTGTGGTTTATCATCTCTCTTTTGCCTTTATGGGTATTCTACCGTCTGTCCGACGGGTTGTACTATCTCGTCTATCATGTAGTACGCTACCGCCGACGTGTGGTATACGCTAACCTGCGAAGCTCATTCCCCGAGAAAAGCGAAGCGGAGATAGAACGCATAGCAAAAGATTTCTATTCGTTCTTCTGCGACTATATAGTAGAGACCTTGAAGCTATTCTCTATGGGCGAAAAAAACATTCGTAAGCGAATGAAGTTTGAAGGTTTGGGCCAAGTAAAAGAAGACTTCGCCAATGGGCGTTCCGTATCGGTTTACTTAGGACATTACTACAACTGGGAGTGGATTAGCTCGTTAGGACTTCATCTTGACGAACAATGCGGACAGATATATCATCCATTGGAAAACGCTACGCTCGACCGCCTGTTTCTATACATGCGCGGACGCTTCAAGGCACAATCTATCAAGATGGACGATACCTTCCTCACCATTCTGAAATGGAAGAAAGAAGGACGAAAGAATATAGTAGGATACATAGCCGACCAAGTGCCGGGATATAACAACATACACTATTGGGCAGATTTTCTTCATCACGATACCCCGGTGTTTACCGGAGCTGAACGTATATCCAAGATAATGGATACAGCGGTATATTACATCGACGTAGAGCGTCCACGCCGCGGATATTACGTTGCCAGATTCATAAAGATAGCCGACTCGCTGAATGAGCATCCGGTGTTCTTCGCTACCGAACAGTATTTCCGCTTGTTAGAGAAAAACATACAGCGTGCGCCACAGTACTGGCTATGGAGCCATAAGCGCTGGAAACGTACTCGCGAAGAATTCAACCGCATGTTCACCGAAGAAGAACGTAAGAAACGTCTCAGCAAACCTTAACGGTTGAGCAGTCTGCTACGGCGGAAATAATATAAAGTCTTACACCGCTGCAAGGGCTTCACTATATTCAATTTGAAGAAAGCCACCAATCTGTTTTGAGGAGTACACGCTACATTAACGCCACGTCGCTCCGTAGCAGATATGCGCGAAGCTAATAACGCTTGTCCATCCGGATATCGTTTCTCCATCTTCTCTGGCATAAACAGGAAATCACTTAACTTCGGAGCCGTACATACGCACGCCGTCAGCACCGACTGATCGTGCCTATGCTCTCTAAATGCAGGAGCCTCATTACACTTATCATCGTGGCACACATCAATGAAAAGCTCCGGATGATTAAGAGCCACATCGTACCACCTGCTGAATACGGCGTTACCCCTACTCTTACGCACTATGAAAAACGTAGCCTGTATCTGATTTGCATTTTTCCAACTATCATCTTTAGGAGTGAAGAAACTGAACACATCGCGCTTGCACCACCGTCTGTTCTTCCCTTCAGCTATAAAAAATATCGCCTCCTTATCCTTTTTCTCCAGTCTGCCGAAATACATATTCCAGTCAGAATGAGGCAAAAGCGTACAGCCGGCATCGGCATACACCACAATGTCGCCTTCGTCCATGCGCTCAAGCATATCATGAACAACCCACGGTTTCCACATCCAGTAGCCGCCACCACGCTTATACCGCTGCGTGTAGCCCTTAAACGGCTCAGGTAACGAGCTGTCTGAATAAAGCCTAACTTCATCAAACAAGCCAAGCGACTCGGCTTCGCGTCCTATTCGGTTAAGCGACTCTGTATAATTGGTGTCTCCGTAAGAAACGAAATATTTTTTATTCATACCCTGTATTTCTATTCTATTTAATGAGGCGG
>FR881193.1 GCA_000434735.1 Bacteroides sp. CAG:530
TCGTTTACGCCTATATGAATAATATCTATTCTTGTCGTAAGATAGAAAAGCTTCTCCATCGTGACATTCATTTCATATGGCTATCCGGCTGTGAGAAGCCTGATTTCATTACCATCAACAGGTTTCGCAATCGTGTCAAGGAGGAGATCAGCGACATCTTCACCCAAATAGTGCTTCTGTTATCCGCAAAAGGATTTGTCAGTCTTGACGTAGAGTATGTGGACGGGACAAAAATAGAGTCGAAAGCAAACAAGTACACCTTTGTTTGGCGCAAGACGGTTGAACGTAACCGTACAAGATTGCTTGAGAAGATAAAGGTACTTCTTGAGCAGGTGGATGAAGCTATTGCACAGGACAAGTGTAACGTTGATGAAAAGGTGGAATTCACCCCCACTCAACTTTCAGAAATATCAGCGGAGCTGAACGCGGCTCTTTCTTCCTTGCCAGCCACAACGGACAGGGAAGAAAAGAAACGGAGGAAGGGACTTCAGAAGACATCCAAAGAATTGGAAAGGCATTCAAGGAAGCTAAGTGAATACAACCAGCATTTGGACACTCTCGGTGAACGCAATTCCTATTCAAAGACTGATAAAGATGCCACATTCATGCGCATGAAAGAAGATGCCATGAACAACGGGCAGACGAAGCCGGGGTATAATCTGCAGATCGGGACAGAGGAAC
>FR881194.1 GCA_000434735.1 Bacteroides sp. CAG:530
TTTGTGTCCTACTTTGTGTCTGATTTTGTGTCCGATTTTTTAAATACGGGAAAATATCAAATGTTTGATTCGTAGAATTATATATTCTATAAATACACTATATTTTGTGTCTGGTTTTGTGGCTCACTTTGTGTCTCATTTTGTGTCCGACTAATTCTAATGGGTAGAGGTATAGTGCTGTAATGAGTTAAATATCAAATAATTACCTATGTTTTGACGCATAATTTGATATTAGGTTTAGGCAATAGGATAGGGCGCGATATAATGAGTTCGAATCAGTGCTTAATAGTCAAAAAATATAGTGAGTAAAAATGGGATATCTAACGGAAAAGTGTTATCTTCGTAAATCTAATTACATGGCATCCTTATGTAATCTCCGCAAGAATGAAAAGAACTTGGAATGGCATTAAGGATGTTTGCTAATAAAATGAATTGATAAAAAAGGAAACAGGATATGTCATTACAAAGTGAAGCAGCTCTCGAAAATGGACTTATTGCTACTCTTCAAAAGATGAATTACGAATACGTTCATATTGAGGACGAGAAAGCCCTATCCGCTAATTTCAAGAAGCAATTAGAGAAACATAACAAGAAGAGGTTGGAGGAGTTGGGACGCACTGAGTTTACTGAATCTGAGTTTGAGAGGATTCTTATTCATCTTGAAGGCGGTACTCGCTTTGAAAAGGCAAAGAAGCTGCGTGACCCCCATGCGTTTGAATTAGAAAGTGGCGAACGCATATGGGTGGAGTTCTTTAACCGTACCCACTGGTGTCAGAACGAGTTTCAGGTTGCTAATCAGATTACCGTTGAAGGAGGGAAAAAGTGCCGTTACGATGTTACGTTACTTATCAATGGCTTGCCTTTGGTTCAGATAGAACTGAAACGCAGGGGTGTAGAGCTAAAACAGGCGTACAATCAGATACAGCGCTATCATAAGACTTCTTTGCATGGGTTGTTCGACTATATCCAGTTGTTTGTAATATCCAATGGTGTGAACACTCGTTATTTCGCCAACAACCCGAATAGCGGATATAAGTTCACTTTCAATTGGACGGATGCGGCAAATGTTCCGTTCAATGACTTGGAGAAGTTTGCCACAGTGTTCTTCGACAAGTGTACGTTGGGCAAGATTATCGGCAAGTACATCGTGTTGCATGATAGCGAAAAGTGCATGATGGTGCTTCGCCCTTACCAGTTCTATGCGGTGGAGAAGATTCTTGACCGTGTAGAAAACTCCAACGATAACGGCTACATTTGGCATACCACCGGTGCCGGAAAGACCCTGACTTCTTTCAAGGCTGCACAGCTTGTGTCAGAGTTGGACGATGTGGATAAGGTGATGTTCATAGTAGACCGTCACGACCTTGACACTCAGACGCAAGCCGAATACGAGGCTTTTGAGCCGGGTGCGGTTGATAGTACAGATAACACCGACGAGTTGGTAAGGCGTCTGCATAGCAATTCATCTAAGATTATCATTACCACAATACAGAAACTGAATGCCGCAGTCACTAAACGGTGGTACAGCAGTCGTATAGAAGAGATACGCCATTCTCGTATTGTCATGATTTTCGATGAGTGTCATCGCAGCCATTTCGGTGAATGCCACAAAAACATTGTGAAGTTCTTCGATAATACACAGATGTTCGGTTTTACCGGTACTCCTATTTTTGTGGAGAATGCGGTTGACGGACATACCACAAAGGAAATCTTCGGCAACTGCCTGCACAAGTATCTTATCAAGGATGCTATAGCCGATGAAAACGTGCTTGGCTTCCTTGTGGAGTACTACCACGGCAGCGAAGATGTGGATAATGCCGACCAAGACCGCATGACGGAGATAGCCAAGTTTATCCTTAATAATTTCAATAAGTCAACTTTCGACGGGGATTTTGACGCGCTGTTTGCCGTGCAGTCTGTACCCATGCTTATCCGTTATTACAAGATATTCAAAAGCCTCAATCCGAAATTAGAATTGGAGCGGTATTTACATACGCTGCCAACAGCAGCCAAGACGATGACTTGACAGGCATGAACACAGGCGGATATGTGAGCGACAGCACTGGCGAGGCGGACGAGCTGCAAGCCATCATGGACGATTATAACGATATGTATGGCACAAGTTTTACAACAGAGAACTTCCGTGCATACTATGATGACATCAACCTCCGCATGAAGAAAAAGAAGGCCGACATGAAGCCGCTCGACCTCTGCTTGGTAGTGGGCATGTTCCTTACAGGCTTCGACAGCAAGAAACTAAACACGCTTTACGTTGACAAAAACATGGAGTATCACGGTTTGCTGCAGGCCTTCAGTCGTACCAACCGAGTGCTGAACGAGAAGAAGCGTTTTGGCAAGGTAGTATGCTTCCGTGACTTGAAGAGCAAGGTAGACGAATCAATCAAACTTTTCAGCAACAGTAACAACCTTGAAGATATAGTTCGTCCTCCATTCGAAGATGTAAAGAAGGAATATCAAGAATTGACCAAAGGTTTTTTGTTGCGCTACCCAGACCCGCATTCTGTGGATTATTTGCAGAGTGAGAACGACAAGAAACGGTTTATACTTGCTTTTCGTGATATAATAAAGAAACACGCCGAAATACAGATATACGACGAGTTTGAAGAAGATGCCCCCGACCTTGGCATGACGGAACAGCAGTTTATGGACTTCCGCAGCAAGTATCTTGATATATACGAAACCTTTGCGGCAAAAGGAACAGAACAGCCTACCGGTTATCAAATGCCTGAGGACGAACCTACTATGGTTGGTGAGCCTGGCTTAGATGAAGATGATACTACTGGCCTTGGAGATGTGGACTTCTGCCTGGAATTGTTGCATAGCGACATCATTAATGTGGCTTATATATTAGAGCTGATAGCAGACCTCGATCCGTATAGCGGAGATTATGAAGAGAGACGCAAGAGCATTATTGACACCATGATAAAAGATGCCGAACTGCGTAGCAAGGCGAAGCTTATAGATGGGTTTATCAGGAAGAATGTGGATGATGACCGTGACAGCTTCATGGCTCGCAAACAAAAGGCTGATGGTACAAGCGACCTTGAAGAACGACTGAACAACTATATCGTCACAGAGCGCAACAATGCCGTCAATGCGCTTGCCAAGGAAGAAGATTTGGATGCTTCCGTTCTCAATCATTACCTTTCGGAGTATGACTACCTGCAAAAGGAACAGCCGGAAATCATACAAGAGGCATTGAAGGGGAAACACTTGGGACTGATAAAAAAGCGCAAGGCATTGGCTCGTATAATGGATAGATTAAGGAGCATAATTAAAGTATTTAACTGGGAATAAAAAAAAGAAATAACGATATGAGCGAAGAATTACAACAGAAACTCCGTGACCAACTTTGGGAAGTCGCAAACAAACTGCGTGGCAATATGTCGGCAAGTGACTTCATGTACTTCACCCTTGGCTTTATCTTCTACAAGTATTTGTCGGAGAAGATAGAGAAACATGCCAATGCCTCATTAATTGATGATGAGATAACATTCAAGGAATTGTGGGCAATGGATAAAGATGAGGATATTGAAGCGTTGCAACAAGAGGTGAAGGCCGAATGCTTGGAAAACATCGGCTATTTCATAGAACCTAACTTCTTGTTTTCTTCTGTGATCGAAAGCATCAAAAAGAAAGAGAACATTCTGCCTATGCTTGAACGCTCTTTGAAGCGTATAGAGGACAGTACTCTGGGGCAAGACAGCGAAGAAGACTTTGGCGGTCTGTTCTCTGACATCGACCTTGCTTCACCTAAGTTGGGCAAGACTGCCGACGATAAGAACACCTTGGTAAGCAATGTTCTTCTTGCCCTTGATGACATAGACTTTGGTGTGGAAGCATCGCAAGAAATTGATATCCTTGGTGATGCCTACGAATACATGATTAGCCAGTTTGCCGCAGGCGCAGGCAAGAAAGCCGGTGAGTTCTACACTCCTCAGGAAGTGAGCCGTATCTTGGCTGAAATTGTAACCATCGGTCACGCTCGTCTGCGCAATGTATATGACCCTACCTGTGGCAGTGGTTCGCTACTACTTCGCGCCGCAAGCATAGGTAAGGCCAACGAGATTTTCGGACAGGAGAAGAATCCTACTACATACAATTTGGCTCGCATGAACATGCTTCTGCATGGTATTAAGTTCAGTAACTTCCGCATAGAGAATGGCGACACATTAGAAGATGATGCTTTTGGCGATACCCAGTTTGACGCTGTGGTAGCAAATCCTCCGTTCTCTGCCGAATGGAGTGCTGCCGACAAGTTCAACAACGATGATCGTTTCAGCAAGGCAGGACGCTTGGCACCACGCAAGACAGCCGACTATGCCTTTATTCTCCATATGATTTACCACCTCAATGAGGGTGGCACAATGGCTTGTGTAGCTCCTCATGGTGTACTGTTCCGTGGCAATGCCGAGGGCGTAATCCGCCGTTTCCTCATTGAGAAGAAGAATTATGTGGATGCCATCATCGGGCTTCCTGCCAATATCTTCTATGGCACAAGCATCCCGACATGTATCTTGGTGTTCAAGAAGTGCCGTAAGGAGGATGACAACATCCTTTTCATTGACGCAAGCAAGGAGTTTGAGAAAGTCAAGACCCAGAACAAGCTCCGTACGCAGCACATCCAGAAGATTGTTGACACCTATCGTGAACGCAAGGAGATAGAAAAGTACAGCCATCTTGCCACACTGCAAGAAGTGGCGGAGAACGACTATAACCTCAACATCCCTCGCTACGTAGATACTTTCGAGGAAGAAGAGCCTATCGACATTCATGCTGTAATGAAAGAAATCAAGGAGCTGGAAGCCAAACGTGCCGACCTTGATAAGGAGATTGAAGGCTATCTGAAGGAGTTGGGATTGATGTAAGTGTTACGTATAAAGGATTAGTGATTAGGCGTTATGGCAGAAAAGAACAATATACCGCAGTTCGTAAATAGCGACTCCTTCATGGCAGACAAGAACTA
>FR881195.1 GCA_000434735.1 Bacteroides sp. CAG:530
GAGTAGGTAGTCGCCGTCTTGGTTCCCCTTACAACAATCAGTCGTGAGGGGAATTTTTTTATGCCTATACCGCAACGGGGTTTCCGGACACCTTATTTATATATTATCTTCAGGTTTGTGGTATCATTCGATTTTATAAGCTTAAGCTGACGCTTTATTTCTTTTATTTTTCATTTGTTTTTATCTTAGTAAATAGTTTCCAATGAGTGATAAATCTTGCCATGGAGAGCCTTAAAACTCGTTATATGTGGTATGGTTATTTTTGTGTGTAAAAAATCACATGATAAATATTTGCGATAATAAAAGAACAGTTTCTTATTTCTGAACGTTTTTTTATGGCAAATTCAAACAAATCTATTATTTTTGTCTAACAATGCACAGTGTAAAAGCCATGGAACAAGACGAAATTCTTTTCATTGAAGCAATCAATCGTCAGGAGCCCAAAGCCTATCAGACTTTATATCGCTTATATTATCGGGCATTAGTAAATTATGCCATGAGGTTTATCAGTAAGCAAGATGAAGCTGAAGACGTTGTGCAAGATCTTTTCGTCTCTATGTGGAACAAGAAAATTCAATTCGTATCGTACGTTTCATTCCGGACTTATCTCTATAATGCGGTTTATAACGCCGTTCTAAACGTTATTAAGCACCAAGAGGTAGAGCAGCGTTATGTAGACCTCGTGAAGAATGAAGATGAATTGGAATTTCCAGAAGCCGATTACCAAAAAGAAGAAATCTATCGTCAACTTTATCTTGCTATTGATCGTCTGCCGAAAAAATGCAGGGAAATATTTCTGATGTATATGGACGGGAAAAAGAATGAAGAGATAGCGCAGATTTTAAGTATTTCCATTGAAACGGTCAAGACTCAGAAAAAACGGGCTATGCGCTTTTTAAAAGACGATACAGGCATTAAGATGACGTATAGCGAAATGCTTGCATTGCTTTTACTTCTCTTTAAATAATAACTAAAATAAGCCATTATGCCATTACGATTTCCTATCAATTTTGGCAACACACGCACGAAATTAGCAATTGATAAGGCATATGTGTTTAAACCTTAAAATCGTTTAGGGTATGCTTTGTTGTTGCATTATAAATAGTGTATTTATATCCGGCATTTTAGTATCGTTTTTCTACTTAATTGATAAAAATAGCTGTTCTTTTATTGTTTTTTTAAGTTTTGTCCCTCATTTGTAATTCTGGATTGTCTTTTATATAAATTAAGAATTAAATATGCTACGGACTTCTAATATAGAAAAAATCATCTCTCGCCAATTATTAGGCGAGAAGTTAACTGGTGAAGAACAGAAGCAACTTCAAGCTTGGCTTGATGAATCAGAACGCAACCATCGTCTATATGATGAATTGAGAGGAGAATATTTCAATGTCAATTCGTATAAAGCATACAGAAGCATAGATTCTGATAAGGCTTGGAAAAAGTTCCAAAAAGCTACTCTGCGCATACAGCCTACATTATTCCATAGATTTCTTAAATACGCTGCGATATTGATTCTTCCTTTGGTTATAGCAGGAACTATTTTATATAGCGAATATCAAAGCTCAGAATGCAATTTAACTGCAGTTATTGTTCCCGGCTCTACCGGAGCGGTATTTAGAACTGCAGAGGGTAAGACTATGGATCTGAACGAAGAGACGCTGAAAGAAGGTTTATTGGAGAAGGAAGAACAGAATATACTTCCTACATCTAAAGGAATCATCATGAAAGCGAAATCTTCTGATGAAGAAACAACTGATTCGCAGGCTAAAGAAGAGCCTTATGAGTTGCAAACATTAGGAAACGGTGAATTCCAAATCACGTTGGAAGACGGAACACATGTACACCTTAACTATAACACTACCCTCCGCTTTCCTGTGCACTTTTCTAATAAGGAAAGAGTAGTATATCTAAAAGGCGAAGCTTTCTTTAAAGTAGCAAAGGATGAAACACGTCCTTTCAAGGTACTGACAGATAATGTTGCGATTAAGCAATATGGAACAACGTTTAATGTAAATACATACTCGTCTTCGTCTACAAAAGTTGTTTTGGTAGAAGGTAGTATCGGTGTTCTATCCGAGGAAAAAGAATATCCAATTCGTCCATCAGAGTGCTTGACATTCCACAATCAAACATCGAAGGTCGATATTAAGCAAGTAGATGTAACGCCTTACGTAGCTTGGCATGATGGCCGTTTTATTTTCGACAATGAGACTTTAAGCGAAATAATGAGCACGCTCTCGCATTGGTATGGAGTAAAAGTGGTCTTCGATGACCCAGAGTTGAAGAAGCTTCATTTTACCGGCAATATGAGCAGATACGGCAAAATACATCCTCTTTTGAATTCTATAAGCCTGACAGTAGGCATCAAAATCACGTTAAACGACAGAGTTATACATGTAGCAAACGAGGAATAAATAATCTGATATATAACAATAAAATCAAGTCATTATGAAAAAAAGGAAATATTTGATTTTCTTATTGATGGGGTGTCTGTTTCCCTGTGTGCTATGGGCGCAAAATGCCAAGACACAAAAAGTAACACTTCAATTAAAAGAGGCTTCTGTTAAAGAATTCTTCGATGCTTTGCATCATCAGACAAAACTGAATTTCGTGTATAATAATGAGCAGATTAAAAGTATACCTTCTATTAACGTAACAGCAAAGAACGAGTCTTTGACAAACGTTCTTGACCGTATCTTTAAGTCAGCCGGATTTGGATATAATATTGACGATAATACTATAACTCTTTACCGCATTCGCCATAAAGATGGAGATAAGAAACAGGTAAATGGTAAAGTTGTTGACGGTTTGGGCGATCCGCTGCCTGGTGTAAACGTTGCTGTAAAGGAAGAAAAAAATGTGGGTGCCACTACCGATATGAACGGTAAGTTTACACTTAAGGCAAAGCCTGGTCAGCATCTGATTGTGTCTTTCATTGGTATGAAAACTCAGGTTGTTCTTTTTAAGGGCCAAGATAATCTGAACATCACTCTTGTTGAGGATGCCGAAGCTATGGACGAAGTTGTTGTAAACGGTTATTATACCAAAAACAAGCAGAGCTTTACCGGCAACGCTATCAGTGTTGCTAAGGCTGATTTGGAAAAGGTTTCTAATACCAACTTGATGAGCGCTTTGCAGGTGTTCGACCCTTCTTTTAAGCTGCAAGAAGATATCTCTGCCGGTTCAAACCCTAATTCGGTTCCTAAGATGCGTATTCGTGGTGACTCTGGTTTCGGCTCTATTTCTGAAACAAACCTTAAGAACGACCCTAATCAGCCGACTTTTATCTTGGATGGTTATGAAGTAACAGCAGAAAAAGTATACGACTTGAATATGGACCGTGTAGCCAGCGTAACTATTTTGAAAGATGCGTCGGCTACCGCTATTTACGGATCGCGTGCTGCCAACGGTGTGGTAGTTATTACTACTAAAGCTCCGGAGCAAGGCCGTTTGCGCATAAGCTATAAATTCGACGGACTTGTACAGACTCCCGACTTGCGCGACTATAACCTGATGAACGCTGCAGAGAAGTTAGAAGCAGAACGTCTTGCAGGTGAATATGAATCTACAGACCCATTTACACAGCAAAAATTGGATATGGACTATTCTTTGCGTTTGCGCAACGTAAAGAGAGGAGTAGATACCTACTGGCTCTCTCAGCCTATTCAGACTGTAATGGGACAAAAGCACTCTTTATATTTGGAAGGTGGTGATAGAAACATCCGCTATGGCATTTCGGCCAACTATCAGAATAATCCAGGTGTTATGAAGGATTCTTTTCGTGACCGTTTGGGCATTGATGTGAATCTTCAGTATAATTGGAAGGATAAAGTATTGTTCAGAAATAACTTGTCGGTATCTAAAGTAAAGTCACAGGAATCACCTTATGGATCATTCTCTGAATATGTAAAAACGAATCCTTATTGGCCTGTTTATGATGATAACGGTAATATGATTAAGCAATACGAAAAGTATGTTGCTACTACTTATGTATTACGTAACCCTTTGGTTGAAGCACAGTTGAACAACCGTGATGAATCTGAATATCTTGAAGTAACAGATAACTTTAACATTGAGTGGTACATCACAGAACATTTTCGTTTCAAGGGACAACTTTCTTATACACTGCGTAATGATCACGATTACAGTTTTATCGACCCTGCGTCAGTACGATACAATATCTCTCAATACACAGATGGAGAAGGAGTATTGAAAAGGGGCGAAGCACATAACTACGACCAGCGTAGCCATACATTAGATGCCAATGCGTTGATGACTTACAGTCAGAACTTCGGTCCTCACTTTCTGAATGCGGCTTTAGGTGTCAATGTTACAGAAAACAAATATGCAAATGTAGGATTCTCTGTGATAGGCTTCCCTTCTGGTAATATGGATTATGTATCTTTCGGTAAGGAGTTCTTGAATCAGTCGCCCGATGGCGAAGAGGGTTTGTCGCGTCTGTTTGGTTCGTTTGTAAACTTCAACTATACTTATAATAATATCTACTTGTTCGATTTGTCAGGACGTTTGGACGGTTCTTCTTCATTTGGTAAGGATTCTCATTTCGCTCCGTTCTGGTCGGCAGGTATTGGTTGGAACATACATAATCAAAAGTGGTTCAGCATAAAAGACGTTGTTAATCATTTGAAACTTACTACCAATATTGGTGAAACAGGTAAGGCTTCTTTCTCTCCGTACGAAGCACAGAATATGTTCAACTACTATAAAGGTAAATACTATGGCGGTGGCTTAGGAGCTATTATTACAACCTATGGAAATGATGAGTTAAAATGGGAAAAGACTCGTTCATGGGATATTAATTTGGAAGCTGAATTCCTTAAAGGATTAATTTCCGCACGCTTCAGCTATTACGATAAGTTGACGAACAACTTGCTTTCTAACGTAACACTGCCTCAGTCAAGCGGTTTCGCTTATTACCGTGCAAATGTAGGTAAACTGACAAACAGAGGATACGAATTGAACTTGCGAGCATTCCCTTATCGTTCTAAGGACTTGACTGTGTCTGTATTCGGAACTATGGCTCATAATAAGAACATTATCAAGGAAATTTCGAACTCGTTGAAAGCGCGTAATGAGAAGATTGATAAAGACCAAGATAACTATCAGGCCGAATACGGAAAACGCTATGAAACTGCTAAGCCACAGGTGCAGTTTAAGGAAGGTGAATCAACAACAACCATTTATGCTGTTCGTTCGTTGGGTATAAATCCGATGAATGGTAAAGAAGTTTATCTCGACTTGAACGGAAATCCTACTTATAAATGGAGTGCGGCCAACAAGGTAGCGTGTGGTGACACTGCTCCTAAGATACAAGGTTCATTCGGTATGAACGCTGACTGGAAAGGCTTTAATGTAAACATGAGTTTCTTGTATGAATGCGGAGGACAACTATATAACCAGACTTTGGTAGACCGTGTAGAAAATGCCAGTTTGATATATAATGCCGACCGCCGCGTGTTGTACGACCGTTGGAAAGAGCCTGGCGATGTAGCATTCTTCAAAGATATACGCGATAACAGCCGTACAGAGTTGACTTCACGTATGATTCAGGATAATAATGTCCTTCAATTCAAATCGTTGAGTATCGCTTATACAGTACCTACTAAGTTGTCTCGTAAATGGGCTATGGAGCGTCTGAAATTTACTTTCTTGGTTGAAGACCTTGCTTATTGGTCTTCTATTAAACGAGAAAGAGGTCTTGACTACCCATTCTCGCATACATTCAATTTTGGCGTACAAGTACAATTCTAAAAGAACACTACAATGAAAAGAAATAAAATAGCAAGTTTATTACTCGGTGCCTGCCTTACTTTCTCAGCGACCAGCTGTAACGATTGGTTGGATGTTATACCTCAGGCACAAGTCAGTGGAGATAAGATATTCAGTACCACTGATGGATATGAATCGGTTCTGTATGGTATCTATATTTCTATGACCGAAGCCAATACCTACGGATGCAACCTAACATTCGGTTTAATGGATGTTTTAGCTCAATATTATACTACGTATACCAATAAGTCTCATTTACTGTATGAGGCAAGTCTTTACAATTACGAGAACGGAAACGTACGCGATGTAATTGATAACATTTGGTTGGGCAATTACAATACCATTGCCAACTGTAACATATTGCTGGAAAAACTCGCTGAGCGTCAGCCTGAAGAATTTACTGACAATCACTATGCACTTATCAAAGGAGAAGCGTTGGCCCTGCGTGCTTACCTTCATTTCGACTTGTTGCGTGGGTTTGCCTTAAACTACAAGGAATATCCTGATGCAATGGGTATACCTTATGCAGAAAGTTTTAAGCAGAGAATTCATCCTCAGTTAAAGACTAAAGAAATCTTAGGAAAGATTCTTGCCGACTTGGAGACTGCTCGTGGCTTGTTGAAAGACATAGACCCTGTGTTCTATGATAACTTTAAAGACCCCATTTACCATTTTGTACAGCCGCAAGACAATAACGATACCTTTGCTTCTTATCGTGCTTACCGTATGAACTATTTTGCGGTAACCGCTTTGATGGCACGCATATATTACTATATGGGCAACAATGAATTGGCTCTTCAGTATGCTAAGGAAGTTATTGCGGCTGCCGACGAAGGACGCTTTACTTTCACTAAAGAAAGCGATTTTACTGTAGAATTGAGTAAGCGTGATGTGGTAATGCAAAACGAGTTGATATTTGCACTTGAAGGATTAGATGTAAAATCTAACTTCTACGGATATGATGCGAGCAGTCAAAACAGCTTGATTCTTCTAAATCCCAATGAATTATATCCTGATGCAGACGATTTCAGAAAGAATCTTATAGGTGAAAGCACAAATAACAATAAAACAATCAGTTATAAGTACGCCAAGACAAGTAACAGTACTTCTAATTCAGGTATAATCCCTATGATTCGCTTGACAGAAATGTACTTTATCGCTGCCGACTGTAGCTATGAGTCGAATAAAGATGAAGCTGTAGAATATTTGAAAAAAGTACGTAAGATGAGAGGCGCATCTCAGACGGTGAAAACAGATTCTTACGAAGCTTTTGTTAAAGACTTGACAACAGAAGCTAAGCGCGAATTCTTAGGTGAAGGACAAATGTTCTATTGGTACAAGAGCCATAACTTAGCAATTCCAAGAAATGGTCAGGATTTGCAACTTACACAGCAACAGAGATGTTTGCCTATGAGTGCCAATGAAGTAGAATTTGGAAACCGTATTGAAGATTATCTAAAATATTAATGAATTATGAAAAAGAAACAAATCATATATCTCTTTCTGGTTGTTTGTCTAGGAGCGTTCTACGGATGTTCGCAAGAAGGCTTTGACACTTATCAGTCGGAGAATTATATCCACTTCAATAAGAGTGAAAACGATAGTATTACGTTCTCTTTTGCATACGATCCTTCCTTGACCGAAGGAGAGGTTGATATAAAACTGAATATCATTTCTCGGCTTGAAGACAGAGACCGTCATTTCTCTGTTAAGTTCGTACCCGAAGAAAGTACAGCTAAAGAGGGAGTGGATTTTAATGTATCTACTGATGAGTTGACAGTAAAAGCCAACGATAGTATTGGCTACTTAAAAGTACACGTCATGAAATCTGCATCACTCAGCGGAAAAAGTGTAAAAGCTATCTTCGCTGTACAAGAATCGTCGGATTTTAAACCGGGTCTGATAAATAACCGCAAGGCAAAACTTGTCATTACTGATAAGCTTACTCAACCAACTTGGTGGGACTCATGGCATATCAGTAGCGGATTGGGAATATACAGCGATAAGAAATTCCGTTTGTTTATTCAAGTAACTGGTAAGGATGATCTTACTTTGGTTAAAGATGGCGGTACAATGGAATATTCTGATATGCGTGGATATGTAACCATGTTTAAATATTGGTTGATAGAGCATCCTCAAACAGAAGATAACGGAGAACAGATGACTGTACCTATTGTTGGATAATTAAAAACTAAGATAGATTATGAAAAAGTTACTAATCAATATATGCCTATTGCTTTTAACTGTAGGTTTATCTTGTTGTTACAAAGATAAAGGCAACTACGATTACAGTTCTTTGCCTCGACCTGTTATTTCCGGCATTCCAGAAAAATGTACAGCTTATGTTAACACGCAGTTACAGATTCCGGTAACATTGGAATGGCCCGATGGAGAATTGAAAGATGTTTCTTACGAATGGCGAGTAAATAACAAAGTGATTTCAACAGAAAAAGATTTGGATATAATAGTCACTTTGGATGTAAAACCTGGACAATATGCCGATTTTTCGGTAATCGATAATGAATCGGGTGTACGCACTATGAAGATGTTTACCCTTGATGTAACATCAGAATTGGCTGCAGGCTGGTTTGTGTTGAGCGATGAACCGGATTATTCTGACTTATCGTTTATACGTGAAGATGGTCTTTTGTATAGCAACATATACAAAACCGCAAATGGTGAAAAGTTGCCTAAGGGAGCAGTAATGGTAAAAGAACACTGGACTCCGTATAGTGAAGTAACAGGTGAAGTATTTATCGGATTGCCCCAAGGTCCTAATTATTCACTCGATTTGGATGGAAACAGCTTGAAGCGGGTAGTATATACTAAAGATGAATTCTTGGAAGGAATGCCCGATAATTTTGCGCCGACAAATTTGGAGTGTGTAATGAACTGGGATTATCTGTTCAGTAATGGAAAACTGTATACGCGTTATGTTGAAAACACTTGGGATGCGAATTACCATGAAGGTAAGTTTGTACGTATGCCGGTGCCGGGTGATTATGAATTAAGCCCCATTACAATTCGCGGTAATATTATGTACTCAAGCGATATCATTACTTTTGATTTGAAGAGTCAGAGTTATAAACTGATACGTAACGGAGAAATACAGGATTTCAATTATAAGAACGATAGTGGTAAGAAGTTTAATCCTAACAATATGGGCAAGACTCTGATTGCCGGTGGTCCAACATATACATATGCACCTCTTGACAGATTTATCACCTTCTTAAAAGGTAATGACGGACAATACTATGTGCATAACTTTTATTTTAACGGATGGAGAACTAAAGTATATGGATCGGAAAATGAAAGAGTATTCCCAGAACCGTCATTGATTAAGGAAAATACAAAATGGGCTATTTGTAAGAACCGTCCATATGTTTACTTCACTTCGGGCAATGAACTTTATGCTTACAACTACAGTACCGACGGAAATACTGTGAAGAAATTAGAGGGTTGTCATTTTGACCGTACTATCAAGGCTATCGCTCTTAATCCGATGAATCATGAACAATTAGCCGTAGCCGTAGAAAACAGCAACGATCCGTCTAAGTGTGACTTTATGTTATTGGATGTATCAGTAGTAGGCGACGGTGCCATTATTGATGGCAGTAAGAAAGAAGCAGCCTTTGGCAATGTGACTATGATAAACTATAAGGTTGGTATACAATGGTATATACCCGATTAACGAAACAGAATTATGAAACTGAAATCTATATGCTTATTTTCCCTCCTGACGTTACTGTCGGGAGGTATGCAGGCGCAAAAGGAGAATGGTTATAAAGTAAACATTCAATTGGGCAATCAGTCGGATGGCAGGATTATGGTGAGCGAGCGAGTACCTAACACTACCGCTTGGTTTACTGATACTCTGCAGCTGAAAGGTGGAAAGACCGTACATACCGGTAAGTTGAAAGACCCTTGTTTGGTAACATATTCTTTATATAAGAGCAAAGAAGATTTTATTGGTACATTCAGTATCTTCCTCGATAACTCACCGTGCGTGCAGGTAAAAGGAAAAGATCTGCGTAGTTTAACCATCACCGGTTCATCTACTAACGATGAATACCAACGTATCGAAAAAGAAGGAAAGCTCGTATTCAGCAGATACGCTTCGCTTCGTTATCAGTATGGAAAGGCTTTCGGCAACAAGGCGTTGAGAGATTCGTTGGAAGTATTATATAAGAAATCGTTCGATGATGTCTATTCGTATATCATGCAACTGCCTAATTTTGCGGAAAGTAAGGTAGTGGCATACTACGTTTACGACTATCTGATGAATGACTCTAAAAAGCTGAAAACTGCGTTGGCAAAGTTCTCTCCATCGATGGATAGCAATGTCTACATCAAATACTGCAAAGAAGAGTTGGCACGTCAGGAGAAAATAGCTGTAGGCAGAGATGCTTATGATTTTTGCCTATCAGACATTGACGGCAAGCAGTATCGTCTGTCCGACTATCGCGGTAAGTATGTGCTTATGGAATTCAGCGCATCTTGGTGCGGCTGGTGCAAGAAAGAGATTCCTTTCCTGAAGAAGGTATACGAAGCCCATAAAGACGATAAGAACTTCCAGATGTTCACCATCAACCTTGACGATAAAAAGGAAAAATGGGAAAAAGACGTGAAAGAGCTTAACTTGCCTTGGCCGGTAATCTCCGATTTGAAAGCTTTTAATTCGGAAGTAACCGACGCTTATAACGTACACGGCATCCCGATGATTTTCTTGATTTCGCCCGAAGGTAAAATCGTAGCCAACAACTTGCGCGGAGAAAATATGATTAAAACCGTAGCCAAGCACTTGGAAGAGATGAACACTTCTCCTTTTAGCTTGAAAGGAAGCATTCAGGGATTTAACGGCGGACGTGCTTATCTTTACACATCACATCCCGAAAGCAGATTGGTAGATAGCTGCGATGTGAAAAACGATATCTTTATATTGAAAGGCAGACTCAAAAAGAGTATGCGTGGATTTCTCTTCGTGCGTCACTCAAACGGAATAGACGCTGCCATGAGTGATATGTACCTTCAGCCCGGAGATATGGGTGTTGATTTTAAAGCTGACGGACGGAGATATATTGCTACTTATTCTAATGCTCCGTTGCAGGCCGAATACGAAGCTTTGGTAGACGAGTTTAAAGGTTCGGAAGCATATAAGAAGTACAAGCAGGCAAGCGACAAGGTTCAAAAAGAGTTCTTGGAAAAAAATAGTGCTTCTCCTAAGTTGCAAGCTCAGCAGTGTGAGGCTCTTTTTGCGGCTTTCGAATATATGTTGAACGAGAAAGGAAAAAGCAAGAGCGAAGCGATGACCTCTTTGTTGAACGATTACTCAGGTTGGCTGACTATAGAGCAGTTAGAGACATTGTGCAAACGTATGGACGCTTCGTTACAAGACTCTTATTATCTTACTATACTCCGTAATTATATAGCCAAAGAGCAGAAGGTGGCAACCGGCAAGCTGGCTATCAACTTTACCGCTAAAGACCTGAACGGAAAAGAACATTCACTTTCTGATTTCCAAGGGAAATACATATTCTTGGAGTTCAGCGCATCATGGTGCAGCTGGTGTAAGAAAGAGATTCCTTTCATCCGTAAGGCTTACGAAACGTTGAAAGATAAGAATATAGTTTTCATCACCCTCATGATGGACGATAAGCGAGAGAGATGGGTTAGCGATGTAGAGAAATACAATATAGAATGGCTCAACCTGTCCGATTTGAAGGGTATTCGCAACAGCGAAATAGCTAAAGATTATAACGTAAGCGCCATCCCCGCTTCGTTCGTGATTAATCCGGATGGCATTATCATCGACAGAGACCTTCGTGGAGAAAGAATCCTCTCTACCTTGAAAGAGTATCTGAAATAATCTGTTTTCAACAAAAAAAGGTTGTATGCGCAAAAACATACAACCTTATTTTTTTTTGCCATACCTTTCTGAGCCATGCGTAAAAAGACAAAAAAATATCCCACTTCAAATAAATGAAGCAGGATATTTGCGGTGCGTACGGGACTCGAACCCGTGACCCCATGCGTGACAGGCATGTATTCTAACCAACTGAACTAACGCACCATTATGTTTTTGTTTCGTTGCTTTCTCTCTCGATTGCGGTTGCAAAGGTACGACTATTTTTGAAACTACCAAATGTTTCATGTAACTTTTTTGCAGAAAAAATGAAAAAAGTTTTTCACGCATCGGTTGATATTGTGTTAATTTATTGAATCTCAGTTTATTTTGTGTTTCCACTTTTAAACGCCTTTTTTGAAAGAAATCTTCGTCAGTTCGTCGTTTTATCGCCCATGCGAGAAGAAATCTTGTTTTTCGCATGGGCGATAACTTGTAATTATTTTCTTTATTATTACTTAATTTCCAATTTCAGTACCTGTAGAGACGAATCTTTGAACAGATTTTCGGGAATATCTAAGCAAACAGCGTCTCCGTAGTTTTTGTAAGTGATGGGTTGCCCTGTCTCTAAGACCTTACAATCGCCGGTTCCGTTTACGGCTAATGTAAGTTGGCTGATAGGTTGCGCCATGAATATATACATATAATGTTTGCCTTCTACGGTCTTTTGCGATAGATATACTCCTTTAGGAGCATCTATGCGGATAGGTTGGGTGCCATATATCGCTTCATTGTTAGCCAACATCCAAGCTCCGATTTCGCGTAAGCGACGTACGGCAGGAATAGGCAAGGTTCCATCGCCCTTAGGACCGATGTTAAGCAAATAATTTCCGCCTCTCGAAGTACACTGCACCAAATATTCCACCATCTTGTCGGCCGATTTCCAATTAAAGTCTTTAGCGTGATATCCCCATGAATGTTGCATGGTGGCCGGCGATTGCCAAGGACGATCTAATATGCTGCTTGGATAAGCATTGTCGCCCATCTCCAGAAAGTCGATGTTTTCTCCCGGATTGCTGTAGCAGATTCGTCCGTTGATGAGGCATTTGTTGCTGTTCTTACGTATAAGGCGAATCAGCTCATCGCGGCGTTGAGGGGTGATGTGGTCATTATCTCCCCAAGTATCAAACCACAACAAGTCGGGATTAAATTTCACCAATAGTTCTTTTACTTGAGGCAATACCTTACGTTGCCAGTACTTCTCGAAATCGCTATCAGAGCGTCGCGGCTGTTCCCATTGTGTAAACGGAGCATCCGGATCTTCCCAGTCAAGCCAATGCGAGTAGTAGAAACCGTACTTCATGTCATGCTTCTTACAGGCATCTACTAACTGTTGTAGCAAGTCCTTTTTATATGGCGTGTGTGTGATGGTATATTTTGATACTTTTGAATCCCATAAAGCAAACCCTTCGTGATGCTTAGAAGTAATTACTATGTAGCGGATGCCGGCATTTTTCGCTTCGAGTACCCATTCTTCGGCATTATAGCCTGTAGGATTAAAGCGGTCTTTCAGTTTTTGGTATTCTTGCTTAGGTATTTCCAGCCGTGGGTGAATCCACTCCGCATACCAACTGTCGCCGTTCTTTAGTGACTTGTCGGGCAGTGTTCGTCCGTTGTAGCTGCCTTCCAGCATGGAGTATAAGCCCCAGTGAATGAACATTCCGAATTTGGCTTCACGAAACCATTCGGCTTTCGATGGATCGAGCGATAGTTCTGGGTTGCGCTGTGCGTGTAAAAGTTGCAACCCCAAGCAGAAGCAGAATAAAGTAATCAGTGTTTTTCTCATAAGTCTTTTGTTTAATGGATTGTACGTTTTGCAATATTCGTGATTTTTTTGAGAAGGGCAGCTATTATAAACAAGAAAAGACGTTAATTCGATATAATTATCAACACATTAAGTTGCCGATTATATCGAACTAACGTCTTTTTACAGTGGTGGTATTCTCTATCAATAGTTATTCTTCTTCACTTCGAAGTAAGCTTGCGGATGCAGACATGCCGGACAAACTTCGGGAGCTTCGGTGCCTACGTGCAGGTATCCGCAGTTGCGGCATTGCCATACCACTTCAGTATCTTTCTTGAATACTTTGCCCTCTTCTACATTCTTGGCCAGAGCTAAATATCTTTCTTCGTGTCCTCTTTCTGCCACAGCAATTTCGCGATACATCTTTGCGATTTCAGGAAAACCTTCCTCATCGGCTATGTCAGCAAATTTAGGATAATCCAGCGTCCACTCTTCCTTTTCGCCAGCAGCCGCCGCTTTAAGGTTCTCAAGTGTAGTGCCTATTTTTCCCGACGGATAAGAAGCGGTAATTTCTACCATGCCTCCTTCAAGCCATTTGAACATACGCTTAGCGTGTTCTTTTTCCTGGTCGGCAGTTTCGGTAAAGATAGCCGAAATCTGTTCGAAACCTTCTTTTTTAGCTGCGCTTGCAAAATAGTTGTAGCGCATTCTTGCTTGTGATTCACCTGCAAAAGAGATTCCCAAATTCTTTTCAGTTCTTGTTCCTTTAATACTTCTTCCCATAATCGTTAGTTATTTAGTCGGTTATACTTTTCTTTCGTTTTATTGTATCACAAATATAAGAATAATATTTTAAATTGTAATCATTACAAAATTGATTTTAAGAATTATTTTCATTTCATTTGTCTGAACTATACGTTTTTATATAGTATACCTATATTATATATAATGCGATTACAGTAGTATATTATATGGCTTTGCTTAGGCGTGAGATAAAAAATGAAGATTTGAAATGGGCTGATAGTTAGTGACAACAAGCGATTGGTCGCATTTCAATCATTGGCACAACCAGTCTATAATTTAAATTAGAAACTTTAGTAAAATATTATAAATGGAAATGAAATAGTATACCAATAATATTAAAAAGAGATTTGATATTAATTTAAAAGGCGATTACAAAAGAATAGAGTTGTGGGCATCATCAAAACAAAGAATACCAGTATACTATTTCATTTCCATCAGTAAGATGTATTAAATATTATTTTCCAGAAATGTCCGATACGGAATAAGAGCGAATAGGAGCGAAATATTCCACACCGTTCTTGTCCTTCAAGAATGTTTTGACTAGTATTTTGTCATTGTCCTTTACATTATTTAATACAACCTCACTATCCATGGGCATTACTTCAATTCGAGTTTCACCATACGAAATAATAGAATGTGTTACAGCTTCGTCGGAAATCGTCAATACACCTTTAACTGTGTGGTCATCCGATTTATAAATACTTTTAAAACAACGACTTCCTACAACTGGAATTTCCGAAATAGGATATTCTCTCATTTCACCAGCAAGAAACTCATCTATACAGTTCTCTACTGGCATATACACATCTTGTAATTTGAAATAAGAATCCTCAGCTACCTGTTCCAAAACAATCTCTTTCTCACCTGTCTTTACTTCTTGCATAGCTTCCTTTCCATCCACATTCTTATAATATACACGAGTTTTAACCACTTTTGAGGAAGATTGCTCTGAAAGTCCAATCAAAACTTGGTTCGAATTGTCAGCTTTGCGCCATACAGACTTCAAAGAAATGTTTGTCCTTAAATTCGCTTCATATTTCGCTCCATATACATCAACAATAATTTCACTTTTCAAAGAAGTATTACCTTCAGCATCCAACGTATATATTGAAAATGTATGAGTCTTCTCTTCTAAATTATTTAAGATACATTCCATTCTAACAGTGTCCTCATAAACTACATGAAGTTCTGCTAACAAAGAATTATTTTCTTCAATTCTACATTGAGTAACTAATTTCGGACAAACCAAATTCCAAGTTAATTTAGCTTGGTTATAACCTGAATAGCTTTTTATAGTAGTAGGCTTCACACGATAAATTATTTCGCCATCGGCGATATATTTCTTGTGTACATCTTCCATATTTTCACAGGACATAAAAAAGAACAGTCCTAATATTAAAACTATTATTTTCATAATTACCTTCTATATCGTTATTTTTTATTTTTTGAGTTTGCATATTCATCGCTTTTTGTTTAAAAATCAATCAAATATACAAACTCAAAAGTCATTTATCTCAATTTATTTCTTACTTGGACTACCAAATATCTGAACTTCAGAAAAGGTTCCCAATGACGTTCCGAAAGATTCTAAACTACGGATTCGTATATAACGTACGGCAGGAGCATCCAATGGGAAAATAAATTCATGCCCCTTATTATGCGCTAAATCAAAATCTTCTTCTGTCATGTTCTCTCTTCCTATATTATTAGGTAAACCTGAAGGTTTTACTATCGGACAAGTGGCCAATAATTTCCAACCACTCATATCAACAGTAGGAGTTTCATCAGCAGTACCATAGACTTCATACAAACTACCATTACCGCCTGAATAGTAATGACCATAATTATTAAATGGCCATGAATATTGCCAAAAGACTATTCGACTAAGTTTAATAGGTTGTTTATCAATTGCAAAAGAGATGTGCCATGGTACAATACTATTGTTAGTGACGTTGTCTTCAAAACGATTATCACACATCATATATAATCTTCCCATATCACCTGTCGGAACATTGGATGTAAAAGCGTGTTCTAAAAAGACAATATCTTGAGCGTCAATTTTAGCTTCATACATAGGTGTTAAAATGTCAGTACGAATATTCGAATAATTATTCCATTTATCTCTGAGTTGTACAGAGAACTCACTTTCAACATCATCTAATCCACGGACTGAATAATTTCCTGCCTTTTGAGATGTGTAATAAGAATCAATCAAATCCCATTCACCTTCTTTATTTTTCATACTAATAAAAACAGCAAGTTCTGCTTCCGTAGGATTATCCCATTGTAAATTTACCCCACCAAAATCAGCTTGAACTTTAAGAGTATTGAAAACTGAAGTTATAGGAGGAGTATCAGGAGTAATCTTTAAAAAATAAGGTTCCGAACAATTACCAGATATATCAACACTTGTCAAGGTGATATCATATTCCTGAACTTCTGCAAATCCTTCTATAATTAATGTTCTTGTATTACGAGAAGCATTTGTTATTACCTCCTTACCGTTTGGTAACATATATCGTGCTTGAACATACAATAAATCTATATCTTCGGGAAGATCATATGTTATCTTTGCACCGCCCGGTATTGGTGTGACATTTACATTTTCCACTTGTCCCGGAGCATCCGTATCAATCACTTCTGGTCCTCTTTTCACATCCTCACAAGCAGAAAGGATAATCAATGCAATAAAAAAATATATATATTTCATAAAGTCATAATTTTTATAATTACCAACCTATTGTTTGTACCAAATTAGGATTTTTATCTAATAGTGAAACAGACAAAGGCCACAGATAATCTTTAGCTGTAAATTTCTGAGTAGCCAATACCGTTTCACGATAATAATCTTCTGGAATCTTTGATGTTATATTCCAACCCGTTACAGGCTGTGAATAATAATCAGCTGCAAGTAACCAACGGCGTAAATCCCAAAACCGATGTCCTTCTAAAGAAAGTTCTATTAAGCGTTCGCGACGAATAATATCACGCATGCCTTCCTTAGTATCAGGTTTTGTAGGATTTATAGAATATTTACTCCAGCTTTCTTTCACACCTTTCAACCCGGCACGTTCACGAACTTTATCGATGTAGAAATATACTTCTTCTGATGGTGTAGTCTGAGATTCATTCAGTGATTCCGCATACAATAGATATAAATCAGCTAAGCGTAAAATCGGATAAGCGTAAGCTTTAGCACTATAAGTGTTTTTGCCGACTTGAGCAGATTCCATATTAACTAGTTTTTTAGGCCAATATCCTGTTATACAAGCATTATCTCCAGGAGACATATTAGCTGTCTGAAGATAAAGTCCTTGTAATGTATATGGATTATTATCAGTCTTTCCATTTCCATACCATACACCGCGATCAAATCCTAACGATGCATAAAAACGAGGTTCACGATCAAAATTTAGCTCAGCTGTAGTTCCTCGGATTACCCCTTCTTCATCAGAAACGGCTGTTCTTAATGTCTCAACGTTTTTCCCCTTCCACAGCGGATCTTCTTCCATAGGAATGCCTCGTGAAGTATAATATTGTTTAACTACTTTCATATTAACACCCAATACCTGAAAAATATGAATTCCACCAGAATCAGCATTAGGATCTAAGAATGCTTGAACGTATTTCTGAATAGCACCAGGTTCTTTAACGGATCCCCAAATTAATTCATCACACCAGTTATGATCGGTAACACTACCACGAATAGTACGTTCCATCTTAGCTGCTTCAGAAATCTCACTTAGCGTAGTATATTTATATAGTTGCATTCCTGCCTCATTTACACACAAATCTATTGCTTCTTTACATGCCTTTGCAGCTCTTTCCCATTTTGAAGGATTGGCTGGTCCAAAAAGAGCTTCACCATCTTTATTGCGAAAATCAGCATAATAAGAATTTCCATTAAACTGAGGTGAAGCTGAAGTTACTAATACTTTTGCCTTCAGAGCCAAAGCAATAGGACGGGTTATACGTCCCAAATCTTCGATTCTATTATTAACAATTATAGGTAAATCCTGTGCAGCTTCATCCAACAACTGAACTACATAATCAACACAATCGTCCCAAGTATTTCGTTTCATACGTACAGTTTCAGAATCAGCATCTATTGATATATTTTCTTTCACTAAAGGAATCGGTCCATACATACGCATTAAGTAAAAGTGACAATATGCTTTGATTACCTTTGCTTCTGCAATCCATTGGCGACAACGCCAATCATCCAAAGCAGGCACACTGACAACACGTTCCATGAATGTATTACATTGTCTGATGGTTTTCCATAATCCCCACTCATAGATATTAAGATAAGGAGAATTCGTATTCTGATCACCACGAGCTATCATCCAAGGAAGATACATGTTGGGGAACGATGGATATTTTATAAATCCTTCCCACGACCAAAACTCATCTCCAGAAAGAAAGCTAGGGTTGTTCTGTATATTATTTTCAGAAGGCAAACCATTATAACATGTAAATAGATAATTCCTTGCTGTTACATCATTTGCAAAAGAATGATCGAGTGTTGCAACATTATCAGGAATAACATCCAAATAGTTACATCCTTGTAACAATACTCCCAAACATATAATTGATAAAAATTTTTTCATCTTATTGTAAAATTTTCAAATGATTAAAATGAAAGCTGTAATCCGATATTGTATGTTTTTTGAATAGGATATCCTAATCCATTACCAGCCATTTCAGGATCCCAAAGCTTAAATTTGCTAAATGTTAGCAAGTTGGTACCACTCAAATATAATCGTAAATTAGATACGTAGATTTTCCTCATCCACTTCTCTGGAAGTGTATATCCTAATTCCACCTGTTTCAAGCGAATAAAACTACCGTTCCGCATAAACCAGGTACTAGTGCGGTTATTATTATCAACCAGAGTATTTGATAAACGAGGCCACAGCGCATAAGGGTTTTGATTTGTTTCAGACCAGTGATTGTCTGCATAAATACGCAAAAGTGCATTATTGCTTACCCAGTTAGGATCTCCATCAGTATCAATAAAAGGAGCAGTCTGCCATTGATCAATCCAAAACGATTCACGTCCCAAACCTTGGAAGAAGAAAGAGAAATCAATACCTTTCCATCCAGCTGAAAGTCCAAAACCATAAACAATCTCCGGTGAAGTAGGCAGACCGATAGGTACCTGGTCATTTTCATTGATTATTCCATCTCTATTAATATCTCGATACTTTATATCACCTGGCATATATTCTCCAAATTGTTTAGGTGAATTGTCAATATCTGCCTGATCTATAAACAGACGTTCCCCAATATACCCCCACGTCTGAGCTAATGAATGACCAACATGTGAACGCCATGGAGCATCTGAATAAGCAGGCTCCTCATATTTCCGAAATTCACTAGTTGAATACGTAAAATTAAAGCGGCCAGTCAACCAGAATCCGTTGTTAAAATACTTATTATAATCCATTGACATGTCAAAACCATGAGCAAAAGCTTCGCCAATATTAGCTCTAACAGCAGCTTCCAAACCTATTTCTGGAACAATCGCAGCTCGGTCCATTAAAATCTTACTACGATTTTCTCTAAAATACTCAGCCTGAATATTCAAATCATTCATAATGGTTGCTTCAATACCCAAATTCAACTTCTTAGCAATCTCCCAAGTGATATTGTCATTAGCATAACGTAAAATAGTAGTTATAGGACGATTCAAAGGTTGATCAAAATTTAAGCCAAAGCCAGGTGCTGAAGATTTGCCCTGTTCTACTTGACTCAAATAGAAGAAACGATCGTCTGGAGAACCAATAGCGTCATTACCTACCATACCGTAAGTTCCCTTCAATTTAAGTTGAGTAACAACTTTAGATAATGGTTTAAAGAATTTTTCATTAGAAACCATCCAGCCCAAACCTACTGATGGGAAAAATCCAAAACGATGATTTTTGGAGAAACGTTCAGAACCGTTGTAACCAAAATTACCTTCTATAAAATAACGGCCGGCATAACCATATGTGAAACGTCCTGCCAAACCCAAATTTCGATAAGGTAATGATTTTATCAGATTGCCCGCATTACCTGTCAAGGAAGTCTTCATGGTATAAACCAACAATCCTCCTACATCATGTTTTTCGTTGAAAGTACGATTGTATTCGGCTGTAGTCTCTAAATAGAAACTTGAATCGACAATTTTAGCACCTTCATTATAATTCAGCCATTCTGTCGCCGAATTTTCATTGACATTTCTTAATGTATAAGTCTGTGTTTTTCTGTCATAACGATCTATAATATAAAAATATGGATTGTAGGCGCGTGTAACATCAAAATATGAATTTCGTTGTGTATTGGCCATAATTCTTAGATTCAATCCTTTTGTCAAGAAATCTAAATTCTGCTTAATCTCAGCCTGAGCTACAACAATTGTTTTCGAATATTCCTTATATCCTTTTACCATATCGGCATAAGGATTGACATAGTTCGCAGTAGGAGTATTGCCAAATAATATATGCTTAGCTTGCATATTTTTTTCATCTGGCTGATAATAAGCCGGATAAAGAACAGGGTTTGCTCTCATGACTTTTTTAAACATCCCTTCACCTCCATCAATCGGACCGCTATAATCATCAAAATCAGCATTAACACGAATAGCCATTTCTGTTGTTTTAGTCAGGTTTAGGTTTATATTAGAGCGAACACCTATTCTATTTAACGTGAGTTCGAAATAAGA
>FR881196.1 GCA_000434735.1 Bacteroides sp. CAG:530
GCGGTTACACGCCTCTCTTTTTGTATTACTGATATCGTCTAATATGGCTAAGAAAACCTAACCATAATCCTATGGTAAAACAAACTTTCCACAGCAGACACCCTATGAGGGGCTGCAAATTCCTTTATCAGTCAAACCATTAATGAGGGTTACAAACTTTTTTAAGCGGACTTCAAAGCCGCAATGCGATGGTAGTATTTTCCTCAAAAGAAAGCTGTTTTACCTTATAGGATTCTGTATCATTCGACAACACACGGTATATATTCCTTTTCATGTTTGAGCACATAATATATTCTGTTTACAAGCCGTCTGGCAATCTTTATGATTGACTTCTGTGGATTCATTCGCCTGCGGTATTCCGTATAGGCTACAGTCATGGCGGGATCCTTACGGATGGCAATCCATGCGGCTTCCACCAACAGGCATCGGAGCATAAAATGGCGGCGTACTGTTATATCTCCCGTGCCGTTACTTTCACCGCTCGAATGGCACATTGGTACCAGACCGATGAAAGAAGCCAGATGGTCAGCATTCTTGAAACGGACAATGTCGTCAAGTTCAACCATCAAGGTGGCGGCTGTAGTAACGCCTATTCCGGGAACAGAAGTCAGAAGACGCATCGGCTTCTCAAAAGGTGCCTTACGTGATATCTCACGGATGGCACGTGTTTCCTTAAGAAGCATATTACGCAAACGCACGAACTGTTCAAGGTGCAGTTCCAAAGTCTTCTTGCCATACTCTGTTGAGAGTTCGATAGAATGAAGCCAAGCCAGAAAACGTTTTGACCAACGTCCTATCGAGGAACGGGTAAACTCTTCGGGTATATCCACTCCATGAAAACGGAGCAATGACTTGATGCGGTTCTTCGTACGGGTACTGTCTTTTACAATCATGTTTCTCGTCCTTATTAAAGAGCGAATTTCGAGGACATCCGCCTTGGGAACATATATCCCTTCCAACGAACCGGAACGTAATTCACGGGCCAGTTTGTTACAGTCCACGGCATCAGTCTTGCGAAGTTTTTCCTTGCTCATGGTCGGTACATCAGCAGGATGAACCACGATGTTGGTTATTCCTAAGCCCGTCAGCTTCTCGTGTATCCAAAAGCCGCAGAATCCTGCTTCGTACACAGAGAAGTAATTGGCGCCCGGATAATTGCTGACAAGATACTTATGCAACGCTTCCGGTTCAGGACTTTGGCTGAATCGCTTCAGAGCACTATACTCTGATAAAATTGCAACCGACCAACTCTTCAAGTGGACATCAATTCCCACGTAAATATTTTGCCCACTGAAATCTAATTTGTTACTTTGTACACGTTTCATAAGCTATATCGTTATTGGTTAATATTGTTTTTTTGTCATATACAAAGTTAACTATAATGGTATAGCTTTTTTAGTGCTATCTTATGTTATCCGACACTTCCGATTTTAAACATAGGAACTTTTTTCCGCGTTTTTCACGCTAATTCTAAGCATGCTATTTTTACTATCACGATAAACATAACATAAAACCGGCATTACTAAGCTCAAGCTTTACCATAAACCAGTATACATTAAAGTCCCGAACAATGTACTGAAACGCACCTTTATTGTCTTAATAAACGCTTAAGTTAATCTTTCATACACTCCATTGTGCAATTAGCCGAAAAATAGTAACTTTGCGCCGTATAATATAATATGGAATATCAGCATATGAAAGATACCAAGCAGCAATTCGAACATGTTATCAGCATTTGCCGAGACGTGTTCAGCAAAAAATTGCACGACTACGGAGCAGCGTGGAGAATAATGCGCCCGTCATCTATCACCGACCAGATTTTTATCAAGGCCAACAGAATAAGAAGCCTTGAAGTAAAAGGCGTGTCAATGATAAACGAAGGCATACGCCCTGAGTTCATTGGTATCGTGAATTATGGCATCATCGGACTGATACAGCTGGAGCTGGGATATGCCGAAAAAGAAGACATAAACGAACAGCAGGCGCTGGAACTGTACGATAAATATGCCAAGAATGCGCTGGGATTGATGCTCGCCAAAAACCATGACTACGACGAAGCATGGCGCAGCATGCGCATCACATCGTATACAGACCTCATCTTGATGAAGATATACCGCACCAAGCAAATTGAGGAATTGAACGGAAAGACGCTGATATCTGAAGGAATAGACGCCAACTATATGGACATGATCAACTATTCCGTTTTCGGACTTATCAAACTGGAATTTGAGGACTGAACAGTTGAAAAAAGAAAATCTACATAGAATAGTTATCGCTTGGGTAAATGTCTGCCGATTTTTATTGGCCATCACTTTTATCGCTTCCGGGTTCATCAAGGCGAACGACCCGTATGGGACTGCCTATAAAATACAAGACTATCTAAAGGCGTGGGGAATGATGGATATGTTTCCGTCCGTACTTACCTATATCGGTGCTATGACGATGGGGATTATCGAGTTCGCGCTCGGATTGTATCTGTTCTTCGGTATCCACCGCAGAATCATTCCTACCGTCATGCTCATAGTGATGTCTTTCTTCACTCCGCTAACGCTTTGGCTGGCCATCGACAACCCGATATCGGACTGCGGATGTTTTGGCGATGCGCTGGTTCTTTCAAACTGGGAAACTTTCTTCAAAAACCTGGCACTGCTGATAGCCGCCATTTCCATATTCAAGTGGAGAAAAGTGCATCTATATAAGATAGTCAGCTCTAAGGTTGATTGGCTGGTATCGCTGTATAGCATCTTATTCATTATCTGCTACTCGATATATACCATACGCTATCTGCCTGTATTCGACTTCCGCCCGTATCACATTGGCGCGGACATTGCCAAGGGAATGACAATACCTGAAGGGGAAAAGATGACGACTTACGAAACTACTTTCATCTATGAGAAAGACGGAAAACAGCAAGAGTTCACCATCGACAATTGCCCTACCGACAGCACATGGACATTCATCGACGCCAAGACACGGGTGAAAGAGAAGGGATATGAACCGCCTATACACGATTTCGCCATTACTTCGGTTAACGACGGAGAAGACTTGACCGAAAGCGTACTTAATGACGACAGATACACGTTTATGCTGGTTTCCACTCATCTGGCGGAGGCCGACGACAGCAATATGGATCTTATAAACGAAATATACGATTACTGTATAGAGCATAAATACAACTTTCTGTGCGTCACGGCTTCGCCAGACAAAGACATAGACAGCTGGACGGAGAACACCGGAGCTGAGTATCCTTTCGCGCTGATGGACGATATTACCCTGAAGACTATGGTGCGCTCTAACCCCGGACTGATTCTGCTGAAGAAAGGGGTCGTAATAAACAAATGGAGCGTAAACCGTCTGCCCGACGAATATCAGCTGAACAAGCCGCTTGATAAGTTACTCATCGGACAGCTGAACCCGAAGACGCTACCGCATAAGATACTGATGGTAGCGGGATGGTTTTTCGGACCGCTGGCAGTATTCATACTTTGCGACTTAATTTGGATAAGCTGGAAAAGAAGAAGGTCTAAAAAGGAAGACAAAGAAAATGAAACGAAAGAATAATTTCAATCGAAATATAAACCTTTAAAAATTAAACAAAATGAGAAAAAACATCGTAGCAGGAAACTGGAAAATGAACAAGAACCTGCAAGAAGGTATTGCCTTGGCAAAAGAATTGAACGAAGTATTGACAGCAGACAAACCTAACTGTGGCGTAGTAATCTGTACTCCGTTTATCCACTTGGCTTCTGTAACTCCTATCGTTGACAAGAACATCATCGGTGTAGGTGCAGAAAACTGCGCAGACAAAGTATCAGGCGCTTATACTGGCGAAGTTTCAGCAGAAATGGTTGCTTCTACAGGTGCTGAATACGTTATCTTGGGTCACTCAGAACGTCGCGCTTACTATCACGAAACAGTTGATATCTTGACCGAAAAGGTTAAATTGGCTTTGGCTAACAACTTGAAGCCTATCTTCTGTATCGGTGAAGTATTGGAAGAACGCGAAGCTAACAAGCAGAACGAAGTAGTAGAAGCTCAGTTGGCTTCTGTATTCTCTTTGTCGGCTGAAGATTTCGGCAAGATTATTTTGGCTTACGAGCCGGTATGGGCTATCGGTACAGGTAAGACTGCTTCTCCTGAACAAGCTGAAGAAATCCACGCATACATCCGTTCTTTGGTTGCTGCAAAATATGGTAACGAAGTAGCTGAAAACACTACTATCCTTTACGGTGGTAGCTGCAAGCCTTCTAACGCTAAAGAATTGTTCGCAAAACCTAACGTTGACGGTGGTTTGATCGGTGGTGCAGCTCTTAAGGCAGCCGATTTCAAAGGCATTATCGACGCTTTTAAATAATTCACATCATACACTGAATTGACAAGTAACTACAGCCTGGCGGTAGCTTTATCACTTCCGTCAGGCTGCCTTGCCAATTCATAAACACCATTTTATACATGAAATATCTGTTATCGCTTCTGTTATTTCTTTCTGCTTCTGCTGTCAGCGCACAACGGAACATCGTAGAAAGCCTGCAGACTCGCCAGGCTGGAGAGGGCAGCGTAACCATACACCAAGATGAGCACATCACCTCGCTCATAGGTTTACGATATGTACGGAGCAATTCATCGCAAGGCTCTGCTGCGGCAAACAACAAGGTATTAAAGGCGAGAGGATTCCGAGTACAGGTATACGCCGGAAACAACTCGCACGTAGCACGCACCGAAGCCAACGCTATAGGCGAAAAGATTAAAGAAGATTTTCCAGAAATACCGGTATACACTTATTTCCAATCTCCGCGCTGGCTGTGCCGCGTAGGCGATTTCAAGAGCATGGAAGAGGCATACGCCACCATGCGCAAGCTTAAAGAAAGCGGCAAATTCAAAGAAGTGGCTATAGTCCGTGAACAAATTAATATACCCATAGAATAATGATTGATACTAACTTGCTGAAGTTCCCAGAAGACAAGATACAGAAACTGATGGGACACTACAAAGAAATTTTAACTCTCTTAGGCGAGGACCCTGAACGCGAAGGGTTGGTAAAAACTCCGGAGCGAGTAGCCAAAGCTATGCTTACGCTGACAAGAGGATATGAAGTAGATCCGAAAGAGGTGTTACTTGCCGCTAAATTCAAAGAGGAATACAGCCAGATGGTCATCGTGAAGGATATAGATTTCTTCTCTATGTGTGAGCATCATATGCTGCCGTTTTACGGTAAAGTTCATGTGGCGTATATCCCGAACGGATATATCACCGGACTAAGTAAGATAGCCCGTGTGGTAGATATTTTCTCTCACCGCCTGCAAGTGCAAGAGCGCATGACGCTACAGATTAAAGAGTGCATACAGGAGACCTTGAACCCGTTAGGTGTAATGGTGGTAGTAGAGGCTAAACACATGTGTATGCAGATGCGTGGCGTAGAGAAACAGAATTCTATCACCACAACGTCAGACTTTACAGGCGCTTTCAACAGAGCCACGACTCGTGAAGAATTCATGAATCTTATAAATAGAAAATAACGTCTTAAACAGAGTTATAAAGAAAGCATCCCGCACGAAGAGCAAAGTTCTCTTCATGCGGGATACTTTTATTTTGGGATATAACTGAGACATTCCTCTATAAACTGATATACAGAGGCGTAAGAACTGATAAGACATCAGACATACACATACCACTGCAATTATATAACTGCCTTACACGGCCTTATAAAAGCGTACACACTGATATAATAAAATTAAGGTAAGAATATTCTTGTAAACGAAAAACAAGCAGGAGGTGACAAAACAAAAAGCGTCCGCACTCTTGCGAATGCGGACGCTTAATATATTTAGTGTTTACAGAATTATTCAGCTTTAGGGGCTTCCTCTGTAGTTTCAGCAACAGCTTCAGTAGCGGGAGCTTCTTCAGCAGCTGCAGATTTTTTAGAACGGCGAGTGCGAGTTGCTTTCTTAGCAGCAGTCTTAGCCATGTTTTCATCATAGTCTACCAATTCGATGAAACACATTTCTGCGTTGTCACCCAAACGATGACCAGTCTTGATGATACGAGTGTAACCACCCGGACGATCTGCAACTTTTACAGAGACTTCTTTGAAAAGCTCAGTTACTACATATTTGTCCTGCAAGTAGCTAAATACAACACGACGTGAGTTAGTAGTGTCTTCTTTAGACTTAGTAATCAGCGGCTCAACGAACTTTTTCAAAGCTTTAGCCTTCGCAACAGTCGTAGTGATTCTTTTGTGCTTGATCAAAGAACATGCCATGTTTG
>FR881197.1 GCA_000434735.1 Bacteroides sp. CAG:530
TAAATCTATAAATATTAAACAACTTGATTTTTTTCAAAAATTCAAGTTGGGGAAGGGGTTATAAAAAAAGAATAAGAATGGTAGACTGAAACAATGCGATGGTTCAAGTGAAACAATGCGATGGTTTGATTGAAGCATCGTATTCTTTTTTTCGCCTTTGTTGAGGCTGTTTATCGTATCTTGACTACCTTTGTGTAGAACTAAACGATACTATTATGGATTTAAAAGGAATCTATACAGCCTCTGCACAGCGATATGCCGATGCGGAAGTCTTCTACCAGAGATGCGGAAACAGCGGAGTGCTTTTGCCTAAGGTAAGCTTGGGATTTTGGCATAACTTCGGAGGGGTAGACCCTTACGAGCGTAGCCGGGCTATCACTCATTATGCTTTCGATCATGGCATTACCCATTTTGACCTCGCCAATAATTACGGTCCTCCTTACGGTAGTGCCGAAGAAACTATGGGGCGACTTATGACCGACGATTTCCGTCAGTATCGTGATGAATTGTTTATCGCCACAAAAGCCGGATACGATATGTGGGAAGGCCCTTATGGCAGTTGGGGCTCAAGGAAACATCTTATGGCAAGCCTTGACCAGAGCCTGAAGCGCATGAATCTGGATTATGTGGATTTGTTCTATAGCCACCGGTACGACCCTAATACTCCGCTCGAAGAAACTCTTCAGGCTATGGCTGATATAGTACATTCGGGTAAGGCGCTGTATCTTGGTATTAGTCGCTGGCCGCTCGAAGCCCTGCGTTTTGCCGATAAATATCTGCGCGAACGTAATGTGCCTATTCTTATCTATCAGGGTAAACTGAATGTGCTGAACAGAGAACCTCAGCAAGAGGGCATCATAGATTATTGTGCCGAGCATGGCATAGGGTTTATTTCTTTCTCACCTTTGGCACAGGGACTTCTTACCGACCGCTATCTGCATGGCATCCCCGAAGGTAGCCGTATGAGCAAGGAGAAATTCTTGCGTCATGATATGCTTACACCCGAACTGTTGGAACACTTGCAGCAACTCAACAAGCAGGCAGAGGAGCGTGGAGAGACGCTTGCCGAAATGGCGTTGTCGTGGATTCTGCAGCAGAAAGGAGTAACTTCGGTTCTGGTAGGAGCAAGTTCGGTAGAACAACTTGAGAAGAACTTGAAATGTGTTCACCCGAAAAATCAATAATAATAATTATCTTTGCTTACTTAATAGTACACGAACCATTTAGCAGATAAAACGATATGTCTGAAAGCAATTATATATCTATAAAAGGAGCTAAGGTAAACAACCTGAAGAATATCGATGTAGATATTCCACGAAACAAGCTGGTGGTGATAACCGGTTTGTCGGGCTCTGGTAAGTCGTCTTTAGCCTTCGATACGCTTTATGCCGAAGGTCAGCGGCGCTACGTAGAGAGTCTGTCATCGTACGCACGCCAATTCTTGGGCAGAATGAGTAAGCCCGAATGCGATTTCATTAAGGGTATTCCGCCCGCCATAGCCATAGAGCAGAAAGTTACGAGCCGAAATCCGCGTTCTACCGTGGGTACTTCTACCGAGATTTACGAGTATCTGCGATTGCTCTTCGCGCGTGTGGGAAAGACTTACTCGCCCGTAAGCGGACAGATAGTGAAGAAAGACTCTGCCGAAGACATAGTGAACTGTATGCTGTCGTATCCTAAGGGTACTCGATATACAGTGCTTACGCCCATCGTTCCGCGCGAGGGTAGGGATGTTCAGCAACAGATAGAGATGGACCGTAAGGAAGGTTTTACCCGTCTTGAGGTGAACGGTGAAATGGTTCGTATGGAAGATTATGCTTATAACGAAGCAGATACCATCTACCTTCTTATAGACCGAATGAGTTGTGACGATTCTAAAGATTCTATCAGTCGTCTTACCGACTCTGCCGAAACCGCTATGTACGAGGGCGACGGTGCTTGCTTGCTTCGTTTCTATACTGCCGATGGCGAAACCCGTCTTCATTCTTTCAGTACTAAGTTCGAGGTTGACGGCATCACGTTTACCGAGCCTACCGACCAGATGTTTTCGTTCAACTCACCCATAGGGGCGTGCCCCGTGTGCGAAGGGTTCGGAAAGATAGTAGGTATCGACGAGCATTTGGTGGTACCAAATCGTGCTCTGAGTGTGTACGATGGAGCCGTGATGTGCTGGCGAGGCGAGAAAATGGGCGAGTGGTTGCATGAGTTCTTGCGTGAGGCTCCAGCGCACAACTTCCCTATATTCGCTCCGTATTATGAGTTGACCGAGGAGCAAAAAGATTATCTGTGGCACGGACCAAGAGACAAGGCTTGCATCGACTCTTTTTTCAAAATGCTCGAAGAGAACCAATATAAAATTCAGTATAGGGTGATGCTGGCGCGTTATCGTGGTAAGACCGTTTGTCCGGCTTGTCACGGTAGCCGATTAAAGAAGGAGGCTCTTTATGTTAAGGTTGGCGGTAAGAATATAGCCGAGATAGTAAGTATGCCTATCAATGATGTGGTAGAGTTTTTCCGTACTTTGAAGTTGGACGAGCACGATACGGCTGTAGCGGTACGCCTTCTTAATGAGATAGGCAACCGACTGAAGTTCCTTCAAGATGTGGGCTTGGGGTATCTTACCCTTAACCGACTAAGCAACACGCTGTCGGGTGGTGAGAGTCAACGTATCAACTTGGCTACTTCGTTGGGTAGCAGCCTTGTGGGTTCACTTTATATATTAGATGAGCCAAGTATCGGTCTTCATAGTCGCGATACGGATAAACTGATAAAGGTACTTCGCCAATTGCAACAGCTGGGCAATACGGTGGTAGTGGTAGAGCACGATGAAGAGATAATCCGTGCAGCCGACTATATCATCGACATAGGTCCGAAGGCAGGAAGATTAGGTGGACAGATAGTCTATCAGGGAAACATGAGCGACCTTAAGCCTGGAAGCGACAGCTATACCGTAAAATATCTGTTGGGCGAAGAACGTATTCCTCTTCCATTGTCGCATCGTTCATGGAATAACTATATAGAGATAAAAGGAGCGCGAGAGAATAATCTTAATGGCATCGACGTGAAATTCCCGCTCAACGTAATGACAGTAGTAACGGGAGTCAGCGGCTCCGGAAAGAGTACTTTGGTGCGCGATATATTCTATAAGGCGTTGAAGCGCGAATATAGCGAGGTGAGCGACCGTCCCGGAGAATTTCTGTCGTTAGAAGGTGATGTAAAGATGGTGCACGATATTGAGTTCGTAGACCAGAACCCCATCGGAAAATCTTCGCGTAGCAACCCTGTAACCTACGTAAAGGCGTACGACGAAATACGTAAGTTGATGGCCGACCAGCCGCTATCTAAGCAAATGGGATATACGGCAGGATACTTCTCGTTCAATACCGAAGGTGGCCGATGCGAAGAATGTAAGGGCGAGGGTACCGTAACGGTAGAAATGCAATTCATGGCCGATTTGGTCTTGGAGTGTGAATCGTGTCACGGAAAACGCTTTAAGAACGAAACGCTTGAGGTGAAATACGATGGCATGAATATCTACGACATTCTGGAAATGACTGTAAACCAAGCCGTAGAGTTCTTTAATGAGCACGGTCAGAAGAAAATAGTGAAGAAACTGCTTCCTCTGCAAGAAGTGGGATTGGGCTATATCAAGTTGGGACAATCATCGTCTACACTGTCGGGCGGTGAGAATCAGCGAGTCAAGTTGGCTTATTTCCTCAGCATAGAGAAAGCGGAACCTACTATCTTCGTATTCGACGAGCCGACTACCGGATTACATTTCCACGACATAAAGCAACTCTTGAAAGCGTTTGACGCACTGATAGCACGCGGACATACCGTAGTTATCATTGAGCATAACATGGATGTGATAAAATGCGCTGATCATGTAATCGACCTTGGTCCCGAAGGAGGAGATAAGGGAGGTAACTTGGTGGTGTGTGGCACACCGGAGGAAGTCGCCAAGTGCGCTGCATCATACACAGGGCAGTATTTGGCAGAGAAATTGGCGGAATAATATTCCGCCTGCTTTTTATTCCGCCCACTCAAAGTTTTCTTTGCCTGCCGCTATCTCGAAGTGCAGTTTGGCTATGCCTAAATCCATCTGTGTATAGCCAACCATAGAGAACAATCTTTGTGCTGATACTTTAGGACGCTTTGATGTCTTTCCGCCCATATATACAAAGCGAAACTTTTGCTGATTAATGGCGGTAGGTGCCAATAAAGCGGCTTCCACTCCCTTTAGGAACCAAGAGGGAGTAGAAGCATCCGCATTGCTGACTTGTTCTATTGTTTTAATCTTATGGTTCACGCCCTGCGTCTGTCCGTATCCCAAGGCTATCATGCAGGTCAACTTCTCGCCCTTGTTTATTTGATAGGCATTGCTCACCTTTCTATAGCTAAGACCCGCCCAGCAAGTATTAAGTCCTAAAGTCTGCGCCAAGAGCACCAACTGCTCGCCGTAATATCCTATCTTTTCGTCTAAGTCGTCAGTGTCCTTGCCTACCATAACAAAGTAATTTTCCACCCCGGAAAACTTACCGTAAGACATGATTCCGGAGAAAGCCTTCGTTTCCTGAGTAACAAGCTGTATATGCAGTTGTCCTTCCGCATTGCATTCGTCTATCTTAGTCTGCAGTGCGTTGATAACCTCCTCCGTAAGAGGCTTGCTTATATATCGGCGTACGCTATGCCGTTGTTTTATAGCATCTTGTAGTGTCATAATCTTAAATAGTGGCAGACTTGGTTTGATAAACTGCTCTTGCTATATACGTTCCTTAATACATAGTGCTGCCCTTACTGATATATTTTAGGAAAGAATAATTCTGATTATGAAAAGCAGATTGACAGGAAGATAATCTTTTAGTTTGATACGTAGTATTTTTAGAGATTGTTGTATGCGATAGTCGATGGTTTTAGGTGATACATGGCTAACTTCTGCTATTTCTTTGTAACTTTTACCTTGAAATCTATGCATCACAAAGGCTGTTCTATAGCTTTCTGGTAAAGACTCTATTGCTTTCCCTATGTTACGGACTAATTCTTCAAATTGATAATCGTTGATGTCGTTCAATAGGTTTTGGGTCTTATCATAATAAATAGCCTCGGCATTGCTGGCGATTTTCTTTTTTACAATGTAATTTAAAATGCGGTTATAAGTCATTTTGAATAAGTATTGGCGAAGTGAACTTTCAATATGTATATCAGTCCTTTTTTCCCATAAATACAACATTACTTCTTGAACAATCTCCTCTGAGTCTTCTAGTTCAATAAAACGTTGAGCATAAGCGCATAGAATGGTGTAATACTTTTTAAATATGTAGATAAAAGCAGTGTGACTCCCTTCTTGGAGTGATTGAATAAGCAATAGTTCTTCTTCTGCTTTTTGATTGGGCCTTATGTGATAATTTTTTAGCATTACACTTGCAAATATAGTCCTTTGGAGTCTTAAAAATAAGAAAAACGTATTTTTTTTAAAAAAAAGTAAGATTTGGTTTAGGAACATGTTTACGCCGATTGTCTTTCTAATAAAAGGTTTAAAATATGAATCAAGATTATAGTCAAAAAACAACTATAGAAGAGTTGCTTCCTCGCTATTGCGAAGGGACTACAACCGATGAAGAAATAGCTCAAGTTGAGGCATGGCTTGCTGAAGGAGAAGAGAATAAACAAATTCTTCAGCATATTATGTTATTGAATTTGGCTGCAGATACATTGCATGTGGAGCAATGTGTTGATGTAGATAAGGCATTAAAAAAGGTAGAAAGTAAGATGAGACGGTCGTCTGTTAATTGGTGGTTATGGATGCAGCGAGTAGCGGCATGTTTGTCTATACCTCTTTTATTGGCTCTTAGTTGGGTTTATATGGATAATAATAAGGAGTCATTGCCTGTAGTTGCGCAAATTATTGAAGTGAAAACTCAACCTGGGATGACAGCAAAGATGGTGTTGCCTGATAGTACTGAAGTACATTTGAATGCAGGGTCTACGTTGCGCTACCCTTCAACTTTTTTAGGTGATTCACGTCAGGTGGAGTTAGTAGGAGAAGCGTTCTTTAAGGTCTCTAAGGATAAAGAGCGTAGATTCATTGTTAAGACACTTCATCAGTCACGTATTGAAGTATATGGCACTACTTTTAATGTAGAAGCTTATGATGGAGAAGACATACTTACAACTACTTTGTTAGAGGGAAGCGTAGGCTTTGTTTATCCAGATAAAAGTGGCGCTATGAAGAGTGTCATGTTGAAACCTTATCAGAAATCGGTGTATAATAATCAGTATGAAGAGGTAGTAGTTTACAATACATCGTGTGAAACAGAGATGGCGTGGAAAGAAGATAAAATGATACTGCGATACACGCCTTTAGAAGATATTCTGCAGATGTTGAGTAAGCGTTTTAATGTGGATTTTGTGGTTAAGTCTGAACAAATGAAAAAATATAAATTTTCAGGAACTTTCTCTTTACAGCGATTGGACCAAATTCTTCACTATTTGAAAATGTCTTCTAACATTAATTGGAGATATATTAACGATACTAAGCAACAAGGAAAACAGAAAATAGAGATTTATTAACCTTAAAAAACTAGTGATTATGAAACATATACCTCCTTAGGAATCGTAACTCATGTAGACACTGAAAACCTATTTGGTAGGTCATTGTGCTATGGCATATGAAATGAAAGGAATATTTTATTAATTTAAATCTAAGAAATATGCAAAATCATTTTGGCATCCAGAATCTATGGATGGTAAAGAATTTAAGTTTAAAATTTAAAAGAATACCTCTTGCTATGAGGTTGTTGGTATTGTTTTTTGCTTGTGCTATGAATTTTGCGCATGCAAGTGATACTTATGCTCAGACTTCTAGAATTACGATTGAAGTTACAAATCAGACTGTAGAGTATGTATTGGAACAAATTAAGGCAAAAACAGGTTTGGACTATTTTTGCAACAATGCTCACGTAAATTTGAATCGTAAGGTTTCTATATCATTAAACAATGGTTCTGTGGATGAAGTTTTGAATCAAGTTATTGAAGGTACAAATGTAACCTACTCAATTGTTGATGATAAGATTATTTTTTCAGTAAAGGAAAGTGCAGCTAAGCAAAGTAGCGATTTGTTGGTAAAAGGTAAAGTAGTAGATTCAAAGGGTGAGCCGGTAATTGGTGCAGCTATTTTGGAAAAAGGTACAACTAATGGTACTGTTACCGATTATGATGGTAATTTTACTTTGACACTGAATTCAGAAAAGGCAGAGTTGCAGATTTCTTATATCGGTTATAAAACACAATCACTGAAGGCTCAGTTTGGAAAACCTATGAGCATTTCTTTGGCAGAAGATACTGAGATATTGGATGAAGTAGTAGTTGTAGGTTACGGCATTCAGAAGAAATCAAACATTACTTCTTCTGTTAAGAATATTAAGTCGGAACAAATTATAGGTGTTTCTACTCCTAATGTTGAAAATATGCTGCAAGGTAAAATTGCAGGTGTACAGGTTTATCAGTCTGGTGGACGTCCTGGAGAAAAAGCCACTATTCGTATTCGTGGTAAGAGTTCATTGGGTAGTAGCGTAGACCCATTGTGGGTTGTTGACGGTGTTATTCAGGTTGAAAATCCTGAATTGAATCCGCAAGATATCGAATCATTGACAGTGCTTAAAGATGCAGCTGCAACTTCTCTGTATGGTTCTCGTGCTACTAGTGGTGTTATTGTTGTTACTACAAAGAAAGCAAAGGGGGATAACCGAAATATTAGTATTTCTGCAAGTTGGGGTATTGGTTCTATAAATGAAGGTAATTTCAAAATGATGAATTCTCAGCAGTTGGCAGAAGAATGGCGTAAGATGGGTAAAGAAGTTCCTGAACAGGCTGAAAAAGTAGATTTCAACTGGTGGGATGCTGCAACTCAAACTAGTTTGACTCAGGATTATACAATTTCTTTCTCTGGTGGTAATGAAACTATTCAGTCTTATATTTCTGGTGGATATTATTCTGAAGATGCAACCATTAAAGGATTGAAGATTCAGCGATTCAAAGCTTTGGGTAATCTTCAGTATAAGCCTACTTCATGGTTGACTCTTAAACCAAGAGTTCGTGGCTCTTATGGTGACGATGTAGACCATAATACTCCAGACCTGCATGAATTGTATGCTCAGATGCCTTGGGATTATCCTTACTATGAAGATGGTACAGTTATTAATCCTCGTAATTTAAGACCAGGATATACTTGGTATGGTCGTGATAGAAGAAACACTTTCTATGATGCTCAGTATAATTATAGCAAGACTACTTCGTTGAATGTAGAAGGTGGTTTTGACTTTGATATTCGTATTAATAATTACTTGACATTCTCATCTACAAATAGTATTAATTTCACTAATACTAAGTATTTCAATTATGAAGACCCTCGTTCGGTAGCTGCTGCAGCTGTTAAGGGTAGAATGCAGGAAACCTGGACTAAGTCTAAGTCTAGATTCGCTAATCAGATGTTGCGATATAACCAGACATTCGGTAAATTGAATGTTGTAGCTTTGGCTGCTTATGAATTTAACGATTATGTGGTAGAACAGACTAGTGTAGAAAAACAAGGTTTCTTCCCTGGTTCTGAAGTGTTGAATAATGCAGCCAATCTGAATGCTATCAATGGTAAGAAGTTAGAATGGGCATTGGGTTCTGCTCTTTGTAACTTAAATCTTGCTTATGATGCGAAATATTTTTTGCAGGCTTCTGTAAGAAATGATGCTTCTTCTCGCTTTGGTAAAGATAAACGTAATGGTGTATTCTTCTCTGTAAGTGGTGGATGGAATGTTGCTCAAGAAAACTTCTTCCAAGAATCAGCTTTGTCAAAGGTAATAGATGACGCTAAACTAAGAGTGAGCTATGGTGGCGTTGGTAACTTGCCTACAGACTATTATCCTCATTTAAATCTTTACGATATTAAAGGCTCATATAATGGTATAATCGGTGCTTTCCCTTCTCAGTTGGGTAACAGTCACTTGTCTTGGGAGAAATCATACGAAACAAATATTGGTTTGGATTTGCGTTTGATTGATCGTATTAACGTGTCATTAGATTATTATATCAAGAATACATCGGGCTTGGTTTATTTCGTGACATTGCCAGCAGTAAGTGGTTTTACTGGTTATTGGGATAATATAGGTGCTGTACGCAATAATGGTTTTGAATTGAGTATTGATACAGAAGTATTGAAGAATACTCCGTTTAAATGGAATCTTGGTTTGAATTACAGCATGAACCGTAATAAGATTGTAGAACTTTATGGTGGTAAGGATGTGATTTCTAATTGGCAAATTAGACGTGAAGGTGAAGATATCAATACTTTCTATTTAAAGAAATGGTTGGGCGCAGATCCTGAAAATGGCGATCCTTTGTGGGAAAAGGTAAATGCTGATGGTACAGTAGAAGCAACTAATAATTATAACGAAGCAACATTGCAGGTTGTAGGTAAAGCTACTCCTGATTTTACAGGCTCTATCAATTCGCTGATGTCTTATAAGAACTTTTCACTGTCAATGAACTGGAACTTTGTTGTTGGTAACGATGTATATCACTACAGAGAAAACTTCGATTCAAACGGAGCATATCCAACTTATAACCAAATGGTCCCTATGAGTAATTGGAAAAGATGGGAAAAACCGGGTGACATTGCAACTCATCCACGTCTTGTAGATGGTGGTAACAAGAACTCTCAGAGAAACTCTTCTCGTTATTTGGAAGATGGTTCGTATATTCGTTTGAGAAATGTACAGCTGTCTTATCAGATTCCTTCTTCATTGACTTCTAAACTTGGATTGAAATCGACTTCTGTATATGTAAGCGGTGATAACTTGCTTACATTTACTAAGTATCCAGGTAGAGACCCAGAAGTAGGTGAAAGTGGTCAGGATACTTATAGCTATCCAAATATCCGAAAAATCGTCTTTGGTTTAAATGTTAAATTCTAATAGGGTATGAAAAAGATTCTTTTATCATTAGCAATAGCTTGTTCAATTACATCTTGTGATATTGAACGTCTGCCTTATGACTCGGTAGACAGTAATGTAGCCATCTCTGACCCCAATTATGCATCTAATGCATTGGTGGGTATTTATGGTAATTTGAAAAGTAAGTTGTCAAATTCATGGATTAATGAAGCGCATCGTTTGATGGAGTATAACGGTGATAATGTTTCACTTAGTGGTACTACAGGTGATGATCTTTTCTATATTTATAATTATCATCGCATAGATAATGGTGGTCGTGTGAATCGTTTTTGGGTGAAATCTTATCAAGTTATATATGGAGCAAATGCAGCCATTGAAAATATAGCTGAAGGAGTAAATGTTGAAAATGATAACTATCTTGGTGAAGCTTATTTCTTGAGAGCAATGATGTATCTTTATCTTTCTAATGCATTTGGTAAACCTTACACTTTAGCTTCAGAAACAGACTTGAGTGTGCCTTTGAAATTAGATACGGACATCTCTAACATTCCAGAACGCTCTACAGTTAAGAAGGTGTATGGTCAAATAGAAAAGGATTTGCTGAAAGCTGCCGATTTAATGACAATTGAAAAGAAAGCAATTTTTGCAACTCGTGAAGCTGCTTATGCTCTGTTATCTAGATTGTATCTGTATATGGGCAATAACGGTGAATGTGTAAAATATGCAAATAAGGTAATTGACAGTAAACGCTTTAGTTTGTTGAGTGCTGAGAATTTCCGCAAGATGAATACATTGATTCCAGAAAACAATTCTGAAGCAATATTCTCAATCAAGTATCTTTCTGGTATTGAGGAAGGTTCTTTGAATGATGTTGTAGGTGGTTTTTATTCAACAATTGACGGATTAGGATGGGGCGAAATGTATGCTTCAAGAACATATATTGATGCTGTTAACTATTTCCCGAATGACGCACGTCAAGCATTTATTGTTCCGCAATATGCGCAAGGAACTGATATGGAAGCTGTTTGGGTAGAAGATGTTAATGTAGAAGGCACAGGTATCCCTACTTATCAGTTTGGGGTATATCATGCTGATGGCGAAGGTGGTTACATGACTACATCGGATAATACTCGTATTGATTTAAATAAGGAAACAACTGCAACAGGGGCTGTAGAGTATTCTTTTGAAAAAGCTGGTCATAAGGTTCAGGTTTACGTAGACAAGAAGATGACAAAGAGAGGTAAATATCCTTTGTATTTTATTACTAAATGTTCATTACAGGAAGGAAAGAACCACGCTTGGTCACCTTGTATCCTTCGTTATTCTGAAGTCCTTTTAAATAAGGCAGAAGCTCTTTGTAAATTGAACGACCCAGATGCAGTAAATGTATTGAACGAGTTGAGATTACATCGTGATTGTCCTAATTATACTTCAGGTGATTTGGTTTCTGGTAGAGGTAATTCTGATTTATTGGATGTTATCTTGGATGAACGTAGAATAGAATTGGCTTATGAAGGTCATCGTGCAATGGACTTATACCGTAATAAAAAGAACTTGAATCGTAATTATCCGGGTAGCCATTTGGTAAATAAAAATTCATTTAAGGAAATCAAGTGGTCTGATAAGAATATTATTCAGTTGATTCCTATTAATCAGATTAATGCACAAGGAAATCTTGTACAGAACGAAATCTGATAAAGGTTATTATTAATATGGCTATAAAGCTATAAGTTTGCTATATATAAAGTTCCTATGAATAGGTTTGACTAATTGTCTTTTACTGATTCATAGGGACTTTATTTATTGTTTTATTATTATTTTGCATAAGTTGATATATAATGAATGTAATTCGATGTATGTATAGTTGGGCTGTGGCCCTTTTGTTTGCAGTAGCTCCCGTTTACGGACAGACAGATTATGAAGAGTTGACTGTTGATGAACCTGTAAACATGGAAGCTTGGAACCGTTTGCCAAGTGGAGTACATGTTTCTTGGGCAAATACAAATGTGCGTTATGCACAGTCTGAAGTTCCAGCTATTAAGAAAAATATGGTATGTAGCCTGAAAGGTTGGAAAGGAGAAAAACTAAGTGCTTTGTTGGCTGTTTGGAATAATGAGGCAGATTGTACTTTGTCTTTGAAACTATCAGATTTGAGGGGAAATAATGGAAATGTTATTTCAAAAGAACAGTTGAAGGCTGGCTTTGTTCGTTATGTTATGACGGACGAATTTATCCGTAAGGGAAAAACAAGTTGTGGATTTAGACCGAATAAGGCAGAATGGGATTCTTCATTAGTGGCTGATGTTATTGATGTTAAAGAAAAACATGTTTTGAAAAAACATCAAGTATCTCCTATATGGGTGTCTGTACAGGTTCCTCAGAATGTTTCTAAAGGTAAGTACACGGGAGAAGTGATTGTATATTCGAATGCGCACGAATGTCAGCGTTTAAAATTGCAGGTGGAAGTTATGAATAGAGAGTTGCCTAAACCTTCAGAGTGGGGGTTCCATTTGGATTTATGGCAAAATCCCTATGCTGTAGCACGATTCCATAATGTGAAAGTGTGGAGTAAAGAACATTTTGATTTGATGCGTCCTGTTATGCAGGCTTTAGCGGATGCTGGTCAGAAGGTAGTTACTACAAGTATAATGCATAAACCTTGGAACGGTCAGACATACGATTATTTTGAATCTATGATTGTTTGGCGTAAGACATTGAGCGGTGAATGGAAATTTACTTTTGATGTATTCGATAAATGGGTTGAGTTTATGGTGTCTTTAGGCATTGATAAGCAAATCAACTGTTATTCGATGGTGCCGTGGAGCTATTCTTTCCAATATTTCGATGAGTGTACTAATAAAATGCAGGTGGTGAAATGTAAACCAGGTGAACCGGCTTACAATGAGATGTGGACAGCTTTCCTTACAGCTTTTGCAAAGCATTTAAAGGAAAAAAACTGGTTTGATAAGACTTGTATCGCTATGGATGAACGCCCTATGCCGGTAATGAAAACCGTTATTTCATTGGTGAAAGGCGTTGATAAAAATTTTAAGCTTGCTTTGGCTGGATTGTATTATGAGGAAATTGAAAAGGATTTGTATGACTATTGTATTTCTACAGACCAATCTTATCCTAAGGAAGTAATTGAGCGTCGAGCAAAAGATAAACTAGTTACGACATATTATACTTATTGTGCAGATTGTAAGCCTAATTGTTTTACATTCTCTGATCCAGCCGAATCGTCTTGGATGCCTTTGTATTCTGCTAAACTTGGAATCGGTGGCTATTTAAGATGGGCTTATAATAGTTGGGTAATCAATCCTTTGCAGGATTCAAGATTCCGTCAATGGCCGGCAGGTGATACTTATTTAGTTTATCCTGGATATCGCTCTTCTGTGCGTTTTGAAAAAATGATTGAGGGTATTCAATTGTATGAGAAAATTCGAATTCTGAAGGAATCGTATGAGAATAATCCTAGTGTTTTGAAGCGCATTGATAAGACCTTGCAAACAATGAATATTGAATCATTGAAGCAGGAAGGTCGCGCGGCTTCAGATGTGAAAAAGATTATGGATTTGACAAATAATTATTAAGGCTGATTATTATTATCTGTCTTTGTATAGAAGAATCAACGGTAAGCAGGTTGAATTAGCTTGCTGTTGATTCTTTCTTGCATGTATTCATTCAGATGGAGCAGTCGGTTGTTGGCAGATTGTAGTTGTTTTATTATTTCCCCTTATATATTCTTCTGATGATTTTGCGGTTAGCATCATTTATTTGCGAAGTATCAATAGAGTCTAGATACGTCTGTGTAGTCTTGTACGAGTGATGCCCCATCCCTTCGCTGATAATGGCTATAGAGAAATTCATGTTTCGGGCAAGACTAGCCCATGAATGACGTGCCACGTACGACGTTAGCGGGATTTTCAGTCCTATCATTTCGCCTATCTTCTTCAGGTTACGGTTTACACTTTCTTGCATCAGCCGGTACTGCCTATACTCAGTTCCGTCTTCACGCAGAATAATAGGTAGCATGTAGGGTGTATTTTTGGTTAGCGGTGCGTAGCGCTCTACTATTTCCTGTTGCTCACGCTCCCATTCTATGGTAAGGAATTGATTGTTTTTCTTGCGGCAATAGCTAAGCATACCATATTTTAAATCGGATTTCCGCAGATAGGCGATATCTACAAAAGGCATTCCCCTCATGTAAAAGCTGAACATAAAGATATCGCGTGCAAAGGCGATAGGCGAATTCTTTGGTAATATCAGTCGCTTTATGGCGCGAATATCGGCTTCTGAAATAGCGCGTTTTCTTGTCTTTACAAACGAAAGATGAACTCGGTCGAAAATCTTATTGTCGGGTGTAACTCCTTCAATTACTGCTTTATGGTAGAGAGTATTAAGAGTGCGCAGATAAAAACGGATGGAATTTTGTTGCAAGCCACGGTTGGTGAGCCACGCTTCGTAATGCTCCATCATATCGGGCGACAGCTCGTCGAAAGTGAGGTCCTTTGATTGTCTGAACTCACGGAAACGGCGATAGGCATTAAGATATGTATGCAGTGTGCCTAGTCTACCCATCAATTCTTTCTTCTCTATTTGTTCTAGTAGAAAAGTGAAGACGGATTTTTCTGTTGAATGTTTCATGAAGGCGTTGCACATATCGTCTATCGTATAGTCTATTCCTTCATTATTCATCTTTTCGGCGATTTCTTTGTATCGGCTTAGTTCTTTGTGTGCGGATAAGCGGATATTCAGCAAGTGATACTTTCGTTCGCTATTAGTGGCGATGAGAATGTCTTCTCGTTCATTATCCCATTCTTCCGGAAAAATATGATAGTCGCTGCTCATCCGGCGAACGTTGCGTTGGTAAATTACCTGATAGTAAAGTGTGCCTTCTGCCCCTTTTACGGTAGAAGGACGGAATTTCAATTTTATAGTTGTCATATATACGTATAAATAAATTGGAATATGTCTCATATTTTAGCAAAAACAAGACATATTCCAATTTATTACAGATAAAGCAACGGTTTGTGGCGATATCCGTCTATATGATGTAGTGTTATAGCTTCACGCTTTTCTTTACTGCTTTAGATTCGTTTTTCAATCGGTTTAGTGCAGTAACCACGTACTTATATTTTGAATCGCCGTTGGTGTAAGGCAACTTATAGAACGTGTTGCGTGTTATGGTTACAATGTGTGTAGCGTCGTTCAGGTTGATTTTTTCTTTCTTGCCGAATCTGTACACTACATATTCTACGGCTTCGTCCATTACGTGTTTTGCATTAGGAGCAGTCCAGAATAGGATATAACCGTCGGGGGTCCATATCGGTTTCAGCTTTTTAACTTTATCGGGAGCCTTAGAATAGATGAAAGGCGATGCCGGTACTATTGCCGGGTATTTGTGATATACGCTTGTCAGCATGTCGCGATATCCACCTTTGTTTTCTACCACAGCGGCTGCATACCATTGGCAGCTACCTTGTACGGTAGGGAATGCACGTTGTAATTTATATTTAGCTGGCATTTGGTTTTGGTTGGGATTCTGTAAATCCGCCTTCGTTACTGTACGCACTACGTCTTGACCGATAAACAACGGACGTGCTGATGAATTACGTGCCCACCAGCGAATCAGCTTGTCATAATCGGCTGCCGGATGACCAATCTCCCAGTATATTTGAGGTATGTTATAATCTACCCAACCATTGTTTACCCACAGCAGAACGTCGGCATACAGGTCGTCGTAGTTCTGAAGTCCGTTTGTATCGCTTCCGTTAGGGTTCGATTTCTTATTGCGGTAGATACCGAACGGTGATACACCGAATTTTACCCACGGTTTGCAGGCGTGTATTGTTTCGTGCAGTTCTTTCATCAGCACGTTCACGTTATCACGACGCCAATCGCCACGGTTGCTGAATCCGCGTCCGTATTCCGCAAAGCTCAGGTTATCTGGAAAATCTACTCCGTTTACAGGGTACGGATAGAAATAATCGTCTACATGGATGGCGTCTACATCATAGCGCGATACGATGTCGCGTACTATCTTACAGATATACTTGCGCGATTCAGGATATCCCGGGTCGAAATATAGCTGACCTCCGTATTCTACAAACAAAGACGGGTTCTTTTTATACGGATGTATGGGCGAAAGTGCTGTAGTACCTTTAGTCTTAGCTCGGTAAGGGTTTATCCATGCATGAAGCTCCATGCAACGCTTATGGCACTCGTCTATCATAAACTGAAGCGGATCCCACATGGGGCTTGGCGGAAGACCTTGTACTCCTGTAAGGAAACGGCTCCACGGTTCGTATTGCGACTGATAGAGTGCATCGCACTCGGCGCGTACCTGAAAAATCACAGCGTTAATGCCGGCACCTTTCAGATTATCGAGCTGCTTAATCAGTGTAGATTTCATTACTTGGGGCGACATGCCCTGGAATTGTCCGTTTACGCATTGTATCCATGCGCCTCTAAATTCACGTTTAGGATAAGCCTGTTGAGCTGTAGCACTGATAATGCAGAGCAGAAGCAATGCCGACAGCACGCTGAAAAATCTTTGTTTCATCGGTTTAAAACATACATATATTAATTATGCAGACAAAGATAGATAAATAGAATCAGAAACGGAAAACTTGTCTATATCAAAAAAGATGGAATAAAAATCTTATCTTTGCAATATAGATATATAATAAAGAGTACTAACCTGATTTTTACAACACATTAATTATCATTATGCTTATTACTACAATCTTAATTCTTGTTGTTACGGCAGCATTCTTTGTTGCCGGAAAATTACGATCCGATTTGGTGGCGCTATGCTCATTATTGGCTTTACTTATATTTCAAATATTGACTCCCGAAGAGGCGTTGTCGGGTTTCTCAAACTCAGTGGTCATCATGATGGTGGGGCTGTTTGTTGTGGGAGGAGCGATCTTTCAGACAGGCTTGGCAAAGATGATAAGTAGCAAGATTCTGAATTTAGCCGGCACTAGTGAATTGAGACTGTTCTTGTTGGTTATGTTGGTTACTGCTTCTATAGGTGCGTTTGTAAGCAATACCGGAACTGTGGCATTGATGCTTCCTATCGTTGTAAGTATGGCGGTAAATGCGGGAAGCAGTCCGCGCCGTTTGCTTATGCCGTTGGCCTTCGCCAGCAGTATGGGTGGTATGATGACGCTTATCGGTACGCCGCCCAACTTGATTATTCAGGATACATTGGTTCACGCAGGGTTTCCGTCGCTTTCATTCTTCTCATTCCTGCCTGTAGGATTGGTTTGTATCACCGTGGGTATATTAGTGTTGTTGCCTCTTACCCGTTGGTTCTTGGCTCCGAAGAAGAAAGAGGGGGCAATGCAAGATTCCGGCAAGACTCTCGATCAGTTGGTAAAAGAATACGGACTGTCGGACAATTTGTTCCGCTTGAAGGCGGTAGCCGATTCGGAAGCTATCGGTAAGACGGTTGTCGACTTGGATGTACATCGTAAATATGGTATCAATATATTGGAAATCCGTCGCGATAACGGTTCTCAGCATCGTTTCCTTCGTACTGTAACTCAGCAATTAGCTTCTTCGGATGCTGTGCTTGAGGCTGGCGACGTGCTTTACGTATCGGGCAATATCACCGATACTCAGCGTTTGGCTGCCGATTTCGGATTTAAAATGATGGATATCAGTAGTCCGGAAACAGGGCACTCTAATCCGTCGCTCGATTTCTACGATATAGGTATTGCCGAGATTCTGCTGATGCCTTCTTCATCAATTGTGGGTCAGACGGTAGTAGAAGCCGGATTCCGCGCTAAGTTTAATATCAATGTATTGGGAATCCGCCGTAAGAAAGACTATCTGCTTAACGATTTGGGTAGCGTTAAGTTGCACAGTGGCGATGTATTGCTGGTGCAGGGCGACTGGAAAGACATCGCTCGCCTGGAGCACGAAGATACAGAATGGGTGGTGTTAGGACAGCCGCTTAAGCAGGCAGCCGAAGTTACCTTAGATTATAAAGCACCTTTGGCAGCTACTATCATGATTCTTATGGTGGCGCTTATGGTGTTCGACTGGATTCCGGTGGCTCCGGTAACAGCAGTTATGATAGCCGGTGTACTGATGGTGCTTACCGGATGCTTCCGTAGCGTTGAGGCTGCGTATAAAACCATCAATTGGGAAACGATAGTATTGTTTGCCGCTATGCTACCTATGTCGCATGCGTTGGAGAAAACTGGAGCTTCGGCTTGGATTTCGGATGCGTTGGTACAGAGCATGGGCGGTAGCGGACCAATCGTTTTGTTGGCAGGAGTATATTTCACAACCTCGCTCATGACCATGTTTATCAGTAACACGGTTACTGCTGTGCTTATGGCTCCCATCGCATTGCAGAGTGCCATAAGTATAGGCGTTAGTCCTGTTCCATACTTGTTTGCAGTAACCGTAGCCGCAAGTATGTGTTTTGCTTCGCCTTTCTCTACTCCGCCTAACGCATTGGTGATGCCTGCCGGACAATATACATTTATGGATTATATAAAGGTGGGACTTCCGTTGCAGATAATTATGGGATTGGTTATGATAGCTGTACTTCCGTTGCTATTCCCGTTTTGATTTGGTACTTGAATAAAAGATTAGAGAAGTAAAAATGAAAAAGTTCGCGTTATTGATTCCTGCAATAATCGCATTGATAGTCTGTTCCGCTTGTTTCCATAAAGGCGTAACAGATGCTGAGGCGATGCCTGGCGATACGCTGTCTATGCGTTACGCTCATTATGTAAGTATTGTAAAATACCCCGATTTCATAAAAGCCGATGTGCGTAACCCATGGGATACGACGCGTGTGCTGCATACTTATGTGTTGGTAGAAAAGAGTAAGTCTTTGCCCGACAGTTTGCCTAAGGGTACGGTGGTGCGTACGCCGTTAAGCAAATCTTTGGTTTATTCTTCCGTGCATTGCAGTCTATTATCTGAATTAGGAGCCGAAAATGCGATAGGTGGCGTGTGCGACTTATCGTATATCTCTTTGCCCTTCATTCAAGAAGGTTGCCGTCAGGGTAAGATAATCGATGCCGGAAACAGTATGAATCCTACCATCGAAAAGGTGATTGAGATGCAGCCCGATGCCATTCTGCTTTCTCCGTTCGAGAACAGTGGGGGATATGGCAGAATAGAAAAATTAGGAATACCCATAATAGAATGTGCGGATTATATGGAGCTTTCTCCGTTGGGCCGTGCCGAGTGGATGCGATTCTTCAGCTTGCTATACGGAAAGGAAACGCAGGCCGATTCGTTGTTTAACAATGTAGAAACTGCTTACTGCTCGTTGTGCGATAAGGTGAAAGACGTAAAAGAACGAAAGACTGTTTTTAGTGAACTGAAAAGCTCATCGGCATGGTATGTACCAGGCGGAAAAAGCACTATGGCTCGTTTGTTTGCCGATGCCGGAGCCGATTATATTTTCTCGGACACACAGCAAAGCGGCTCGATACCATTATCGTTCGAGACTGTGCTAGACCGTGCGCAGAAAGCCGACTTCTGGTTGATTAAATATAATCAGGCTAAAGATAAGACTTATAGCGAATTGAAATCCGACTATGAACCCTATACACGCTTCGAAGCATATAAGAAGCGTTGTGTTTACGGATGTAATACTGGGCGCATTCTGTTTTATGAGAACACGCCGTTTCATCCCGAACGCTTGCTGAAAGATTTGATTTCGGTATTCTATCCAGAGAAACTGGAAGGCTATGTTCCGGTTTATTTCTCTAAACTTGCAGAGTGATGAAAGGCGTTAAGATGGGAAAAGGCTACGCATATTCTTTGTTGCTGTTGGTAGTAACGGCTCTGTTTTTTGCCGCCAATTTATTTTGGGGAGCGGTAGACATACCTTATGGCGCCGTGATAGACATATTGAGCGGACGTGAGACCGACCATCAGAGTTGGGCGTATATAATATGGGAATCGCGCTTACCACAGTGTGTTACAGCGTTACTATGCGGTGCTGCTCTGTCGGTTTCGGGACTCATGCTTCAAACCGTCTTCTATAACCCGTTGGCCGATTCTTCCATCTTGGGCATAAGTTCTGGCTCCAGTTTAGGAGTAGCCATTGTGATGCTGATAGGTGGAGGCAGTTTGTTTTCAGGCGATTTTGTTTTGTCAGGCTTCTGGGCACTTGTTGTTTCCGCCTTCTTAGGAGCCGTTGTAGTGATAGCTATTCTACTTTCTCTTTCGGCATTGATAAAGAACAGCGTTATGCTGCTCATTGCCGGCATTATGATAGGCTACGTAGTATCTTCCGTCATATCATTGATGAACTTTTTCTCTACCGACGAAGGCGTACACTCTTTCGTTATGTGGGGATTAGGAAATTTCAGCGGAGTATCATTGTCGCGGTTGCCTTGGTTCTCAGGCTTAATCTGCGTAGGATTACTCTTGTCCTTATTGCTTGTAAAACCACTTAACGCCTTGTTGCTTGGCGTGCGCTATGCCGAAAATTTAGGAGTCAATATCCGTCGTACTCGCAATGAACTGCTTTTCGTTACCGGTTTGCTTACTGCGGTTACTACTGCCTATTGCGGCCCTGTGTCTTTTATCGGCTTGGCGGTACCCCATATAGCCCGTATGTTACTCGGCTCGTCAAATCACAACTCACTGTTGCCGGTTTCATTGATGGCAGGTAGTGCAGTAGCCTTGTTCTGTAATCTGATATGCGTATTGCCGGGCGAGATGGGAATTATACCTCTTAATGCTGTTACCCCTATAGTCGGTGCTCCTGTAGTTATCTATGTAATTATAAACCGTCGCAGGTTGCAGTATTTTAATTAATCAACGCAAATAAAATCTCATGAAAGAATATTCGCTTATAGCTGAGGCTCATAATTTGTCGATAGGATATAAGGGCAAGCGTGGTGTTAATGCCGTGGTTCATTCGGGCATCAACTTTAGTCTGCATGGAGGCGAGTTGGTTTGCTTGCTTGGTGCCAATGGTGCCGGAAAATCTACGTTGCTCCGTACTATGGCTGCCGTTCAGCCGGCATTGGTGGGCGATATATCACTGATGGGTAGCCCTTGTCAGAGCTATAGTGAACGAGAGCGTTCGCGACTGATTGGCATAGTACTTACAGAGCGCACTCATGCCGGCGGATTAACCGTGCGCGAGTTGGTTGCTTTAGGACGTCAGCCTTATACAGGTTTCTTTGGTAGACTGAACAAAGTAGATGAAGAGAAGATAGACTATGCGATACAAGCCGTAGGCATGTGTAATAAAGCCAGTAGCTATGTAGCCGAACTCTCTGATGGTGAACGTCAAAAAGCGATGATAGCCAAAGCCTTGGTACAAGAGTGCCCGCTTATTTTGCTTGACGAGCCTACAGCCTTCCTCGATGTGGTGAGCCGTATAGAGATAATGACCCTGCTGCATAAGTTGGCGGTAGAAGAGGGTAGAGCTATACTTCTGTCTACACACGATGTAGAGCAAGCGTTGGTCTTGGCTGATAAGCTATGGCTCCTTTCTAAAGAAAGTGGATTAGTGTGCGGAAATACCGAAGACTTGATTCTTTCTAACGCAATGGATAAGTTGTTCCCCCACGAAGAAATTTGTTTCGACTTGCTTCACGGTGGATATTCGCCCGTGGTACATGGCGATAAATGTTTATTGCTTACCGCAGCCGATGATGTATTGCTACACTGGACTCGCAACGCCCTTAACCGAAATGGTTGGCTTGGTGCTGATGCCCGTAATGAAGAATCGGCACAAGATATGCTTCGACTGGAAGTTCGTTCCGCAGATTGCTTATTGCTTACATCAGAAGGAAAGACACATACCTACACCACTTTTCAGCAGATGCTTGATGCACTGAAGAATCATTATTCCGAATAAAGAAGGTACTTCAGTCTTATCTGTCGGTACGCTTCGAGCTGTTTCGCCCATGTTGCTTCTATTTCTCGGTAATCCACGCCTTGCATCATGGATTTACGTACTTTGTCGGTACCCATTAGCAGGTCGAATGTTTGCGAGCGACTGAAGAACGTGTTTCCTAATCCTTTCTTTGCATACATTTTATAAATGCCGCATACATAGCGTAGCGTGAATCCGCATGGCGTATCTTTAGTGAACGATATGCCATAGCAAGTCTTTCCATGATGCATGGGATGCTTATCCCAGCCTTTTAATGGGATGGGAGTAAACGATATAGTATCAGTCTCCGGAAATGCGGTGAGTAATGCCTTCGATTGATTCTTAAGCACCGGACTGCCTATTCTGCTGAACGGATGATACGTGCCTCTGCCCACACTGACTGCCGTACCTTCAAAAGGACAGAGCGAGGCGTAACAAGCTATAGACTTATCGTCTGGAAGATTAGGCGATGGCTTTATAGGCAGAGAGTAAGGCTGATGATGTTTCCAATCCTTTACCGTAACCACTTGCAACTTACACTTCAGAGAGTCGCCAAGCCAGTGCTCGCCGTTTATCATTTGTGCCAATTCGCCCACAGTGCATCCGTGTAATATCGGTATGGGTAACATTCCCACAAAACTCTTGAATTTTCTTTCACGTATCGGTCCTGCTATATAATCGCATGGGTTGGGGCGATCTAATACCATTACCTCTTTGCCATATTGTGCGCAAGCCTGCATTACATAATATAAGGTGCTGATGTACGTATAAAATCGTGCGCCCACATCCTGAATATCGAACACCACTATATCCGTCTTCTCCAGTTGCGCATTCGTAGGCTTCTTATGAGTACCGTATAGAGAGTAGATAGGCAGATTGGTACGTATATCGCGTCCGTTGCTTACGGTTTCTCCGGCATCGGCATTACCACGAATACCATGTTCCGGAGCAAAAAGAGCGGTTAGTTTTACACCCGAAGCCATAAGCGTATCCGCCAAATGCGTTCCCGCAACAATCGATGTATGGTTTACAACCAACGCCACACGTTTCCCTTTTAGAAGAGGAAGATAAATCTCTGTTTGTTCTGCGCCCATGCGAGGCTGAGCATAAGTTGCTTTGCCCAATGTAAGGCAAAGGAAAAATATAAGATATTTTATGGCTGTTTTCATGGTTATTCCTACTTTTGTATACAAATGTATAAATTAATTTCAATTGAAAATATGAATCCGCTTACTCTGATTGATAAATATTACCCCGTAGAAAATGAGTTGAAACACATTCTGCTTGTACACAGCCAGTCGGTTGCCGATAAAGCCGTGGCATTAGCTCGTAAACATCCGGAATTAGATATCGATATTGATTTTGTTTACGAGGCAGCCATGCTTCACGATATCGGCATATTCGAGACCGATGCCGAAGGCATTCAGTGCTTTGGTACTCATCCTTACATCTGCCACGGTTATTTGGGAGCGGAGTTGGTTCGCAAAGAAGGTTTCCCGCGTCATGCCTTGGTGTGCGAACGTCATACGGGAGCAGGATTATCATTGAAAGAGATTGAAGAACAGAACCTTCCTATTCCGCATCGCGATATGTTGCCTGTTAGTCTGGAAGAGCAACTGATATGCTTTGCCGACAAGTTCTTCTCTAAAACCAAACTTGATAAAGAAAAGTCGGTAGAGAAAGCCCGTAAGAGCGTAGCCAAATACGGAGAAGACGGAGCGGCACGTTTCGACCATTGGTGCGAGTTGTTTTTATAAGTCCATAACTCTAAAAAATACATTAAAAGGAATCCTTTACAATGTTTATTGACGGATAATGCTTACTTTTGCAGGCGTATTGCGAAATGATAGTAGCGAAAAAAAGAATAAATGACGTCGTTTAGAAAAACAACATATCTATTTTTACTCCTGTTGTGTATGGGAGGCATCCTTTCTTTGTCGGCAGAAGCCCAGCGTGCGAAAGGTCGCAGGGGCAGATATAGCAATGCCGAGATGAATCGTGGTGATTCTTTGAAAGGATTTGTCAATCCGGCAGACTCTTCACGTGCTGTAGGTGCTAGGCGTGGCACTGCGGCATCCGATACCCTTGCGGCAGATACTACGCAGCGCAAGGAAGCCATTGATGCACCCGTTATTTATGAAGCATCCGACTCAATCGTCTTTACTAAAGGCGGTTTGGCGCATCTGTATGGTAGCGGTAAAGTAAACTATCAGAATATAGAACTTACTTCGGGCATTATTACCATGAACATGGATAGTAGTACAGTTTATGCACGTGGTATAGTCGATACTGCCGGGGTAGAAACAGGCAGTCCGGTGTTTAAGGACGGAGATACTCCGTACGAATCTAAGACGATGCGCTACAACTTCAAGTCGAAGAAAGGTTTCATCAATAATATCGTTACTCAGCAAGGCGAAGGATATGTAACCAGCCATAACGCCAAAAAAGGTCCTAACGATGAAATCTACATGACCGACGGTATTTATACCACTTGCGATAATAAGGATCATCCTCACTTCTATCTTAAACTGTCTATGGCTAAGGTGCGCCCCAAGAAAGACGTAGTCTTCGGTCCCGCTCACTTGGTGGTAGAAGATGTACCTCTGCCTATCGCCATACCTTTCGGATTCTTCCCGTTCAGCAGTAGCTATTCTTCGGGATTTATCATGCCTACATACGGTGATGAAATGAATCGCGGTTTCTATCTTCGCGACGGTGGATATTATTTCGCCATAAACCGCAAGATGGACCTTAAGTTGCTTGGTGAAATATATACCAAGGGTTCGTGGGGACTCTCGGCTGCCTCTACGTATAAGGTGCGCTATAAATACAGCGGTAACTTCAGCATGAATTATCTGGTAACAAAGACAGGCGAGAAGAACATGTCCGATTATCAGGTGTCTAAAGACTTCCGTTTGGTATGGAGCCACCGTCAGGACTCTAAGGCTAATCCTAACAGCGATTTCTCTGCCAGTGTAAACTTCTCTACAAGTAGTTACGACCGCCAGAGTCTTAGCTCTATCTATAACCCATCGGCTTATAGTAACAATACCAAGGCGTCAAGTGTAAGCTACACACGCCGCTTCCCAAATATCGGATTGTCTATAGGTAGTTCGTTCAATGTTACACAGAACACGCGCGACTCTTCTATCAATATGACACTTCCGAGTCTGGATATACGTTTGGACGCTATCTACCCATTCAGAAGAAAGAAGGCTTCGGGCGATGAACATTGGTATGAAAAAATCAAGCTGTCGTATACGGGTAACCTTACTAACAGTGTGAATACTAAGGATAATCTTTTGTTTAAGACTCCTATGTCTCAGTGGAAATCGGGTATGAAACACAGTATTCCGGTCGACGCTAACTTTACATTGTTTAAGTATATAAACATCACTCCATCGTTCAACTATACAGAGCGTTGGTATACTAATAAGGTGAAACAGCATTACGATGATAGAACACGTACCGTGGTGAAAGATACCATCAACGGCTTTAACCGTGTGTTCGATTATAACATGGCTGTGTCATTGAATACCAAACTGTATGGTATGTACAAGCCCTTGTTCATGAAGAGCAAGGAGATTACTATTCGCCACGTCGTGACGCCGAGTGTAAGCTATACATATACTCCCGACTTCGGAACCTCGCATTTCGGGTATTACGACACCTATACTTATACCGATGCCAACGGTGAAGTGCGTATGAAGGAATACTCTCTGTACGAAGGGGCTCCTTACGGAACTCCTGGTAAGGGCGTATCGCAGAACGTAAGTTTCTCTCTTAAGAACAATGTGGAGATGAAAATGGCGTCGCAGAAAGATACTACGGGATATAAAAAGATAAGTCTGATAGACGATTTGTCGGGTAGCTTGAGTTACGACTTGGCACGCAAGCGTTGGAGCGACCTCTCTATCAGTGCACGCTTAAAGCTGACAAAGAGCTATACATTTAACATGAACGCCACTTTTGCTACATATGCATATAAGTTCGATGAAAACGGTAATGTAGTGGTAGGCGACCGTACGGAATGGTCTTACGGACGTTTCGGACGATTCTCGGGTTATAGCGGTTCATTCTCGTACACCTTGAATAACGATACCTTCAAGAAACTATTCGGAAAGAAAGACGATGCCGAAAAGAATAAGGAGAAAGACAAGAAGAAAGATAATGACGATGATGAAGATGAAGACGACGAACACGTAAATGTGGTGGCTTCGAACACCCGTAAGCAAGAAGCGGCTTCTACAGATTCTGACGGATACCTTGCCTTTAAGTTGCCTTGGAGCTTAAGCTTGAGTTATAGCTACAGCATCCGCGAAGATCGCAGCAAGGATATCAACATAAAGACTATGCGATATCCTTACTCGCTGACTCATTCTATGAATATTTCGGGTAACATCAAGATGGGTAGCCGTTGGAATGTGAATTATACCAGTGGTTATGACTTCACATCAAAGAAGATGTCTATGACCACCATGAACATAACCCGCGACTTGCACTGCTTTAACATGAGTTGCGGCTTGACATTCGGTCCGTTCACTTCGTACAACTTCTCAATACGCGCCAATTCAAGTATGCTTACCGATGCCTTGAAATGGGATAAGCGTAACAACAGCGGTAGTGGTAATGGGGTACAGTGGTATTAATGCCCCATTTACCAATTGATAGGTGTTTCTCCGTGCTCTATAAGATAAGCGTTGGCACGACTGAAATGCTTGTTGCCGAAGAATCCGTTATAAGCCGATAGGGGAGACGGGTGTACGGAAGTGAGAACCAAGTGCTTCTCTCTGTCGATGAACGCCCCTTTCTTTTGTGCGTACGCTCCCCACAATATAAACACCAGATGTTCACGTTGCTCTGCCAGTGTGCGTATGGCGGCATCTGTAAATTCCTCCCAACCTTTTCGTTGGTGCGAGCCGGCTTGATGAGCGCGTACCGTAAGCGTAGCGTTCAGCAGCAGCACACCTTGTTCCGCCCATCGGGTCAAGTTGCCAGTATTGGGGATAGGGCTTCCCAAATCTTCGTGTATCTCTTTAAAGATGTTTTGCAGTGATGGCGGAAAAGCCACACCATCGTTTACCGAAAAGCATAAACCATGCGCTTGTCCCGGACCGTGATAAGGGTCTTGTCCGATAATCACCACCTTAACTTTATCGAACGGACAAAGGTTGAAAGCGTTAAATATAAGTTTCCCAGGAGGATATATAGTAGTGGTGCTGTATTCATTCCGCACAAAGTCCGTCAGTCTTACGAAATAGTCCTTTTCAAACTCAGGCTGCAATACCTGTTTCCACGATTCTTCTATCTGTACATTCATGATATATATGTTATATTTTGTTTTTCTTTTCTTATGCAAAGATAGAATAATATTGCCGTCTGAACTTCTTAATTCCGCATAGAAAAATCTGTGTCTTCACATTCAATTCTATATCTCTAGGTTAGGTATATATATTCTTAGCCTAAGTTTTTATATACTTAAGCTAAGTATATAAAAACTTAGGCTAAGAATAGAGTTTGTTTGTTAATTGGATGGGGTTTTATTCGCAGGAAAGTGTGAATAGTGAAGCAAAGGCAATCAAAAAAAATGCCAAATTCAAGTTGTTGGGAGAACGTTTCTTTCATTTGTGCGAAATTTTCATGCGGCGATGATCATCTGTGATACTTTGTTTGCATACTTGGTGTTCATCTACCAGAGATTGACAAGAACTCAAAGTCAGCTACTCCATATTCTGCAAGAGATAAGGAGTGGCAACAAGGCGAAATAAATTCTTTGATATAGATGACAACAGGAGTAATATATGCTCGTGTCTCCAGTATTGGTGACAGACAGAGCACGGAAAGACAGGTCAAGGACTTATCGGAGTATGCAAAATATAAGGGTATCGAAGTCTGCAAGGTCTTTGAGGAACACATCTCTGGCGCAAAGAAGAATGATGAGCGTCCAGTGTTGTGTGAGGCAATGGAATACTGCAAGGCAAACCGCATTGGGATCCTACTTGTCAGTGAACTGTCAAGATTGGGTCGCAATGCGTTTGAGGTGCTTGCCTCTGTCAAGGAACTCATTGACTGTGGCATTAACCTCTACATTCAAAAGGAACAGCTTATATTATTGGACGATAAAGGACATCCGTCCCTCTTTGCTCCTATAATGATAGCCACGCTTTCGACCTGTGCGCAATTGGAACGTGATAATATCTCATTCCGATTGCAGTCAGGAAGGAAGCGGTATATAGAGAAAGGAGGAAAACTCGGACGCAAGGTAGGCTCTGTAAAAACGGTAGAACAGATGAAAGCCGAATATAGGGAAGTAATAAGTCTGCTCCGCAAGGGGTATTCCATTCGAGATGTGGCAAAGTTGAGTGGTAAAGGGGTAAGTACCGTACAACGAGTGAAGCGATTACTAAAAGTACAATCAACGCAATAATATTATTGATT
>FR881198.1 GCA_000434735.1 Bacteroides sp. CAG:530
AAATCTTTTATAATTTAATTCCGCCAATAGGTTATGGTATTATTATTATTTACCGAAACGTTTAGCTTGTTCTTCAATTAACGCTCTATCGTCAAAATAGTTTATTTTCATGGCACGGCGTACCTCATCCATAGTCTGTGCTGCAGCTTCGCGAGCTACTTCGCAACCGTTCTTCAGGATGTCGTAGATAGCCGGGATGTCTTTTTCGAGCTCTTTACGGCGTTCGCGTATCGGAGTTAATTCTTCTTGCATGATAGCTGCCAAGAGTTTCTTGACTTTCATGTCGCCCAATCCGCCACGGGTATAATGTGCCTTCATTTCATCCAGATTTGCATAGTCGGGGCAATAACGCTCAAAGTGTTCCGGACGGCAGAATGCATCGAGGTAAGTAAATACGCAGTTGCCTTCCAACTTACCTGGGTCGCTTACGCGCAAGTGGTCGGGGTCGGTAAACATGCTCTTTACTTTCTTTTCTACTTCGTCTGCCGAGTCGGACAAGTAGATACAGTTGCCCAATGACTTACTCATTTTAGCCTTTCCGTCGGTTCCCGGCAAGCGCAGACAAGCTGCGTTGTTAGGCAGAAGGATTTCTGGCTCAACGAGTGTTTCACCATATATATTGTTGAATCGGCGTACAATTTCGCGTGTCTGCTCAATCATCGGTTCCTGGTCTTCACCTGCAGGTACGGTTGTTGCCTTGAATGCGGTGATGTCGGCTGCCTGACTGATAGGGTAAGTGAAGAAACCTACAGGCAGACTTGTTTCGAACTTACGCATCTGGATTTCGCTCTTAACGGTAGGGTTACGCTGCAAGCGTGATACAGAAACCAAGTCCATATAGTAGAAGCTCAACTCGCACAATTCCGGAATCTGAGACTGAATGAAGATAGTAGATTTCTTAGGGTCGAGTCCTACTGACAGATAGTCGAGTGCTACTTCAATAACGTTCTGACGTACCTTTTCTGGATTATCGATATTGTCGGTCAAAGCTTGGCCATCGGCTTCGAAGATAAAAATCTTATCGTAAAGTCCTGAGTTCTGCAGCTCTACGCGGCGACGCAAAGAGCCTACGTAGTGTCCAATGTGTAACTTGCCGGTAGGACGGTCGCCGGTAAGTATAATCTTTTCTTTTTTCATATGATATTGATTTTATGTTTCTTGTTGTCTGTTGTTTATATATTGTTTCGGTCAGTTTTTCTTTCCGAATAGCCAGCGGAAGAAACGTACGAAGATGTTTCCTTTCTTGCGTGGCTTAGGCGTAGATGTTACTGCCTGATTTTCTGTCGAAACGGAGTCTGCTTTTGATATGCTGAGGCTGTCGGCCGACTGTATAAGTTGTTCCGCTTTCTTCAGCAGACTGTCTTTTTGCAACACTAAGCTATCTGTTGTCATGAAAGAAATGCTATCGGCACTGAGCGTCAGCAAGCTTTTTCCTGAAGAAATGGAGTCTGTTACTTCCGGCTTTTCCACCTCTTTATGCACGGCTGTAGTATCTGCCAATACAGGATGCGGCTTGGGCTGTTCTATCTTGAACTGCACGGGTACTGAGCATTTGCAGCGTACCACACGTCCGTGGTCTCTTCCAGGCATCCACGACGGCATCTCGCGTATTACGTTCAGCGCTGCCGTATCCATCTGCGCTTCCAGTCCGCGTGCTATGGTAGGCGATGTGATTTCTCCATTAGTCTCTACAACGAACTGTACTACCACCACACCTTGCTTATTCTCTTTTTTTGCCTGTGCAGGATATTTCAAGTGGCGTTTCAAGTAGTTCATGAACTCCTTTCGTCCGCCCGGATATTCCGGCATGTGCTCTACCACATTATATATTTTACCCGGATTCTTTGGAAACATCGTGATGCGATACGGCTCGTTTGGATTCTGCAGAAACAGGCTAGTGTTTATAGACATGTTATCCATTCCGTCGGCACGTAGGGTGACGGGATGTTTATAGTCGGCTTCTATTTTGAAAAGTCCTATCTCGTCGGTCACGGTTTTTCTTCCGGTGCCTTGTATGCTTACTATTACTCCGCTTATTGGATGTCCGGAGCTATTATTCACGATACCTTCTACCTCTACGGTTACATTATCTTTCTTAAATGCCGTAATATCATCTGCCGAATCTATATAGATAGTTTTTGTTGCATCGTCTTCTTTCAGCGTAAAAGAGCATACAGAGTGGTCTGCATCATAAGGAAAATACAATGCAGCCGAGCGCGTATAGTTCTTGTTTATCTTAGTACTGAATGAGATAACGCCTTTATCGTCGGCGGTATATCTTTCGCTTTGTCCGAATATTCTAAGTTGGATACCCGATTGCGGGGCACCGGTAGTTTTAAGGACAGTGATGTGGAAAGATACATCCTTCTCGTCGCTTTGAGCCTTGGCGGTTTGCAGTGCCACGGTCAGTGCGCACATTACAAATAATATGATAGAGTATAATCGTTTCATTCAGCGTGAGTGTCATTTCTTTAGAGCTGCAAAGCTACAAGTATTCTGTTGCATTTCAAAATATTCATTGCTGGTTTCATACTTCCGCTCTTAGTGCGTTCAGGTCGGCTCCGGTAGGGCGTTGATATACGCGCAGACCGAATTGTGGAATTACAGCGAAGAAATGATCCATCACTTCGCCTTGCGCCTGTTCGTATTCTATCCATTCGCAACTGCGTGTAAAGCAGTATAATTCCAAGGGTACTCCTTCGGTCGATGGTTGCAGCTGGCGCACCATAGTCATCATTTGGTCGTTTATCTTCGGATTGGTTCTCAGGTATTGCAGCATGTAATTACGGAATATTTGCAGGTTTACCAATTGCTCTGTACCGTTGGCCTCTTCCTGACTTATCCAGCCTTTAGAAAGAAACATCTTAATCTCTTCGGTTGTGCAGAAGTGTACTGAGTTCATATCTATAGAGACTGAGCGCATTATGCGTCGTCCTCCGCTTTCGCGCATACCTCGCCAGTTTTGGAATGAATCGCTTACAAGCGCATAAGGTGGTATTGTGGTAATAGTTTTATCGAAGTTCTGCACCTTTACGGTGGTTAGCGATACTTCGAGCACATATCCGTTGGCTCCGTATTTATTCATTGTAATCCAGTCGCCCGGGCGCAGCATATCGTTGGCAGATAATTGTACTCCTGCCACTAGTCCTAATATACTATCTTTGAATATCAACATCAATACGGCAGCCGAAGCACCTAGTCCCGCTAATATCCTTCCGGCGTTTTGGTCTATCAATATGCTGATAATCAAAATAGCTCCTATACCGAAAACGATGAGTTTTATCATCTGATATATACCTTTCAACGGGCGATCTCGCAATGTCTCGTGCTCGTTTGATATATCATAAAGCGAGTTTAAGAATGTTCTGATAAGTAATATAGTATTTACTATCAGATATATGAGGCATCCCTTATGTAATATTATAAGCAGTATCGGCATCCCTTCGAAAGCGAAAGGCAGCAGCAGATATAGTATGATAGGCGGAATTAGACGGCGTACGTTGCGCATTAAATCTTCATTAAACAGATAGTCATCCCAAGTAGCCTTGGTGCGCGACGTAATTCTTCGCACAGACGGAATTATTATATATTTAAATAATGTGGTGCAGGTATACGATATGATTACTGCCGCCAAAACAAGCGCTACCCGCGAAACCCAACTAGTGTCTGTTTTATCTATACCTATATATAATAATAGGTCTGCTACTCTGTCATGTAGTTCATTCATATTTTGATATGTATTTTATCGCCCAAAATCCTTGCAAAGATAAAAACCTTTCCCTTTTTCTTGCTCAAATTTAGTTTCTTTGTGCATTTTTTTGATTTGAGGTTCTTTATAAACGAATGCTTTCACTAAATTTGCCCACAAAAATATACTAAAACCAAAATAATTAATCTAATGAGTTTGAAAATTGTAGTATTGGCAAAACAAGTACCAGACACTCGTTGTGTGGGAAAAGATGCCATGAACGCCGACGGAACAATAAACCGTGCGGCTCTTCCAGCGATTTTTAATCCGGAAGACTTGAATGCTCTAGAACAAGCACTCAGACTGAAAGACACACATCCGGGTTCTACCGTTACAATTCTTACAATGGGACCGGGTCGTGCCGCAGAAATTATCCGTGAAGGTTTATATAGAGGCGCTGATAATGGCTATTTGCTTACCGACCGTGCTTTTGCCGGTGCTGATACATTGGCTACTTCGTACGCGCTGGCTACTGCTGTTCGTAAAATAGGCGATTATGATATTATCGTAGGTGGACGTCAGGCTATCGACGGTGATACAGCGCAAGTTGGTCCGCAGGTAGCCGAAAAACTTGGCTTGCCTCAGATTACTTATGTAGAAGAAATAGAAGAGGTAAACGAAGGACGCATCCGCGTAAAACGTCATATCGACGGTGGTGTGGAAACAGTAGAAGCTTCTCTGCCTATCGTGTTGACTGTAAACGGTAGCGCCGCTCCTTGTCGCCCACGCAACGCAAAGTTGGTGCAGAAGTACAAACGTGCGTTGGGAGCACAAGAAAAAGCTGCCATTACAAAAGACGGAAACGAATTGCCATACGCAGAACTGTACGACAAGCGTCCGTATCTTAACATTACTGAATGGAGCGTAGCCGATGTGAACGGCGATACCAAGCAGTGTGGTCTGTCGGGCTCGCCTACTAAAGTTAAGAAGATTGAAAACATCATCTTCCAGGCTAAGGAAAGCAAGACCATTTCGGGCAGCGATGCAGATGTAGAGAACTTGATTGTAGAACTATTGGCTAACCATACTATCGGATAATCATGAATAACGTATTTGTATATTGTGAGATGGAAGGCAAGCATGTTGCCGATGTCAGTCTCGAACTTTTAACTAAGGGCCGCAAGTTAGCCACTGAGCTGGGATGCCAACTCGAAGCCATCTGCGCAGGTTCTGACCTTGCAGATGTAGAAAAACAAGTATTACCGTTCGGAGTAGACCGTGTTCACGTGTTCGATGCTCCTGGATTGTTCCCTTATACTTCTCTTCCGCATACTTCTATTTTGGTAAACCTGTTTAAGGAAGAAAAACCGCAGATTTGCTTGATGGGGGCTACCGTTATCGGTCGCGACTTGGGTCCGCGTGTTTCTTCTGCTCTTACAAGCGGTCTTACTGCCGACTGTACTCAGCTTGAAATCGGTGATTATGAAGACAAGAAGAATGGCGTTACATACGAGAAATTGCTTTATCAGATTCGTCCGGCATTTGGTGGTAACATCGTTGCTACTATTGTGAACCCCGACCATCGTCCGCAGATGGCAACAGTTCGTGAGGGTGTGATGAAGAAAGAAATCCTCGATGAAAACTATCAGGGCGAAGTGATACGTCACGACGTTGCTAAATACGTTCCCGAAACCGACTACGTGGTTAAGGTTATAGACCGCCATGTAGAAAAGGCAAAACATAACCTTAAGGGTGCTCCTATAGTAGTAGCCGGTGGCTATGGTATGGGAAGCAAGGAAGGATTCGATATGCTGTTCGAATTGGCAAAGGAACTTCACGCCGAAGTTGGTGCCAGCCGTGCTGCTGTCGATGCAGGCTTCTGCGATCACGACCGTCAGATTGGTCAGACAGGTGTTACCGTTCATCCTAAATTGTATATCGCTTGCGGTATTTCTGGTCAGATTCAGCACATTGCCGGTATGCAAGATGCCGGAATCATTATTTCTGTAAATAATGACCCTAATGCGCCTATCAACACCATCGCCGACTATGTGATTAACGGTACGGTAGAAGAGGTTATCCCGAAAATGATTAAGTATTACAAAAAGAACAGTAAATAATGGCAAACAATTATATAGAACATCCCGAACTCAAGTTTCACTTGAATAACGCGATGATGGAGCGCATCTGCCAACTGAAGGAGCGCGACTACAGAGATAAAGACGAATTTGACTATGCACCGCAGGATTATGCCGATGCGTTGGATTCTTACGACCGTGTGTTGCAAATTACAGGCGAACTGACCGGCGAAGTTATTGCACCTAATGCTGAGGGAGTAGACGAAGAAGGTCCGCATTGCGCTAACGGCCGTGTAGAATATGCTTCGGGCACTAAGCAGAACCTCGACGCTATGGTTAAGGCAGGCTTGAACGGTATGACAATGCCTCGTCGTTTCGGTGGCTTGAATTTCCCTATCACTCCGTACACCATGTGTGCCGAGATAGTAGCGCAGGCTGATGCCGGCTTCGGAAACATTTGGTCATTACAAGACTGTATAGAGACTCTTTATGAATTCGGTAATGAAGACCAGCATAGTCGTTTCATCCCTCGTATTTGTGCGGGCGAAACCATGTCAATGGACTTGACTGAGCCGGATGCCGGTTCAGACCTTCAGAGCGTAATGCTTAAAGCTACATTCGATGAGGCCAACAATTGCTGGCGTCTGAATGGCGTAAAACGTTTCATCACAAACGGCGACGCTAACTTACATTTGGTATTGGCTCGTTCGGAAGAAGGAACTCACGACGGACGTGGTTTGTCTATGTTCATCTACGATAAGAACGATGGAGGAGTAGACGTACGCCGTATCGAGAATAAGTTGGGTATCCACGGTTCTCCTACTTGCGAGTTGGTTTATAAGAACGCTAAGGCAGAACTTTGTGGCGACCGCAAGTTGGGCTTGATTAAATACGTTATGGCTTTGATGAACGGTGCTCGTTTAGGTATCGCTGCACAGTCTGTAGGTTTGAGCCAGGCTGCATACGATGAAGCGTTGGCTTATGCAAAAGACCGTAAACAGTTCGGTAAGGCTATTATCGAGTTCCCGGCAGTTTATGACATGCTGGCTACTATCAAGGCTAAGTTGGATGCCGGACGTGCGTTGTTGTATCAAACTTCACGCTATGTAGATATCTACAAAGCTCTCGATGATATTTCACGCGAACGTAAACTTACTCCTGAAGAACGTCAGGAACAGAAGCGTTATTCTAAGTTGGCCGACAGCTTTACTCCGCTTGCTAAGGGTATGAACTCTGAATACGCTAATCAGAATGCTTACGACTGTATTCAGGTACACGGTGGTTCTGGTTTCATGATGGAATACGCTTGTCAGCGCATTTATCGTGACGCACGTATCACCAGCATTTACGAAGGTACTACTCAGTTGCAGACTGTTGCGGCTATCCGTTATGTAACTAACGGTTCTTACGCAGCTACATTGCACGAATTCGAGTTAACACCTTGCGCTGCCGAATACGAAGGCTATATGAATCGTCTTAAAGATATGACTCGTAAGTTCGAAGCATGTACTAACGCAGTAAAAGAAGCACAGAATCAAGAGTTGCTCGATTTCGTTGCACGTCGTTTGTACGAAATGGCTGCTGTCTGCGTAATGGGTCACCTGTTGCTACAAGACGCGATGAAAGCTCCTGAATTGTTCGCTAAATCGCTCGATGTTTATGTAAACTATGCAGAGTCGGAAGTTGAAAAGCATTTCAATTTCATCCGCAA
>FR881199.1 GCA_000434735.1 Bacteroides sp. CAG:530
GCCGTATGCCGAACGGCACGTACGGTGGTGTGGGAGGTCGGTAAATGTGAAAGTAGGAGGTAAATGCCTTTTATGAATAACATTTACCTCCTACCCAATTTACTATATTCAATGCGGTAACTGATTTCTTTGGAAATATGGTAAACCATGGATTTAATGTAAGTCAATATAATTGGACAAGAACTGTGAACGCATGGAAAATTGATATGGGAATGTTTAAAGGTAACTTTGGACAAATCCTGAATAAATGGACTTACGGAATTGCAAATTCTATTATAGGGAATTTAGCCTCTCAGGTATGTAATACTATCGGGTTAGTTGATGGAGTTACTGATATGGATGGTATGTTAGCTCTTTCTGGAGTTACTAAAAATCAAAATAGTGCTTTTACCATAGGTCATTATTCTCTTGGTCCCAAAAATTATGTTGCTGATTGGAGGGATCATCTTTTTGTCCATGAATATGGGCACTATATTCAGACTCAGAGATGGGGAGTTCTTTATTTCCCGGTAATTGCGATACCGAGTTTGGCTAGTGCTACCTTTACTTCAAAATGGAGTCACATGGAGCACAAAGATAGATGGTTTGAGGTAAATGCAAGTAATTTAGGAGCCAAGTATTTTGATAAACACTATGGTCAAGGAGCGCCAGGATATACTAAAAATAATGCGGATTTCTTTGATATAAATGCTTTTAGATATAAGAATTATACAAAATATATAAATCCAAGATTAGGTACCCGCCATCAAGATAAGACATTCCCAAATACTAAAGGAAAAATAGTCTTTTGGGATTTTATTATCATTTAATAAACATAGCCCCATAATCTTTTTATGGGGCTAAAATTTGGATTCTAACACATAAATAATTAAATTCGCAATTAATTTTAATGATAGAAATATAATGAAAAAAGCTACACAAATTTTCAAGGCAATGAGTTTCTTTGTAGTTTGCCTTATATGTAATGCGTGCTCATGGTTAGCAGAGGATCCAGGCGTGGACGTAAACTGGCAGAATATCCAAATCATGAATAAGTCTGGTGAAAAAATCTATGCATTGGAATTTATGTTTAAAGATTCAACCCTTTTAACTCCTCAATATGTTTTTGAAGTATTTGGTGGTAAATTATTAATTGAGACAGAAAATGATAGCAGCTTCATAGGAAAGATACCAATACCGGATAATGAACTCCAGGCCAATGATAAATATCAAGTGATAATCTTCAAACAAAGTACGCTTGATAAATATTCCAAAGAAGAAATAATCAAGCAAAATATCTTTGATAAAAGATATGAATTGAGTTACAATGAATTAAAAAAAATGAACTTCAAAATTACATATTCGGGAAATTGAAATTATGGTCCATATTCGAATGTTTTATTGTAGAAGACTGGATACTTTGTCATCGACCTATATATATCCCAATACATAAAATTATATGAACAAAATATTTCCACATAATATGATTGCCAACAATCGTAACTACTCAGTACCCCCCAGGGCATGAGATGGTCAACAGGACTCGTTAATAATTTATAAACTTGACTCCACTTTTAAAAGTGAGTTAAATTTGAATTAAATATATGCCTTGGAAAGTTTTTACGCAATCCTTGGCGTTAACTAACTTTGGCAACAAGTTGGCAAACGACCAGTTTATACAGCGTCAAAAATGCCTCTTATTGCCTAAATATAGCCCCAAAGTGGGGCGATTCGGTCTTTGAACTATTTTGTTGTCATCTGGAGACCCATTTCGAGGTCATACAAGAAAAGTCGGCGCATGTTAATCCAAGCACACCTTGCGATGGCTTGCAAAGTATGCTTTATCTTTGTGCGGTATCTGGTCTTGTTATTTCTCGTATGGAAGATATATTGGAACATGGTTGCCTCGACATTGTTGCATTTCTACCTTTCCTCGAAAGGGATGGATTCAACTTTCTTGCGAACCTCGTTCTTGTCCACTTGCTCTTTGGTGAAGTATCTCCAAGTCCTTTTTCCATTTGAACTCTCAACAGATATTTTCCATTGATCTTGTTTGACAGGTATTGCCGTTTGGACTTCTGCCGTTGTCTTGTCGGTGACTTGCAAGGTATGCTCGTCCGTCATGTCCAAATCAAATCGAGAAGGCCTTCCTTGTATGCCATTGGCGATGAACTCAATGCCGTTAACAAATTATAGCCATTATTTGCTCCGTCCCAGCCCATATTATTATGGACATAAAAATCCTTAACATGAACATTGTGAGACTCATCATCTAGCGTTGCTATTACATAACCATCAATAATCCATGAATGACCAGCGACCTCATCAAGTTCCACGCCTGTATATTTATCTTTCACATGACCTGCACCAATATATTTCTAAAAGCGATTTATCTCATCGTCTGCTGAGCCACTGCCGTTATATTTATCCTTGAAGCTGTTGAAGTTATAGCTGATTGAGGCAATAATGCAACGATTGAAGTTGTTTACCTTTCTGTTCTGTACCACGAAATTTACTTTCTTTATATCATTCAACTTTGACCAATCAAACAAGTCCTCTGCTTTCAGCGTTATTGTTAGCCTCTTCTTGAGCAATTGCTTTTGAACCATCATGTTGAATGTGGCATGGCTGTTCTGCTCGTAGATGCCGTGATGCCCTTTGATGTTCCAATAGAAATCGCTGCGGAAAAGCCAATCGCTTTTAAGTTCCACTGAGTTTTGAAATGCCAATAAACCGTATGGATGATTATAATCTACCTTTTCTCCATTGTATGTCAAAGAGAAAAAAGGCTTGTAAACGCCTACCGTCAAAGTTGGTCGCCAACAGTCGAATACAGGTGAAACCACACATTGCGCTCCTAACTGCTGAAAATCCTTGGCGTTAGTTGACATCCAAGCAACGGTTCCTGGTTTACCAGATATAGCCACAACCGTAGGATGGATATAGTCTTTGATATACTGATAGTCCAACCTGAAGTCAAAGAAGCTATAGCTCATGCTGACTTCTGTATCATACACATATTGTGGCTTCAGATAGATGTTTCCTTGCTCGTAATGGTATTGATTGTTGTAACTGACACTGTTGTTCAACTGTCGGAATGAAGGGCGATTCACCCTGCTGCTGAAATCGAGGTTCAAATCCACTCTGCCAAAAGAAGTAGAAAGCGAGAAAGATGGCAGCAAGTCTGAGTAATTCGTTTTGTTTTTTACCTCACCTTGGTCTGTGTTGATGGCATGTACGAACTCATAGCGTAGTCCAAGACTTCCCCTCCATTTCTCTGACGACAAGCGGTAGGATACAAATCCTGCATATTTGTTTTCCTTGTTCTTGAATTGGTCATCGTCTATCTTTCCTTCCTCGTTCACAGAAATTCCCCATGACGAAATTTTACTAAAATCTGCGCCGAAGTCAAAACCATGTTTTTCGGTTATGTTCCAAGCAAATACACCTTTGAAAGCCACGGCACGGTTCCTTTGGTCGTTTTGCATGTGTGTTAATTCCGAAGATGCATCCGTTTGGCTTGTCTCGGTTACTTGCTGCTGATGTTTTAGTATTAAAAAATAGCTTTTTCACTCATACTACTTTTCGTTTCGATTGTTTCTTTTATAAAACAAGATTAAATCTGTGTTAATGGAAGAACGAAAATTACAGGAAAGTATCAGTGCGGCGAAGGATTTAGCCGATAAGATAATTACGTCTATAGAAAGTGATGATTTGTGTAATGAAACTTGCACTCCTCCCAATGACCTCATTGAAGATATCGACTTTCAGAATTCAGTGGATGTAGAAAAGGCGTTGCGCCGTGTTCATTCTCGGATAGACGGAAGCAGAGGCAAGCGTATTCCTTTTAGGATTTATGGTGCCGTGGCTTCAGTATTGTTGGTATTGGGCGTTTCTGCTGGATGGATGTTGTGGCGGCATCATGAAAGGGCCGCTATAGAATGGGCTTTTGCGCAGCCCGGAATTGAAAAGGCATCTGTGGTGACTGCCGACAGTAAAGTGATAGAGCTGGAAGAGAATCATTTAGAGGTGTCGGGCGACCGCTTGGTCAATACAACCGGCGACGGAAAGAAGAAGCTTTCTATTATAGTAGATAAAGTTCCGGAGTTTAATAAATTGGTGGTTCCGGCAGGTGGTGAGCATAACTTGGCATTGGAAGACGGAACAACAGTGATGGTTAACTCGGAATCTACATTGTTATTTCCTACTCATTTTACAGGAGGAAAACGTGTGGTCCGTTTGGAAGGAGAAGCGTTTTTTCAAGTCAAGTCAAATCCTGATGAACCTTTTATTGTTCAGTTGAATGGCATTAGTATAGAGGTTACAGGTACTTCTTTTAATGTGCATGCTTATCCTGATGGAGATGAGATAAACGTGGCGTTAGTAAATGGTCATGTCAATATTTTAAATAGTGCAGGGACTTCAATTGTTTCTATGGAGCCGGGTGAACTGTTTACTTATCAGAAAGAAGATGGACTGTTCGAGAATAAGAAGGTAGATATAGAACCTTTGATCAGTTGGAAAGATGACATTTTTGTTTTTCGTGATGAAGAGATTGGAGATATTATACAGACACTGTCTCGTTGGTATAATGTTTCTATTCAGCTTGATGATAATATTCGGAACACTCGGTATACAGGAATCTTGTCGCGTAAGCAGTCTCTGATAGAAACGCTTGACGCACTCCGTATGACAGGTGAATTAGACTTTCATATCCATCATAATAAAAAGGTGGATTTACTGGAAAAGAAATAAATATAAGTTTAACCATAAAATCAAAGAACAGAATGAGCGTGAAATTCACTTCAAAAGGGCTGTCTATGCTATTGGCATGTACATTGTCCCTGTCGGTTCCGGTGACTGCATATTCACAAGGCAGCCATCAGGTGAGAATTACGATGACGGTAGACAAGCAACCGTTGCAGCAGGTTCTGGAGACGCTGGGCAAAAAGCATGGTTACCAGCTCTTCTATAATGCCTCTTTAGTAAAAGGCATTAAAGTATCGGCTAATCTGAAACAGGCCGATATAAATCAAGTAATGAGCCGTTTGCTTGCCAATACCAATCTGCAGTATTCTATTAAGGGTAAGACTATTGTCATCACTTCTTCTGCCAAGGGTCAGCAGGGTAAGACTTTGCTAAAGGGACGTGTAGTAGACAATACGGGTGTAGGATTGCCTGGAGTGAATATCTATACTAAAGATAGAACACAGTTGGCTGTAACAGATTTAGACGGAAACTTCGCTTTTGCCAAGCCGCTGACTAGAGGTGTGGTGGTAAACTTTACATCGGTAGGTATGAAGTCGCAACGCATTACTTATAATGGTGAAAGTACGCTTAAAATAGTGATGGTAGAAGACGTGAACGAGCTGGAAGACGTGGTTGTAACAGGTGTGGTAAATAAGATGAAGAATAGTTTTACCGGTTCGGCAGCTACATTTACCGGAGCGCAACTGAAAGGTGTAGGAACTCAGAACGCCATTGCCAGCTTGAAGACATTGGATCCTTCGTTCAATGTGCTCGACAGTGAGTTCGGTTCCGACCCTAACCGTATGCCGGATATTGAGATTCGTGGAAAGTCTAGTTTAATAAGTACTCGTGACGAATTGGCTGAAGACCCCAATCAGCCGTTGTTTATCCTTGATGGTTTTGAGTCATCGCTTGAGGCTATCTATAATCTGGATATGAACCGTATAGCTTCTATCACTATTTTGAAAGATGCGGCATCTACGGCCATTTATGGTTCGAAAGCGTCGAATGGTGTTGTAGTTGTAGAGACCATTAAGCCGAAATCAGGCCGCCTGCATCTTACATATAATGGTTCGGCCAACGTACAGTGGGCGGATTTGACCAGTTATAACTTGATGAATTCGGCCGAGAAGCTGGAGTTTGAAAAGTTGGTAGGACGGTACAGTAATTTCAGTAACACTGAACAGGAATTACGTCTGATGCAATCGTATAACCAAAAATTGTCAGACATCGCCCGTGGCGTAGATACCTATTGGCTGTCAGAGCCGCTTCGCACAGGTTTGAATCATCGTCATTCTGTATATGCCGAAGGTGGCGAAGGTGCTTTCATGTTCGGTTTGGGATTCTCTTATAATGGGGTGACAGGTATTATGAAAGATTCTAAGCGTGATAACATCAGTGGAAACATCGATTTGACATATCGTCTGAACAAACTTCAGTTCAGCAATAAGTTCTCTCTTGACAATACCGATAGCCAGAACCCGATGGTGAGCTTCTCTGAATATGCAAAGGCGAATCCTTATTATATGAAATATAATGAAGACGGTGGTGTGGATAGATGGTTGGAATATACCGATGATATAAAAGCGTCTAACCCATTGTATGACGCATCGCTGAATAGTTACAGCAAGAGTGGCGGATTCTCTTTGTCGGATAAGTTTATAGCAGAATACACTCCTATACATGAAATGAAGATTCGCGCACGTTTTGGTATTACTCATACTAATAGTGAGTCTAAGAATTTCTACTCACCGCGTTCTACTGCATATTATGAAACGGAGTATACAAAGCGCGGTTCGTACAGTTGGGGACAGACCAGGACTAACAAGTATGAAGGTGAATTGACACTGACTTATGCTAAGGTTCTTAAGGATGTTCATATGTTTAATCTTGCGTTAGGAGGCTATCTGTCGCAAACTAATAGTACATATAACGGTTATTCGGCTGTAGGATTCCCTATGGGCGATTATGATTTGCCTTCATTCGCCAACGGATATCCTGAGGGAGGGAAACCTGGCTACAGCGAAAATATAAGTCGTTCGGTAAGTGGTTATGCCATAGGTAGCTACTCTTATGATAATCGTTACCTGCTCGATTTCAGTTACCGTGTAAACGGTTCGTCTGTATTCGGACGCAATAAGCATTATATAGGTACATGGGCAGTCGGTTTGGCATGGAATATCCATAATGAAAAGTTCATCAAGGATAATATTGACGGTATTTCATATCTTAAACTGCGTGCTTCTATCGGTAATCCGGGTAATCAGAACTTTTCTTCTTCGGCCACACTTACTACATTCCGCTATAATTTCAACTCTTTCAATTATTTCGGTATGAGTACTTCGATGGCGCAGTTGGGTAATCCTAATTTGGAGTGGCAGACTACTATCGACCGTAATATCGGTTTTGATATCACCATTCTTAATGATAGATTGAAATTGGTAGGAGACTATTATTATAAAACAACAGACCCGTTGCTTATTACTATTGATATGCCGGCCTCTTCGGGTGCTACAAACAATCAGATTTATAAGAACTTCGGTAAGCAGACTTCAAAAGGATTTACCGGACAGGCTACTTATTACATTATCCGTCAGATAAAGAACCGTTTGTGGTGGAATGTACGTGGAACGTTGCGTACAGGAAAAACAGAATTGTCTGGCATCGGCAATCAGCTTGAATCGTTCAACTCGAAAGAGCGTGAAGGCGATAATCGTTCTACCAAGCGTTATTACGATGGTGCCAGCACGGATGATATCTGGGTAGTGCGTTCTGCTGGTATTGACCCTGCTACCGGACGTGAAATATTCATCAAGAAGAACGGTGAACTGACTTACGACTTCTCTTATGATGACGAAGTGATAGTAGGCAATAGCCGTCCTACAATAGAAGGTGTGCTTGGAACTTCATTCTCATGGAAAGGTTTGTCTGTAAGTGCCGATTTCCGTTATCGTGTGGGCGGTTATTCATTTAACTCTGTTTTGTTCAATAAGGTAGAGAATATCAGTACAAGTTCATTGATATACAATCAAGATAAACGAGCATTGTATGACCGTTGGCAGAAACCGGGCGATCAGGCTCAATTTAAGGATATAGCTAACTCTGTATCTACTCCGATGTCATCTCGTTTTGTACAAAGAGACAATTCATGGTCTTTGGAATCACTTCGTATAGGATACGAGTTCTCTCCTGAATTGGCACATCGTTTCGGCATGAGCTCAATTCGCTTCAATGCTTACATGAACGATATTTTCCGTTTGACAACGATTAAGCAAGAGCGTGGTACATCATATCCGTATGCTCGTAGCGTATCGTTTGCACTCTCATTAACCCTTTAAAAATGTATAACTATGGAACTGAATAAATATATTATAACATTATCGGTTGTACTTTGCGGCTTGCTAAGCGGATGTACTGATTGGCTTGACACACAGCCTAACGACAAGCAAAGTGAAGAACAGCAGTTCTCTACGAAAGATGGATATTATGCAGCTGTGAACGGAGTTTATAACCGTATGTCGAGCTCTTCACTTTACGGAAAGACTTTAACCTATGGAGACCTTGATATACTTGGACAGTATTACGTTGTAGAACAGAGTAATCAGGGTAGTTATTATAAATACCTGCGTGCCCTTACTAATTGGGATTATACAGAAGAAGGTGTAGAAGCGGTATTGAGTTCTACGTGGAATGCGGCATACTCTACTATCATGAACATTAACGTGGTTTTGGAAAATATAGAAAAGGAAGCCTCGGGTGGAAATGTTCTTTCTAATAAAGAATACAGAATGCTGAAAGGTGAAATGTTGGCTGCGCGTGCTATGATTCATTTTGATCTGCTTCGCTGGTTTGGTCCTATTTATAGTAAGAATCCAGAGGGTAGAGGTATTCCTTATAACGATACAACTAATCCGCAGATTCTCTCAATATTGAATGCTAAAACAGTGCTTAATGATTATATATTGCGCGATTTGAAAGCGGCAGAAAATCTATTGGCCGATTCTGACCCTGTAGTTACCGAAGGCCCTCGTGCTGAATATGACGAGGTGAATCTCGATAACTCTATGCGTTATCGTCAGTTGCGTCTTAATTACTATGCTACGGTATTGCTTACGGCACGTGCATATCTGTGGGGTGACGATATTGATAATGCGTTGGCTGAGGCTCAGAAACTTACGGATGATCCTAAAGTGGATGGATTCTTTCCATCGGTAGATAAAGCGAAATTGCTTGGCAACTATAACGATCCAGACCGTATGTTCTCTACAGAAGTATTGTTTGGTTATTATAATAAGGACCGTGGTTTGATATATGATAATACGTTCGGTGGCGGAAATACAGGTACAGCTCTGTTGATACCTCGTTCTGGATACGTTGACGCAAAGTTGTTCAGCGGTTACGATGCTGAAGATATCCGTTATAAATCGCAGTGGGAATTGGGAGAAACCCTTGACGGTCAGTCTTCACTGAAGCTTACTAAGTTTAAAGAGATAAATGATGCAGGCAAGAGCGAAGCGGAAAACAATAAAGAAGACGAAACAGGTGTTCTGCAGGTTCAGAAGTTTTATGGAACCCTTTGCTCTCTGATAAAGTTGAGTGAAGCATATTATATTGCGGCAGAGGTTATGATGAGAAAAGGCGATTTGGCTAATGCCTGGAAGTATCTGGATACTGTACGTGGTAACCGCGGATTGGGTGCTTACGGGCCGTCTACCAACGAAAAGAATTTCTGGAAGTTCCTTACTCTCGATTATATTCGTGAGTTTGTGGGTGAAGGTCAGAAATTCTTCTATTTCAAACGTAGGAATATGGGATTTGACAATGACTACAACGGACGTAAGGAAATAGCTGTGATGGTAAGTGCTGGATTCCCTCCGTTTGTACCTCCTACTTATAGCTATGAAGACAAGGCTACTGATGCGGAGAAAGAGAAACGTTTTGTTGCGCCGTTGCCAGAGAGTGAACTGAATAACCGTTAACTTAAAAACTGAATTGAAATGAAAAATAAATGGATATTATCAATATTGGCTTTTTCAAGCATGTTTGTTGCGTGCAAGAAAGAGACTATCGACCTATACGAAATGGACGATGCGAAGATTTATTTTCAGATGCAGTCGTATTCATCATCTAATGGTGCTGTAGGATATTCTAATTCAACTACTTATTCATTCGTAGGTGTAAACCAGAAGGTGGAAGGTCTTACTTTTAGGGCTACAGTTCAACTTATGGGTAAAGTGGTAGATTATGACCGTGCGTGTAAAATCACTATCGATGCCGATAGTACAACCATGGTTCAAGGTGTAGATTATGAGATAGACCTTGATACATTGAAGATAAGAGCAGGACGTAACTCGGCTTCTTTTGGAGTGCGCTTTTTGCGTAGTGCGAACATAAAAGAAAAGATTCAGGTGCTCTGCCTTAAGTTGGAGCCGAATGAAAACTTCCAGGTGCTCGATACTTATCGTTCTACAAACGTGTGGTCTAATACTACCGCAAAGAATATGGACGGTTCTAGATTCGCGTTTTTTATGAGTGAAATTTATAAGCAGCCTAGTAGATGGAGTCAGGTAGACGCTAATACTTTCTTTGGTAAGTGGACGGCTACCAAGTATGTATTTATAAATGACTTCTTTAGTTTCACTACGGATGATTGGGAATGGTCTACTGGTAGAATCAGCAAGGGACGTATGCCTTTCTATGCCCGTGAGCTACAGAAAGAATTACAGAAGCGTGCAGATGCAGGAAATCCGTTGTATGAAGACGACGGTAGTTATATGCAACTTGGCGATGGCTATAAGGTGACTTATGACAATGTAACAGAAAAATCTAATTAAACAGACTGAAAGATGAAAAAGACAATATTAAAGCTGATGCCCGTTGTAGGTATGTGTGCGGCTATTTCTTTTACTTCTTGCTCTAAGGATAAAGGAAACTACACTTACAGTGACAAGAATATAATAACCATCGAGAATATACCGGCATTGACTTCTGTATTAGCAAATGCTGAATATGTAGATTTGAAACCGGTTATTACATCTTCTATTGATGGAGACGTGAAAGCCGATGATGCGAACTATTCTTTTACGTATATGCGAAAGAATTCGGAAGGTAAATGGGTGCAGTTGGGCAGCGAAAAGGACTTGCATATACTGGCGGAGATGAGTGCAGGTACAAATAATTGCTATTTTGCCGTAACCGATAATCGTACTGGGGTGCAAACCATCTATCCGTTTGATGTACGTGCTACCACTATTACTTCCGAGGGTTGGCTGGTGCTTTGTAACGAAGGTGCGGAAGAGAAAGTACGCATGGATATGTTGTCGCAGATTTCGTTAAATCGTATTACTCCGGCATATAATGTGTTGCCTACGGATGAGGTGAATCCTATGTATCATGCTACTAAAATAGGATATGTAAGAACTTATGGTGGATTCAGTAATATATTTATGTTTTCTGAAACCGATTCTTATGTAGTACCTACAGCCGATTCTTATGCTTATGGTGAATTAGGTAAGCTTACGCAAGCATACGAGTTTAAGGCTAATCAGTTCTTGACTAACACAAACGATCATGTAGTTAATCATGTAACATTGCCTTATCAGGCATTCGGACGTCCTAATGCGGCTATCTGTGTGTCTAAAGAAGGAAATGCTTATGCTTATAACTATAAGTCGACTAACATGTCTGCAGCTTTTGAGTATCCTATAAATACTTCAACTCGTGGTGGAAATCCGGAGTACAAGGTCTCTCCTTATATCGGGGCCACAGAGCTTCGTTTTGATGGTATAAGTACAAGTTATGCATGTGCCTTGCTTTATGATGTAGACAACAAACGCTTTATTGGTTGGAGTAGTAATGGAGCTGCTAATGATGACCCCGCTGGCATTACTCAGAAGTGTGCTCCTATTACAGACCCTACAGACGGAAAGAAGTTCAGTTTTCAAACAGGCATGGATTTAGTTTGTATGCTTAATACGGCTCAGTCGTCAGGAACTGTATACTGTATTATGCAAGATGGCAGCAAGCGTCATGTGTACGCTATCAGTGTGCTTACGGATGAGTTTAAGCAACTTGATGCGTTCTTGAACATAGACGCTCCTGATTTTGATAAGGCTACTTGCTTTGCGGCAAGTTCTCAGTACGCAGTGATTTATTATGCGTATAAGAATAAGTTGTACTCTTATAACTTGGCTACCAAGGCTTCTGCGGAATTAGATCTTGATTCGAAAGAAGATGTTACAATGCTGAAGTTTAATAGATATGATGATCCTTGGGGTACGGGTTCTGGCATTAAACAGAGTTTCTTGGGTAAACTTGATGAGGCTACTCGCCAAATTTATCTTGACAGACAGAATGAGTTGATAGTAGGCTCTTATGATTCTTCTGCTTCGGACGGCAATGGAGGTATATTGCGATTCTATACAGTAGGCGATGGCGGACAGAATCTTGCTCTGAAGAAAGACCAAGCTAACGATGCGGAACGTGTTTGGGAATTCAAGGATTTTGCACGGATTGTTGATGTGCGTTATAAGGAAGTGAAATAATATTATAGTGCGTATGCGTAATATTACTTCTAAGATATTAGTGGTGGTACTGTTTTGTACCGCCACTTTTTCTGGTTTATATGCACAGGGTATAGCTTTTAATCATGATTCATTTAGTGCAGCGGTAAAAGCTGCGGCACAAGAGCGAAAACTTGTATTCATGGATTGTTATACATCGTGGTGTGGACCGTGTAAAATGCTGGCTCGTGATGTTTTTACCAACGATACGGTTGGCGATTTCTTTAATAAGCATTTTGTTTGTGTTAAGGTAGATATGGAGAAAGAAGACGGACCAGAACTGGCTCGTAGATTTCAAGTAAGGGCGTACCCTACACTTCTTTTCATTAATTCTGATGATATGAATGTGGCTTATCGTTTAACTGGAGGCCGCCGTGGTACGCAATGGTTGGTAGAGGCAGGAGAAAAGGCTCTCGACCCATCATCAAATCTGATAGGATTAGCTGAAGCGTATGCTAAGAACAAGCAAGATACAGTGCTTGTTGCCAAGTATTTGTCTTGTCTTTCAGAGACTTCTTCTTCTGTTCTGTTGGATAGTGTACTTTCCGAATACTTACAGAATGCAACTGTTGTCAATAAGTGTTCTGAGGCTACTTGGAAGATGTTGGAGCGTTATGTTAAAGATCCGTATTCTTCATGGTTTGAATATCTTTATAGTCACGCTTCTGATTTTGCAGCTGTGGTAGGACCGGAAAGAGTAGGCAAGAAGTTGTTTGATACGTACTATTATGCTGTTATGGGATTTATAAAGCGGAAACGTATTCCTGAAAAACAATTTCCACGTAGTCAGTTTGATAAATTATTCGCTTTGCTTAAAGATTATAAAGGAAGGGATGCCGATTTTTTCCGTGCGGAAATGACAATGGTAGAATGTGTGCAGTGTTCTGATTATAAGCGTATGATGGATGAACTTGATGAATGTGAGCGGCGAGGTATTCTTTCTTCTGCTGAAACTCGATTCTATTTTGTGTGGCTTAACTTGACGTATCTGTGTGAGTCGGATGATGCATCGATAATAAGTAGAGGATTGAAATGGGCTGAAACAATTCATCCTTTAATGTCAGGCGATCAAATGGAAAAAGCGTGGCAATCTATGGTGCAGAAGTTGAAAAATGCCAAGATTCGAAAATAAGATTATACAACCGCCGGCATAAAAAATAAGCCTCGTAGGTCAGAGCTATGCTCTTTTCTACGAGGCTTTTATTTCAGTATGGATTCGTAATTATCCTAAGAATGAGATAAGTACACCGGCAGCTACAGCCGAGCCGATAACGCCCGAAATGTTGCTGGCCATACAGTACTGCAATACGTGGTTCTTTGAATCGTATTTCAATGCTATCTCATTGGCTACACGGCTTGCCATAGGCACGGCACTAAGACCGCAGGCACCGATAAGCGGATTAATTTTCTTCTTGGTGAAGAGGTTGAACAGCTTCACGAAGAGGATACCGCCAGAGATTGACAATGCGAAAGCAAGGAAACCGCCGATTACGATACCGATAGTAGTCCAGTTCAAGAAGGCGTCGATAGTCATGGTAGCACCTACTGAGATGCCCAAGAAGATGGTAGCCGCATTCATGATGCTGTTTGACGCAGCGTCGAACAGACGAGAGGTGTTGCTACCTATTTCCTTAACCAAGTTACCGAACATAAGCATACCTACCAAAGGCACTGCCGACGGAACGAACAAGGCTACTACTGTAGTGGTTACGATAGGGAAAAGAATCTTAAGCACGCGCAAGTTCTTGATTTCAACTTTCGACGGATATTTCTTTTCCTGTTCCTTCATGTTGATAGACAACTCTTTCTTAGAGCACCATATACGTACCACCAAAGGTATGATAACAGGCACCAAAGCCATGTAAGAGTAAGCCGCGATGGCGATAGGGCCTAACAAATGAGGAGCCAACTTGATGGTGGTAAAGATGGCGGTAGGACCGTCGGCACCACCGATGATGCCAAGTGACGCGGCTTCCTTAGGAGTGAATCCCATAAGGATGGCAACCAACAATACGGTAAAGATACCCAGCTGGGCAGCGGCACCGAAAATAGACAGACGCAGATTTCTAAGCATCGGACCGAAGTCGGTCAGTGCACCTACACCCATAAAGATGATAGGAGGCAAGAATCCAGTCTTGATAAGCATATAGTAAATGAAGTTCATCAAGCCAAGGTCGTGCGCTATTTCGTGCAGCGGCATTTCCCAGATGTTCTTCATTACCCCATTAACCATCACCATACCGTTTTCGTCGGCCTGGATAACTCCCATATCACCACCGGGGAAGTTGGCGAGCAATACGCCGAAAGCGATAGGTACAAGCAACAGAGGCTCGTACTGCTTCTTGATTCCCAAGTACAGTAACACGAAAGCGATGGCATACATGATGAGGAACCGCGGGTCTTCGGCAATGTTGCTGAAGGCGGTCATATCATACAGTCGTTCTAATATATCTTCCATTATAATATTTTCATTAATACGTCATCTTCTGATACGGCATCGCCAGAGTTTACACAAATGGCAGTGACGGTTCCGCTAAATTCGGCACGGATTGCGTTAAAGGTCTTCATTGCTTCTACGTAGCACAATACATCGCCCTGGTTTACTTTCTGACCTACCTTCACGGCTGGGTCGCCTGCTTGTTTAACCAAGAAGAACTTACCTTCGAGCGGAGAAAGTACGTCTTTACCTTCGCCACCGGCAGCTGGTGCGGCTGCTGCAGGAGTTGCGCCTTGTGCGGCGTTAAGGGTAGCAGGGTTAACGTCGCCAAACGCTACAGTTACACGATACGGCTGTCCGTTAACGTCTACTGTAAGTACCTTGGTAGGTTCGTTAGCCATGTGAACTTCTTCTTTAACTTCACGACGTTTCTTCACGTCTTCAAGGAAGTCGGCCTTAGCTTTACCGCTCTTGTATGCTTCGTACTGTTCTGGGTGCATGGCATATTCAAACAGCTCTTCGTCGTCTTGTCCGGTTTCCCATTTCTTTTCCCACATTATTTGGCGGTATTTTTCCAACTGGTCGGGGAAGTTGTCTTGCGGATTTCCGGTAAAGAACTTACGTCCTTCGCGTTCTGCTTTCTCTACGATTTCTGGAGCCAATTCGCCCGGCAGTTTACCTGCCTTGCCCAGAATCATATCCCAAATGTTGTCGGCTATGATACCCCAGCGTTCTTTGCCCTTTTCCATCTGAATAACGTTCATCATGGCAAGGTTTTTAACGTACTGGCTGAACGGAGTTACCAAGCAAGGATAACCTACGCGTGGCCATACGTATGCTACTTCATCGAACAACTTGATAAGCAGTTCGTCTTGAGTCATGAACGGCTGGTTACGTTTTGCCTTATATTTGTTGATTGATTCCAAGTTAGAGTCGAGGTCGGCCATCAAGCTACCCATCATACCTCCAGGCAATCCCGGACCGATAAGCAATGAGTTCATGAGGCGGTTACGCGGGCTGATGTACAATCCCAAGAAGTCGTCCATGAATTCCTGAATCATAGAACGTACCTTCATGTATGCCGACATGTTGATTTCGGCTACTTTGAAGCCTGCGTCTTTCAGCATAGCCTGTACGCTGATGATGTCTGCGTGTCCTGTACCCCATGATAACGGGTCCATACCTACGTCGATATAGTCGCATCCTGCCTTACATACTTCGAGTATAGAAGCCATGTTAAAGCCAGGTCCTGCATGAGAGTGATATTGGATAGGAATATTTTTGATTTTCTTGATGCCTTCTACCAGTTTACCCAAGAATACCGGGCGTCCGATACCTGCCATATCTTTGATACAGATTTCGTCGGCACCTGCTTCGATAAGTTGCTTAGCGATGTTTAGATAATACTCAACGGTGTGGATGGGTGAGTAGGTGATACAAAGGCTACACTGAGAAATCATGCCTGCCTCGTGTGCATACTTGATAGACGGGATGATGTTACGCACGTCGTTCAATCCGCAGAATGTACGGGTGATGTCTGTGCCCTGTGCTTTTTTAACCTTATAGAACAATTTACGCACATCGGCCGGAACCGGACTCATACGCAATCCGTTCAATGCGCGGTCTAGCATGTGTGTTTGTATGCCTGCTTCATGAAATGGCTTAGTCCATTGGCGAACTGCATTGTTTGGGTTTTCGCCGAATAGCAAGTTTACTTGTTCAAAACCTCCTCCGTTGGTCTCAACACGGGCGAAACAGCCCATTTCGATAATAGCCGGAGCAACTTTTACTAACTGGTCTACACGTGGCACGTATTTTCCTGCGCTTTGCCACATATCGCGGAAGACCAGACTGAATTTTACTTCTCTTTCCATTGTGTAAGTAACGTGTTTTTCTCTTTAAATAGGATTATTATAATTTTTCTATCTTAATTACCTGACCCTTACCGGCAGTAAGGATATCCACGGCTGCCTTGATAGCATCCATGTCGGCTGCATTGCTAGAAACGCTGCTTGCGGCGGGTTTCTTTTTAGCGTCTTCTTCGGGTGCAAATTTGTTTACCAAAGAGATGAGGCCGTTGCTTAACCAGATAATAATCAGAAGAATCACGAAGGTTGTAGCCATACCTACTACCATCAACAATAATCCCAGTCCGATATTTTCCATTGTTTTACAATTTAGTTTTATTTCTCAGTATCGTCACAAAATTACAGTTTTTAGGGGTAACGAATGATAATCGTTTATTAAAGAATGTAAATTTACGCCAATATTATATTATTCTACCCATAGCATGTCGCTCATAATGCCGTCGGATACGAAAATTCCTTGCTCGGTTAGTCGCAATGTACCGTCGGTTATTTGCAGTGTGCCTTGCTCTATGTGTGGGCGTGCCATGCGCAGACAGTAGTCGTATAAGCGTGTGCCGAAATCGGTTTTTAGTTTATCTAACGACATGCCCCAGCAGGTGCGTATGGCAGTTATCACGAAATCGTTGTAGCGGGTAGTCTGGTCGAGTTCTTCTATTTCGAAATCTATGGTTCCGTTTTCGGCGGCATCGATGTATCGGTCTATCGAAGCCACGTTCCATTGTCGTGATTGTCCGTCGAATGAGTGTGCCGAGGCACCGCATCCCAAGTATTTTTTGCCTACCCAATAGCTGGAGTTGTGACGTGAATGCAATCCAGGCAGCGAGAAATTAGATATTTCGTAATGCTGGTATCCGGCTTCTTTCAGACGGTGTATAAGCATGGTGAAGAGTCTAACGCTCAAGTCTTCGTCGGCCTCTTCCACTCGGTGCTGCTCGCGTAAGTTCCATAGCGGTGTTCCTTCTTCGTAAATAAGGTGATAGGCTGAGATGTGTTCGGGGCGCATCTTGATGGCCTGCTCTAAATCGGAAGCCCAAGTCTGTTCGGTTTCGTTGGGCAGTCCGTACATCAGGTCGATGCTGATGTTGTTGAAGCCCGCATTGCGGCATCTATCAAATGCTTCGATAGCTTGCTGCGCCGTATGTCGGCGATGGAGCAGGCTGAGGCTTTCATCATTGAAAGTCTGAATGCCCATGCTGAGTCGGTTGAAGGGTAGTGTACGAAGCATTGAAACATATTCATCGTTCAAATCATCGGGATTTGCTTCGATGGTTATCTCGGCATCGGGCGACATCTTATATATATGGTGTATCGTTTCGAATACTTGTTCGAAGTCTGTTTTACTTAATTGTGATGGTGTGCCGCCGCCCCAGTATATAGTTTCTATAAGTTCGTCATCGAGATAGCTTTTACGAATTTGCAGTTCTTTGCATAGTGCAGCCGTGTAGCGGTGTTTCATCTCATCGCGTGTGGTAGAATAGAAGTCGCAATACAGGCAGCGGCGCTTGCAGAACGGTATGTGTAGGTAGATTCCTGCCATGAGCTGATTATATTACGTAGCCGAACACGACATATCCTATAATTCCGGATATGACAATCAGCATTATAGGGTTGACTTTATATTTATGTGAAGCGATGAATGCTCCTAAGAACAGTGCAATGCTTGTTAGAATCTGAATGTTGTCTGAACCGAAGTTTTCATGGTTCATTAGAACTAATGCGGCTGCAGCCAATAGTCCCACAACTCCCGGACGTAGACCGCTGAATACGGATGCTATGACCGGATGTTTCTGGTATTTCAGGAAGAATTTACTGATTAGTACCATCAGAATGAATGAAGGAAATACTACCGAGAGTGTAGCAATAGCCGAGCCTAATATGCCTATGGCGTGGCTGTATCCGGCATTTACCACTGCCGAGTAGCCCACGTAGGTGGCAGAGTTGATGCCGATAGGTCCCGGTGTCATCTGGCTGATAGCGATGATATCTGTAAATTCTGGCGAGGTGAGCCATTGGTGGCGTGTCACTACTTCGCCCTGTATCATTGAAATCATGGCATATCCGCCTCCGAAGCCGAATAGCCCGATTTTGAAGAATGTATAAAATAGTTGTAAGAATATCATGCTTTGTTTCCTCCGTCGTCTGTTTGCGTTTTGTTTTTGTATCGTCCGTACAGGTAGCCTCCCAGTCCGCTCAGTATGATTACGTAGATAGGAGAGAAGTCGAGCTGCCAAATAAGCAGTGCCGATACCGCCGGAATCCAGACGTTATAGCGAGATATTTTGGCTGATTTCGCCATTTTGAATGTAGGTGCGGCTATAAGTGCCACAACCGCGGGACGTATTCCTTTGAAGATGTTTTCTACAGCAGGGTAATCCTTGAACTGCTGAAAGAAGAGCGCGATGGCAAGTATGATAATGAATGATGGCAATATGGTGCCGAGAGCCATGAAGAACGCTCCCCAGAATTTGCGTAGCTTGTATCCTATGAAGATGGCTATGTTTACAGCGAAGATGCCGGGCACGGTCTGCGCCAATGCCATAAGGTCGATGAAGTCTTCTCGTGAGACCCATTTCTGCTTGTCGATGATTTCCGCTTCGATAAGCGGTATCATTGCATATCCGCCGCCGATGGTGAAAAGACCGATGCGCGAAAATATGCAGAATGACTTGAGATAAAAGTTCATTGTTCTTGTATTGATAAAAAGTAAGGCACGTACCTTACGGATAACCATTATCCGTGGGTCCGTGCCTTAAAATGTAGTTTATAATCGGAAAACCTGATTATTTCTTGTGCGCTTCAACCCACTTGCGTGCATTTACGAAAGCTTCCATCCACGGAGTGATCTGGTCTTCGTGTACACGGTCTAATGGATAGTATGCGTTTTCCCATGGGAAACATGCACGTTCCAAGTGAGGCATCATTGCCAAATGACGTCCGTCTTGGCTAGCGATACCTGCTACGCTATAGTCTGATCCGTTAGGATTGCCTGGATATTCGTCGTAAGAATACTTCAGAACTACGTTGTAGTGGTCTTCAGGATAAGGCAATGAGAACTTACCTTCTCCGTGAGCTACCCAGATACCGAGTTTAGAACCGCTCAATGAGCCGAACATTACGCTGCGGTTAGTAGGTACTGTAACGCCAAGGAATGCTGATTCGAACTTGTGTGAGTCGTTATGCAACATCTTGCCTTTCTTCTTATCTTCAGGAGTGATAAGTCCCAGTTCCATCATCAGCTGGCAACCGTTACATACACCCAGTGACAGAGTATCTTCGCGTGCGTAGAAGTTATCGAGAGCGGCTTTTGCTTTCGGGTTGAACAAGAAGCTACCTGCCCATCCCTTAGCCGAGCCTAATACGTCTGAGTTAGAGAAACCGCCACAGTAAACTACCATGTTGATGTCTTCCAGTGTTTCGCGTCCGCTTACCAAGTCGGTCATGGTAACGTCTTTCACGTCGAAACCTGCCAAGTAAAGCATGTAGGCCATTTCGCGTTCGCCATTGGTACCCTTTTCACGGATGATAGCTGCCTTGATTCCGCTCGGTGTGCGACGGTCAGGATTCAATCCGAACTGTGAAAGCTTACCTGTGAATGATGGGTTGAACGCAAATTCGATAGGCTGCTTTTCGTAGTTTTCGAAACGCTTCTTAGCGCAACCGTTCATGCTTTGCTTACGATCGAGCAAGTAAGAAGTAGAATACCAAACTTCGCGCAGATAGTCAATACCGAACTGATAAGTAGCGTCGTCCTTAGTTACGAGGATATGACGTTCTTCGCTCGGAGTACCAAGCTTGATGTAGCCTACGCCAGCGTCTTCGAGTATCTTCTTTACTTCAGCCTTGTTCTTATCGGCTACCTGGATAACGATACCCGGGTTTTCAGCGAAGAGAACCTTCACGATGTCGTGGTCTTTCATCTTGTCGAGGTTGATTTCCATACCACCTTCTGTGTTAGCGAAGCACATTTCGAGCAAGGTAGTAATCAAGCCACCTGCAGAAATATCGTGTCCTGCCAAGATGAGGCCCTTATTAATAAGTTCCTGAACAGCCAAGAATGCGTCGCGGAAGTATTCCGGATTCTGTACGGTAGGAACATCGTCGCCAATCTTGTTAAGTGACTGTGCGAATGCCGAACCGCCAAGACGAAGCTGGTCGAAACTGAAGTCGATATGATAGAATGTTGATTTTGCGTTGTTTACCATAACTGGCGATACCACTTTCTTGATATCCGATACCTCGCCGCCTGCAGAAACGATAACTGTTCCCGGGCTGACAATCTTTTCACCATTAGGATACTTCTGAGTCATAGACAAAGAGTCCTTACCGGTAGGTACGTTGATTTCGAGTGAGCAGCAGAAATCAGACAAAGCCTTAACGGCAGTGTACAGACGAGCGTCTTCGCCTTCCTGTGCACGGCAAGGCCACATCCAGTTGGCTGACAAAGAAATGCTGTCGAGCCCTTCTGCCAATGGTGCCCATACGATATTGGTAAGAGCTTCGGCAACAGACAATACTGAACCAGCTGCCGGATTAGCCAATGCAGCCTGAGGAGCGTGTCCCAGTGCAGTAGCGATACCCTTTTCACCACGGTAGTCGAGGGCTACAACACCACAGTCGCTAAGTGGCAACTGAATTTCACCTTGACACTGCTGGCGAGCAATCTTGCCTGTTACAGAGCGGTCTACCTTATTAGTTAACCAGTCTTTGCAAGCTACAGATTCAAGCTGCAACACGCGGCGAACATATTCATCGAGTTTAGTGACATCGTAAGAAACGTTTTCGTAATGACGTTCTACTGTCTTGTCAATCATGTAAGTCTTAGGAGAAGAACCGAACATCTGATCTACAGCCAAGTCGAAAGGACGTACACCGTCAGCCTGTTCGAATGCGAATCTGTGATCGCCTGTAGTTTCACCAACTACATACATCGGAGCACGTTCGCGTTCGGCAATCTTCTGTACATGTTCTAACGCTTCGTCTTCGATAAGCAATCCCATACGTTCTTGCGATTCGTTGGCAATGATTTCTTTAGCCGACAGAGTTTCGTCGCCGATAGGCAACTTATCCATGTGGATTAATCCACCGCAGTCTTCTACCAACTCAGACAAGCAGTTTACGTGACCTGCTGATCCGTGGTCGTGGATAGAAACGATAGGGTTAGTATCTTCTTCGCAGAGAGCACGTACTACATTGTATGCACGTTTCTGCATTTCTGCGTTAGCACGCTGAACGGCGTTCAGTTCGATACCAGAAGAATAACGTCCGGTTTCTACTGATGATACAGAACCACCACCCAAGCCGATGCGGTAGTTGTCACCACCTAATACTACGATTTCGTCGCCTGCTTCGGGAGTGCCCTTCAAGCAGTCGCGTTTAGTACCGTAGCCTACACCACCTGCCAGCATGATTACCTTATCGTAAGCATACTGTTCTCCGTTTTCCTGATGTTCGAAGGTAAGAACAGAACCGCAGATCAGCGGCTGACCAAACTTGTTACCGAAATCAGAAGCACCGTTAGAAGCCTTGATAAGAATCTGCTCTGGAGTTTGATATAACCAGTTACGAACGGGGAGGATGTTTTCCCATTCACGACCTTCGTCTGTACGTGGGTAAGATGTCATGTAGACTGCTGTTCCGGCGATAGGCCATGAGCCTTTACCACCACCCATACGGTCGCGAATTTCACCACCGGTACCTGTAGATGCACCATTAAACGGCTCTACAGTGGTAGGGAAGTTGTGTGTCTCAGCTTTCAGTGAGATAACAGTCTTTATATCTTTAATGATGAAATAATCAGAAGTAGAATGATCTTGCGGGGCGAATTGCTCTACAACAGGACCTTCGGCGAAAGCCACGTTGTCTTTGTAGGCAGAGATGATTTTGTTGGGGTTTTCTTGAGTGGTCTTCTTGATCATTTGGAAAAGTGAAGATTCCATTTCCTGACCATCGATGATGAATGTACCGCCGAATATTTTGTGACGGCAGTGCTCAGAATTAATCTGCGCGAATCCGAATACTTCAGAGTCGGTAAGCTTACGTCCTAGGTCTTTCTCTACTTTCAGAAGGTAATCCATTTCTTCGCGTGAGAGGGCCAAACCTTCTTTCTCATTGTATTCTTCAAGATTCTCAATGTAGATAATAGGTTGTGGTTTGATGTCTACGTCGAAAATCTTCTGATCCAAACCATGATACATACGTTGCAGCATCGGGTCATGATCTGCGTTTTCATCTTTTACAGGGAAATATTCCTCGATGCGTCGTATGCCGTTAAGACCCATATTCTGTGTAATTTCCACAGCATTGGTACTCCACGGAGTGATCATTTCGCGGCGCGGACCGATAAACCACCCCTTGAGGTTGTCTTCATTTTCTACTGTAGCGTCGCTATACAGCCAGCACAATTTTTTAATGTCTTCAGAGTTTAGCTCATTGCTGCATTCTGTAGCAATTATGCTTTTAGTGGGTGTTCTGAAAAATAGAATCATAGCACTTTTTATATTTGTTAGATGATATTTTACTACCATTGCTTAAATGATGTGCAAAGTTATATAAAAGCCCGTTTGTACGAAAGAAAATCAAACCGAAATGCATATCTTTCGTAAAAAAGTACCATCTTTGCAGCATGAATTGGATTGAACACGTAACTATTATAGATTTATTGATAAAAGGGTTCGTGGTGGGGGTTGTCGTGTCCGCACCTTTGGGCCCTGTTGGTGTGCTTTGCATTCAGCGTACTTTGAACAAAGGGCGCTGGTTTGGCTTTGTCACAGGACTTGGTGCTGCACTGAGCGATATATGCTATGCTTTGATTACGGGTTATGGCATGAGTTTTATGGACGAGCTTATTCTGAAGCATCAGATGTTTCTTCAGATTGTGGGTAGTATCATGTTGTTTTGTTTCGGTATTTATACATTCCGTAGCAACCCGGTGCGTTCGCTTCGTCCTACCTCTACAGCACGAGGAACGTATTTGCATAATTTCGTGACGGCATTTTTTGTCACGTTCTCTAATCCTTTGATTATATTCTTGTTTATCGGTCTCTTTGCCCGTTTCTCTTTCGTTATGCCTGGCAGTCCGCTCGGATTCCAGTTGGTGGGATATTGGGCTATTGTATTAGGAGCCGTTACTTGGTGGTTTGGCATTACTTATTTTGTTAATAAGGTGCGCGCGCGCTTTAATGTGCGTGGTATCTGGATGCTGAATCGTATCATAGGTATAGTGGTAATTATAGCTTCTGTAGCGGGGGTTATACTTACTTTTTCGGGTAAATCATTATCTTGACAATGTATATATCTCAACAATTAAAGAAAAAGAATATCGCAGAGTATCTGCTCTATATGTGGCAGGTAGAAGACATGCTCCGTGCCAGCAATTTCGACATGGAGGTGGTGAAGAAGAATATTATCGATCCGTATCCGTCGTTGACAGACGAGCAGAGACGTGAACTGACTCAATGGTACGAAGATCTTATTAATATGATGCATGACGAGCAGGTGATGCAGAAGGGACATGTACAGATTAATAAAAATATTATAGTTTGGCTTACTGACTTACATCTTCGTTTGCTGCGCTCTCCTAAGTTTCCTTATTATAGCGCCGCTTATTACAAGGCTCTTCCTTTTATAGTAGAACTGCGTGCCAAAGGTGCCGATAAAGACGTACCCGAACTGGAGACTTGTTTCGATGCTCTTTATGGAGTATTGATGTTGAGATTGCAGAAGAAGCAGGTTAGCGAGGAAACGCTGAAAGCTATTAAGGTTATAGGCGATTTGTTGGCCATGCTGTCAGAGTATTACGCTAAAGACAAAGCCGGAGAGCTGGATTTAGACTGATGATAATACGCTGTATCCTTATTGTTTTGTGAAAAATAAAAAAGTTTAAATAGATATGAATTCTGAAATAGCAAGAAGACGTACATTCGCGATTATTGCGCACCCTGATGCCGGTAAAACATCGCTTACCGAAAAACTGTTGCTTTTTGGTGGACAGATACAGGTGGCGGGAGCCGTAAAATCGAATAAAATCAAGAAAACTGCTACATCCGACTGGATGGATATAGAAAAGCAGCGTGGTATATCGGTCACTACCTCTGTGATGGAGTTCGACTATCACGATTATAAAATCAATATCCTCGATACTCCGGGTCACCAAGACTTTGCCGAAGATACTTATCGTACACTTACGGCTGTGGATAGTGTTATCATCGTAGTGGATGGCGCGAAGGGTGTTGAAACGCAGACACGTAAGCTGATGGAAGTTTGTCGTATGCGTAATACTCCGGTAATTATCTTTGTGAATAAGATGGACCGTGAAGCAAAAGACCCGTTCGATTTGCTCGATGAGTTGGAAGAGGAATTGGTTATCAACGTGCGTCCTCTTACATGGCCTATCGAGAGCGGACCTCGTTTTAAGGGTGTATATAATATATATGAACAGAAACTGAATCTTTTCCAGCCTTCTAAGCAGGTGGTTACAGAAAAGGTGGAGGTTGATGTGAATTCTACTGATTTGGATAGCCATATCGGTACACCGTTGGCAGATAAGCTTCGTGGCGAGTTGGAACTGATAGAAGGTGTTTATCCGGAATTCAATATAGTGGATTATCTGAAAGGTGATACAGCACCGGTATTCTTCGGCTCGGCATTGAATAACTTCGGTGTGCAGGAGTTGCTCGACTGTTTCGTAGAAATCGCTCCAAGTCCTCGTCCCGTGCAGGCGGAGGAACGTAAAGTAGAGCCTGATGAACCTAAGTTTACAGGATTCGTCTTTAAGATTACAGCTAATATCGACCCTAACCATCGTTCGTGTGTAGCTTTCTGTAAGGTATGCTCGGGTAAGTTTACTCGTAACACTCCTTATTTGCATGTTCGTCATAATAAGACTATGCGTTTTTCTTCGCCTACTCAGTTCATGGCGCAGCGTAAGACTACAGTCGATGAGGCTTGGGCAGGTGATATCATTGGTTTGCCGGATAATGGTACGTTTAAGATTGGCGATACGCTGACCGAAGGTGAAAAGCTTCACTTTAAGGGATTGCCAAGCTTCTCGCCAGAGATGTTTAAGTATATCGAGAACGCCGACCCGATGAAGACCAAGCAGCTCAACAAGGGTATCGATCAGCTGATGGACGAAGGTGTGGCACAGCTGTTTGTAAATCAGTTTAACGGACGTAAGATTATCGGTACAGTAGGTCAGCTTCAGTTCGAGGTTATACAGTATCGTTTGGAAAATGAATACAATGCTAAGTGCCGTTGGGAGCCTATCAGCCTTTATAAGGCATGCTGGATAGAGAGTGATGACCCTGAAGAACTGGAAGCGTTTAAGAAACGTAAATATCAGTATATGGCTAAAGACCGCGACGGACGCGACGTGTTCTTGGCAGATAGCAACTATGTGTTGCAGATGGCGCAGAACGACTTCAAGCATATCCGTTTCCACTTTACAAGTGAATTTTAAAATACGGTTTTAAATATAAAAACAATTTCGCCCGATGAAAGGAAATCTTTTATCGGGCGAAATTGTTTTATAGCTTATGTTCTATCGCTTCATTATTCAAAGCGAGTATTTCTCATGTCTCCGGTTTCGGCGAAGGCGATGTGCATCTTATAAGCGTTCTGCAGCGACATAGGAGTGTGGTATGATTTGCCTTCTGATAATTTCAGGTAATCCCAAAGTAGCTCCTTGTAGTCTGGGTGAGCGCAATTGTCGATGATGAGGCGTGCGCGTTGCGATGGCGACTTTCCTCTTAAGTCGGCAACTCCCTGTTCGGTTACGATAACACGAACGTCGTGCTCTGTACTGTCGATATGTGATACCTGAGGTACGATAGACGAAATCAAGCCATCCTTGGCGGTTGACGGAGTGGTGAAGATAGACAAGTAAGCGTTTCTTGAGAAATCTGCCGAACCGCCAATACCGTTCATCATCTTGCAGCCCGATACGTGCGTACTGTTTACATTACCGAATATGTCCGCTTCGAGCGCAGTGTTTACGGCTATGATACCTAGGCGGCGAATCATTTCCGGATGATTGGTTATTTCCTGCGGACGTAGCAATACACGCGCTCTCAAATTGTCGATGTGGGCGTACAACTCGTCCAGATGGTCTTCGGATAAAGTAAACGAACTACCGGTTACAAAGCTGATGCGGTCTTTAAGCATCAAGTCGATAACTGAGTTCTGAATAACTTCTGTATACATGGAGAATGCCGGCAGGTTGCGGTCGTCTCCCATAGCGCCAAGTACAGCATTGGCAATGTTTCCAACTCCCGACTGTACAGGCAAGAATTCTTTCGGAATAGCTCCTCTTCTATATTCGTGGCTCAAGAATTCGGCTACGTTTTCTCCAATCTGTCGGGTTGTATCGTTCAGCGGAGTAAATGCTGCTATATGGTCGCGATCGTTGGTGCGTACTATACCTGCCAATTTCTTCGAGTCGATTTTAACCCCGATGCTTCCGGCGCGGTCGTTCACCTTGTATATAGGAATCTCGCGGCGATAAGGCGGTGTGGCCGGGATGTATATATCGTGCATTCCGGTAAGCTTTCCGGCGTGCGCTTCGTTCAACTCGATAATCACTTTATCAGCTACTTGCATCAATGTAGGAGATATACCCACTGAAGTGCTGAGAATAACTTCTCCTTCGGGAGTTATTTCTGATGCTTCTACGATGGCTACGTCTATCTTTCCCAAGAATCCGTATCTCACATCCTGTCCGATGTGCGACAAGTGCAAGTCGTAGTATTGCACATCATGATTATTGATGGCGTTACGCATGTCCTTGTTCGACTGGAACGGAGTACGGAATTTTACGGCATGTGCGGTTGCCAATGCGCTGTCCACCTGATTTCCGGTAGCTCCACCAGTAATAAGTCCCACTTTAAACGCTTTGCCTTGAGCGTGGAGTTCTTCCGCGCGATGAGCCAATGCCTGCGGTACCGCTTTGGGTGTACCGACCGAAGAAAACCCACCTATTCCTACCGTATGGTCGTTTTGGATAATGGCCGCTGCTTCTTCGGCCGAAAGGTATGTATAATTCATGTCGTAAAATGATTTTTAAAATTGATTTGCTGCGAAAATATGCGTTTTGCTTTTAAAAAGCAAGTGTATACAGGCAAATGTTTTACTTTTTTATAGTAAAACGACGTTTTCTGTATACTTATTCGTAAATATCGTTATTGTATGAGCCGAATTGGTTATGATTTGAAAGAACTTTTTAACGCTTGCTCCAGTCCGTCTATATCTTCTTGCGTGGTAGCCCAACTGGTTACGAACCGGCAGACTATTTCGCTTTCGCTTTTTCGTTCCCAGACTTCGAAGACTACTTTCTCACTTAGCGCCTTGTATTGTTCTGGTGTAAAGACGACGAACTGCTGATTTGTAGGAGAGTCTACCGCCATCGGAATATTATAATCGGCGAATATAGCCTTCAGTTGCTCTGCCATATCTATGGCATGACCGGCTATGCGGAAATAAAGATTGTCCGTAAAGAGGGTAGCGAACTGAATTCCGAGCATTCTGCCTTTTGCCAACAGCGCTCCGTGGCGTTTCACATCGGTGAAGAAATACTTCGGAGCCTTCATGTTGGTGAATACTACTGCCTCGCCAAACATGGCACCCACTTTTGTTCCGCCTATATAGAACACATCGCAGTGACGGGCAAGGAACGGCAAGTCGTACTCGCACGATTTCGACATCAGTCCATATCCCAATCGTGCTCCGTCTATATATAATATAAGGTGATATTTTTGGCAAGTAGCGTATAGCTTCGTCAATTCCTCTTTAGTGTATAGCATACCTAGTTCTGTAGGCGTAGAGATATATACCATTCCCGGCTGTACCATGTGCGGATGAGTCTCATCACCTAAGAAGGTTTCCATATAAGCCTCAAGAGTTTCGGCTTTCAACTTGCTGTCTATGCCAGGCAGAGTGATTACCTTATGCCCGAAAGCCTCTACCGCTCCCGATTCATGAACGGCGATGTGCCCTGTTTCTACGGTTATTACGCCTTCGCATCCTTTTAATACGGAGTCTATTACGGTAGTGTTGGTCTGCGTTCCGCCTACCAATAAAAAGACTTCGGCATTATCCATGCCCACCGCTTTTTTTATTTTTGTTTTGGCTTCTTCGGTAAACGCATCGAAACCGTATCCTGAAGTCTTCTGATTGTTCGCTTCCGCTAGCCGTTCTATAATCTGCGGCACGGTGCCATTGTTGTAGTCGCTTTCAAATGAAATCATTGTTATTGTATGTTTTTTTTGAGTTTCTTTTTAAAGTGGCATAAAGGTATAATTTTTATATGACGGCACCACATTTTTTTGTTTTTTCTGTTGCTTTTCATAGTTTTTCGTATTGCAATGTGTCATTTGTCTTGTGGCTGAATTTCTTTAATTTTTATATTTTACATTATATAGTTATGGGCTTTTTATTAATAAAAGTTTGAAGAAACCGTTTTATTTCATACATTTGCGCAAAAATAAATGTAATATTATGAATTGGCTACAAGATTTATTGACTAATCCTAACTCCATCGCACATATCGTAGCTCTCTACGCATTTGTGATTTCTATCGGAGTACTCTTGGGTAAGATCAAGGTGTTCGGCATCTCGCTGGGGGTTACGTTCGTTCTGTTTGTCGGAATTTTGGCAGGACATTGCGGCTTTACTGGCAACACCTCCATTCTTTCTTTCATTCAAGATTTCGGACTTATTTTATTTGTGTTCTGCATCGGATTACAGGTAGGACCGTCTTTCTTCTCTTCTTTTAAAAAGGGAGGTATTCGGTTGAATTTATTAGCAATGGGCATTGTTGCGTTGAACATTGCTGTGGCTTTGGGTATTTATTTTATCCTGCAGGGTAGAATAGAAATGCCTATGATAGTTGGTATCCTCTGCGGAGCTGTGACTAACACTCCTGGACTTGGTGCCGCTAACGAAGCTTTGCAGCAGTTGAGCTACTCAGGACCGGAAATTGCTATGGGTTATGCGTGTGCATATCCGCTCGGTGTTATGGGTATTATCCTTTCGCTTATCTTACTTCGCTACATCTGCCGTGTAGATTTAGAGAAGGAACAAGAAGATATTCGTCAGAACGAAGAAGCGAATCCTCATCTTAAACCTTATAACATTACTATTAAGGTTCAGAATGAAGCTTTGAGCGGTAAGAAACTGGGTAATGTACAGAAGTTCTTGGGGCGTGACTTTGTTTGCTCTCGTATTCTGCAAGACGGCCACGTGTTTATTCCAAACACTGAAACTGTATTGCGCATGGGCGACGGATTGAATATCGTTTGTGCGGTAGACGACTCTGAAGCTATCGAAACATTTATCGGTCCGATAGTAGACGATATCGACTGGGATAACGAAGGTAGACACGATAAGCCGATGGTTTCTCGTAGAATCTTGGTAACTCAGCCGTCAATCAACGGTAAGACTCTTGGTGAACTTCACTTCAGCAGTATGTATGGCGTGAACGTGACACGTATCAACCGTTCGGGTATGGACTTGTTCGCAGCTCGTCAGTTAGCACTGCAGGTGGGCGACCGTGTAACTGTTGTTGGTCCGCTTGATGCTATTGAGCGTGTGGCAGAATTGCTGGGTAACCAGTTGAAGCGTCTTGACCATCCTAATATCTTGACTATCTTTATCGGTATCTTCGTGGGTATCCTTTTCGGAAGTCTTCCTATCGCTATTCCTGGAATGCCGACTCCGGTGAAGCTTGGTTTGGCAGGTGGTCCGCTGATTATCGCTATTTTGATTGGACGTTTCGGACATAAGGTTAAGCTTGTCACGTATACTACCATGAGTGCTAACTTGATGCTTCGAGAAGTTGGTTTGGTATTGTTCCTTGCCAGCGTAGGTATCAAGGCCGGAGGTAATTTCTGGCAGACGGTAGTAGAAGGCGACGGATTGCTTTATGTAGGTGTAGGTTTCTTGATGACGATTATTCCAATTCTCATAATCGGTATCATAGCCCGAATGCGTAATCCGGTGAACTATTTCACTTTGATGGGTCTTATTGCCGGTAGTAATACTGACCCCCCTGCATTGGCTTATTCAAACCAAACAGCAGGTAACGATGCTCCTGCAGTAGGTTATTCTACAGTATATCCTCTTACCATGTTCTTGCGTATCTTGACTGCTCAGTTGTTGATACTGCTCATGGCAGGATAAAGATAAAAACTAATGGTAATAATATGTTGGCCGGCTAAATAGTAATCTCTATTTAGTCGGCTTTTTTATGCTTCTATTTAAAACCCTTCCAGAAGGCTTCCGAGACCGATTTTTCTGTTGTAATAATAGAAACTAAACATTGCAATGATTCAAACTAAACATTGCGATGAGTTAAAAAAAACATTGCGATGTTTCAAATCGATCATCTTAACTATCTCTACAAAAAAGCCATTCCAACACCTTAATCGTAAGGTATCGAAATGGCTTATTAAATAAAGATGATTTTAGATTTATCTGGACTCAGTTTCCATCACCTTTTTCAATTTTTCTGCAAATTCCAGATAATCTTTTAATTCGTTTCTTGTTCCACGGGTAAAATGGGAGTTTTCATCCTCTATAATGCAAGCGGATAAATAAGTCTCAAAATCTTGAATATAATAATTCAATCTCCATAAAGCGAGGTCTTTTCGCCCTTCCAAATAATATGCAATCGGCAATGCTTTAAGAGATGTTGATTTCCCAATTTTTCTATTTTCCATTTCTGAAATAAGATTTTTTCTATCAGAAATATAGTCTATATATGATATTCCTATTTCCATAATGGATTCTATCATATTGTTTAATATGGGGGTAATGTCATCTCCTTTAGCAAATTCCCAATCTATTCTATCCATCATATTCATTAATGCATTTGAATAAGTCGAATATTTATAATTGGGGAAAGGCCAATGAAAATCAAAATACTTTCTCAGTAAATTAAATTCATCTTTATATAAAACTCCAACGTATGGTATTATTGATTTTATTGGATGATAATAACGGGTCTGAAATTCAATCTGTTGTAATACATTATCATCTTTTTCTCTAACAAAAAAATCTCCACTACGTTTGATGAATCCATAATTATTAAGGCGTTCCGTTACTATATGGATTATTTGTTTTTGTAACTCTTTCATTTTTTATCATTGATTAGTTGAATTGAATTTTATAGAAATCATATATTCTAAGTGAGATAAGGCTATATGAATCTAATAAGCAAATTTAAAAATAATGTCTGTAAATTACAATATAGGGACATTTACTGAATATCTCTACAAAGGATTAAGACTGGGTGAACGCAGTTGGACTTGTCAGTAGTGCGGTACGCATCATGACTGGGGCTTCAACGTTGCTCACAACATCAAAGAATTTGGCTTGAAAGCCCTACCCACGTAGCGTGGGAAAGTCAAGCCTGTGGACTGCCCAACGGTGGATGAACGACCTCGTATCCTAAAAACCGTGGCAGGAAGAAGCTGGAAAAGAGAAGAGACACCAGTCTCAGAACTTGATGTGTTGTGGCAAATTTAGAAAATTATATTGAATATCCTTGATGTTACGGTTCAAATTATCGTAATGGTGTGCCTTTCTTTTTCATTTCGTTTAGTGCTCATACGTTTTTCTGTTTGCTATATTTTACTAAATCAAAAAACGGACTGAATGCCATATAGCTTTCAGTCCGTTTTTTGATATTATAAGGCTTTTGCCAAATAATTTTATTTTAATTCTGCTTCTTCTCCAACTCCTGAAGATTTTCCATTCTTTTTGTTTCGAGGAATTCGTAGATGCCACACAGGTGTTCTTTTACTCGCTGGTGTCCAAACTCATAAACCTTGGTAACTAAGCCGTCAAGGAAGTCACGGTCGTGCGATACCACTATCAGTGTTCCGTCGAAATCCATAAGAGCTTGCTTCAGAATATCCTTGGTCTTCATGTCCAGATGGTTTGTCGGCTCGTCCAAGATAAGCAAGTTCACCGGTTCCAGCAGCAACTTAATCATGGCAAGACGCGTACGCTCTCCTCCCGACAATACCTTAACCTTTTTCATTGATTCTTCGGGACCTCCAAACATGAAGGCACCCAGCAAGTCGCGTATCTTGTTGCGGATTTCGCCTTTAGCCACATCGTCTATGGTCTGGAATACAGTCAAGTTCTCATCGAGCAGCGAAGCCTGGTTCTGTGCAAAGTAACCTATCTGCACGTTGTGGCCTAAGGTAAGAGTACCTTCGTGCTCTATCTCTTGCATTATACATTTCACCAGTGTAGACTTACCTTCACCGTTTCTTCCCACAAAAGCCACCTTGTCGCCTCTCTCTATGGTGAGGTTAGCATTCTTGAATACCGTATGCGGTCCGTAAGCTTTACCTACACCTTCCATGATAACCGGATAGCTTCCGCTACGTGGCGAAGGCGGGAATTTAAGACGCAGTGCAGAAGTATCTTCTTCATCCACTTCTATTAGTTCCAATTTTTCGAGCATCTTTACACGGCTCTGTACTTGCAGCGTCTTGCTGTATGTGCCTTTGAAACGTTCTATGAAGTCTTTGGTTTCCTGAATCATCTTCTGCTGTTCTTCGTATTGCTTCATCTGTTGCTCGCGGCGTTCTTGGCGCAATACGAGGTATTGAGAGTAGTTAACCTTATAATCGTAGATTCGACCCATAGTAACTTCAATAGTTCGTGTGGTGATGTTGTCCACAAACTTACGGTCGTGACTGATTAGCACTACCGCCTTGGCGCTGTTTATAAGGAAGTCTTCAAGCCATTGAATAGACTCTATGTCAAGGTGATTGGTAGGTTCGTCAAGCAGCAGCACGTCGGGGTTTTGCAGCAACAGTTTGGCAAGCTCGATACGCATTCTCCATCCACCGCTGAAATCACTGGTGGGGCGAGAGAAATCGCTGCGCTCAAATCCCAAACCAAGCAAAGCCTTTTCTACGTCTTCTTCAAAGTGAGTCATGTCTATGGCGTAGAATTTCTCGCTCATAGTAGCCACTTTTTCTATAAGAGCCATATAGTCATCGCTCTCATAATCGGTACGTGTAGCCAGTTCCGCATTCATTCGTTCTATCTCTGCCTCCATTTCGTGTAGATGCGCAAAAGCCATAGACGCTTCTTCAAACACGGTACGTCCGTCTTCCGTCATGAGGTGCTGTGGCAGATAAGCCACTACGCAGTCTTTCGGCGCTGTAACTTTTCCGCGTGTAGGCGGGCGTACACCTGCCAATATCTTTAGCAGTGTAGATTTTCCGGCACCGTTCTTACCCATCAGGGCGATGCGGTCTTTTTCGTTTATCTGAAAACTAATGTCACTGAATAAGGTGGTTCCGCCAAATTCGACGGTAAGTCCATCTACTGAAATCATGATATCTTATCGGTTGTTATCGGGTTATAAAATTCCTATCCATTTGTGGGTTTGCAAGCTCAGTCGCCAGTGCGGGTGCTCTTGTATATAGTTTACCACTTCTGCGGTGTTCTTGCAAGAGCATGGCTGCAGGCAGTGTACTTTGGCGGGGATTTTGGCGTATTGCTCTACGTCATTATCTCCGGTGAATACAACTTTAATTTCGTCTATGCGTGTCAGCGCTATGGGCGCTCCTTTAGGCGAGCATGTTATCCAGTCGATAGACTGTGGCACGGGGTGCGTGCCGTTAGTTTCTATACACACATATTTGCCTATGCCGTGAAGTTTCTCTACCAAGGCATCGTCTACAAACAGCGATGGCTCTCCTCCGGTAAGTATCACCATCCGGGCGGGGCATTGAGCTGCCTGTTCCACTATTTCTTCGTCGCTCATCAATTTACCGTCTTCGTGGCGTGTGTCGCAGAAGTCGCACTTCAGGTTGCAGCCCGAAAAGCGGATGAAAAGAGCCGGAGTTCCGGTGTGGAATCCTTCGCCTTGCAAGCTGTAGAATATTTCATTAATCTTTTTCATATACGGCTATATTTCCTTCCGATTCTTGCACTTCTACTTTAAAGCAATTGGGTACTTGCTGACATATCCAGTATGCTATGTTCTCTGCGGTAGGGTTAAATGGCAGTACTTCATTCAGCGTGGTATGGTCGAGTTTGTCTTTTACCATACGTTTTATGTGGCTGAAGTCGGTTACCATACCGTCGGCGTTCAGCTCTTTAGAACGGCAGTGTACGGTGATAATCCAGTTGTGTCCGTGCAGATGCGTGCATTTGCTTTCGTAAGAAAGTTCTAGCCTATGAGCGGCTGATATCTCAAGTCGTTTGATTACTGTATACATATAATTAGGTATTCTCGCAATATTTTTCTGCAAAGATACACATTCCCTACAACTTGCAACCAAGTTGCGAACTGAATAGTTTATCTTTGCTCCCGTAAAAAATAATAAGAATAGAAATGAATAAGCATAAAAATTGTTGTTGTCATGATCATAGCAAATGTTGTGGCGAGTCTGAGAATCACGAGTCTCAGTTTAAAGAATGTTTTGGAATGATAGTCTCAGCCGTATTGCTGATAGCCGGACTGATTATGCAGACTGCACATGCTGCCTTATTGCAAAACGAAACTATAAGGCTGTTGTGGTACGTCGTTGCTTATCTGCCGGTAGGAGTGCCTGTTATGAAAGAGGCGATAGAAAGCATCTGCCATAAAGATTTCTTCAGCGAGTTTTTGCTGATGAGCATAGCAACGATAGGTGCCTTCGCCATCGGCGAGTATCCCGAAGGAGTATCTGTTATGCTGCTTTATTGCATCGGCGAGTTCTGGCAAGATAGGGCTGTGGCTAAAGCTAAAGGAAATATAAACGCTTTGCTCAGTCTAAAACCTGAGACAGCCGAAGTGATAAGAAACGGGCAGACCGAAACCGTAAGTCCACAGGACGTTAAGGTGGGCGAGACGGTATGTGTAAAGCCTGGCGAGCGTGTGCCGCTGGACGGAACGCTGCAAACCGAGCGGGCTTCGTTTAATACTTCCGCACTTACGGGAGAGAGCGTTCCACGCAACATAAAGAGGGGAGAGGAAGTATTGTCGGGCATGATAGTTTGCGACGCCGAAATAACGATAACCGTGCTTCGTCCTTTTAGTGAGAGTGCATTGTCGCGCATTATAGATATGGTGCAGAATGCTTCAGAACGTAAGGCTCCTACCGAATTGTTTATCCGTCGCTTCGCGAGGGTCTATACGCCCGTTGTCGTGGCTCTTGCCGTATTGATACAGGCTTTGCCGTTCGTTTATTCGTTTTTTGATTCATCTTTTCAGTTCGTATATGCCGACTGGCTTTATAAATCACTTATATTTTTGGTAGTGTCTTGTCCTTGTGCTTTAGTTATCAGCATACCGTTGGGTTATTTCAGCGGGATAGGTGCAGCGTCGCGTCGTGGCATACTGTTTAAGGGCGGCAACTATCTGGATGCCGTGACTCATCTAAATACGATAGTGTTCGATAAAACCGGAACGCTGACAAAAGGAACGTTCGACGTAACCCGATGCGTTACATCCGATTCATCGGCAGAAGCCAGTCGCCTTATGGTAGAGTGTGTAGCGGCTGTAGAGAGCGGAAGCACGCATCCCATAGCGAAAGCGGTAGTGAGATATGCCGAAGAAAAAGGCTTCAATGGTGTGAAAGCCGAGAATATTAAAGAAATAGCCGGTATGGGACTGACGGCAGAATACCGTGGAAAGCAAGTGATGGCTGGAAATGCGCGGTTGCTCCGTCATTTCGGCATAGACTGTCCAGAGGAAGTTGACGCAGAGGTTAATACCATCGTGGCCTGTGCCATAGATAATAGATACGCAGGCTATCTTGTACTCTCGGATACGCTTAAAGACGATGCCCGTGAAGCGATAGACCATCTCAAAAGATTAGGTATTTCCGATATTGAAATGCTGTCGGGCGATAAACAGGCCATCGTTCAGCATACAGCTCATGAAATAGGTATTACACAAGCTTACGGAGGGTTACTGCCGGGCGGTAAACTGGAACATATAGAAGCCTTGCGGAAAAATGCGGCGTGCCGAGTAGCTTTCGTAGGCGACGGAATGAACGACGCTCCAGTCTTGGCACTTAGCGATGTAGGTATAGCTATGGGCGGACTTGGTAGCGACGTGGCTATAGAGACAGCCGATGTAGTTATACAGACCGACCAACCTTCGAAAGTAGCGGTTGCGATAGAGATTGGTAGAGCTACAAAAAGCATAGTGCGTCAGAATATAGTATTCGCCTTAGGTGTTAAAGTACTGATTATGTTGCTTGGATTGCTTGGATTTGCCAATCTATGGGCGGCCGTGTTCGCTGATGTAGGCGTTACGTTGTTGGCTGTTGCCAATACGATGAGGCTTCAGTTCTTTTGTATCCCGAAAATGAAAAAGTAAAAGCATTCTGTATGGCTCGACGATAAAAAATAGAACTCTTGCACATGGCTCTTATTCAGTTTTTTGTATTTTTGCATTTTTATAGAGAGAATTGTAAAGAAAGGGTTTTATTTTGAATTATAAAGAATTATTTCAGCGTGTGGTTTCATTGATTTCTACTCCCGGAAAAGCTTGGGATGAAATCATAGAACGGAAAGAGGGTAGAACAGTGGTTTCCAAATTTGTTTATCCGCTCATCGGGTTATGTGGATTGTCTGAGTTCTTAGGTACATTGATAGGTCACGATACATCTGCATTGGTATTTCAGCTTGCTATGACGCGTTGTTGTGCTGTAGCAGTGTCATTGTTTGGAGGATTTTTCCTGGCATCCTATTTGCTCGATAAGATAAACAGCCGTTGGACTAAGGCGTTAATCAGCCTTGAGCAGATGCAGGTATTTGTAGGATTCAGCATGGTAGTAATGTTCGTGCTCGATATCATCAGCGGATTGTTCTCTATCAAGGTGCTTCATTTGATTTTGCAGATTTACACCATCGTGGTGGCTTTTGAAGGAACACGCCGATGGCTTCATATCAGCGAGGAAAAGCAGACCAGCTTTGCTATTGTTTCTACTATAGCCATTTTGGCATGTCCGACACTGATAGAATTTTTATTCAATGAGTTTTCGGTATTGTTTAACTGAAAACTCTTTTATCTACACTAATAAGAATTAAGAAATGAAAGCAAGTACGAATAATAATATCAATATCAAGAATAAGCGGGCTTCGTTCGACTATGAGTTTATTGATACCTATACAGCAGGCATCGTGCTTACCGGTACAGAGATAAAGTCAATACGTCAGGGAAAAGCCAGCTTGGTAGATACGTTCTGTATCTTCATAAAAGGCGAGTTGTGGGTGAAGAATATGCACATTTCGGAGTATTTCTACGGTTCGTATAATAATCATGTGGCACGTCGCGACCGTAAGTTGCTGCTCACTAAGAAAGAACTTAGAAAGTTAGAGCGCACTGCCGACGAGCCGGGCTTTACTATAGTGCCCACCCGTATGTTCATCAACGAAAAAGGCTTAGCCAAAGTTGTGATAGCCTTGGCCAAAGGTAAGAAACAATACGATAAGCGCCAAACCATGAAAGAGAAAGAGGATAAGCGCATGATGGACCGTATGTTTAAACGTTGATGACCGATTAGAGAGAAATATGCAAACAAAGACAATACAACAGATTATTAAAGAACGTATCCTGGTGCTGGATGGCGCTATGGGTACTATGATACAACGATATAACCTTACGGAAGCCGATTTTCGCGGCGAGCGTTTTAAGGACTGGAAGGGACAGCTTAAAGGCAATAATGATATGCTTTGCCTTACTCGCCCTGATGTGATAGAGGATATCCACCGCAAGTATCTTACTGCAGGTGCCGATATCATTGAGACTAATACGTTCAACGCCACTACTGTGTCTATGGCAGATTATCATTTTCAGCCTTATTGCCGCGAAATAAACGAGAAGGCGGTGCAGATAGCCCGTAAGGTAGCCGATGAATTTACGGCTATTAATCCGGATAAACCTCGTTTTGTAGCCGGTTCGGTGGGACCAACCAACAAGACGTGTTCTATGAGTCCGGATGTAAACAACCCCGCTTTTCGTGCCCTGACCTTCGACGAACTGAAGCAGTCGTACAGCGAACAGATGGAAGCGTTGCTCTACGGTGGTGTAGACGCTATTTTGATAGAAACCATCTTTGATACGCTTAACGCCAAGGCGGCTATTATGGCAGCCCGCGAATGCATGGAAAAGGCGGGTCGCAAGGTACCTATTATGCTTAGTGCTACGGTGGCTGATGTATCAGGACGTACATTATCCGGTCAGACCTTGGAGGCATTCCTCGCTTCAGTAATGGCAGATGATATATTCTCCGTAGGTCTTAACTGCTCTTTCGGAGCGCGTCAGCTTAAGCCTTATTTAGAGGTGCTGGCACAGCGTGCGCCGTGCTACATTAGTGCTTATCCAAATGCCGGACTTCCCAACAGCTTAGGACAATACGACCAGACTCCAGAAGAAATGGCGGAGGAAGTAGGCGAGTACATAGCCGAAGGGTTAGTAAACATAATAGGTGGATGTTGCGGTACTACCGAAGAATATATAGCAAAATATCAAGATATAATCCGCGGAAAACAACCGCATGTGCCGGCTTCGCCGTCGGAGTATCTGTGGCTCTCCGGTCTTGAGCTGTTGGAACTTACTCCGGAAATAAAGTTCGTAAATGTGGGCGAGCGTTGCAACGTTGCCGGATCTCGTAAGTTCCTCCGCCTGATAAACGAGAAGAAGTACGAAGAAGCCTTGGGTATAGCCCGTAAACAGGTAGAAGACGGTGCGCTGGTGATAGACGTTAATATGGATGACGGACTGCTTGACGCTGCCGCCGAGATGACTACGTTCTTGAATCTGGTAATGTCGGAACCCGAAATATCGCGTGTACCCATCATGATAGACTCTTCAAAATGGGAAGTGATATTGGCTGGTTTGAAGTGTGTGCAGGGTAAATGTATCGTAAACTCCATTTCGCTGAAAGAGGGAGAAGAGAAATTCATCAGTCATGCACGCGAGGTGAAGGCTTACGGAGCGGCTGTAGTAGTCATGGCATTCGATGAGAAAGGTCAGGCAGATACATACGCCCGTAAGGTGGAGGTGTGCAGTCGTGCTTATCGTATCCTTACCGAAGTGGTACATTTCCGTCCGCAAGATATAATATTCGACCCAAACGTGCTGGCTGTGGCTACCGGTATAGAGGAGCACAACAACTATGCTGTCGACTTTATTCAGGCTGCCGGATGGATACGTAAGAATCTGCCTGGAGCGCATGTAAGCGGAGGTGTGAGCAACCTTTCGTTCTCTTTCCGTGGAAACAACTATATCCGTGAGGCTATGCACGCGGTCTTTCTGTATCACGCCATCCGTCAAGGCATGGATATGGGTATTGTAAACCCCGGTGCGTCGGTGCTTTATACAGATATTCCTGCCGATGTATTGGAGCGTATAGAAGACGTGGTGCTTAATCGCCGCCCCGATGCAGCTGAACGGTTGATAGAAACAGCCGAGCGACTGAAAGCCGAAAAGGAAGGTGCCGCTACTGGAGCCGCATCGACAAGTCACCTTACGTGGCGAGAGGGAACTACCGTAGAAGAACGACTTCAATATGCGTTGGTAAAAGGCATAGGCGATTATCTGGACGATGACTTGCACGAGGCTCTAAGCAAATACCCCAATGCCGTGAGTATTATAGAAGGTCCGCTTATGGCAGGCATGAATCATGTGGGCGACTTATTCGGGGCAGGAAAGATGTTCTTGCCGCAGGTGGTAAAGACAGCCCGCACCATGAAGAAAGCCGTGGCGGTGCTTCAACCTTATATAGAGGCAGAAAAGAAAGACGGTGCCCGCAGTGCCGGAAAAGTATTGCTTGCCACGGTTAAAGGCGATGTGCACGACATAGGAAAGAACATCGTGGCGGTAGTGATGGCATGCAATAATTACGAAATCATCGACTTAGGCGTAATGGTTCCGGCCGGGAAGATTATAGAAACGGCTATCCGTGAGAAGGTAGATGTAGTGGGACTAAGCGGTTTGATTACCCCATCATTAGAAGAAATGGTACATGTGGTAACAGAAATGGAGCGTGCCGGATTAGACATTCCGGTAATAATAGGTGGAGCCACTACCTCAAAGCTGCATACCGCGTTAAAAATAGCTCCGGTATACCATGCTCCGGTGGTGTATATGAAAGACGCTTCACTCAACGCCCCCGTTGCCGCCCGATTGATGAACCCCGATCTTCGCACTGCTTTTGCCGAAGAACTGGAGAATGAATATCAGACACTTCGTGAGCAGAACCGTGCAAAGCAAATAAAGACCACTCCACTAGATGAAGTAAGGAAGAAGAAACTCAACCTGTTTTAATAAGTCGGCCTACAAGGAAAGCTGTAAACTATCCATGTAGGCCGATATTTTATTTTACCATAAATGATTCGTTTTTAAGAACTCCTCCGCTTGGCAGAGAGTTTCCGGCTTACCGATATCGATTAAATGCAGATTCTGCACCGGCATACCACCGATAGCGGCTTCAGCGCAAGTCTGCAAATAAAAATCCATAATAGAGAACTTACCCGTCCAGCGGCTATCCATATATCCGAATAAAGAAGGAGATATAACATGAATGCCGCTAAAGGCTAACTCTTCATACTTATCTGCATCGCAGTCGGGACGATAAACAAATCCTTCGGGCTTGGTTTGCAATGTATCCTTATTTATCCAACCTTTCAAGCGGAGGGTAGATTTATCGAATAGCAAGTATCTCACCGTCTTGCGGTGGCTTACTAGCAGCGTAGCGTCGTTTCCGCTCTGAGTGTGATATTGATACAACGCCTTCAAGTCTATATCAGAAAGGATGTCTGCGTTATGTATAAGTATAGGCTCGTCGCTACCATCGAATAGCGGCTCTGCCTTCTTTATACCTCCGCCTGTATCGAGCAGAAAGTCGCGCTCATCGCTTATGCGAATATTGATTCCGAAGTTATCATTATCGCGCAGAAAGTCTATAATCTGTTCGCCAAGATGATGAATATTGATTACTATATCATCAAATCCGGCGGCTTTCAGTCGTAAGATAACGTGCTCCAACATGGGCTTTCCGGCAACTTTTATCAGTGCCTTCGGGGTATGGTCTGTTAGCGGACGCAGGCGTGTGCCTAGTCCAGCTGCAAATATCATGGCTCTCATATATTTCTATAAATGATAAGGCAATATTTCTGTTATGTTCTGTTCGCGGTGTATCAGCTCTATGCGTATGCCGAATTTCTCGTTGAGGTGGTGCGCCACATGCTCTGCCGAGTAAACCGAGCGATGCTGTCCGCCAGTGCAACCGAACGCTACGCTCAGATGTGTGAATCCACGCTCAAGGAAACGTTTTACGTGCGCATCAACAAGTGCATCTATATGAGTCAGGAATTCTGTAATTTCGCCGTCTTCTTCCAGAAAGCGTATAACGGGTTCATCGCGTCCGGTAATTTTCTTGTATTGTTCGTAGCGTCCCGGGTTATGCACCGCACGGCAGTCGAACACGTATCCGCCCCCGTTGCCCGAAGGGTCGTCGGGCAGTCCTTTCTTGTACGAGAAACTCATCACCCGTACCGTTAGCTTGCTCTTGTTGTGCTCATAGGCGAATTGCGGTTGCTCAGTCATGCGGGTAAGTACCTCGCATAAGTACGGATAGGCTTCGAAACCACCTTCTGCCAATAGTACGCGCAGGTTTTCTATGGCGAAAGGAATGCTTTGCAAGAAGTGAGGTTTCTTTTCAAAATACCCTCTGAAACCGTAAGCACCAAGCACTTGCAGAGTGCGGAATAGTACGAACTGACGCAGGGTACTGAAGAACTCCTCTTTATCGATACTGGCATACGGCTGCAAGGCTTCAAGATACTCGGCAGCCAACTCTTGGCGTAGTGCCTGCGGATAGTTGGCTTTGGCCTGCCACAAGAAAGAGGCTACATCGTAGTAGCAAGGACCTCTTCGTCCGCCCTGAAAATCGATGAAGCAAGGCTTTCCGTCGGCTATCATTACGTTGCGGCTCTGGAAGTCGCGATACATAAATGCTATGGGATGCGCCTGTAACAGAACATCCGCCATTCGTTCAAAGTCGTCTTCCAGAAGATTCTCTTGGAAGTCGGTTCCGGTAGCTTTCAAGAAGCAATATTTAAAGTAGTTCAAGTCCCACAATATGCTGCGTCGGTTAAACTCAGGCTGCGGATAGCATACGCTGTAATCCATCTCACGGTCGCCTTCAAACTGCAGACGAGGCAAGAGGCGGATTACCGTTTTCAGCATGGATATTTCTTCAGTAGAGAAGTCACCGTTTTTTCGTCCGTTGGCTATGCAGTCAAACAGCAGACTGTTGCCAAGGTCTTCTTGCAGATAAGCGGAGCAATCGTCTGCCACGGCATACACCTGCGGCACCGGCAGTCCCTTTTCTGAGAAATGCTGTGCCATATAGACAAACGCCTTGTTCTCCTCAACCGAAGTGCCGCACACCCCGATGAGTCGCTGCACTCCGTTAAGTCGATAATAACGTCTGTTCGACCCGGCTCCCGGCAGTGCGTCTATGCTCTGCGGTTCCTGTCCGGTATATTGTTTATAGAGCGATGATAAGATGTCTGTATTCATTATGATTTTCTGCTAAGTATTATTTAATGTTACGTTGGTTTAATGCCCTCTGATAGCGGCGCGCGTTAGCCAGATGCTCGTTCCACGTTACTGCAAAATTATGCGTGCCCGAAAAATCCTCTTTGGCGCACATATACAGAAAGTCATGATGCGTATAGTTGAGCACGGCATCTATTCCGTCTATCGAAGCGATGCGTATAGGTCCGGGAGGCAAGCCCTGATGCTTATATGTATTATAAGGATTATCCGCTTCGAGATGCTTGTGCAGGATGCGTCTTAAACCGAACTCCTGCAGAGCGAACTTCACGGTAGGGTCTGCCTGAAGCATCATTCCCGCGTGCAGACGGTTAATGTACAGACCAGCCACCATCGGCTTTTCCGCTTTATTGGCAGTCTCTTCTTCCACTATCGAAGCTACGGTGTACACCTCTTCGGGCGTCAGTCCGATGCTTGCCGCCTTGCCCGTTCTCTCTGCATTCCAGAAACGGTCGTGCTCTTTCTTCATGCGCTTCATCAAGTCGTCGGCACTTATGTTCCAATAAACCTCGTAAGTATTCGGCACGAATAGAGTAGGGATGGTGTAAGTAGTGAACCCCATTTTGGCGCAACTGGCACTGTCGGTTATAAGTCGGGCTATAGAAGCACTGTCAGTCATCAGCTTACGGGCGAGAGTTTTAGAAAGTTGCCCCATAGTGCGCACGCTTGGCACTGTCAGTTTTACGGGAGTCTGGTTGCCAGTCTGCATGTGATGATAAATCTGCCACGTGCTTGTTTCGGGCGAAAAACGGTAAGCCCCCTCATGTATGTTGTCGGCATATTTCCCAGCCTTTACCAATATTCGGAATCCTGTGAGCGACGAAGCATTAAGTTGAGTTTTCAGCTTAGTATATACCGAGTCGATATTATCATCTTGATCAATATAAATGTAAGTCGGTTTAGTTATCTGCAGCGGATGCCCCATGAAGAGTATAAATCCGCTAAGCACTGCAGCCAATAAGATTACTGCGGCTGCCCCAAGTGCGATAATGGTTTTCTTGTATTTCATGAAAGTATGAATTTTCTTGTTTTGCATTTTAACGGTGCAAATTTAAGAAAACTATTTTTGCATTCGCTCGCCAGAAGTATATTATTGGTAGAAACCCCAATCGAAAAGCCGTCTGCCATGTATTTAAACAGTAAAATAAATGTATATATAAAAAGCCGCTTTAAACACGAAAAAGAGAATGCAATAAGTCAGTCAACCATTTGCATATTGCAGGCATGCAATTCGCATATTGCAAGGTGGCTAATCGAATGCTTTTTTTATTTTCTCGCATTCTTTTTTGATCCCACTCAGAAGGTGCTGTAGAGGCGTGCTAATTTCTCCCTTATAATATTGGGGGTACTTTTGCGAAAGCTTTAAACTGGGCTTCATAACCTTTTATATCCTTTTTATATACCTT
>FR881200.1 GCA_000434735.1 Bacteroides sp. CAG:530
AGCAGGAAGGTCGGCTATCTGCTTGTGATTGTTTCCCCACTCATGCAACTCCTTAGAGGTCTGCATGATGTTTTCTAACTTATATAGGAACCATTTATCAATCTTAGTAAGATCATGAATCTGATCTACGGTGTATCCGGCACGCATCGCCTTTGAGATAACAAACACACGCTTGTCGGTCGGTTCGCGCAGTGCCTTATCGAGGTCGTCTATCACCAGTTCCTTGTTTTCTACGAAACCGTGCATACCTTGACCTATCATGCGGAGTCCTTTCTGCATGGCTTCTTCAAAGGTGCGACCGATGGCCATCACCTCTCCTACCGATTTCATTGACGAGCCCAACTCGCGGTCTACACCGTGGAATTTACCGAGGTCCCAACGAGGTATCTTACATACCACATAGTCGAGTGCCGGCTCAAAGAATGCCGAAGTAGTCTTTGTTACAGAGTTCTTAAGGTCGAACAGTCCGTATCCTAAGCCCAACTTGGCAGCTACAAACGCCAACGGATATCCGGTAGCCTTAGAAGCCAATGCCGATGAACGGCTAAGACGAGCGTTTACCTCGATAACACGATAGTCTTCAGATTCGGGGTCGAACGCATACTGCACGTTACACTCACCTATGATACCCACATGACGGATGATACGGATAGCCAACTCGCGCAACTTATGATATTCGCTATTAGTCAGTGTCTGCGACGGAGCGATAACGATAGACTCACCGGTGTGAATACCCAGCGGGTCGAAGTTCTCCATGTTACAAACAGTGATACAGTTATCAAAGCGGTCGCGCACTACTTCGTACTCTACCTCTTTCCAACCTTTCAAACTCTTTTCTACCAATACCTGCGGAGAGAAAGAGAAAGCCTTTTCTGCCAATACGTTCAGTTCTTCTTCATTATCGCAGAAGCCTGAGCCAAGACCTCCTAACGCATACGCCGCACGGATGATAACCGGATAACCCAGTTCCTTAGCCGCTCTACGCGCATCTTCTATATTTTCTACCGCCTCGCTCTTGATAGTCTTTACGTTAATCTCGTCGAGCTTCTTAACGAACAACTCTCGGTCTTCGGTATCCATAATAGCCTGCACCGGAGTTCCCAGCACACGAGCGTTGTATTTCTCGAACACACCTGCCTGATACAAAGCCACACCGCAGTTCAATGCAGTCTGTCCGCCAAACGACAACAGCACACCATCCGGGCGTTCTTTAGCGATTACCTTTTCTACAAAATACGGAGTTACCGGAAGGAAATAAATCTTATCCGCTACACCTTCTGATGTCTGCACCGTAGCGATGTTAGGATTGATAAGAATTGTCTCGATACCCTCTTCTTTCAACGCTTTCAGAGCTTGCGAACCTGAATAATCGAATTCTCCAGCCTCGCCAATCTTAAGAGCTCCGGAACCTAATAGCAATACTTTCTTTATATTATCTTTCATACGTTTCTTCTTGATTATAACAATTTCACAAACTCATCGAACAAGAACTCGGTATCCAGCGGTCCGCTGGCAGCTTCGGGGTGGAACTGTGCCGAGAACCAAGGGTTGCGTTTATGGCGTATACCTTCGTTAGAGCCGTCGTTCATATTGACGAATAATGGTTCCCAGTCGGTGCCTAATGTATTATTGTCTACCGCATAGCCGTGATTCTGGCTGGTGATAAAGCAACGCTCCGTTCCCACCTGACGCACTGGTTGGTTATGGCTGCGGTGTCCGTATTTCAATTTATAGATCTTAGCGCCTCCGGCTTTCGACAGGAGTTGGTTACCCATACAGATACCGAAAATAGGAAGTTTTTCGTTCTGCATAGCCTTGCGGATGTTCTGCACGGCAGCGTCGCAAGTATCCGGGTCACCCGGACCGTTAGAGATGAAGAGTCCGTCGAACTGCAGATTGTTGAAATCATAATTCCATGGAACGCGGATTATTTCTACATCGCGTTTCAGCAAACAACGAATTATGTTAGCCTTAACGCCACAGTCTACCAAGACTACCTTTTTCTTGCCTTCGCCTTCGTTGTAACGAATCACCTCTTTGCACGATACCTTATCTACATAGTTCACGCCGGCATAGGTAGCCTCGGGGATGTTATCCGGCTCATCGTCGAATACAATCTTTCCCATCATAACACCATGCTCGCGCAGTACCTTGGTAAGCTCGCGCGTATCGATACCTGTAATACCCGGCACGTGTTCGCGCTTCAGCCAGTCGGCCAAGCTCTCCACCGCATTCCAGTGGCTATACATTTCGCTATAATCACTCACAATAATTGCCTCGGCATGAATCTTTTCGCTTTCCATAAAAGTAGGGATTCCGTTCGGTTCAATAGTGAACGGAGGCACACCATAGTTACCTACCAACGGATATGTCAGAGTCATAAGCTGACCTGCATACGAAGGGTCGGTCAAGCTCTCAGGATAACCGGTCATAGCAGTATTGAACACTACTTCGCCAGCCACCGGTTTCTCATAACCGAACGACTTGCCATGAAAGCGGCTCCCGTCGTCGAGGATTAATGTTACATTTCTCATTCTTATTATAATCTATGATCTATAATTTATATATGTGTATTCAGAATTGATATATTTGCTCTACGTAGTCTATAAAGGCTTGGTTTACCAACCTCACGCCACCCGGTGTGGGATAATCGCCACTGAAGTACCAGTCGCCTTGATGCTCCGGACAAGCTTCGTGCAGTCCGTCGAGGGTTTGATAAACAATTTCCACCTTAGCCTGAGTTCCTGCCGGGGTAAGCAGCGCCACCATTTTCTCTGATATCTCTTCGGGGGTGAACGGAGCGTAAATGTCTTTCACGTAGTTCTTCATCTCCTCTTTAGGCAGACCCAACTGCGCTTTCGACTTACGGTACGCATCCTCAATGATATGCTGCATTCCTCTCTCCTCCAACAAAGCGATGGCTGCCTTGAAAGCTATGAACTGCTCCATGCTTGCCATATCAATGCCGTAATAATCGGGATATCTCACTTGAGGAGACGATGACACTATTACTATCTTCTTAGGATGCAGGCGGTCTAGTATACTGATGATACTCTGCTTAAGCGTAGTACCTCTTACTATACTATCGTCTATTATCACTAAGTTATCGTGATATGGCACCAAACTGCCGTAAGTTATATCGTAAACGTGTGTGGCAAGGTCGTTACGCGTATTACCTTCGGCTATGAAAGTACGCAACTTAATATCTTTAATGGCAACCTTCTCGCTACGAATGCGCTGCGACAGTATCTGCTCCAGCTCTACGTGACTTGGCTTATGTCCCAAAGCCTCTATGCGCTGCACCTTCAGTTCGTTCAGATAGTTGTCGAATCCCTCCAGCATACCATAGAACGCAACTTCTGCCGTGTTAGGGATGAAAGAGAACACCGTATGTACTACATCATTGTCGATTGATTTCAGTATCGGCTCTACCAACTTCTCGCCAAGCAACTTACGCTCGCGGTAAATATCTATATCACTGCCACGACTAAAGTAGATGCGCTCAAACGAGCAGGCTTTCTTCTGCTTGGGCTCTATAATCTGGCTCAATCTAAGTTCTCCTTGCTTATTTACCAATATAGCCTGACCGGGCAACAGCTCGTTTACGCTATCGGCAGGCACATTCAGCGCAGTCTGTATTACCGGACGCTCTGAAGCAAGCACCATTATTTCATCGTCGGCATACCAAAAGGCGGGACGTATGCCCCAAGGGTCGCGCACCGAGAACGATTCGCCGCTACCTGTTATACCGCAAATAACATAGCCTCCATCCCACTGCGGAGCCGATGTTTTAAGCACATTAGTCAGGTCGATGCGTTCTTCTATGGCGTGAGTTATATCCATGCCTTCAAGTCCTTCTTCCAGACACTGTCTGTATATGCGCTCCACCTCACGGTCTAACCTATGCCCCACCTGTTCAAGCATGATGTACGTATCGGCATATTTACGCGGATGCTGTCCGTGAGCCGTCAGTTCGGCAAAAATCTCGTCTACATTAGTAAGATTGAAATTGCCGCACAAAGCCAAGTTCTTAGCACGCCAGTTATTACGACGCAAAAACGGATGTATATAAGATATACCACTCTTTCCGGTAGTGGAATAACGCAGATGGCCCATATAGAGTTCTCCAGCGAACGGCAGATAACGCTTGGCATAGTCTGCGTCATGAAGCTGCTCTTCTGTCAGGTCCTTAAAGTTAGAATGCACAGTGCCGAATATCTCGGTAATGGCTCCGGAACCCAAGGCACGCTCTCTAAACATATACTCCTCTCCCGGATTAGCCTGAAGCTTTACGCACGCCAGTCCGGCACCTTCCTGACCGCGGTTATGCTGCTTCTCCATCAAAAGATAAAGTTTATTCAGCCCGTACATCCAGGTACCGTATTTCTCCTGATAGTACTCAAGCGGCTTAAGTAGTCTTATCATAGCTACACCGCATTCATGTTTTAGTGGTTCCATATACTCCTTTATATATTTGTATTGTAATAATTCTTTTAGTTTATCTATCAAATAAAAAAATACCTGGACTTACCAATCGGCAATTCCAGGTATCAATATATCATAAAAAATATTAGTTGCATAAAAAAAGAGATGAAGCAACATGCCCGTAAATGAAGAAAAGAGAATACCACGATGGAAAACTTCTTGCTTCTCCATCGTAATAAAAGGTGTCTGTTGCCACCCCGAAAGCGAGCTTACACCTTCATGTTTTATCTGCTTCACTAAACGCTGCATTTTGGTTACATCACAATTCGGGATGCAAAGATAGTGATTAATTGAAAAAAGTCTGAAATGTAAAAAGCGATTTTTTACTTTCTACAGCAAAAAACTTTCGTTTAGTATGGTTTTAGAGGAAAAACAACGACAAAACCATACGTCTTTTGGAACACAATAACAAAATAATAGCTATTTCTTTTGTTTACTATCATTTCTTTACATAATTTTGCCGTCAATCTAACAAAAAGAAAACAAATACTATTATGAGCACCAAACAGAAAAAATTTATTCTTCCGGAAACGGAAATCCCTAAATATTGGTATAACATTCAGGCGGACATGAAAAACAAACCCATGCCACCGCTCAGTCCGGCTACTCACCAACCACTGAAACCGGAAGACTTGTATCCTATCTTTTCAGAAGAAGCCAGCAAGCAAGAGTTGAACCAAACGGATGCGTGGATTGAAATACCTAAAGAGGTGCGCGAGGTGTATAAGAACTACCGATGCACTCCGCTGGTACGCGCATACGGACTTGAAAAAGCTCTTGGAACACCTGCACACATCTACTTTAAGAACGAAAGCGTAAGCCCTGTAGGTTCGCACAAGTTGAACTCAGCCATTCCGCAGGCATACTACTGCAAAAAAGAAGGCGTTACCAACGTCACTACCGAAACCGGTGCCGGACAGTGGGGATGCGCTCTTTCATACGCAGCAAAGTTGTTCGGATTGGAAGCTGCCGTTTATCAGGTAAAGATTAGCTATGAGCAGAAGCCTTATCGCCGCAGCATTATGCAGACTTTCGGCGCACAGGTTACTCCGTCGCCTTCTATGTCTACACGTGCCGGAAAAGATATTCTTACCAAATATCCTAATCATCAGGGGTCACTGGGTACTGCCATATCAGAGGCTATCGAATTGGCACGTACCACTCCCAACTGTAAATATACCCTCGGTTCTGTATTGAGCCACGTTACCTTGCACCAAACCGTTATCGGACTGGAAGCCGAGAAGCAGATGGAAATGGCTGGCGAATATCCTGATGTTATCATTGCTTGTTTCGGTGGTGGTTCTAACTTCGGTGGTCTCTGCTTCCCGTTCATGCGTCACTCTATTTTGGAAGGCAAAAAGACTCGTTACGTGGCAGCCGAACCTGCTTCTTGTCCTAAGTTGACAAAAGGAAAATTTGAATACGACTTTGGCGATGAAGCCGGATATACCCCGTTGTTGCCTATGTTTACATTGGGACATAACTTTACTCCTGCCAACATTCACGCAGGCGGTCTGCGTTACCATGGTGCCGGAGTCATAGTGTCGCAACTTCTGAAAGACGGACTGATGGAGGCCGTTGACATTCAGCAGCTCGACTCATTCAAGGCTGGATGTCTCTTTGCACAAGCCGAAGGTATCATCCCGGCTCCAGAATCTTGTCACGCCATAGCGGCTACAGTGCAAGAAGCGTTGAAATGCAAGGAAACAGGCGAAGAAAAAGTCATCCTCTTCAATCTGTCTGGTCATGGACTGATAGACATGAGCGCATACGATCAATACCTGAGCGGCAACCTTACCAACTTCTCTTTGAGCGAAGATGATATAGAAAAGAGCTTGAAAGAAGTTGACCCTGTACAGCCCTAAAGAATAGCACCGTCATAGCCCGGGATACTACATTTTCCCGGCTATGATAGATAGGTTGTCCAAAATCAAAAAAAACTCTTTTTCATTTTGCAGATAAAAAGAAAGCAGTAAATTTGCATCGCTTTCGGATGAAAAAACATCCGGACAGCCATAAAAAGCCGAAATAACTCAGTTGGTAGAGTAACTCATTCGTAATGAGTAAGTCGCGGGTTCGAGTCCCGCTTTCGGCTCACTTATTATATTTATTTCCCCACAACTTATTTTTTATTCTCGTTTTACAGACTTCTTTGTTCTATATCACTATTAACGAACTTATTCTCTGTAAAAATCGAGCACATAAAATGTGCGCTTAAAGCATCGGAATAAAGCGAGTAAACCATTGCGATGGTTCACTTGAAACATTGCGATGGTTTGTTTGAAGCATCGAAATCTTTTTTTCTCGCATCACAATAGAGTAAGTATCGGACTCAGAAGACTTCTGAGCGTGGTTCAAAAAACAGATTTTCTGATATAGCCTCAGCAATGAGCAATAAGAGTTTTTTCGCTTTTAGTAAAAGGATACGACATACACAAAAACAACAAAACCCAAGAACTAACAGACTATTTAAAATGGCATAAAAAACTTCCGAAACAGCCGTTTCGGAAAAACACATTTTTCAGATACAAAAGCATGCATCAAATATTAGCAAATAACAATCTATAATTCAAACGATAAACATTAGAATAATTTCCGAAACCACGGTTTCCGAAACCGCTGTTTCGGAAATAAAAGAAAAATAAGGATAGAAAAGCAAAGAAAAAGCCGGGCATTTTTTCCAAGCTACCGGAAAGTTTAAAAGATACAAAATCGAATACAAAGGCTTGTCGATGGAAGATATGTAAATTCATGTATTATGCCGTAATGAGCATAAAGAAATCAAGAAAAGACATTTTGATTGATTATCATGATAAAACATTATATTTGTAATATGAAATGTTTTATAATATGGCAAAGAAAAAATATAGATCTATCCGTAATCCTTCATGATGATAGCTACTAATAGTTCCGATAAATTATTAATTAACGCAGCAAGAAGAAATATGAGAGAAATTTACGCTTTAATTGTTTTCTGTTTACTCAACATTGGCATTACCAATGCGCAAAATGCCGACAACCATAGTGTGTGGTCGGACACTCCAGCATATACCGTTTTATTTGAGAATCAAGATAATGGCATCAGGAAAGAGAAGCCTGCAAAAACATGGCATGAAGGAGAAGGTACGAACTACTTGCTCAAGAGTTGCGACAGTATCACACACGGAAAATATCCTAACCCAATAAGGTTGTGGGAAGCGGAACCTTATCCTATAGGCAACGGAAGATTGGCAGCTTCGGTTTTTCATGGTAATTTGAGAGACCGTTACTCGCTGAACGAGGTATCGTTCTGGTCGGGAGGAAGAAATGCGGGAACTATAAACAATAAGGGCGATAAGGGATATGACGTTAGCGGTCCTGAAGTAAACGATGATGGCTTTGGCTCATACCAACCTGTGGGCGACCTGATTGTAGACTTCAATGCTCCAGTGCAATCTGGTTTTGTAAGACAGATTACTCTTGATAAAGGCATTGTAGAATCGTCGGCAAAAAGGAACGGAAATTATATCAGCAGTTCGGCATTCTGCAGCTACCCAAATCAGGTGATGGTGATACGATATGAATCGCAAAAGCGTAAGAAACTCGACTTGCACTTTTCTTTCGTTACTCAAAGAAAGCAGGATATAACCACAACGCACAACCGGGAACTATCGCTCTATAGTCGCTTAAAAAACGGTATGGAGTGCGAAACGCTTGTAAAAGTTGCACATGAAGGAGGACAATTGACATCCGACAAAAATGGTTTGCATTTGAAAGGTGCCGACAATTGCACCTTATTAATATATATGGCAACCAACTATGAGATGAACGCCGAAAATGGATTTAGGGGCATTTCGGCAAAAGAGCGACTTAAACAACAGACGGCACAAGCTACAAGTCGCTCATACGATAAACTATTAAAAGCACATATATCCGATTATCAAAACCTTTACCAGCGACAAGAATTAAATATAGCCAACACAACAGACAGCAACAGCTTACTGCCCACACCTAAACGTTTAGCTGCTTACCGTGAGACGCACGCGGACAACGGACTTGAGGAATTGATTTTCAGATTCGGACGCTATCTTATGATTCAAACTTCGCGTCCCGGCAGTCTGCCTGCCGGACTGCAAGGCATTTGGAACGGAATGATAGCGGCACCATGGGGAAACGACTATCATAGCAACATAAATTTCCAGATGGTATACTGGTTACCCGAGGTTGGCAATCTTTCGGAATGCCATATGCCTATGCTCTACTATCTCAATGCTATGCGCAAGCCTTTCAAAGAGAATACCCGAGAGTATCTGAAGGCTATAGGAGAACCAGTAGAAACAACTCCTGATAATGACGGATGGATAGTATACACATCGCACAATCCATTCGGAGCGGGAGGATGGCAAGTCAACCTACCTGGAGCCGCATGGTATGGGCTTCATCTATGGGAACACTATGCGTTTACCAACGACACTACATACCTGCGACAGTGTGCCTATCCCATGATGAAAGAACTTTGCCACTATTGGCAGAAACATCTGAAGTCTTTAGGCGAAGGTGGCAAAGGTTTTTGTTCCAACTATCAGCCTGTTGACGTAAGTAAATATCCAGAACTGAAGAGTGTTAAAGAAGGCACATTGGTTGTTCCATTCGGATGGTCGCCAGAGCATGGTCCGAGAGGAGAAGACGGTGTGGCTCACGATCAAGAAATAGTAGCTGAACTTTTCATGAATACCATAAAGGCTGCGCAAATTCTTGGCGTTGACGATTCATGGACAGAACAGCTGCAAGATATGGCAGCCCATTTATACACACCGCAAATAGGAAAGAAAGGTAACCTGATGGAATGGATGATAGACCGCGACCCAGAGACCGACCATCGTCACACGTCGCACTTGTTCGCTGTTTTCCCCGGAAGCACCATAAGTATCAATAAAACGCCAGCATTGGCCGAGGCAGCTCGCAAGTCACTGATGTTCAGAAAAACAACGGGCGACAGCCGACGCTCTTGGGCATGGACATGGCGCAGTCTGCTTTGGGCACGACTTCATGATGGAGAACAGGCACACAACATGATAGAAGGACTTATTTCGTATAACATGCTGGACAATCTGTTTACAAGTCATAAGATACCTCTGCAGATAGACGGCAATTATGGCATTGCGGCGGCTATGATTGAAATGCTCTTACAGTCGCACAGCGATATTATAGAACTTATGCCAGCTTCATGCCCGCAATGGCGCAATGGAAACGTACGCGGACTAAAGGCAAGGGGCAACATAGAGGTAGACTTCAGCTGGAAAGACGGAAAGGTAACTTCTTGGAAACTCTACTCTCCACAGCAACGCGAAGTGAAGGTTAGAGTGAATGGCGTGGAACAAACAGTCACAACATCTTACAGAAAATAGAAACGAGAACAATAAAAGCGTTAAATTTTGAAGTCCACGCGGTTTGCACTATCTTTGACCCATTAAGAAAACATCAACTTTAAAAACACTATGGGTTTACTATCATCACTGTTCGGAGGAAACAAAACCAACGAAAGCCAACAAGAAAAGAAAGACAAGAAAAACTTCGAAATACTAAAATACGACGGCATACGGGCACGCAGCATGCGCCAACTGCCATATGCCATAAAATGTCTGGAGCAAGCTACCGCAATTAAAGAAGACGTAGAAGCACTGCAATATCTGGCAGCAACATATGCAGAGTCGGAACGATTGGACGATGCACGCATCACACTCGACAAGGTGCTGAACATAGCCCCCGACAATGTGGAATCGCTCATCTCACTAGCTAACATCTGCTTCATTCAAGAAGATTATGAGAGCATGGACGACGCTTGCCAAAAAGCGATAAAGGCAGACGAAAAGAATATCATGGCATATTTCCTTGCAGCACGTGCCGCACGTGGCATGAACAACGAGATACAGGCCATCGTAATGCTGACCAAAGCCATAGCGCAAGACGAGACATTCACCCCAGCACTGCAGTTGAGAGCCGAAGTACTGTGGGGTATGCGTCAGGCTAACGACGCATTGGCCGACATAGAAGCTATTCTAACACAAAACGCTGAAGACGAAGACGCACTGCTGCTGAAGGCACGTATCATGGCTGCCACCGGACAGGCTGACGAGGCTCTGGCATTGTTAGACAAAGTATCGGAAATCAACCCGTTCAACGAAAAGACTTATCTGCTGAAAGGCGAGTTGCTTAGCGAACAGAAAGAAATGGGAAAAGCTATCGACGTATATACAGAAGCGATAGAGCTGATGCCGCAGAACGCCAAGCTCTACCAAGCACGCGGACGCATAAAACTGGTGCAGGGCGATAAGGACGGATCGGTAGAAGATATGAAAAAGGCTATCGAACTGAACCCGGAAAACGAAAAGCAAATAAACGGAAACTTCGACAACTTCAATAAAGGAACAAACAACGTAGGCATTTATTAAATCATTGTTTCGGCATGGCAAACACACCTATTGACACAGATAACGCTGAATTTCAGAATGCTCTGAAACTCATCCAGTATACCCGGCACTCGGTCTTCCTGACGGGTAAGGCGGGTACTGGAAAATCTACGTTCCTGAAGTATGTATGCCAAAACACAAAGAAGAAATATGTAGTGCTGGCTCCTACGGGCATAGCCGCCATCAACGCTGGAGGCAGCACTCTGCACAGTTTCTTTAAGTTGCCGTTTCACCCGCTATTGCCCGACGACCCGAACCTTAGAGGGAAAAGACTGCATGATTTTTTGAAATATTCGTCCGACCACCGCAAGCTGATAAAGAACATAGAGTTGGTCATCATCGACGAGATTTCTATGGTGAGGGCAGACATTATCGACTTTATAGATAAGGTGCTGCGTGTATACTCGCAAAACATGCGCGAGCCGTTCGGCGGAAAGCAACTTTTGCTGGTGGGCGACGTGTTTCAATTGGAGCCGGTAGTAAAGAGCGACGAGCGCGAGATACTTAACCGCTTCTACCCCAACCCGTTCTTCTTTTCGGCAAGGGTGTTTCAGGAGATGGAGTTAGTAGCTATAGAGCTGACCAAAGTATATCGCCAAACGGATAAGGTGTTTGTAAGCATATTAGACCATATACGTACTAACATGGCTTCGACCGCCGACCTTCAGTTACTTAACACACGATACGGCACGCCCACTAACGAGGGAGAAAACGATATGTACATCACACTGGCTACCAAAAGAGACAACGTAGACTACATAAACGAAAAGCGACTGGCAGAACTTCCGTCGGAACCAATCTTACTGAAAGGGGAAATAAAAGGCGACTTTCCCGAGAACAGTCTCCCTACGCTGATGGAGCTGACAGTAAAACCAGGGGCGCAGATTATCTTCATAAAAAACGATATCAACAAGCGATGGGTGAACGGCACCATCGGAACCATATCGGGCATAGATGAAGACGGAACTATATACGTAGTGACCGAAAACGGAAATGAGTTCGACGTAAAACAGGAGAGTTGGAGTAATATTCGATACCACTATAACGAAACCGAGAATAAAATAGAGGAAGAAGAGTTGGGCACATTCACCCAATATCCCATCCGCCTGGCATGGGCCATCACCGTGCATAAGAGCCAGGGGCTGACATTCAGTCGTGTAGTAATAGACTTCACCGGAGGAGTGTTTGCCGGCGGACAAACTTACGTAGCGCTGAGCCGATGCACCTCGCTAGAAGGCATTTGTCTGAAGAAAGCCGTATCAAGGTCGGACATATTTGTTCGCCCCGAAATAGTAAGCTTTGCAAAACGCTTCAACGACAGTCAGGCTGTAAACAGAGCTATGAAGCAGGCGCAAGCCGACGAGGAGTATGTGGCGTGCGTGCAGGCGTTCAACAAAGGTCAGTTTGAGCAATGTCTGGAGCATTTCTTCAAAGCTATCCATTCTCGCTACGACATAGAACAACCGCTACAGCAACGCTTTATACGTCGCAAGCTGAATATCATAAACCGACTGAAAGAAGAAAACCGGCAACTGAAAGAGCGGATGCGCGAGAAAAAACAGGATGTGAAAAAATATGCTTTTGAATATTATGAAATGGGCAACGAGTGTATTACACAAGCGCATAACCCAGCAGCGGCATTGGCCAACTATAACAAGGCGATAGAAATGTATCCTGAATATGTGGATGCGTGGGTACGCAAGGGTGTAACGCTATTCAACGAGAACAGGATGGAAGAAGCCGCTGAGTGCCTCAACCAAGCCGTAAAACTTCGCCCCACAGAGTTCAAGGCGGTATACAACCGTGGCAAGCTACGCCTATACACTGGCGACACGGAAGGAGCAATAGCCGACCTCGACAAGGCGACTTCGTTAAAACCCAAACATGCCGGAGGGCACGAGATATTTGCCGATGCACTGAAAAAAGCCGGAAAAGAATCTGAAGCGGAATTACATTACCGCATAGCGGAAGAGTTGAGGAAGAAGAAAAAATAAAAGCCTGCCAAAGCAAGCTTTTATTCGTTTTATCAATCGTTTGCTTGATGTACTGTAAGCTGAGGATAAGGGAATCCGATGCCTTCTTTATTGAATGTGGCATACACTATCCTATTCATATCGAAGTGGACATCCCAATAATCGGCAGCATTTACCCATACGCGTACCTTGATATCTACGCTGCTGGCACCAAGCTCGCCTAACGCGATGAACGGTTCGGGAGTAGTAAGTATACGGCTATCGGCACTGATGATTTTCTGCAACACATCTTTTACGCGGTCGAAGTCCTCGCCATACTCTACGCCGAAAGTCCACTCCAAGCGGCGGGTAGACATTTTACTATAGTTGGTAACAGCATTGCTGCTCATCTGTCCGTTAGGAACAAAAACTATACGGTTATCCGTAGTAGCAATGATGGTATGGAAAATCTGAATCTCCTTTACAGTACCGCTGGCACCCGGTCCGTCGATATAATCGCCTACACGGAACGGTTTGAACACCAAGATTATCAATCCACCGGCAAAGTTAGAAAGGTTGCCCGAAAGCGCCATACCGATAGCGACACCGGCAGAAGCCAACAAAGCAGCGAAACTGGTAGTCTCTACTCCCAACTTACCGATAATGGCAAACGCCATCACCATATTAAGCAACAAGTTAACCAAGCTCTTGAGGAAGGTCTGCACACTGACTTCCAGTTTACGTTTCTCTAACAACTTAGCCAACAAGCGGCTTATCTGCTTAATGATGAACCTACCTATTATATATATAAGGAGTGCGCCAATTACATCCTTACCTACTTCTACACTCCAATTTATTAATCTATCCAATAGTTTAGCCACATCAGCTTCCTTAGTAACGTTGAGGGCTACGGTCAATATCTGTAATAACATAAATATCTAAAGAATTGTATTTATATATGGTCTTTTATTCCTCTAACACGCCCTTGCCTTGACGCACCACTTCGGGTTCTCCGTCGCAACAATTTATAACGGTAGAAGGGTCTAAGCCGCCTATTCCTCCGTCTATCACCATATCTACATCGTCACCAAACTTCTCGTCTATCAGCTCAGGGTCGGTAGCGTATTCTACGTCCTCACCATCGCGCAACGGCAATGTGGTAGTCAAGATGGGAGCATCGAGCAACTGACATATCTCTCTGATGATATTATTGTCGGGCACACGGATGCCCACCTCCTTACGGTTACGGAATATCTTGGGCAGGCGGCTATCTGCATTCAATATGAAGGTAAACGGTCCCGGCAGATTGCGTTTCATCAACTTAAACGTAGCGTTGTCTACCCTGGCATATTCACTGATATTACTCAAGTCGTAGCAGATGATAGAGAGATTGTTCTTACGCGGATCAATTCCCTTCAGTTTACAGATACGCTCTATAGGACGTTCTTTCAAGGCATGGCATCCCATAGCGTACATAGTGTCGGTAGGATAAATTATTATACCACCATCATTAAGAACGTCCACAATATGCTGAAGCACTGCCGGATCGTTATTCTTTGAATACAGTTTCTGAATCATAACTCAATTTATTTACGGTCAGCTTTCAGACGGTCGGCCATAGCTACCGCCAACTCGCGTGCCTGCTGCTCGCTGCTTGCAGACATGCTCTGCTTCATCTCTACAGGATTACCTACAACTTCGAATTTCAACTGAGCCGCATATTCGCCTAATTTCTTAACGGCTGCGCTTGCCCATGTGAACGATCCGAAATAACCAATAAGACGGTTCTTCATATCGCGTGCGGCAACCTTGCTAAGCAAAGCCTCCATTTCGGGATAGAGGTTCATATTATAAGTGGTACATCCTACTATCAATGCCTTATATCGGAATATATCAGCCAAAATGAAAGAATGAGGAGTCTTAGAGACATTATGCATCACAATGTTCTTTATGCCCTGAGCACTCAGTTCTTCGGCTATAGCCTCTGCCATCTGTTCGGTATTTCCGTACATGGTGCCGTATGCTATCACTACACCTTCTTCGGCTTCATAACGGCTCAACTTATCGTACATAGCCACTACTTCAGAGATTTGTTCTTCCCATACCGGTCCGTGTGTTGGACAAATCATCTTTATATCGAGTCCGCTGCATTTCTGTAATGCCTTCTGCACAGGGTTGCCGAACTTACCTACGATATTAGAGTAGTAACGACGCATCTCGCCCATATAGATTTCGGTATTGATATTCTTATCGATGCAACCTCCGTTAAGTGCGCCGAAACATCCAAAGGCATCGCCCGAGAAGAGAATGCCGTCTGTAGAATCGAATGTTACCATTGTTTCGGGCCAGTGTACCATCGGGATAAGATAAAAGTGCAAGTCATGACGGCCAACTTTCAAAGAATCGCCTTCGGCTACTACTTTTCGTTCGCCACCTACACCGTAGTATCCGTCTACCATATCGAAGGTCTTCTTGTTTCCTACCAAAACGATGTCGGGATAATATTGCTTAATCAGTGAGATAGAGCCTGAATGATCTGGTTCCATGTGGTTGATGATTAAGTAATCAATCTTACGGTCGCCTATCACGGCACGAATTTTCTTCAGATAGACTTCGAAGAAGGCTACATCTACTGTATCTACCAACACTACGGCATCGTCGTCGGCTATAAGATATGAGTTGTAAGACACGCCGTAGGGCAACGGCCACAAGTTTTCGAACAATGTTTTGTTCCTATCATTCACGCCCACATAATGTACATTTCCTTTTAATTCCATAATCGTATATGTTTAAATTATAGCTTTTGTTATTTATTATCACTAGTTTTCCAAAATTTTCCTTGCCAAGCATCGCGCTGAATCATGCGTTTCTTTACCTTATCTGTAAACTCGTGGTTTTTCAGTCCCCAATCGGGAGCTATGAGCAACTCTTTAGGCGATTGTGAAACGAAGCGTTCCAGTATTAAGTCAGGACGGAAGCGTTCTACGCAGTCTATCACCACGTCAATATATTCGTCGGCAGTATAGAGTTTGAAATCTTCGGGATTCTGTTCGTATTCGTGCGCCATGCGGGTGCCGCGTATCAACTGCAACTGATGCAGCTTCAGAGTAGTAAGAGGCAAGGCAGACAGACGGTCGCACATTACATTTAATGCTTCTTTTCTTTCATCTGGTGTGCCATGAGTATACGCTTCGCCCGGCAGACCTATTATAATATGTCCTCCGGTCTTAATGCCACGCATAACCGTACGCTCTACAGCCTCTGCCGAGCAAGCGAACGAATGCCCACGGTTTATGCGTTGAAGTACACGGTCGTCGGTACTTTCTATGCCATACTCTACCAGCAGAAACGTACGTCTGTTAAGCTCTTCCAGATAGTCGAGCAAAGAATCGGGCATACAATCAGGACGGGTACCGATAACCAGCCCTACTACCCCATCTACCGACAGGGCTTCTTCGTACATGCTCTTAAGGCGTTCCAGCTCACCATACGTATTGGTGTACGCCTGGAAATAAGCCAAATATTTAATCTGCGGATATTTCCGCTCGAAAAACTGTTTTCCTTCTTCGAGCTGCTGAGTAACCGACTTCTCAGTACGGCAATAAGCGGGATTGAAAGTCTGGTTGTTGCAATACGTACAGCCGCCGTATCCTTTCACGCCATCGCGGTTGGGACAAGTAAATCCGGCATTCAACGATATTTTTTGCACCTTGTACGGAAAATATTCCGACAAGAAGTTAGAGAAATCATTATAGCGCAATTGTTTATCCATCAATCTTAAAGCATTATCGTCGCAAAGATACAGTTTTTCAACTATCTTCATCCAACCGGTTTTGCAAATATTGATAAAAATCGTACTGAGCACGCACTTTTGGCTCATCGGGATTACGCTTGAAGATATTCTGCAGATTGCTGTCTACCTTACATGCCTTCCAGTTGGCCCGCAGTTGAATATCGAGCTTGTCTATCAGTTCCTGTTTCAAGCGTCCATCGAGTATAGGTGTAACCGCCTCTATACGACGATACAGGTTACGACGCATCCAGTCGGGCGAGCCGATAAATACCTTCGGGTTGCCGCCATTACCGAAATACCAAACACGAGAATGCTCCAAGAAAGTATCTACAATACGAGTAACACGGATATTGCGACTGAAGCTTTCGCCCGGAACCAAACAACAGATACCACGCACTATCAAGTCTATCTCTACCCCGGCTTCGCTGGCACGGTAAAGTTCGTCTATCATGGCAATGTCTTGAAGAGCGTTCATCTTAAGCACGATGCGTCCGCGTCCACCGCTTTGAGCGATATCAATTTCGTTCTGAATCATCCGTTTCAACTCTGGCAATAAATTAAAGCGCGCCACAAGCAACTGACGGAATTCGGGATTATTCTCTTCGCCACACAAGAAACGGAATAACTGATGCAAATCGTTAACCAATGTCGGATTACAAGTATAAAGAGCCGTATCGGCATAAATCTTTGCGGTCTGCTCATTGAAGTTACCCGTGCTTACATAAGCGTAGCTGCGTATTGGCTCGCCCTGAGCGTTACGCCTCAGTACAAGAGCCACTTTGGCATGTACCTTCAGTCCCGGTATACTGAATAAGATACGTATACCAGCATTGCGCATCTGCTCTGCCGTCTGCAAGTTGTTCTCCTCGTCAAAGCGAGCTTTCAGTTCAACAAACACGGTGACTTGCTTTCCGTTTCGGGCTGCGGCTATCAGCGCGTTTATCACCTCGGAATGCTCTGCCACACGATACTGAGTTATCATAATCTCACGGCAAGACGGGTCGTGCACGGCTTCGTATAAGAAATGAGTAAAATGATCGAAACTATGGTACGGATAGAACAACAGCAAGTCGCGCTTAGCCACACGTCTGAACATATAATGCTTATGCTCCAGTCCGTCAAGATGCATAGACACAGGCTTAACAAGGCCAGGCAAGTCTGGATTAGGATTAGGCAAAGACGATAAGTCTTCCAAATTAAGATGTTTATCGCCAGGCACCAACTCTTCCTCACTAATGCCAAACGCATCTGTAAGGAACGCAAGAAAGTCGGCAGGCATATTACGGTCGTACACAAAACGAGCTATCGCACCTATCTTACGCTTCTTTACCTTTTCCTTCAGCTTCTCTACCACGTTCTCTGCCGGAACATCGTCTACAAACACATCGGCATCTCTCGATATCTTACAGCAGAAGCTGCAATCTACATCGTAGCCGAAAAAGACTTCCTGCAGATGGTCTTTTATGATATCTTCAAGAAACATCATATAGTAATAGCCATCGTGCGAGGGCAACTGCACAAAACGCGGAGCCTTACTGTATGGCATTTTTATAATGTAATATTCGGGATTGCTGCTTTCGCGCGAAATGACACGCACGGCCAGATACAGACGACGGTCGCGCAAGAACATGCGCACCTTATCTTTCTCTACCTTGACGGGCTGCAGAAACGGAAATATCTCTTCGGTAAAGTAACGCTGCAGATATTCTTTATGAAACTCTTCTACTTCACGCCTCGACTGATAGAATATAATGTGATTCTTACGCAAAGTAGGCAATATGCCCTGCTCGTAAATGCGCACACGGTCATCAAGCTGAAGGTTGACGATATTCGCTATCTCGTGAATAATCTCGTGAGCCTCATCTACAGTCTCATCCTCGCTCTTTCCGCCAGAAGCCACCGCCTTATGCTCAGCTACACGTACTTTGTAGAACTCTTCCAGATTAGACGAATAAATTGATATGAAATTTATCCGTTCATATATAGGAAGTTCTTCATCATCGGCCTCAAGAAGTACACGATGATTGAACGACAGCCAACTGATATCGCGCTTGAAATATCTATAATTGTTACTCATAGTCTATCTTCACACAAACATTTTAAGGTTTCTTCAAAATTACTACCTTTGTTCATATAAACAAAAAAAAGATGAAAAGAATAGGTATATTATCGGATACCCACGGCTATTGGGACGACCGATACTACAAATACTTTGAAGAATGCGATGAAATATGGCACGCCGGCGACATCGGATCGGTAGAAGTGGCCGAGAAATTTCAGAACTTCCGCCCGCTTAGAGCTGTATACGGTAACATAGACAGCAGGGATATTAGAATCATGTTTCCAGAAACTCTCCGCTTCGACTGCGAAGGGGTGAATGTTATGATGAAACACATAGGCGGATATCCCGGACGATACGACGCTTCAGTAAGGGAAATACTAAGACAAGACCCACCATCGCTTTTCATCAGCGGACACTCGCACATTCTGAAAGTGATGTACGATGACAAGCTGCACATGCTTCACATTAACCCAGGAGCGGCCGGGCTGTACGGACAGCAAGCAGTAAGAACACTGATACGTGTAGACTTGCACAACGGAGGTTGCTCTAATTTGGAAGTAATTGAATTAAACAAATGAAAAGAATGCTTTGCGGAATCAAAAAACTTTCCGAAATTTGCAGCTTGTAAAAAAGAAGATTACGTAAAATGAAAACTTATTTGGTTACAGGAGCTGCCGGATTTATCGGCTCCAATTACATTAAATACATCTTATCGAGACACGAAGACATCAGGGTTGTGATTTTAGACGCACTGACATACGCTGGCAACTTTGAAACTATATCGAAAGATATAGATAACGAACGTTGTTTCTTTATAAAAGGTAACATTTGCGACCGCAGCCTTGTCGACCAATTGTTTTCCGACTATAAGTTTGACTATATAGTAAACTTCGCAGCCGAAAGTCATGTAGACCGAAGCATAGAAGACCCACAACTCTTCTTACAGACCAACATATTGGGTACGCAGAACCTACTCGACGCAGCACGCCGTGCGTGGGTAACGGGCAAAGATGAATATGGATACCCCACATGGAGAAAGGATGTACGCTTCCATCAGGTTTCTACCGATGAAGTATACGGCTCACTTGGTGCAGAAGGCTTTTTCACCGAAGAAACGCCTCTCTGTCCGCATAGCCCATACAGCGCATCAAAGGCCAGCGCCGACTTTATAATCATCGCATACCGCGACACATATAAAATGCCTGTCACCATTACCAGATGCTCTAATAACTATGGCCCGTATCACTTCCCCGAAAAACTGATTCCACTCATTATTAAAAATATATTAGAGGGAAAACGCCTGCCTGTATACGGTGACGGAACGAACGTGCGCGACTGGTTGTATGTAGAAGATCACTGCAAAGCTATCGATATGGTAGTATGCAACGGAAAGAATGGTGAGATATATAATGTGGGCGGACATAACGAAAAACAAAATATCGAAATTGTAAAACTCACCATAGCCACCATACACCGACTGATGGAGGAGGAACCGGCATACCGACAGACGCTGAAGAAAAAAGAACTCGACGAAAACGGACAGATACGCATAGACTGGATAAACGATTCACTAATCACTTTCGTGAAAGACCGCTTGGGGCATGACCAGCGCTACGCTATTGACCCTACAAAAATAAAGAACGAGCTTGGCTGGTATCCTGAAACAAAGTTTGAGGACGGCATAGTGAAAACCATAATCTGGTATCTGAACAATCAAGACTGGGTAAAAAACGTAACCAGCGGTGACTATCAGAATTATTATGAAAATATGTACAAAAACAGATAATAACACCTGTTGGCGGAATTAAAATAGCGCATATTT
>FR881201.1 GCA_000434735.1 Bacteroides sp. CAG:530
GTCATGATGCCGGGAATGGGTGGCATTGAAATGACCAGGCGGATCAAATCGGTGAAAGAGACGGCGCATATTCCTATTATTGTGGTTTCCGGACGGCACGAGATGGAACAACAGATGGAGGCTCTTTCTGCCGGTGCGGAAATGTATATCACGAAACCGTTTAGTGCAGAGTACCTTCGTATTTCTGTCTGTCAGGTGATAGAACGGAAAGAGGTGTTGAAAAATTATTTCAGTTCGCCGATCAGTTCTTTTGAAAAGTCGGATGGAAAGTTAACGCACAAAGAGTCGAAGAAGTTCCTACAATCGGTTTTGAAGATAATCAATGATAATATAACAAACAAGGATTTAACGCCGCGTTATATCGCCGATCGGCTGGCAATCAGTCCCCGGAGTCTCTATCGGAAGATGGAAGAGATAGGAGAGGACAGTCCGACGGATTTGATAAAGAAATGTCGTTTGCATATAGCAAAAGATTTATTGCTGACGACGAAAAAGACGATTGATGAAATTGTATTCGATTCAGGATTCTCGAATAAAGTAACTTTCTTCAAGGTGTTCCGTGAAAAGTATGAATGTACGCCAAAAGAGTTTCGACAAAAACATTTAGCGGAAGTGCAGTAATTTTATGAAGTGTAAATACGTGCCAGTAGTATGTTAGATAGATATTGGGAGTGCATATGTTTGTTTTTACAAGCTGATAAAGTGTATTATAGCGACAATATAGTAAATATTTGTGCTAAGAGAAAGATACTGATTAAATATTCTGAGGGAATGGAAGTTTGAAAACTTACATTTGCAATATAATTGACTTGTGATTTTTATTATTAGAATAGTTATTATTTGTTATACTTTTAAATTAAAATGCTTATGAATATTATAGAAAGACATCCACCATGATTAATGATATCCGCTGTTTAATTATATAATAGAAACTAATCAAATATAAAGAATATAGAAATGACAATAATAAAATACATAAAGTTTGTAGTTATAATTGTAATTGTTACAATTGTTTTTTCCTGTTCTAAGAATGAGGCGGGAAATTCAGAATATGATCCTTCTCTTCCTATTTCTTTAACAGATTTTTTCCCAATACAAGGTGGAATGGCGACTAGAATGGTTATTGAGGGAGCTAATTTTGGAACAGATATCTCACAAATCAAGGTATTTTTTAACCAAAAAGAGGCGTCAATTCTAAATGTGAAAAATAGTATTATTTATTTGCTTGTTCCTAAACTTCCTGGTAACGATTGTATAGTTACTGTAAAAGTTGGCAATCAAGAGGCTAGGTTTACACGTAATTTTCAATATATAAGGTGCTTTTGTTGAAATCTTCTCACTTATTGGGGAATTGGAACAACTTGGATGTTTTCAGGAGTAGTTAAATAAATTAGTAGTAAAATTTTTGTAAGGTTGCTTGGTCTCTCAAATATAGAATTCTATTTGTGGATTAAGCACCTTGCAAGAAAAAAAGAATTATGGAGTATAAATTAAAAGCTTTTTGTATTAGTGCATTGCTGATTTTATTGCAAGTGAATGAAATATTTGCAGAAAGTGGCTATGAATTGTGGTTACGTTATCACTTAATTGAAGATGTTGCGTTAAAAAGATATTATCAGATAAAAAACAGTTCGATTGTTTTCACTGCAAGAACGCAAAAACAATTGGTGGCAAAAACAGAACTATATAATGGATTGAAAGGACTACTTGGTTTTACTATACAAGAAACGCATGATGTAAAGGATAATTGTTTGTTGGTAGGGAACGTGGAGTCTTCTCCGTTAATAACTTCCCTTCTTTGTGCAAAAGAACTTGATAGTTTGGGAGATGAAGGATATATAATCCGTTCGTTGCAGATTGAGCAAAAAAAAGTGACAGTTGTGGTTGCGAAAAAGGATCAAGGGTTGTTGTATGCAATTTTTCATTATTTGAAATTAATTCAAACACATCAATCATTAGATGGGGTGTCTGTCAAAGAAGTTCCCAAAATTAAATATAGAGTATTGAATCATTGGGATAACTTAGATGGAACAATTGAAAGAGGATATGCAGGTTATTCTTTATGGGATTGGGAACGTTTGCCTTTCTATCGAAGTCAACGATGTGTAGATTATGCGAGGGCAAACGCTTCAATAGGTATTAATGGTACTGTATTGAATAATGTGAATGCAAATGCAAAAAGTTTGCGTACAGAGTGGTTGATAAAAGCTGCAGGGTTGGCTGATTCTTTCCGTCCTTATGGCATTCGGGTATTTCTTACTGCCCGTTTTAGTGCTCCACAGGAAATTGGTAATTTGGATACATCAGACCCAATGGATCCCAAAGTGAAGCAGTGGTGGAGAAATAAAGTAACAGAAATTTATGAATACATTCCGGATTTTGGTGGTTTTTTGATAAAGGCAAATTCGGAAGGGCAACCTGGACCGCAAGATTATGGACGTACTCACGCTGAAGGTGCCAATATGATAGCCGAAGCATTGCAACCTTATGGCGGTATACTGTTTTGGCGTGCTTTTGTTTATAAAAATGAGCGGCATGTCGACCGGGTTGTTACTGGATATAATGAGTTTAAACCTCTTGATGGACAATTTAAAGAAAATGTGTTTTTGCAGACTAAAAATGGACCAATAGATTTTCAGCCACGAGAACCATTTCATCCATTGTTTGGGAAAATGCCCAATACAGCTTTATCTCTTGAATTTCAAATTACACAAGAAAATCTGGGACATGCAGGGCATTTAGTATATTTAGCACCTTTATTTGAGGAGACATTGCAATCGGATGTTTATGGGGATGGAAAAGGAAATACAGTATCGAAGATTCTTCAGAATTATCATGAAACTTGTGGAATGTCTGCAATAGCTGGAGTGTCAAATGTAGGAACTGATTTAAATTGGACGGGATATTTGTTTGGACAGGCTAATTGGCATGCGTTTGGAAGATTGGCTTGGAATCCGGATTTGACAAGCGAAAAAGTGTCAGAGGAATGGGTGCGTATGACATTCTCTAATCGGGAAGATGTAATAGATTCGATAAAAAGAATGATGTTGATTTCACGGGAGGCAGCTGTGAATTATATGATGCCCTTAGGGCTTAATCATATTATGAATTTTCATACACACAATGGTCCGGAGCCATGGCATGATGACCCTTTATGGACGGCTTATGATTATCACCAAGTAACAAAAGATAGTATAGGGGTTGATCGAACAGATAAAGGCAGTAGGGCTACAGGTCAATATCATAAATTGGTTGGAGCATATTTTGAAAATTTAAAAACTTGTCCAGATAGATATTTACTTTGGTTTCATCGTCTTCCTTGGGAATATAAGATGAAATCGGGACAGACATTATGGAATGAGCTTGTTAATCATTATTATAAGGGTGTAGAAGAGGTCAGAACCATGCAGAGTATTTGGACCTCATTAAAGGACGTAATAGATGGAGAACGATTTACGAGCACGGAGAATTTACTTCAGAACCAAGAGCGTGAGGCTGTTTGGTGGAGAGATGCTTGCTTGCTTTTTTTCAAGGAGTACTCTCAAATGCCTATTCCTGAGGTGTATGAATCGCCTCGTTATTCTTTAGATTATTATAAGAAGATTCCATTTCCGTATGATTGGAATAAAACACAAATGTTTAAGTAATGATAAGTATGTATAGAGTTTTAATTATTTCAGTTTTGATAGGATGGGCTATTAATATAAAAGCCCAGATAAAAGTGGCTTGTGTTGGTAATAGTATTACAGAAAATATAGCTTTACCAAATGAACAAAAATATCCCTCCATTTTGCAAGACCTTTTGGGAAATGGATATATTGTTCGCAATTATGGTATTGGAGCACGTACAGTGCTGAAAAAAGGAGATCATCCATATTGGAATGAAGAGCGATATAAAGAAGTGCTTGCGTGGAATCCTGATATTGTAATTGTAAAAATGGGAACAAATGATGCGAAAGCGCAGAATTGGGCTTATAAAGATAATTTTGAAAGTGATTATATTGAATTTATACATTCTTTTCAGACTTTGCCAAGTCATCCGAAAGTCTTTATTTGTTATCCCATTCCAACGTTTAAAGATAATTTCCTTCCTGTAGAGGATCAGCTTCTTGTAAAAGAAATGATGCCAATGATAGATAATATATCCAAGGCAACTTGTGCTGACATTATAGATTTACATACACCTTTGGTTGGAAAGGATGATTGTGTGTATGACAAAGTACATCCTAATGAGAAAGGTACGAAGATTATGGCGCGTGTTATTGCACGAAAAATATGTCCGCATAGAAAGTTTCCTTTTCCCCCAGAAAAAAAGATAAATGTTGTATTTGTTGGTAATAGTATTACAGAAGCTACATACTTGAAAATTACTCCGCCTGAATGGACAACTATTTATTTAGATAGTTTGGGGTATGATGTACAGTCTGTAAATTGTGGAAAAAGTGGTTATACAACTTTTGATTTCCTTCCTGGTAAAGGTGGTTTTAAATATGTGATAAGAAAAGCCGATGAGCTATATAAGAAAGATAAAAGAAATCTTGTGTTTTCTTTTTGTTTGGGAGTAAATGATAGCGCTTGTACCGGAACCAATGGAGCACCTGTTTCGGCTGAACAATATGAAAGCAATATGCAGTTGATTATTGATAGCTTATGTTTTCGATTTCCCGAGGCAAAAGTGGTGTTGCATTATCCTATCTGGTATAGCCCTAACACGTATAATAGTGCTATGTATCTTAAGGAGGGATTAAAACGTTTGCAAACTTATTTTGCTGCGATAGAAAGACTTGGCAGAAAGAATAAGGGTAGGGCTATGATCGGAGACACAAAAGGATTTAAGGTCTTTCGCAAGCATTATAAAAAATACCATACCCCTCAAGAAGGTAAACGAGGAGTTTTTTATTTACATCCGAATGCGGAGGGAGCGAGGGTATTAGGTCGGTTATGGAGTGAAGGTATTAAACAATAATTTTATTTATTAAATTTAAAAAAATATGAGAAAGGTTGTATTGCAAATTATCTGTTGCTTGTTGGCATTAAATGTGCAGGCTCAAAAAAATATTGAGTTGTTTTCACCTGATGGAAACATAAAATTGGCATTAAACATATCAGATGAAATATCTTATACCATTTCCTGTGAAGATGTGATATTATTGGAGAACAACCGGTTACAGTTGGAATTAAATAATGAAATCTTGGGGGAACATCCCCATTTGCAAGGACAGAAGAAGTGGAATGTAAAAGAAATGTTGAATCCTGTTGTTCCATTGAAATTCTCAACAATAGAGAATGAGTATTCTAAGTTGCTATTGGATTTTAAAGGGGGATATTCTTTGGAATTTAGGGCATTTAATGATGGGATTGCTTATCGGTTTATTATGAAGAAAAGAGGAAATATCGAGATCATGAATGAAGTCATGCAATTGAATTTTCCATCAGAATGTCAACTTCATCTGCAACAAACCGGGGGATTTAAGACCGCTTATGAAGAACCTTATTTACATTTGAAGAGTGGGGATGTGAGGTTGGAGAGTACGATGGCAACTTTACCATTGCTGATTAGTTACCCCCAAAAATATTCGATATTACTTGGTGAGACAGAGGTGTTTGATTATCCATGTATGTTTGTAAAGGGAGGTGAAAAGAATAGTGTACGAGCTGTTTTTCCGAAAGTTCCTATACAGTTTGAAGAAGACGGGGATAGAAGTATGAAAATATTGGAGGAAGCAGCCTATATTGCAAGAACTACAGGGAAAAGAGGATTTCCATGGCGTTATTTCGTAATAGCTAAAGAGGATAAACAATTGGTGGAAAATACGATGTCATGTAGACTATCATCTGGTTGTAGCTTATTAGAAACCTCATGGATTAAACCTGGACAAGCGAGTTGGGAATGGTGGAATGATGCAGCTCCTTATGGACCTGATGTGAATTTTGTTTCGGGTTATAATCTGGAAACCTACAAATATTATATTGATTTTGCTTCGAAGTATGGCATTCGATATATTATTATGGATGAAGGATGGGCGAAAAGTACGCGCGACCCGTATACTCCGAATGCTAAAGTTGATGTTCATGAATTGATTCGCTATGCTGAAAAGAAGAATGTGGGAATAGTTCTTTGGCTAACATGGTTGACTGTGGAAAATAATATGGATTTATTTAAGACTTTCTCAGAATGGGGAGTAAAAGGTGTAAAAATAGATTTTATGGACAGAAGCGATCAATGGATGATGAATTTTTATGAACGTGTAGCAGCAGAAGCTGCTAAATATAAGCTGTTTGTAGACTTTCATGGTTCTGTGTCTCCTAAAGGATTAGAATATAAATATCCTAATGTACTTTCGTATGAAGGTGTAAGAGGTATGGAACAGATGGGAGGGGCCACTCCGGATAATAGTATTTTTATGCCTTTCATGAGAAATGCAGTGGGGGCGATGGACTATACTCCTGGTGCTATGTTAAGTATGCAGCCCAATGTATATTGTAGTCAAAGACCGAACTCTGCAAGTATAGGAACACGTGCTTATCAATTAGCATTATTCGTTATTTTTGAAAGTGGACTTCAGATGTTAGCCGACAATCCGACATTGTATTATCGTAATGCGGATTGTACTGAATTTATTACACGGGTACCTGTTACATGGGATGAAACGAAAGTGTTGGATGCTCGAATTGGTGAATATTTAATTGTTGCTAAACGGAAAGGAGAAAAGTGGTTTATTGGAGGAATGACTAATAATCGTAACTCAGAGCGTATATTTGAGATTAGTTTGGATTTTTTAAACGAAGACAGGGGCTATAAAATGGTTGCATTTGAAGATGGAATCAATGCTAATCGTCAAGCTATGGATTATAAAAGATATGAACGCTCTGTAAACCAAAAAGATAAAATAGTAATACGACTAGCGCGTAATGGAGGATTTGCTGCACTTATTGAATAATTTGATTGTATTATTTTATGGATGATGAAAATAGTCAACATAATATTCGCATATCTAAAAAATACGTTTTTTATTGGGGATATTCATAATTATGTAAAGAAAATAGTATTTCAAATACAATCATAAATTGATCCCTATTCAAGTTCCAGCTATGAATTGGGTATATCTATATTGAGGATTTCCAAACAAGTTGTACTATTTCTTTGTATCATCTCGAAGGGAAAGCGAGGGCTTTGATTTATCGGTTTAATTTTTCTATGAGATTTATGGTATAATGGTTTCGATAGAAAAGCAGAAAGCTCGTCAGTTGTTCTAGCTGTTCTGTTATGAGGGAATAGTATTGATGGTATTTTATTATACAAGTTAAATGACTAGAATGAAATTCGTTTGTGTTTTATATAAACCAATACTAGGTAGTTCAAGGGTATTTGTGGTTTATTTTGGTTTGATGTTAAGTTACTATCTTTAATAGGGTCGATTCTGTTGGACTGATTATAATCGTTTCACAGCGAAGGTTATTATTATGCTTGGATGAAATAATAGTGTGTTCTAAGATTGGTAATAATTATAATAACTGAATTGATAGGCGGGTAATGGTCTGTGTATGTTCACTGCTATTATCCGCCTATTATTTTCCTGAGTCGTTAGGACAAGAAAAGGATAAAGAATAACAAAACGAATCATGTGGCTGAGATTTAAAATATTTATAGGATATATTACTCTGATTGCCCTGCTCTCTTTTACTACTTATTTCTTCCGTAAGGAACAGATGAAGCGCAACTGTTTGCAACAGCATGAACAGGAACTGCTTCATTTTTGGCATTTGACCGGAGAAGCCTACGCCGGCCTGTTGGATCTGGGCACTTATGGAGAGACGGTCAGTGTGTGGGACGAGGACGACCGGAGTACTTATCAGAAAAAGAGAAACGAGGTATGCGGCACATTACAGTTCTTGAAGCAATATGTCCATGCATCCGGACAACGGGTACGTATAGATTCGCTGTGCCTGCTTCTGGAGAGAAAGGAACAGTTGCTTGACACGGTAATACATACGTTCAGCCGTTTTCGTGAAGCCGGTGAAATCATAAACCGGAAAATCCCGATTATTGCATCCCGTGTCCACGATGAGAAAGCGCCTATTGAAGTCAAAGAGGAAGTTCCGAAGAAAAGTTTCTGGTCCTTCCTTAAACGCAAGAAGAGAAAATCCGTTTATTCGGAACAGAAGGAAAAACGGGAACGGCTGCAACCTGCGGAAAAAGACCGGAAGGTCTCAACTGCAAGTATACTTCATTCTTTAAACAGGGAACTGACCGGCCGGCAGGAGACTGAGCGTGAACGTCTGCCGGTACAAATGGAGCGTCTGTTCAATAACAATATGGCATTAAACTGCAGATTGTACGGTATCATCAGAGATTTTGAATTTGAGACTGACCGACGCCTTGAGGAACGTTACATGCAGTTCCTCAAGGCACGGAAACGGTCCTTTTATACGGTTTCTACCTTTGCTGTTTTTATTTCATTGCTGACTATTTTACTTTATATCATTATACATCGGGAGTTGAACCGGCGAAACCGATACCGGCGTCAGCTGGAAGCTTCCAACTTGGAAAACACGGAACTCCTCCAATCCAGGAAGCGTATGATGCTGACTATCGCCCATGACCTGCGCTCTCCTGACTTCGTCAATGCGCCACCCTAAACAAAAATCTCATTTGGATGGGTCAAAAAGCGACTTGATTGCGAGGTGCTTCTCCGTAAGGAAGAGCGTTTTCGTAAAGTAAGTGCCGTTCTCAGGCATTTTTATCCTGATTGTGGTTATGGTTTTAGCGGCATCAAGCACATGATCGACACTCATGTCAATCTTGTTAATGCCTATGAGCCGCTCCAGTTCTTTATACACTTTATAAGCTATGAAGCATATACAGATATGGGCCTCAATCCTCCTTTCCGTGAAGTGGAATATCGGACGCATCTCCAAAGTCCCTTTTGAGATACGGAAAGCACGTTCCACTACCCATAGGCCATGATATTGGGCAATGACACGCTCGGCATCAAGGTCTGTATTGGTGATATATCCTTTCAGACCATCCCACTTGCAGTCCTCGGCAATCTTCTCCTCGCTGATGGAGACCTCTATATCCTTGCTGATTTCAAGGAACTTGTTGTATCCTCGTTTATTGACCTGCTGCTTCGTGATGTGCCCACTCTTGTAGGCTTTTCTCAGTCGTGCAATGCCACGGTCGCGATTGTAAGCCTCTTTCTTTGCCCGTTTCTCCGAATGGCTGACAATCAGACGCTCTCCGTTCTGCCGTTTATGCTCATAACTGGTTTTGTCTTTCTTTTCCAATGAAAATTTGAAATATTTTCTGATAAAGTAAGGACTTGTAATGCCACAAAGTTCACGTCTTCTTTGAGAACAGGTTCTATAAGTATAGATGAATTGGAAAACTATACTAAGAATCCATTATTGTTCAAGGTATTTCGTGAACTGGGTTGGGGTGAAGAATTAGGTTCGGGAAGCCGTAATATTAAAAAGTTTGCTCCTCTTTACTATAATAATAGCGTGATTGAAATACTGAATAATGAGCGTTTTGTTTTTAGTATGACTTATCGAGATGTTGTTGGTGATGTACAAGCCAGTGATGTGAATAGGTGTGAAAATGCGTCTGCTATGAGTGTGAAAAGTTGTGAAGTAGGTAGTGCTGTAAAGCATAATAATGTGAATGTAGATAAACTAACTTCTATTTCTATAGGTACTGCACTTGTTTCCGAATTTGTTTCTGGGGTTAGTGATAAAATAGCTCTTAGAATGGCTGAAGAAATTGCTGCTATTTATGTTGTAGGACAACTTACAAAGAAAGAACTAAAAGAACAATTAGAATTAACCGAAGAGCAAATAAAGATTGATCTAAGAGAATTATCTAGAGCTAAACTGTTGGAACAGAAAGGTAAAGATAAGAAATATATGCTGTCTGAAATGGCACAGATAAAAATATCATCCTTTTGGACAAAAATGTAATTATAACCAATTCATTCCTCTATCCTGCTTGTGCGGATCAGGACAGTTGTCAGAAAGTGTGCGACATGATGAACCGGGTGCTAATTCACTAAAGATGAATTCGAGAGTTTGAGGTGCAAAATTTGCACCTCAAACAAAAAGTGGTACAAGGTATATGCCTTTACGGAGCCTGGAGAAGCAATGCTTTCATCGGTTCTGAACAGTGAGGTCACAATTAATATTAATATCAATATAATGCGTGTATTTATATTGGTTCGTCGGATGCTTACGTTTATTGTGCTAATCGTTTCTTAACATTGAGCATGGAATTTTTTAGACTAGCATTCATTACCCGGGCATAATGTTGTGTCATTCGTGTAGAGGCATGTCCAAGCATAACTGATACGTCTTGTAGGGGGACATTGTTAGCGAGCGTAATGGTAGTCCCAAATGTATGCCGACCAGCGTGAGTGGTGATATTTTTCTTAATTCCGCAGAAATCTGCTATTTCTTTGAGATAGCTGTTCATTTTTTGGTTGCAGGGAACTGGGAGACAACATCCTTTTTTGATGCAAACAGGATTATTTTCATACTTCTTTAGTATGGCAAGCGGAACGGGAAGTAGAGGTATGTTACAGATGGAAGATGCTTTACGCCGATGCATCAGTTTGATTCTTCCTTTTCTGATCCACCAGTCTCCATTATTATCTTGCATCAGATCTTCTTTTTTGAGCGTGGACACATCGGCAAATGCCAGACCAGTGAAGCAGGCGAAAATAAAAATATCCCGTACCAGTGCTAGGCGGGGTATAGTGAATTCCTTATTCATAACGGTCTGTAATTCGTCATATGTGAGGAATACAGGAGCTGTTTCATCCTGTTCCATTTTGTATCCATAAAACGCATCTTTCTTCATCCAACCTTTTGCCAGTGCCATATTTGTGATTTTCTTGAAACATTTCATATATCGAACAATAGTGTTGCGGCATAAACCGACTTCTGTTTTTAAATGAAGGTCAAAGGCTTTTATGAATTCCGGAGTGAGTTCATGGAAAGTAATATCTTCTTTGTCATAAAATGTAGGAATGGAATTTTCGAGTTTTTTTAGTACATTTTTGTAACGGTTGATGGTCACTGGTGCATAGTCAATATTCACAACTTTCTCCATCTCCTTGATTTCTTGTCGTATTGTTTCAAGCAGGGTACGCATTTCCGTATCCTTGCCGAATACACGTTTTAATATTAAGGAGGGAGTGGATATTGCCTGCTCCAGTATAAGTTCCTTATACTTTTCCAATGCTCGCGTGGCTAATTCAGATAAATAACTGTTGAGTTCATTGGAAGCCCGGTCTTTTCCTTTACTACATCCTTTGGCTGCGTTCCACAGTTTGAGAGGAACGCTTCTTTGGATTCGTGTTTCTTCGTATTGACCGTTAATTGTGATCCTCATTAGAATAGGTGCTTCACCATTTTTTAATAATTTCGTTTTGAGAACGAAAAACAGAATCTTCATTGTTCCTTGTTTCATAACTTTTTTCTTTAAGTTGGTAAATACAATTAGTTATTCTGTCAACTTGAAAGATGAGTTGGAAGTCGGTAAAAAAGTTAAAATCGGTGGCTTTTTTGTAGGCATGGTCTGAAAAACCACCGTTTTTTTAGTTTTAAGATTCTCTTTGTTTCCCTTGATCTTATATTTGTCAGTAAATGAAGAATCTTTTTTGCTTTTCTTTTTCCGCTATTTCCATTACATTCAAGCAGGTATGCAAAAGTATGTTTTTGCTCCCAAAAATGACTAGCGCAAATTATTGTAAATGAGCGAAATATAGTGCAAACGGTGGTTTTTTAAAGGGACTCTGAAAAAGCCACCGAATGGGACATTTCCAGATACTCGAATCGGCTGGAATTTGCGTATTGGAGTATAAAAGAAAACCCATTGAAATGACTGAATTCCAATGGGTTATGAGAAATTACCGAATCGATAGTGGTGCCACCAGGAATCGAACCGGGGACACAAGGATTTTCAGTCCTTTGCTCTACCAACTGAGCTATGGCACCATCGTGTCTGCAATGCGTTGTTCTCGATTGCGAGTGCAAAGGTAGACATTTTTTTTTATCCTCCAAATTATATTCAGAAAAAACTGAAAATTTCCACTAAAAATACACTGATTTTACGTAAAACGAGAGGGAACGTGATAAATTTCCGTGCAAAACCGTCCGCTTTTTAGTGATTACGATGCATTATTCCTGACTTTATCAGTGCGCCACCAAAATCACAGTTATTGCTAATCTTCGGTATCTGTGAGGCATATCTATCGCTTATATTATTGAAGTTGTCTCACATCGGTCGATGTGAGCGTGCGTAACGGTCGATATGAGCGTGCGTATCGGTCGGTGTGAGCGTGCGTATCGGTCGAAGTAAGACGACTTGACTTTGACTGATTTCACTTTACACTTTTGTTGTTGTTTTACTGAATTACTTTACTCCTTATTTATTCCTTTACTAGATAACTTTACATGCATGAAAAGTGTTACTGAAACGCTTTGACTGATCACAAAAAAAACACTCCTGCCGCCCATAAAGCAGCAGGAGTGCATTAATCATTTTTTATTCTAATTATTTCTTAATTGGCAACTTATCGTCAGCCAAAACAAAATCAAGTTGTTTCTTCTCCAAATTTGCTCTGGCTACCTTAATCTGAACTGGGTCGCCCAATGAGAATTTCTGATGACGCTTACGTCCGATAAGGCAATAGTTCTTTTCGTCGAACTCATAATAGTCATCACCCAAGTCGCGCATCGGCACCATACCTTCGCACTTGTTCTCGTTGATTTCAACGTAAAGTCCCCATTCGGTAACACCCGAAATAACGCCGTCGTATACGTTTCCGATACGCTCGCCCATGAACTCTACTTGTTTATACTTAACCGAAGCACGTTCGGCAGCGGCAGCTGTCTGCTCCATAGCCGAGCTGTGTTCGCACAGTTCTTCGTACTTATCAGCCTGAGCAGTACGACCGCCAGCCAGATAGCGAGTAAGAAGACGATGCACCATCAAGTCGGGATAACGACGGATAGGCGATGTGAAATGCGTATAATAATCGAACGCCAATCCGTAGTGGCCGATGTTATGAATAGAATAACGCGCTTTCTGCATGGCACGCAGAGACACGGTTTCTATCAGGTTCTGCTCCTTCTTTCCGTCTATATCGTTCAGCAAGCGGTTGATAGACTTCGATACCTCTGTCTTAGTTCCGCCGGTACGAATCTTATAACCGAAACGTGCGATGAACTGACTCAAGTTCTCAAGTTTATCTGGGTCTGGCAAATCGTGGATACGATAAGGGAACACTTTAGGCTTCTTGTTCTTTGGCACCTTACCTATATGCTCGGCTACAGTACGGTTGGCCAAAAGCATGAACTCTTCAATAAGCTTGTTTGCCTCTTTAGATTCCTTGAAATATACGCTGAGCGGCTTTCCGCTCTCATCGATTTCAAACTTCACCTCGCAACGGTCGAAGTTGATTGACCCGTTAGCCATACGTTTTTCACGAAGGATCTGCGCCAGCTTATTAAGTTCCAGAATCTCTTCCTTATATTCACCCTTTCCGGTCTCGATAATTTCCTGAGCTTCTTCGTAAGTGAAGCGGCGATTCGACTTGATTACAGTGTGACGGATGCGATAATCCTTCACCTCTGCCTTCTCGTTCATCGTGAAGATGACAGAATATGCCAACTTCTCCTCATCGGGGCGCAATGAACAGATAAAGTTACACAAGCGTTCGGGCAACATAGGGATGGTGCGGTCTACCAGATAAACAGAAGTGGCACGTTTCACTGCTTCCTTATCTATTACACTACCCTCTTTTACATAGTGCGATACATCGGCAATGTGTACGCCTACCTCCCACAGTCCCGGTTTAAGCTGACGGATAGACAAAGCGTCGTCAAAGTCCTTGGCGTCTTTCGGGTCGATGGTAAATGTAGTAACATCGCGACAGTCTTCACGCTCGGCATAATCTTCGGGAGTAATCTCCGCCGAAATCTTCTCGGCAGCCGCCTCCACATTCTGCGGATAATGATACGGCAACCCGTATTCTGCCAAGATAGCGTGCATCTCGGTAGTATTTTCGCCAGCTTTACCAAGTATATCTATTACCTCACCAAAGGGGTTCTTGGCATCTTCGGGCCATTCGGTTATCCTTACCACAGCCTTGTCGCCATCTTTTCCACCTTTCAGCTTATCTTTAGGGATAAATATATCATTGGCAAGCGTATTTGTTTCGGTCAAAAGGAACGCATAGTTCTTGCTAACCTTAAGAGTACCGACAAACGGAGTGTCAGAGTGTTCCAAAATCTCGAGAACCTGACCTTCGGGGTCATGACGTCTGCGTCGTGCCGAAAGCGCAATCTTCACCTTATCGCCATTCATGGCATGAGCCGAGTTGCTGTCGGAAATCGCAATAGGGTCTCCACCGTCGTCGGGAATAAAAGTATTCTTTCCGTTGCTTTTCCGCTGAAATACACCGGTCATAATCTGTCCACGGCCATTCAGCTGAAAATGTCCCTTTTCAGTTTCTACCAAGAAGTTTTCTTCGAGCATTTCATCTATTATATCAACGCAAAGCATCTTCAATGGGTGCGTAGTGAGATTCAGGCTTCCGAAAATCTGCTTTAAGCCAAAACTGGTCTCGGGTCTTGTGCGGAAAAAGGTAACAAGCAATTCGGCCAGTTCTCTCTTCTTCATTCGTTTTCCGCCTTTTTTTTCTTTCTTTTTCTTAGCCATAGTCGTATTTTTTTAATTATTACCGCAACTTCTGCATCTATAGTAGGGCGGTGATAATATATTCGTTCATACAAAGTAAGCAAAATTATTGGAAAGGCCGACTAATATACTCTCTTATTTTAAGGTAGAAACTTAATAATCTATTATCTTTGCCGCATTCTTTAACCCAATATTACAAATGAAAGAAGCAAGCATAGCTCATAGAGAGCGTGAGATTTACAAAGTCACGCTGACGGGTAGCCTTGTCAACGTATTGTTGGTTGTGTGTAAGTTTATAGCAGGAGTACTTGGAAATAGCGCTGCCATGGTAGCAGATGCCGTACACTCGCTATCAGACTTGATAACAGATATCATTGTTTTAGTATTCGTGCGTATATCCGGCAAGCCAGAAGACAAAGGGCACGACTACGGACACGGTAAATACGAAACTTTCGCAACACTGCTCATAGGCGTAGCCTTATTCTGTGTAGGAGTCGGTATTCTATTGAACGGAGGCGAACAGATCTATATCTATCTGAAAGGCGGAACGCTCAGCTCGCCAGGATGGATAGCGCTGATAGCCGCCCTTCTGTCTATCCTGCTTAAGGAACTGCTATTTCAGTACACCCGACGGATAGGAAAGAAATACGATAGTCCGGCTGTAATAGCCAACGCATGGCATCACCGCAGCGACGCTTTTTCGTCTATCGGAACGGCTATAGGCATTGGCGGAGCCATCTTGTTAGGCGAAAACTGGCGAGTGTTAGACCCGCTGGCGGCTGTAGTGGTGAGTTTCTTCATCATACACGTAGCTGTAAAACAGCTGAAGCCGTGCCTTGACGAATTGTTGGAGCGCTCACTGCCCGATGATATAGAGAACCATATCACCAATCTGGTGCTTTCAGTACCGGGAGTATCCGAGCCTCATCATCTGCGCACACGCCGTATAGGAAGCAACTACGCTATAGACTTACACATACGTATGGATGGCAACATGCCACTGTTTGAAGCACACGACAAAGCTACTCAGATTGAGCATAAACTAAAAGAGGCTTATGGCGCGAACACGTACATCAGCGTACACATAGAGCCGATAAAGAATATGCCACAACAAGACAAATAACCATGAACAAAAAAATATTAGTAACCGGTGCCAGCGGATTCATCGGCAGCTTTCTGGTGGAAGAAGGACTGGCACAGGATATGCAAGTATGGGCTGGAGTACGCAAAAGCAGCAGTCGGAAGTATCTGCAGGATTCGCGGATAAAATTCGCGGAACTCGACTTTACCGACAGTGATGCGCTCGAAGCTCAACTCAACAAACACAAGAGCGAACATGGAGGATGGGATTACATCATCCACTGTGCCGGCGTGACAAAATGTAAAGACAAAGGCTTTTTCGAGATAGGAAACTATTGGGCTACACGTAATTTCATAGAGACCCTTAAACGCCTCGGCATGGTGCCGCAGCAGTTTATCTACATCAGCTCACTCAGCGTATTCGGCCCGATACACGAAAAGGACTACGCCCCTATCTCGGAGCAAGACAAGCCTTGCCCCAACACCGCTTACGGAATAAGCAAAATACATTCTGAAGAGTATATTCAGAGCTTGAAAGACTTTCCGTATGTAATATTCCGACCCACCGGAGTATACGGACCACGAGAAAGAGATTATTTCTTGATGGCGCAGTCTATACAGAAACACGTGGACTTCGCTGCTGGATTCCGTAGACAAGACCTTACATTCATCTACGTAAAAGACCTGGTGAAGGTCATTTACCTAAGTATCGAGAAAAAGATAACACGACGTGCTTACTTCGTGAGCGACGGACAGGTATACAACAGCCGTACTTTTTCTGAGTTGATAGAAAAAGAGTTGGGAAACCCTTGGGTACTACACTTTGTATGCCCGCTAAGCCTGCTGAAGGTCATTTCGTTCGTCGCTGAAAACGTAGCGCGACTGATGCACAAGAGCAGCACGCTAAATATGGATAAGTATAAAATAATGAAACAAAGAAACTGGCGATGTGACATCACTCCGGCGAAAAAAGAGTTGGGATATGTACCCGAATATCCGTTAGAGCGAGGAGTAAAAGAAGCTATCGCTTGGTATAAGAAAGAAGGATGGCTATAAAACTATTTGAGAGAGTAAACAGCGGGAAGGGACTGTTTGCCGTAGAGACAATCAGCCTTATATATAATGCACTGACTACACTGCTGATATTGCTGCTTTTTCCGCGCATGGATCATCCGGGAATGATGTTACTGGAGCGTGCGGGAATTGTGGTGCTTACTTTTGTGCTTATATTCCTGTATCAGGCTTTTCCGTGCAGACTTACCGCTTTTATCCGTATGGCTGTACAGATGTCGCTGTTGGCATATTGGTATCCCGACACGTTCGAGTTCAACCGCTTGTTCCCCAACTTGGATCACTTGTTCGCTCATGCCGAACAATTAATATTCCACTGTCAGCCGGCGGTGATATTCAGTCAGAACTTCCCTTCTATTTGGTTCAGCGAGCCGTTTAATATGGGATATTTCTTTTATTACCCCATGATATTCATTGTGGTGGTATACTATTTCTTGTTCCGGTTTGAATGGTTCGAGAAGATTTGCTTTGTGCTGGTAACGTCGTTCTTTATCTACTATTTTGTATATATAATGTTACCTGTAGCGGGGCCTCAGTTTTACTTCCCTGCCATCGGAATGGATAAAGTAAACGCTTGCATATTTCCGTCTATCGGCGATTTCTTCAACACCAATAACTATTTGGTTCCAAGTACAGGAGTAGACCAGGGATTCTTCTACGACTTGGTTGAAGCGTCGCAAGAAGTAGGCGAACGCCCTACCGCAGCTTTTCCAAGCTCGCATGTAGGCATCTCTACTATAGTAATGATTATGGCATGGCGCGTTAATCATAAGTTAGCGTACGTATTAGCGCCGTTCTACGTTTTGCTATGCTGTGCTACCGTATACATCCAGGCGCATTACCTTATCGATGCCATCGTAGGCTTCGTTTCAGCGTTTTTCGTATACCAAGTAGCTACACATATGTATAAGCGTTGGTTCATATCGCCGGTATTCAAGCTCATGGGATAACCCACTGAGCTTGAGATGGCTTATATTATTCGCCCAACCAGTTTTGTTCTATTCCGTCTAATATCGCATTCAGCTCATCGAGTGTAGATGCACGCAGCATGGCGATACGTGTGTCGCGGAAATTAGGGATTCCCTTAAACAGAGGCGATGCCGCCAAATGACGACGGACGTGCAATATACCCCTGCGCTCGTCGAGCAACTTCACGCTATCTGCCACTTCACGACGTAACACATCCATTTTCCAGCGGGTAGTAAGTCCGGTAATCTCCTCGCCTGTCTGCAGATAATGCTTCACTTCCTTAAATATCCATGGACGGCCGAAACTTCCTCGTCCTATCATAATAGCATCTACTCCATACTTATCGAAACATTCGGCAGCACGCTGCGGAGTAGTAACGTCACCGTTGCCGATAATAGGAATACGCATACGTGGGTTATTTTTCACCTCACCTATCAAAGTCCAGTCTGCCTCGCCAGTATACATCTGCGCACGAGTTCGTCCGTGTATGGTAAGAGCCTCAATACCACAGTCCTGAAGCTGTTCTGCCAAGTCTACGATTATCTTATGGTCAGCATCCCATCCTAAGCGAGTCTTCACCGTTACCGGAATCTTTACAGCATCGACAACCGCACGGGTCATCTCCAGCATCTTAGGCACATTCTGCAACATGCCCGAACCTGCACCCCTGCCAGCCACTCGCTTCACGGGGCAACCAAAGTTCAAGTCGAGTATATCCGGATTAGCCTGTTCTACAATGCGTGCAGCCTCTACCATCGTATCGGTGTCTTTACCGTATATCTGTATAGCCACAGGGCGCTCGGCATCGCTGATATTAAGTTTCAGCATAGTCTTTCCCACTGAACGAATCAGTGCGTCGCTCGACACAAATTCGGTGTATACCATGTCGGCACCGAACTCCTTGCATAGCAGGCGGAACGCCGGGTCGGTAACGTCTTCCATCGGAGCCAGCAACACCGGCTTTTCTCCTAAATCTATATTTCTTATCTTCATAATCGCAGTAATGTTTCTCTTGCTGTAGAATTACGGTGCAAAATTAGCAAAAAAAGCATGATTCTTGGCGAAACCGCATGACATTGTAACGTCTCACCTCCACCTGTAAAATCTGCTTTTAGCGAGCAAAGCCTCTGTCTTTCTGATATAAATGATTAACTTTGCGCCCAATATAAATATATCAATACAGACTGATGAATTATTCTATAAAAGATTTCGAAATCATGGCACCTGTCGGCTCGCGCGAATCGCTTGCCGCAGCCATCAACGCAGGAGCCGATTCTATCTACTTCGGCATAGAAAGCCTGAACATGCGCGCACGCTCGGCCAGCACATTCACCATCGACGACTTGCGCGAGATAGCTCGCACATGCGATGAGCATGGCGTAAAGAGCTACCTTACGGTAAACACTATTATATATGATGAAGACATCGAGTTGATGCGTAAAATCATAGACGCTGCAAAAGAAGCTGGCATCAGTGCCGTAATTGCAGCCGACGTAGCTGTTATGTCGTACTGTAACCAGATAGGACAAGAAGTTCACTTGTCTACTCAGCTTAATATCAGCAACGCTGAGGCTCTGCGCTTTTACGCTCAGTTTGCCGACGTGGTGGTATTGGCTCGCGAGTTGAATCTGAAGCAGGTTCGTAAGATTTATGACGCTATCCATGAGCAACATATAACCGGCCCTATGGGACAGCCGGTACGTATCGAAATGTTCTGCCACGGTGCATTGTGCATGGCGGTATCGGGCAAATGCTACCTCAGCCTCAACGAACTGAACGCATCGGCAAATCGCGGTGCTTGTATGCAGGTATGCCGTCGCTCTTATATCGTAAAAGACAAGGAAAGCGACATCGAGCTTGAAGTTGACAACAAGTATATCATGTCTCCTAAAGACTTGAAGACCATCCGCTTCATGGATGAGATGATAGAAGCCGGCGTAAGAGTATTCAAGATAGAAGGTCGCGCACGTGGTCCTGAGTATGTAAAGACAGTAGTAGAATGCTATAAAGAGGCTATCCAGTCTTATCTGGACGGCACATTTACCGAAGAGAAAAAAAATGTTTGGGACGAACGTCTGAAAACGGTATTCAACCGTGGTTTCTGGAACGGATATTACCTGGGACAGCGCCTTGGCGAATGGAGCAAGAACTACGGTTCGGAAGCAACCGAAAAGAAGGTATACGCCGGACGAGGAATAAAATACTTCTCAAACATCGGTGTGGCTGAGTTCTTGATAGAGGCTACAGAGATAAAGGTAGGCGACAAGTTGCTCATCACAGGACCAACAACGGGAGCTATGTATGTAGACCTTGAAGAAGCGAGAGTAGACCTGAAGCCGGTAGATGTAGTAAAGAAAGGTCAGCACGTATCGTTTAAAGTGCCCGAACGTATGCGTCCTAGCGACAAGCTATACCGCATAGTTCCGACAGAAGAGCTAAAGGCTAAATAACCAATCTGCATACGCAGATAAACGAGAATAAAATGAAAACTACAATCTTATTATTAGCTTTGTCTTTATTAAGTGGAACGACGGCTTATGCCGAAGTTCCATTTTTTAAATCGAAAAAGACAAAGAAAGAAACAATCGCCGAGAAGAAAGTCTCGGCCTACGACAAACTGTTCGCATCGCCTCACCCTACGGCGAAAGGCTTTATCACTCTACATAAGCTAAAAAACAAGCTTTATTTTGAATTGCCACTAAATCTACTGCAACGCGACATGCTGTTAGGGTCTACCGTTTCTGAAGTCAGCGATAACGGCAACGCTATCGTCGGTTCTAAACCCAGTACTCCAATACATTTCCGGTTTCATAAAGTGAACGGGAAGATAAATATGGCAGTAGTACAGACCGGCAACATTTCTGACAATGACAGCCGAATAAACGCCGCAATGAAGCTGAACAACATTGACGCCATATTGCAGACTTTCGATATCGCAGCCTACAATAACGACAGCTCCGCCGTGACATTCGACGTAACAGATCTCTTTGTCGGCGACAACAAACTTATTGAACCGTTCGATAAATACAGCACCAACCTTTCTGGAGGGCGCAAAAGGAGCACATCTTTTAAAAAGAGCCTATCATACATTGAAGGAATAAAATCGTTCAAAGACAACCTCTCCATCCGAAGCTGCCTAAGCTACACATATTCGCTGACAGGAGGTAAAGGGAAGAAGGTAGAAGACGCTCCATTTACGGCTAAAATGACACGCTCCATTTTACTGCTTGACTCTGTTCCTTACCGCCCAAGAATAGTAGACAGCCGAATCGGAATATTCCCTACAGACAAAAAGGTATATTCTGCAGCCAAGCAAAACACACGAGAAATCTATTATGCCAACCGTTGGCGTCTGGAGCCATCGGACACTGCCGCTTACATGGCAGGAGAAAAAGTCACCCCAACAAAGCCTATCGTATTTTATATTGACAGTTGCTTCCCTGAGGCATGGAAAAAGTCTGTATTCGCAGCAGTCCGCCAATGGAATGAACCTTTTGAAAAAATAGGATTCAAAAATGCTATAGAGGCACGTGAGTTCCCAAAAAACGATCCTGAATTTGATGCCGACAATCTGAAATATTCATGTATCCGCTATGCGCCTATCGCAATAGAGAACGCAATGGGTCCGTCATGGGTAGACCCGCGAAGCGGTGAGATTCTTAACGCATCGGTTTATCTGTATCATGATGTAGTGAAGTTGCTTAACAGCTGGCTCTTCATTCAGACATCGCAAGCCGACAAGCGCACACGCCATAGCCTGATTCCTTCTGAAGTATTGGAGGATGGACTTCGATATGTCGTTTCTCATGAAGTTGGGCACTGTTTAGGATTCATGCACAACATGAGTGCTTCGTCTGTCGTTCCAGTCGATTCACTACGGTCAGCTTCGTACACACAAAAGTACGGCACAACAACATCAATAATGGATTACGCGCGATTTAACTACGTAGCCCAGCCCGGCGATATGGAAAAAGGAGTCGCCATGATGCCGCCACACTTCGGACTATACGACTATTACCTTATCCGCTGGAACTATACCCCAGTTCTGTCGGCAAAGACCCCGGAAGAAGAGTACAAGATTACTTCAGAATGGATAACAAAAGCCACTGCCGACCCTGTATACAGATACGGAAAGCAACAATCTGAAATACTCGACCCACGCTCGCAAACCGAAGACCTTAGCGACGATGCGGTAAAAGCTTCAGGATATGGAATCAGCAATCTGAAGTATATACTTAGCCATATGAACGAATGGCTCAAGAATGAAGACGATGATTACAGTCATCGCTCGGATTTATACGACGGAATAATTATGCAATACCTCACCTACATGATGCATGTATATCACAACATAGGAGGTATTTATCTGCAAGAAAAGCATGTAGGCGACCCTGTTGAAACGCTCCTGATTGAGGATAAGGCAAAGCAAAAAGAAGCGATGGACTTTTTCCTGAAACAACTGGCCGAAATGGAATGGATAGATAACGCGAATATCTTACAAGTACTGCCGCTGGTAGGCAGCCCCGCCGATGTGTTACGCAATGTCTTGATGAAACAACTGATGGCCGCTCCGGGACGAGTGGAATTTGCCGCCTCAAAAGCAGGAAGCAAGGGATATGGCGTAGAAGAATGCATGGACGATATATATCAGTTCATATGGAAACCAACCATGCAGAACAAGACACTGACCAACGCGCAAATCAAGATGCAGAATGCCTTTATAGTACATTTGGCAAAGACCGCCGGAATCAAATGGAACCAGAACGCCAAGTCATTGACCTCTGGCAACGGATATGAAGCTGAGTTCTTACAACACTTGAGCGACGTGGCAGCCAAGCCATGTGGATGCGGCGAATGCTTCCAGTCATCTGTAGCGGGATTATTCAATCCTATTGCGGGATTCGACGAACCAATGGCCGAATACTTCGTACCGAGAAGCCAAGACAGCATGTGCTACGGATATTTCTTACGCATACGAGACTTATTAGAGAAGCATCAAAACAGCGGAGACAAGAATACACGTATGCACTACGCATTATTGCTCCGCCAAATTAAGAACGCTCTAAACAGATAATTATCATGAAAAACAGAAGATTATTCAATAATATCTTGTTGGCGCTTGTCTTCGTGATGCTTTTCCCTTCTATGGTGATTGCCAAAAAGAAGGTGAAGGCAACGGAACCGCAAAAGAGCAAATACGAAAAACTGATATCTAAGCCAGGCACCGTAAAGGCTAATGGCTTTATCAACCTGTATTGGGCGGACAATAAGGTGTATATGGAGATACCGTCAACCATATTCGGACGAAGAATACTTATGGGAGCTATGGTAGACAAAATGAGCAACCCACAAGAGTCGGCCGTAGGCTATTGTACATCCGACCCGATAGAAATCAAGTTTGCCCGACAGGATTCATTAGTTAGGGTACTCCAAGTTACACAAATACCGGAATGTACTGAAAGCGCAGAAGCTGCACAGGCATTATCAAAGAGTTTCACAGATAAGATTATCAAGCAGTTCTCCATCATGGCTTTCTCGCCCGATAGTGCAGCCGTTATAGACGTAACAGACTATGTTTTTCAAGATGACAAGCAAATGAACGCCATCGATCCGAATGGCTTCAACAGCATGGATGGATGGATTAAACGAAAAGCCTCATTCAAACAAAACAGGTCGATGATTTCTGGCATTACCGCTTATTCAGACAATGTATCTGTAGCGTGCAGCATGAGTTATGACCTATCTATTTCTTTATTCGGTATTTTTTCGGTCAAGGAAGACGTGCCTTTTACAGCTGTAGTAAAGCGCACATTCATGTTGCTCCCAGAAAACAGTGATTTCAAGATGCGGTTGGCTGATGCCAGAGTTGGAACCTTATGGAGTACCCGACAAGATTTCAACCCGTCTATGCAGGGCAGTAAACCCAAATACTACGTAAACAGATGGAACCTTAAAGCCGACAAGCCTCTTGTGTTTTATGTCGATACACTACTGCCGGACGACTGGAAACGATGTGTAGAACAAAGCGCAGAGATATGGAACAAGTCGTTCCGGAAAATCGGCTATACGCAAGCCATAGAATTACGTCCCTATTCGTGCGACTCCACTTTCGATGCAAATAACATGGCTCATTCATGCATACGCTACGTACTCTCACCAGCCGGAAAGGTAAGCTACAAATGTTGGTGCGACCCACAGACTGGCGAAATATTGAACGCCAATATCTATATGCCACACAACTTGGCATCACAGATACAGCAAGATGCGTTCTTACAGGTTTCCGCCTTTGAGCCTAAGGCTCGCTCGCTGACACCCGACAGTACAATAGTAGATGCTGTTTTAACCTCGCAATTACTAAAGAGTTTCGGTCATTGCCTCGGACTGACAGATAATATGGCTGGGTCTATCGCCTACCCTATAGACTCACTCCGATCAGAATCGTTTGTCAAACAGCATGGATTGTCGGCCTCGGTAATGGACTATCTTCCGATGAACTATCTGCACTCGAAAGATACGTACCACGAGATAGAGTCGTTAGCGCAACACACTTTAGGGGTATACGATGAATGGGCCTTAAACTATTTGTACGGTTCTACCGGTAAAGCCTCAACCAACGAAGAGCTTCCTATACTACGCAGTTGGGTAGCCGAACGCAACAATAATCCTCTGTTGCTGTACAAACGTCCACAAAGTACAAAAGCCTATTACGACCCACGTGGAATGAAGAATGATTTAGGCAATGACGCTGTACGCTCGGCAGCTATCGCATTCAAGAACATGGCAGAAATGATAGCCAACGCCAATGCATGGCTCGACAAAGAAGACCTAACCTACGAAGAGCGAGTCCCTCTTTACGGACACATCATAAACCAAGCCGATGAATATGTAAAGCATGTATTGCAGCAAGTGGGAGGCTTCTATCTGAACGATACATATCAAGGCGACAGCTACCCCACATTTCAGTCTGTACCGAAAGACGTACAGCGCAAGTCTTTCAGATGGATGCTCGAAGCATTGCAGCAAATGACATGGCTTGATAATACAGACCTTCTGAATCATTGCGCCCTTACAGGCAGTGCCGCCGACTATGGACAGAAATTTTTCGGCAATTTGATATTCGTGCAATTAGATGCCATGTGGCTAAGCGAAAGCAAGTCGGCCGACCCTTACACACAAGAAGAAGCCGTTGCCGACCTGAAAGATTTCTTGTTCAAGGAAAGCCGTGCCGGTAAAGTGCCTGCCGATTTTAAACGATTCATGCAGTCACGCTATCTCGACGCTTTGATAACTTGGTCGGATGTCAACGGAAACAGTAGCGGTGCTTCATCGTCGTCATCTTCTTCATCATCGCTTACAGACTATCGCCCTTACAAAGGGATGACCGCCATAGAAAGCATTTCATATAAAGGAAGTCCTGTACGCCAAGCCTTTTGGTACAGTTGCCTACTCGATTTGAAATCGGAATTCCAAAAAGCGAAAGCTTTAGCTCCAACACGCGACTTACGCGATGAATACGACTATCGCCTATATACACTGCGCAGAGCATTAGAGAAATAACACTCACCACATATAAAAACAATAAAGGTTGCCACGCTATCCATCACGAGGCAACCTTTATTTATTTTATCAAGCTGATTATTAAATCATCATTTTACACGAGTAAACGTATAGGTTATTCCGAAGTAATCGGCTTCAAAGCCATAATCCTCGGCAGTCTGAACAAAGAAATCGGTAGGAGTATATTCGTGGAAGTATATAACGATATTGTCATCGTCTATTTTATCCAATCCTATAAACACGTCTCCCAATTCCTTTTTCGTCTTCGAGAACAATTTGTTTACTTGATGAATCTTGAAATAAGGAATGTCGAATTCATCCCATGTAGCAAAATCAAGGAAACCTTTTACTATATGGTCGAACACTATTTCATGTCCTTCCGGATTACAGAAATAGCTGGTTAAATCACCTGTAAGATGATGAATGATTTTATCTACCCCAGCGTCTGTATGAACAAACTCCAGATAATCATCCGGATTATTATGTTCAGGAAGTGAGTTAGCCCATTCTTCCTCTGGAATATCAAGCACAGAAAAAGCATCCTTATTAGTTATGGCCACAGGCTTCCACTTGCCCAGCATATCAGTAAACCTAAGCTGATCGAGTTTCACCGTAAGGCTTGAGAACGAACCCGGATAATACATTACCGCATCCTCTTCGGGAGTACCCAAATCAAGTATCAGGTTCTTTCCTACATAGTCGGCAGCTCCGTCCTTTATCTTCACCGTAAACTTAGCCTGACGTGAATTCTGCTTTATAGTGACATAAGTCATGTCGTCTTGAATCTCTACATCGGACGCTACGCTGGCCGTGCTAGCCGAATTCACTGTAATAGGAATCTTTATGTCGGTAGGAGCACGATAGCTTTTTCCCGTAGTCTCACCCTGAACCTCTACCCATACGTCTACTTCGCTCATCAATCGCGAATAAGATGTGGTGAACGAATACATTACGTGTTCCTTGGTTTCCACAGGAATCATCGCCACATTCTTGCTTCCCAATGAGTAACCTTCTGTAGGCGATAAAGACAAACGGATTTCACGTCCGGAAGTAAGATTATCCTTTGCCGTAATAGTCATAGTCGCCTTAGTCTCTCCAGCTTTCAAGACAAACTCCTTTTTCTCTACCGTAAAGTCCTCACCTTCTACGGCTGTGCCTTCTATACCTACAGGTATAACCACGTCATTTTCTGGCGCAACGGTAGCCCGAAGTTCAACATCCAGACTTCCCATAGCCGGAAGTATATAAATAGACCGGCTGAATGATATTTGCGCCCCGTCAGCATTGTCGTCATCCTTACACGACGTTGCTACAATCAGCAGCAATGACGCGAGAATGAAGCATATCTTATTTTTTATATACGATTTCATAAGCTTTTGTTTTATTGATTTATGGCTGAATTATATTCGTCCCATGCCTGCTGTACCTCTTCGCGCTCCTGACTGCTTAATATCGTTCCGGTGGGAAGCAAATATTGGTTTTCAGAATACGACTTTGTCTTTGGTGTGAGTTCCTCCGGACCGCTACATGAAGTAAACATAGCAGCGGCAAACGCTATACAAGGAACTATTAAGAATATATATCTCATAATCTTTTCTTTTTTGTTAAATGAATAAGTTGATTCTTTATTCTATGTATCCTGGATTCTGAACAACCAATCCTGGGAACAAGTCGATATCGTTTTTAGGAAGAGCGAAAGTATAAAGGTACTTTGCCGTAGTGTATTTCTTTCCGTTAGCGGCAACCCAGAACTCGGGGCTTCCGTTACGCTTCAGCTCAAACCAACGGTTTCCTTCGGCAAACAGTTCCATACGTTTTTCGCACAATATTGCCGACATCAATTTGCTAAGCGGCTGTCCGGTTGCATCTACAGTAATGTGTTGCTGATAAACTTCGGGCAGATTGTCTTTAGTATAAGCAACGAAATCTTTAGTGATTCGTTTTTCACGAAGCTTATTCAAGTAAGTTAACGCATCATCCACCTGATTTAAATGAGCATAGCATTCGGCAATAATCAGGCAAAGTTCCTCACTACGGAATTTAGATGTAACCACCTTTGCAACGGTACGCTTAGAGTTAAAAGCTACAGCTGCACGAACATCGTTTGCCGAAGAAGCAAACAGTTTTGCGGTATTGCCCGAAACAGGACGAGTCTTGATATCGGCCTGAGCAGAAACATAGTTAGATGTTCCTATGTCATCGTCTTCGGTGTATGCCGCTACTATTACATCCTGACCCTTAACGAACTTCTGGTTTATCACATCAGCATATTGTGAAGCATCCAGCATAGGATATGTTTCCAATAAAGGGGTAGCATAGTCGATAGCCGACTGCCATTGCTGAGTCCATAAATAGAATCTTGCCATGTAAGCTTTTACCACATCGGCAGTAATTATATAATCCTTATCGGTTACGTTATAACTCAATGCGGTCTTAAAGCCCTTCTCTATAAAATCGGCTGTAGCCTGCAAGTCAGAACGGGCAGGCTTGGCTTCCATATCGAATTCGTCTACTAGCGGAAGTCCCATTGTGGTCTGTGCGGCAGCAGCGGAATATGCGTCACAGAAACGCACCATAAGGTTATAATAGCAAATGCTACGTATTCCCCATGCTGTACCCAACAGTTTCTTGGCCAAATCGGAAGTCTTATCGTCCATGTTTCCTATTATCATGTTACAGTCTTTAATAACAGAATACAGCGCAGTGTAATCCGACGGATTCTTATTGATATCCACTCCTACATAAGCCGGCGTATAGCTTGAAGTGGAGCTAGCCAATGTAGCGTCAAGATCTTCGGCATACATCTCTAATGTCTTCACCTTATCGGGATTTGGAATAATGACATCGTCAGTACCCTTCTCTATTTGATTCAACCAATAGTGTATTATGGTAGAATAGTCTTCTGCCGTTTCGGGAATGATTTTCCCTTTCGGCTTCACATCCAAATAATCTTTGCAGGACGTAAACAACAGTAAAAAACATCCAAGCAAAACAGATATTGTTGTTCTCATATTAATTTCATTTTTATCGTTAGAAACCTACATTAACACTAAACATTACCGAGCGGCTCACAGGATAAGTAGCTCCAGGAGTTTCCGGATCCATTCCCTTATAGCCGGTAAACGTGAAGAAGTTATTCAACGCCAATGAGAAATCTACATTCGATATAGCAGAGCTGGCCAATAGCGACTTAGGCAATGTATATCCTAAAATGATACTCTTGATACGTACATACGATAGATTTGTAAGGTATGCGCCACGAGTGATTTCCGGATCTGTAGGGTTATAATAACTGAATCCGTAAGACTGTCCGTAAGGATTCCATACTCTAGGATAAGTTCCACTTGTATTGGTAGTTGTCCAACGGTTGGCTGCTTCTTTAGGTACATTAAGATGCTGGGCGAATAAGTCGTTCTGATAAACTTGCGTTGTTTCGTTTATCGTTCCGCTTACACTTGAGTATGATACAGGCGGCTTAATGTATTCAAAAGCTTTGGCACCTGCAGCAAATACTCCATTTACACTCAATCTAACTTTCTTGTATTCTGCCGTAAGATTAAAGCCACCTGTTACAGGAGCTTCGTTCGTACCCAGATAATAACGATAGTTGTTCGACTTGTTCAGGTCGGTAGCCTTGTTAATCTCAGCATCCGGACGGAGAGTAAATGTGTAAAGTCCGGTTTCAGGGTCAATGCCTTCCAGTTTTCCGCTATAGATAGCTCCAATAGGATAGCCTTCCCACAAATTGCCTAACGACATGGAGTTATCGGGCGACTGATACTTTGTGACCTTATTCATATTATAAGCCACATTAGCCGAAAGGCTTAATTCAAAGTCTTTAGTCTTCACCGGAATGCCACGTAATGTAGCTTCGATACCTTTATTTACCACATCGGCCGTATTGTACTTCTGCGAGGTAAATCCGGTAGTGCTAAGTACACGCACGTTGGTCACCACATCCATACTCTTACGATAGTATCCTTCGATAATACCACCCAAACGCTGATTGAACATGGCGAACTCTAAAGCCGCTTTCATATCTTTAGTTTTCTCCCAACGCAAGTTCGGGTTGGGCGGACTTACTACTTTTCCTATATGGAACACATTATTATTTACGTTACGATAATCATCGTAATAAGTAATGATCATTTGCGGACTTACAGAGCGGTTTATGTTTCCCGTAAAACCAGTAGCGAAACGCAGTGTCAATTGGTCTACCACCTTTCTAAGCGGTTCCATAAAACTTTCTTCGCTGATATTCCAAGCGGCACCAGCCGACCAGTTAGGATTAAACTGCTTGTCGCTACCAAAGTTAGAACTTCCGTCGGTTCTGAATGAAGCGTTCAATACATAACGGTTCTGAAAGAGATAATCGGCCGAAGCATAGAACGAAGCGAAGCGTTGCTCAGACCAAGTATCACCGTTAGAAGCGTCAATAGCCGCCAGATATGCTTTCAGCTTTTCATAACCTACTCCTGTAGGATCGTTAGGCAACGGGGTTATGGTATTGCCGGTAACATAATCATAACCATATCTTTTGCTGTATAAGCTATTAGACTTACTTCCTCTCAATTCGGCACCTGCCAGAATGTTTATGCTATGATCTGTACCAATCTTTCCGTCGTAAACAAAATGTCCACGTACTGTATAGCTGTCATTATCGGTATTTCTCTCCAAGATTGAGGCATATTCTTTATTGCTCTGTGAATCTACAGACAGACGATTATCGAGCGCCGCCTTCGTTCCGTTGCCGTAAATGTCTTTCACACGGTTAGTAGCAAAAGTATACGATGCTTGTCCGTTAAAGCTTAACGGTCCCCAGATATTATAATTAATGCCTGCCTTTACAAACACATTGGTATTTTTTGTGCGCGATGATGTTTCGTTCATCTCACGCAGTATGTTGAATCCTGAATCCGGAATCACCTTCTGATTATCTCGCTTGTTATTATATTCTCCTAAAGCGAAACGGGTTTCATCGGCACGATAACTGCCGTCTTCATTATAAGGACTTTCATAAGGATTGGCGAAATAAGCATATTCAAACGGGTCGATACTATTCAGTGCCGGCGATTTTGAATTCTGATAAGACATCATCGCCTTAAAATCGAGAGTGATTTTTTTGTTGGGCTGCATAGTCAAGTTGCTTGTAATGTTATAACGGTCATAATCATTACGTTTCAGCAAACCGGCATTACGCGTATAGGCGATAGAAGTATAATAGGTGTATCGTTCGCCACCACCACTTATAGAAAGCGTGTGACTAGTTGAAACGCCATTGCGGAATAATTCTTTATACCAATCGGTATTTACCCCTGCCAGCTGGTTAAGGTATTCATCTTGCTGCTGAGAAGTCCAACCTTCAAACCGGCCTTTACCGGAGCGAACCATACCGACTATACCCACCACCGGATAGTTTGTCTTGCCTGCCGCAAAGTCACTGGCAGAGAACTCATCCCATAATCCTTGTTCATAAGCAATCTTTTCGGACGAGTTCATCAAAGAATAGCTGTGCTGCGGAGCCAATGTCATCGACACATTGCCAGAGTAATTGATACGAGCCTTACCTTGTTTTCCTTTTTTAGTAGTAACCACGATAACGCCACCAGCCGCACGCGAACCGTAAATAGCGGTTGCCGAAGCGTCTTTCAGCACTGTAATGCTCTCTATATCGTTAGGGTTTATGCCTGCTACTCCATTAAGGAACAGGTTATCGAACGAGCCTGATTTGATTTCAGAACTACTTGGCATATCTACAGAGCTACCCTGAATGGGCACTCCATCGATAACCCATAGAGGCTCTCCATCGCCAGTCAACGTGTTTGTACCACGGATGCGAATCTTCTGGGTAGTACCAGGCTGACCCGAAGTGGCCGATACCGCTACACCCGCCAATTTACCTTGCATCAATGCATCGATTGTAGGAGCTGGCTGGTCTTTCAACTGATCTGCCTTTATGATACCTACAGAACCTGTCAGCTTTTTATAAGTTGTCTGAGCGTATCCTGTAACAACCACTTGGTCTAACTCACTAGCCGACTCATCCATCACAATTCTGATAGGGAATTTAGTATTATCTTTCAGCAAGTAAGTTGTATTATTCATTCCGACGTAAGAAAACAGAAGCGTCTTGCCTTGTCCCGTCTTCTGAATAGAGAACTTTCCTTCTACATTAGTCACAGTGCCTATCCGGGTATTATCCTTATAGCGCACAGAAACACCTACTAAAGGAGCTCCGCTTCGGTCTACAACTACGCCAGAAATAACACTATTCTGTGCATACATACCTAATGGCGTAATAATAGTTAAAAACAGAGCTACCACAAAAATTTGAATTTTGCTCATATTAACTCAGTTTTGGTTGCATTTTTCTGCAAAAATATGCTAAGCAGTTTTAAAATGCAAGTATTAAGAGATAAACTATCAGCAGATAATCAAAAAGAATATTATTAAAAATGTAAGCGTAATTGATGTATTCTCAGAAAAAATAAAACAATATAAACAAGAAAACCTTGCTTTTAGACAGAATACATCCAAAAGCAAGGTTTTTTATTGTGTTAATTATAATCAGTCTTACTTATAAGCCTGCTGATAAATAGAAAGCACTTCTTCGTCGAGCAGCGGACGAGGGTCGAGCGTGAACAAGCCACCCATCGTATCGCGTGCGTTCTGCACCATCTTAGGCAGGTCGTCAGTCTTTATGCCGTAATCGCTTAACATGATATTGTCTACATGGCATTCTTTCTTCATGCGCTCTAATGCATCTATAAAGTCGCTGGGGCGATTGCTCTTCTGCTGAGTCATCACCTCTGCCATCTTCATGTAGCGTTTCATGCAGTCGTTTCTGAACGTTTCGAAATAAGGAACGCTGATGGCAATCAATCCTGCTCCGTGAGGCAGTTGCGGATAGTAAGCACTCATGGCATGTTCCATAGAATGCTCAGAAATGCAACTTGAAGTAGACTCTACCAAGCCTGCAAGGGTACTTGCCCAAGCTACTTTGGCACGAGCTTTCAGATTCTTACCGTCGGCTACGGCTACAGGCAAATATTTATACAGCAAGCGTATAGCCTCTAACGCATACAAGTCGCTGATAGGAGTAGCGCAATTGGCTATGAAGCCTTCGGCAGCGTGGAAGAACGCGTCGAATCCTTGATAAGCGGTAAGATGAGGAGGCAGAGAAAGCATCATCTCAGGGTCTACAATAGAAAGAGCCGGAAAAGTGAATCGGCATCCGAAGCCGATTTTCTCGTTCTTATCTTCGTTGGTAATCACTGTCCAAGGGTCGGCTTCCGTTCCGGTGCCAGCCGTAGTAGGTATGGCTACTATTGGTAGAGCTTTCTTCACCAAGTTCCCTTTGCCGCTTCCACCATTTATATAATCCCAATAATCGCCGTCGTTTACCGCCATTACGGCAATTGCCTTTGCAGAGTCGATAGAACTTCCTCCACCAAGTCCGATAACAAAGTCGCATCCAAGCTCACGGCAGATAGCGGCGGCTTCCATTACATGTCGCTTCACGGGGTTAGGCAGTATCTTATCGTAAACCACTGCGCTCACGCCGTTTTCGGTAAGAAGAGTCTCCACTTTATCAAGATAGCCATATTTCCTCATCGATGTTCCGGCAGAAATAACAATCATGGCTTTCTTACCCGGTAATATTTCGGTCGCTAATTTCTTTATTTCACCACATCCGAAAAGTATCCTTGTAGGGATGTGCAAACTAAAAACAGGATTTGCATTCATATTCGTGTAGAGTTAAAGTTATTATTTGTGTTACCCCAAATATACATATTTAGGCTTCGATAACACAGCGTTTCTACTTTTTTAACGGAGACAAATCTTAACGAGTGTAATCTTCTGCATTAGGTGTGTATAATGCTTTTACTAAAATAGTCATAGCACCTATTTCTTATCAACTAATTTCTGTCTGTATATCATTTAAATATCGGCTTCAGAGCACATTCTGAGCGTGATAAAAGAAGAATGCGAGTTATAAAAAAACATCGCGATGGTTCAAGCCAAACATTAAGATGATTCAACTTGATCATTGCGATGATTCGACTTAACCATCGCAATGTTTTCTTCGAGACTTTTAGAATGTGTTCCAATGTCTATCGTTTTTACTCGGAGACTTGCAAGCAAGTTATACTTAGGCTGTTAAAACCAGCTCGTTTCAGTACGATTAACACAGGCTAGTTTTTAGGCGCAATCTCTATTTACATTGGTAATTCAAGACATCCATTTGACGAAAGAGTTAGCCTACCGTACTAATCTATAAAAGAGTAATCCACATTAGCGACTATGGATTTTCAGACAGTTTTTCACAGAAACATAGCCATTTTTCCTTATTACATCTACTTTTTTCGTGTTTTTCAACACTTTATGCTAAAAAATTACCCCCCCCCGTTTACTTTTTATATAATACATATTCACTATCTTTGTGCATCAAGCCAACAACATTATGGCTACCTAATAAAAAAAGCAGAGAACACATTTTACTTTAGCCACCGATTGAGACCTATAAGAACGCATGTAATATAACATAAACCAAGGCAGCAAAACGAGACGCAAGTTTTTAAGTTAGAAAAACGTCATGATGTTTTGTTAGCTGAAACGAGGAAACTAAAAAAAGAGAAAACGAGATTAATACTAAATATTTATGGTATTTTACAAAAGCAAATTAGCGAAAATGCTGTTGCCTGATAATAGTAAAGACGACTACATCACACTATTTGGCTTCAGCTTTACAAGGAAGGGATACTTTATGAGTATATTGGAAGGTGTAGAAATGCAAATTCATCGCCGCCAATATGCTGAATGCTTCGTGCTAGCCGTTATACCCACAATATTGTTATGTATTTTTATTTCGTGCATTTTCATAGCATTACCATTCATTTCATACTACATTCTTTATTGGCTTGAAATGGCCATATATCATCACTCCGCTTTCGACTATGAAGCTAAAGCCAACTGCATGGAGACAACCTATTTCATAGTTCGCAAAAGATTCGCTTGGATGAAATGGTACTGCAAGAAAGAACTGCCTAAAATAGACAACGATTGGCTTGAATAAGCAAACACAAAAAACTACCAATATTATAAAGCTACAGCCAAAGCAGAATGCCCGATATTAGAGCGTTCTGCTTTTTTCTTTTTCATTCCTGTTAAAGTGCTATTACATAAAATCATTATCTTTGCAAAGATTTTGTATACAGTAGGATACAACTACAAAAAACAAACAACATAATCTCATATAACATATATGGAAAAGAAATTCAAACGAACCACCGTAACATCGGCTTTGCCATACGCCAACGGACCTGTTCACATAGGTCACTTGGCTGGAGTATATGTGCCTGCCGACATCTATGTACGCTACTTACGCCTTAAGAAAGAAGACGTTCTCTTCATCGGCGGATCTGACGAACACGGAGTGCCCATCACTATCCGTGCCAAAAAAGAAGGTGTTACACCTCAAGATGTGGTAGACCGCTATCACACACTCATCAAGAACTCATTCAAGGAGTTCGGCATCTCTTTCGATGTATACGGACGCACTACATCGGCCGTACATCATCAGACTGCCTCTGATTTCTTCCGCAAATTATACGATAAGGGTGAATTCATAGAAAAAACATCTATGCAATATTACGACGAAGAAGCTCATACCTTCTTGGCCGACCGTTATATCACCGGCGAATGCCCTCGCTGCCATGCACAGGGTGCTTACGGTGACCAGTGCGAAAAATGCGGTAGCACACTTTCACCTACAGAACTTATTAACCCTAAGAGCGCCATCAGCGGAAGCGAACCGGTAATGAAAGAAACCAAGCATTGGTATCTGCCGCTCGATAAGCACGAAGGATGGTTGCGTAAATGGATTCTGGAAGACCATAAGGAATGGCGCCCTAACGTATACGGCCAGTGCAAGAGTTGGTTGGATATGGGATTACAGCCTCGTGCCGTAAGCCGCGACCTCGACTGGGGTATACCTGTACCTGTAGAAGGAGCCGAAGGTAAAGTTCTTTATGTTTGGTTCGATGCGCCTATCGGCTATATCTCAAACACTAAGGAATTACTGCCCGATTCATGGGAGAAATGGTGGAAAGACCCCGAGACTCGCCTTATCCACTTTATCGGTAAAGACAATATCGTATTCCACTGCATCGTATTCCCGGCTATGCTGAAGGCTGAAGGTAGCTATATCTTGCCCGACAATGTTCCGGCTAACGAGTTCTTGAACTTGGAAGGCGACAAGATTTCTACTTCACGCAACTGGGCTGTGTGGTTGCACGAGTATTTGCAGGACTTCCCTGGCAAGCAAGATGTTTTGCGTTACGTCCTCACAGCAAACGCTCCTGAAACTAAGGACAACGACTTTACTTGGAAAGACTTCCAGGCACGTAACAATAACGAGCTGGTTGCCGTATACGGTAACTTCGTAAACCGCGCGTTGGTTCTTACCAACAAATACTTCGACGGAAAAGTTCCCGCTTGTGGCGAACTGAACGATTACGACCGTGAAACCCTGAAGGAATTTGCCGATGTAAAAGCAGAAGTAGAAAAGTTGCTCGATGTATTCAAGTTCCGCGACGCACAGAAAGAAGCTATGAACTTGGCGCGTATCGGTAACAAGTACTTGGCAGATACAGAACCTTGGAAGTTGGCTAAGACCGACTTGAATCGTGTAGCTACTATCTTGAATATCGCATTGCAGTTGGTTGCCAACCTTGCTATCGCTTTCGAACCGTTCTTGCCGTTCAGCAGCGAAAAGCTTCGCCAAATGCTGAATATGCCGGATTTCGACTGGGATCAGTTGGGTCATACAGATTTGCTCGAAGCAGGACATCAGCTTAACAAGGCAGAACTTCTGTTCGAAAAGATAGAAGACGAAACGATTCAGGCACAGGTAGAAAAGTTGCTCGCTATCAAGAAGGCTAACGAAGCGGCAAACTACAAGGCCAACCCTATCAAGCCGGTAGTAAGCATTGAAGATTTCGACAAACTCGATATACGTGTAGGTACTGTATTGGAATGCGAAACCGTGCCTAAGATGAAGAAACTTCTTAAGTTCAAAATAGCAGACGGACTTGAGAACCGTACCATCGTGAGCGGTATTGCACAACACTACAAACCGGAAGAACTGGTGGGCAAACAAGTATTGTTCATCGCCAACCTCGCACCTCGTCAGTTCAAGAACGGATTGGTGAGCGAAGGTATGATTCTTTCGGCTGAAAACTTTGACGGATCGCTGGCTGTAACTTCTGTACTGAAAGAAGTAAAACCGGGTAGCGAAGTAAAATAATTCGTCGTACTGCACATGACCGAACAGTCACTGAAAGAAAAAACAGCAAAGGGACTCTTCTGGGGCGCCATAAACAATGGCGCCCAGCAGGTCCTTGTGCTGACTTTCGGAATTATATTAGGACGATTGCTCTCTCCCTCGGAATATGGTATCGTAGGGATGCTGACAATCTTTACACTGATAGGTAACTCGCTACAGGAAAGCGGGTTCAGGGCAGCACTTGCCAATCTTAAAGACATCCGCCACGAAGATTATAACGCCGTATTCTGGTGTAGTCTCTGCATAGGATGCACCGCATATGCCATTCTGTTTTTATGCGCACCGCTCATAGCTCAATTTTATAATAAACCCGAACTTAACGAGCAACTTATCCCTTTGGCTCGATATTGTTTTCTTGCCATCCCCATAGCCAGCCTTGGCACTGCACAAGGGGCTTATCTGTTTCGTAACCTGAAGGTTAAGCAACAGGCTCTATCTGGCATACTTGCCCATATCATCTCCGGATGCATAGGAGTAACACTTGCGTTCAATGGCTTTTCATACTGGGGTATCGCTACCCAAAGCCTTATGTATCTGGTGGTAGTTACCGTCTGCACGTGGTATTTCTCGCCGTGGAGACCTACTTTTCACATCGACTTCCGACCAATCAAACCGCTATTTGCCTTTAGCAGCAAATTGCTTATTACCAATATAGCCAACCAACTTAACAACAATCTGCTAACGCTTATTTTAGGTAGATATGCCGACCCTCGTGTAGTGGGCAACTATAACCAAGCCAACAAGTGGAACAGCACCGGACATCAGTTTATCACCGGAATGCTGAATGGAGTAACACAGCCCATACTGGCAAGCGTTCGCGATGATGTAGAGCGACAGTCGCGCATCTTCCGTAAGATGCTGCGCTTTACAGCCTTCATAGCGTTTCCGTGTATGTTCGGCTTATCCATCGTGACCCGCGAATTGATACTTACCACCGTGGGCGCCAAGTGGATAGACAGTATTCCGCTTATGCAGATACTGTGTATAGGTGGAGCGTTCGTGCCGCTCAACGCATTGTTCTCTAACCTGATTATCAGCCAAGGCAAATCGAATATATACATGTGGAATATCATTTCACAAGTACTTATACAGTCGGTTACCGTCATCGTTACCATAGTATTAGGAGGCAGCAGCATGGTTATGGTCATAGCCTACGCCTGCATCAATATAGTATGGATGCTGATATGGCAACATTTTGCCTGCCGCTTTATCCGCCTATCGGTATGGCAGTTATCGCAAGACTTGTTGCCGTTCATCGGCTCGGCGATACTGGCGTGCGGATGCGCATGGATGGTATCAACATTGATAGGAGGCCATTTCCTGATATCGTTCGCTACCAAAGTTATAGTAGCCGGCATTACTTACTTCATCATCATGAAAATAAGCAATGCCGAAATCATGAAAGAGTGTCTGAACTATCTGCTTAAAAAGAAAAAATCATGAGCAAGTTATTTGTAGTCAGTCCCCCGCTTGATATATTCAGTAGAATAGAGCCCGAAATAAAGAGCAGAATAGAATGTCTGCCCGATTTCTTGCGCTATCCTAAAGGCAAGTTCCGTCAGATAACACGCAGCTTATTGCTGGGGCGCATTCCTCTACCTAAAACAGTGCTTTACCTGTGGTTTTCAAAGCGATACCTCGACCTGATATGCAACGCCAAACCAGGCGACAGCATCCTTATTTATGAATGCTGCAACGTAAACGTATTGAAAAGCATCAAGCCACTGCTACCTAAGGGCGTAGACTGCCACGTATATTATTGTAACCCGATTAGAACCATCTGTAGCGATGGAGAAATACGTATGCAGAAGATTAAGGAGTTAGGATACAAACTTAGCTCGTTCGACGCTTACGATGCCGAAAAGTATGGTCTTAATTACACGGGACAGTACTTCTGCCTGCCACCTCAGAACAGAGAGCCGATAACGTGCGACTGCTTTTTCTGCGGACTTCCTAAAGACAGAGCCGACGAACTGGAGGCTTTACACCGTTTGTTGGAGCAAAACGGACTTACCTGCGACTTTATCATCCCCCGTACGCCCCAAGAAAAGGTTACTTACCCCGAATATCTGAAGCGGGCTGACCGCTCGCGCTGCATCATAGACATAGCCCAAGGCGGACAATTAGGGTTGACACGCCGTCCGTTAGAAGCCCTTTTCTACGGAAAGAAACTAATCACCAATAACCCCGACTTGGCGAACTATGATTTCTATAATAAAGAAAATATTTTTATCTTTGGCAAAGATAGCGAATCAAGACTGAAGGATTTCGTAAGAAGTCCGTTTGTAGAAATATCTCAATCCATCCGGTTGAAATACGATATAAACAGTTGGATTCAGAATTATCTGCCGAAATAACTTATCATTCTACTTATATACTTATATATGAAACAGCCTGTCGATTATATTGCCACATGGTTCTATAAAGAATCCGACCAAGAGGCAAGCTTCTATCCGCAAATGGGAGAAAAGGGTAATTCAGCATTGGTACACTCTATCTACATGCAGATTCAGATACCGTTTTTCATCACGTTCCACCACTATAATCCGAAGGCGCGTTTCTTGTTTTTCACGAACTTACATGCCGCCGACTTGCCTCCATATCTGCAACGACTCTTCAAGAAACTGAACGTAGAGGTAATATCTCAGCCCTACACATCGCGTCCGCCTAAAGGATGGTACGCCGCATGGCAAAACCAGTTCTACGTATACGACATTCTTAAGGAAATGGAGAAACGTATGCAGACCGACGACTGTCTGCTGATAAGCGATGCCGACTGCCTTTGCCGTACCCCATTAGACTCTCTATTCGAGCAGACACGCCGCGACGGAAGCGCATTATACGAGTTCATAACCGACAAGGATTATGTAATAAACGGCATTACACTGCCACAGATGAACAAGTTCTATAAGGCTTGCTACAACCAAGAGCCACAGAAACCTATCACCTATTACGGAGGTGAATTCATCGCCTTACGGCAAGATGCCATCAAGAAAATAAACGCTGAGTTCCCCGTTATTTGGAACTTCAACCTGAAATATGCGCAGACTGGGCAGCCTAAGCTGAACGAAGAGGCGCATGTAATGAGTATCTTGGCTGAGCGTCTGCAACTACGCAACCGCACTGCCAACCAGTACGTAAAACGTATGTGGACAAACCCTCAGTACAACAACGTGCGCATGGGCGACGAGAACTATCCCGTATGGCATATGCCTTACGAAAAGAAGCGTGGACTGTATTATCTGTATCAGATGCTTGAGAAAGATATGACCATAACCAACGAAACCGAATTCTGGAAGAAGGCAGGCTTCTATAATGGCATACCTACTATAGGATGGCGCAAGAAAGCGAAAGACTTCATTACTGCCATTCTGCTGAAAATGAAACACTAAGATTAAGATGAAACGATTCGTTGTATTCCCAAACCTTACCGTAAGTCCGGCTCAACGGCCTAACCCCTATATACAAGACTATATAGAGGCTCTTAACCGCTTGCCCAATGTGCGAGTAATAAACCCGGCACATAAGAATCCGCTGCTTAGCTTGCTTCCGCCTTCGCGTTGGGGAGACGTGTTCATCTTTAACTGGTTTGAGAGTATTCCCGACTTTAAATACGGACCGCTTCAAGCTGTCACCGCTACGGCATTCTTGCTGCTTCAGCGCATCAGAGGGAAAAAGATAGTGTGGATGCTGCACAACAAAAAGCCGCATGCACAAGGGCGTGATGGCATGAAAACATTCTTAGCCCGACTCATAGCAAAGAATTCATCGCTCATCATTACCCACTCAGAAGAAGGAGTGCGGCTGGTACACGATGATTTTCCGTATGCCGCCCGTAAAGTGCATTATATAGACCACCCTACCAAATGCCGACTTCAGCTTGCTACAGCAGCATCTACCGCCGAGAAGAAATATGACCTGCTGATATGGGGTACCATAGCCCGCTATAAAGGCATCTTTGAGTTTGTAGATTATATACGGACCAATAAGATAGACCATCTGCGTATCTGCATAGTAGGAGGAGCATCGGAAACCGTATTCAAGGACCTGAAAGCTATCTGTCCGGATAATATCACCCTTATAAACCAACGTCCTTCGTTCGATGAGCTGGCGGATTATATCAATCAGTCGGAGTTCGTATTATGCCCATACGCTCCCGAAACTATCCTGAGTTCGGGTATGCTGATGGACTCGCTCTCGTTTGGAGCCAAGGTAATAGGTCCCGAGGTAGGCTCGTTTAAAGACTACGCCAGCAATTCACTGCTCAACGTGTACACCTTCAAGAGTTTCGACGATATATCCGGTATAGTACAGCAGCACAAGCACGACAGCGTATCGTTAGCCAACTACCGCCGTTTCTTAGAGGAGAACGACTGGACACACTATGCGCAGAAGTTAGCGAAGCTATTAGGCATTTAAACTATGTGAGTGGTTGACTTGCAATATTCGAATTGCAGGTATGCAATATACGAATGGTTAGCCGATTTCTTATTTACCAACTTTACCGCATCACCTAAACCATATGCGTATATATACAAAAAGAGCCCCGGAATATTCCGGGGCTCTTCGTTATATGCTCAAATGTAATCTATCAAAAATTACTTGATTTCGTTTGCATATTTAGCAAATTCACGGTCGAGCTGAGCTTTAGCAGCCAAAGCAGCGTCTTTCTGAGCAACCTTAGCCATGCTTGACTTAACCAAGTCAGCGTTGTTAGTTCTAGCACCAACGATAGCCATCAAATAGTCAGTGTAAGCATCCGGATTCTTAACAGCAGCCAAAGTGTTTTTAGCCTTGTTGTAATCCTTAGCCAAGATCTGAGCCAAAGCAGCTGAGTTAGTCTTAACATCGCCGAATGCGTTTACAGCGCGGTCGTACTGACCCTGCTTGATGTACAAGTTACCCAATGCTTCGTTAGCAGCATCAGCACCTGTAGACTTGCTCAAGTAGTTTTCAGCGTTAGCAACGTTACCCTTGTTCAACTCGATCAAACCGAGGTTAGTGTTAGCTTCTGCAGAGTTAGCGTTCTTGCTCAAAGCCTGTTTGAAGTAACCTTCAGCTTTAGCCAAGTCACCAGCAGCGTAAGCCATCTTACCCAAGTTGTTGTAAGCGCGAGCGTCAGCAGGATAAAGTTCAGTAGTTTTCTTGTAGATAGCTTCCTTACGAGCGTTGTCGCTAGTCAAAGTAGCAGCGTAAAGCAATTCTTCGTTGCTAAGAACCTTAGCGTCTTTGTCGAATGCTTCGTTGATTTCTTCATCGCTACGGCCGATAACGTCATAGTTAGCAGTCAAGCGAGCACGACGCAACTGAGGCAAGATTTCGTCAGCAAGAGTTTTGTAAACTGAAGAGATGTTCTTGATTTCAGTTTCACGCTGTTCTGGATCCTGATACATAGAAAGAACACGCAAGATAAGGTCTTTATCCTGGATGTTTGATTTAGAAACCAAAGTCTGGAAACCATCCCAGTCCTGAGCAGTGTACTTAGTGTCAACCTGAGTGTTGATCTTACCCTTCTTCAATTCCTTGTTCAAGTACTTCTGAGCGTTGTTCTGACGGCTTTCAGCCAAACCAGTGTTCAATTTAACACCACCATCAGGAGAAGCGTAAGCAGAAACTTCGATGTTGTTCAACTTGTAGTTCTTAGTATCACCGTTAACTTCAACAACTTTCTTATTGAAATCTTTCATTTCTGCAGATTTCAATTCGCTAGCGCGAAGGTTAGCCTGCTGAATCAAGAACATAATCTGAGCTTCCTGAGCCTGCTTGATAATACGCTGGAATGCGTCTGGAGCGTAAGCAGCGTTAGCTGAACCTACAGTAGGAAGTTCTGAAGTAGCGATTACACCGTCAGCGATCTTAACTGAAGGGATAGTGTATTCTTTCTTTCCTCTCTTAATCTTGAAATCAAGATAAAGTTCAGATTTAGCCATTTCAGGAACATAGTCGAAATTAGCTTTCATTGTATAAGTACCACCAGCCTTGTAAGCGATAGTCTGGTCGTTACCTTGTACTTTTTCACCCTGGAATGTAGCTGGCTGGCTCTTTGCTTCGCCACCGTTCCATCTCAAAACCGGAGTTACTTCTACAATAGCGTTCTTTTTGAAATACTTTTCTGGGAATTTACCTGTGATAGTAACAGGAACTTTACCACCAACTGCTTCCAGCACTTCTGGATTAGTTGTGAAATAGTCGGATGACAACTCACCCATCTTGCCACAAGAAGAAAGGGCAATGACTAACAATGCCACTAAAGGCAAATACAACTTCTTAATCATGGTTCTTTTGTTATTAGGTTTGTATAAATTAAAAATATTACTATTCCAATCTTATATTTGGGGCAAAGATAAGAAAAAGTATATTAGGACTTTATCTTTTAATCTTTTTTTTAGCTATAAAGTCACAAAAAACAGCTTTTATTTGGCCATATAGAGCATTTTAACGGTATTTCACAGCAAAAAGGCGGGTATGCGCAACCACAAAGTCATAAAAGCACGCAACATGTACCCAAGGCTTGTAGTGCCGTGGGTAAAATTATTTCTCCGAGCGATAACGGATATTCCGGGGATGATGCTCCAAGATTTCTTCGCGAAGACGGGTGTTGTCTATCTTGGTATATATTTCTGTGGTACTAAGGTTTTCATGGCCCAACATGCACTGTATGGCGCGAAGGTTGGCTCCACCTTCTAACAGGTGCGTGGCGAATGAATGACGGAACGTATGAGGACTAATGGTCTTTTTCAGCCCTATCATGTCGGCCAACTGCTTAATGATATGAAACACCATGATGCGAGAGATGTTTTTCCCGAGGCGACTTATAAACACGAAGTCCTCATATCCGGGACGGATGCGTCCTGAAGCTCGAATCTCAAAATAGTCGTTAAGTTCCTGAATGGCTCTTGGCGAAATGGGTACCAGCCGCTGCTTGCTTCCTTTTCCAAGAACACGGATAAAGCCTTCGTTAAAATAAAGATCGGACAGTTTAAGGTTGCACAGCTCCGATACTCGCAGTCCGCAGCTATATAGAGTTTCAAGTATGGCGCAGTTTCTTTGGCCCTCGTTCGAGCTACGGTCTATGCAGGCTATCAGGTTGTTTATCTCTTCCACCGTCAGTACATCGGGCAGATGCCTGCCTATCTGTGGCGACTCAATCAATTCGGTTGGGTCTTGCTCAATATAATCCTCAAGCACCAGAAAATGATAGAACGAACGTACACCCGACAAGATACGTGCTTGCGAGCGAGCGCCAATCTCAATATCATGGAGTCCGGCAGAGAAGTGTTCCAAATCGGACAAAGTTACATCGAGCCAGTCTTTTTTCTCTAACATCAGATAAGACAACAGCTTATCCAAATCGGTAAGATACGCGGCGATAGTGTTATCCGACAGGCCTTTCTCTAACTTAAGATACTGCCTATACTTCATTATTATTTTATTCGTCTCTGCTTTTTCCATTATTTTTCGTATCTTTGCACCAAATTTCTCACAAAGGTACGAAAGGTTTTATTCTAAACAAGATATAATGAGAATACAAATAATCAACGGCCCCAATATCAATCTATTAGGCAAGAGAGAGCCTTCCATCTACGGTTCGGTATCTTTCGAAGATTACCTTGCGGAGTTAAGAAAACAGTATCCGGAAATAGAAATCAGTTATTTCCAATCGAACGTAGAAGGCTTCATGATTGACAAAATTCACGAAGTAGGATTCGACTACGATGGCATTATCCTTAATGCGGGAGCTTATACGCATACATCCATCGCGTTGCAAGATGCCATAAGAGCGGTACCCTCACCCACCATCGAGGTACACATATCTAATGTACACACCCGCGAAGAGTTCCGCCACAAATCAATGATTTCGTGCGCTTGTAAAGGAGTGATATGCGGTTTCGGCCTCGATTCGTACCGTCTGGCCTTAGAAGCCTTGCTGCATTCGGCACAGGCAAATAAATAAGAAGACAAACAGAAGAAACATTTAGAACTATAACAATATGCTGCTTAAACAAACCAAAATCGTAGCGTCAATCTCTGACCTGCGTTGTGATGTAGATTTTATTAAAGCCCTTTTCAAGGCAGGTATGAACGTAGTGCGCATGAACACCGCACATGCTAACCGCGAAGGCTTTGAAAACCTAATCCGTAACGTTCGACAGGTGTCTAACCGTATCGGTATCTTGATGGATACCAAAGGTCCTGAAGTTCGTACTACTAACAATGCAGAAGGTTCTATCGATTATAAAATAGGCGATAAAGTACGCATCGTTGGTAATCCGGAACAAGACACTACACGCGAGTGTATCTGCGTGTCATATCCTAACTTCGTACGCGACCTTTCTGTAGGTGCGCACGTACTTATAGACGATGGTGACTTGGATTTGGTTGTAACCGATAAGAACGAAAACGCTCTTTACTGCGAAGTATGCAACGACGCCACTCTGGGCAACCGCAAGAGTGTTAACGTGCCGGGCGTACGTATCAACCTCCCGTCATTGACTGAAAAAGACCGTAACAACATCTTATATGCTATAGAAAAGGAAATCGATTTCATCGCTCACTCATTTGTACGCAACAAACAAGACGTGCTCGATATTCGTGCCATCCTCGACGAACACCACAGCGACATAAAGATTATCGCTAAGATTGAGAACCAGGAAGGTGTAGACAACATTGACGAAATACTTGAAGTAGCCGACGGTGTAATGGTAGCTCGTGGTGACCTTGGTATCGAAGTTCCGCAAGAACGCATCCCGGGTATCCAGCGTAAGCTTATTAAGAAATGTATCTTGGCTCGCAAGCCGGTAATCGTGGCTACACAGATGCTGCACACCATGATTAACAACCCGCGCCCTACACGTGCCGAAGTTACCGATATCGCCAACGCTATCTACTACCGTACAGACGCGTTGATGCTTAGCGGTGAAACAGCTTACGGTAAATATCCGGTAGAAGCTGTAAGCACTATGGCTAAGATTGCCGCTCAAGCAGAAAAAGACAAGATGGAAGAAAACGATATTCCAATTCCATTGACTCCAGAAAACACTAACGTAACAAGCTTCTTGGCTAAGCAAGCTGTACGCGCCACTACTTTGATGCCTATCCGCGCCATCATTACCGATAGCTTCAGCGGACTGACAGCAAGAAACTTGGCGGCTTTCCGTGGTAAATATCCGGTTTTGGCTATCTGCTACAAAGAAAAGACTATGCGTCACTTGTCATTGTCATACGGTGTAGAAGCAATGTATATGCCTGAGAAAGCTAACGGACAGGAATATTACATCACTGCACTGCACAAGCTGATTAACGACGGTACTATTTCAAGAAATGACATGGTGGCTTATCTGAGTGGCGGTAAAGCAGGAACAAAGACATCATTCCTCGAAATCAATCAGGTAGACGACGTATTGAAGAATGAAAATGAATACGTATTGCCTAACCGCAACCGTTATCTATAAACCGAAGCAATATGAAAGAGACGGACGCTCTTGACGAGTATATACTTCAGCATATAGATGAAGAAGGAGATTATCTGAAAGCACTGTATCGGGCCACGCATATAAAATTGCTGCGCCCGCGCATGGCTTCGGGACACCTGCAAGGCCGTATGCTAAAGATGTTTGTCCGAATGATCCGTCCGAAACAGGTGCTTGAGATAGGCACGTACAGTGGATATTCGGCTCTCTGTCTGGCAGAAGGACTTGAAGAGGGAGCAATGCTCCACACGTTCGAGATAAACGACGAACAAGAAGACTTTACTCGACCATGGCTGGAGAATTCGCCCTATTCTGACAAGATTAAATTCTATATCGGCGACGCTTTGCAGATAGTTCCATCAATGGATGTTATGTTCGACCTCGCCTTTATGGACGGAAACAAGCGGTATTATGTGGAGTACTACGAGATGATTCTTGAAAAGATGAACCCCGGAGGATATATCATTGCCGACAATACCCTATGGGATGGTCATGTTCTTGAACCCGAACCGCATCATACCGATACGCAAACCATTGGTATCAAAAAGTTTAATGACTTAGTGGCAGCCGACACACGTGTAGAGAAGGTTATACTTCCGCTGCGCGACGGACTGACCATTATTAGAAAAAAATAAAAGATTATGGAAACAACCAGACAAAACAAGATTGCCCGCCTAATACAAAAGGAGTTAGGCGACATATTCCTGTTGCAGACCAAAGCGATGCATGGCGTATTAGTATCAGTCAGCATTGTCCGCATCAGCCCCGACATGAGCTACGCTCGTGTTTATCTCAGCGTATTCCCTTCTGAAAGAAGCGAAGAAATCGTGAAGAACATCAATGACAACATGAAAGCTATACGCTTTGAGTTGGGAAACCGTGTTCGCCATCAGTTGCGCATCATTCCTGAGCTGAAGTTCTTCGTTGATGACTCTCTGGATTATGCGGCACACATTGATGAGTTGCTGAAAAAATAACGAACGTATAACGTATATATATTAAGGAGGGTGTGTCAAAAAAAGCAATGTTACTTGTATGTTTTTTGACACGCCCTCCATTTTTTAATAGACCATGAACTTTCCCTTTTACATTGCCCGTCGGTACTTGCTTTCCAAGAAATCGCATAATGCCATAAACATCATTTCCGGAATATCTGTATGCGGAGTATCGCTTGCTACGCTGGCACTGGTTTGTACACTCTCCGTGTTCAACGGATTTCAGGACTTGGTTGCCACTTTCTTTACGGCATTCGACCCTGAACTGAAGATAACGGCTGCAAAAGGAAAGCTCATAGATAGCGAAGACTCACGCTTATTGCAACTGAAAGAACTTCCGCAGATAGAAGTGTACTCATTGTCATTAGAAGACAACGTAATGGTACAATATGGTGAGAAACAAGCTATGGCTACACTGAAAGGGATAGAAGACAATTTTGACCAGCTCACTCCTATCGACAGCATCTTATACGGTCAGGGCAACTTGCTGCTGCATGATGAGGTAGCCAATTATGCCATTCCAGGCATACAACTCATGTCTACATTGGGCTGCGGAATACGCTTCCTCGACCCGTTGGAGATTTACGCCCCACGCCGAGGCGCGAAAGTCAACCTTGCCAACCCGTCTACTGCATTCGTAACAGGCGACTTGTTCTCTTCGGGACTGGTATTCGCCGTAAACCAAGAGAAATACGACGCTTCGTACATACTTACATCGCTGCAGTTTGCCCGAAAGATATTCCAGACTACCACCGGAGCCACAGCCGTCAACTTAAAACTGAAGGCCGGAACAAACACCGATGCCGTAAAGAAAGAAATCCAGAAACAGCTAGGCGATGATTTCCGCGTACAAAACCGCTACGAGCAACAAGCCGACACATACCGAATCATGGAGATAGAGAAATTCATCTCTTATTTATTCCTCACATTCATCCTGATGATAGCATGCTTCAATGTCATAGGGTCATTATCCATGCTTATAATCGATAAACGCGATGACGTGGTTACCCTGCGTAACTTAGGAGCGAGCGACAAGCAGATTACACGTATCTTCTTGTTCGAAGGCCGACTCATTTCTTTTGCCGGAGCTTCTATCGGCGTAGTGCTGGGACTGACGCTTTGCTGGCTTCAACAAGAGTATGGTTTGATATCATTAGGCGACTCCGGAAGCTTTATCGTCAACGCCTATCCCGTAAGCGTACATGCTGCCGACGTAGCCATTGTGTTCGTTACCGTGCTGGCTGTAGGCTTCCTTTCCGTATGGTATCCGGTGCGCTATCTCAGCAAGCGACTACTTAAAAACGGGTAGAAAAATTAATATTCCACATCATTTTATAAGAGCTTAAGTATCGGCTTAATATCGATAATTCCACTTCCACATAGCCTAAAACAAGCTCTAAAACGCTCGAAATATGTTGTTTAGCATATTCCGCACCCCCATCGTACACATTCAGGTGATTTTTGCACAAAACAAAACAGAATTTCCACATATTAGGAACATTGCAAACCTACCTTTGCCACCGAGGTTTATGAAAGAACCTTATTTCTAATTCAAAAAACAATAAAAATACTATGATTCGAACAAACGAATTTACGAGAAAGCTGTTTTCGCTCATATTAGTGAGTATGATCAGCGTATTTGCTTTCGCACAAGCGAGACAAGTAAAAGGTACAGTAAAAGACTCCTCCGGAGAACCGATGATTGGAGTAAACGTACTGGTAAAAGGTACAACTAACGGTACTATTACCGATTTCGACGGTAATTTCACTCTAAACGATGTAAAAGACACCGACGTACTTACAGTTACATACATTGGCTATGTAAAACAAGAAGTAAAAGTAGGTGCACAGAAAGTCATCGCATTCGTATTAAAAGAAGACACTGAGACTTTGGATGAAGTTGTGGTTGTTGGTTATGGTGTCCAGAAAAAATCGGATGTAACCGGTTCTGTAGGAAGCGTAAAAAGCGAAAACATCTTGGCCAAAGGTGCTACTTCAGTAATGGAGTCATTGCAAGGACAAGTTGCCGGTGTAGACATCTCACAAAGTTCAAGCCGTGCAGGTGAAGGTTTCAACATCGCTATCCGTGGTAAGAGTTCTATGGCTGGAGGTTCTCCGCTGTACGTTATCGATGGTGTGGTTTGCGACAACATGGATTTCTTGAACCCTGCCGACATTGAAAAGATTGATATCTTGAAAGATGCTTCTTCTACAGCTATCTACGGTTCTCGCGCTACTAACGGTGTGGTAATGATCACTACCAAGCAAGCTGGTACCGCTAGCATGGAAGATGTAAAGGCTAAAGTTTCTTACGATGGTTATTATGGATGGAAGCGTGTTGCCAACATGCCTGAATTCATGAGCGGTGACGAATGGACTAACTATCGTTTCCAGCGTTACACTACATTGAAGTCTACAGATGCCGACGGTCATCCTACTTATCAGATGAAAGATTCAGACTGGAAGGCATTCTGGGGTAACAACAGTCCAAGAATGATGGAAACATTCCTTAGCAAGAGCTATCAGGATTGGCCCGATTTGGTTACTACCGACGGACAGCAGCAAAACCACTACCTCAATATTGCAGGTAACGCACGCAACGTATCTTACCGCGTAGGTTTGGGTTATCAGAAAGAAGACGGTATCTTGGCCGACTCATACGAACGCTGGAACTTGAAAGCTGCCGTTGACCACAAGATTAACGACATGTTTAAAGTTGGTGCTTTGGTTAACTTGTCTACATCACTGAAAGACTACGGAAGCAAGAACTCTGTATTGAACGGATTCCGCGCTAACCCGTACTGGGAACCTTACTACTGGGAAGGAGAAAACAAAGGCGAATTGATTCTTCAGCCTGCTAAAGACGCTGCCATCTTCCCTAACGGCAACGGTTTCACTTCTACTCTTAACCCGTTGGTTGACCGTCAGAACTCTAAGGACGAGACTCGCCAATACAATGTAATGGGTAACATCTACTTGCAGTTCACTCCTATTAAGGACTTGATCTTGAAAACTACATTCTCTCCTACTTACGACCGCAGTAAGCAGGGACAGTTCTATGGAGTTTACACAGAAAGCCAATACTCATCTAAGAACCCTGATACTGGTGAAAAATATAATAAGGCAACAATCACTAACCTGGATCGCTTTACTTATACTTGGGATACTCAGGCTAACTACATGAAGACATTTGGTGATCACAGCCTCAACGCATTGGCTTTGTTCAGTGTATACAGCTCAACTACCGAAGGCGATGGCATCACAGCTAACGATATGCCGTTCGATGTAGACTGGTACAACACAGGTTCTGCCAAGTTCTTCACTAACGCAGAAAGCTACTACAAGAAAATCACTATGTTGTCATACGTACTCCGTTTGAACTATAGCTATAAAGGACGTTACTTGGCTACTGTATCAAGTCGTTGGGATGGTAGCTCTAAGTTCCAGAAAGAAAACCGTTGGGGTGCATTCCCGTCAATGGCTTTGGCTTGGCGTATCAGCGAAGAAGACTTCATGAAAAAAGTAGACTGGGTAAGCAACTTGAAACTGAGAGCCAGTGTCGGTTTGACAGGTAACAACGCTAACGTAGGTCCTTACGATACTCAGGCTCTTGCAGGTACTAAATATTGGTACAACTTCGGCAGCACACCTGCTACTGGTTACGGTGTAAACGGTATCACCAACACTGCCCTTACTTGGGAAAAGACAAGAGAATTCAACGTAGGTTTGGACTTCGGATTCTTGAATAACCGCATCAGCGGTACTATCGACTGGTACAACAAGGTATCTCGCGATTTGCTTATGGAGCAGATGACTCCGTTGGAACTGGGTTCTTCTACAGGAGCCATGATGAACAACGTAGGTAAAGTTAAGAACACAGGTCTTGAAATTGCTCTTACTACAACAAACGTACAGACTAAGAACTTCTTCTGGAGCACTACATTCTCATTCTCTACTAACAAGAACGAAATCCTTGAGTTGAACGGTGGTAAAGAAGACTTGGTAGCAAACAAATGGTTCATCGGACAACCTATCGATGTATTGTACGACTATGAATACGACGGTGTATGTACTGCCGAAGAAGCTAAAGCATACGCTAACAACTCAGCCATCAAGACTAAGTTCATAGAAGGTGAAATGAAGATTAAAGACCAGCAGCAGCCAGGCGAAGAAGGATATGGAGTAATCGACGAAAACGACCTTGTAGTATTAGGACACGCACTGCCTACTTGGAGCGGTAGCATTTCATCGAACATGACATATAAGAACTTTGACTTCTCATTCTCTATCTACACTAAACAAGGTTGTAAGGTAGCCAGCCCGTTCATGGCTGAATTTACCAACTACAAAGACCGTGGACGTAACAAGCTGAAAATGGATTACTACATCCCGGCAGGAACTCCGGTTCTTAACGCTGACGGTAAAGGCTATACTTTGACTACAGAAGCTCACTACGGTTCTTATCCTTATCCTACTAACACCGGATCTAACAACTACGGTGGTGGTATCGGTTGGGGTACTGACAAGCAGACTACTTATGCAAGCAACTCATACGTAGACAACTCATTCTGGAAAGTTAAGAACATTACTTTAGGTTACACATTCCCTAAGACATGGATGTCTAAACTTGGAGTTGAAAGTCTTCGTCTTTACGTAAACGTATTGAATCCGTTCACATTTACTGACTATAAAGGATTCGATCCTGAATGGGCAGACGCTAAGCTGAACGACGGTACAGGTGGTCCAAGCTCACGCACATATCAAGTAGGTGTTAATTTGAAATTCTAAAAAAACAGAAATACAATGAAAAAAATAATATATATCGCAGCTTGCCTTTTAGGATTTGCAACTAGCAGCTGCTCCGACTTTTTGGATCAAGACAACAAATCGGATGTTCCTTCTGGCGACTTTTACAATACTTCGACCGGATTCAACAGCCTGTTGAACTCTACATACTCTTCACTCCGTAGCGTATACGGAGAAGCACCTTGGGTGTTCAGCGCAGGTACCGACTTGTTTGCCGGTGGTAAACAGGGTGTAGACGCTATCGGTTTGTATGGCTCTTCATACAACTCTGCCGACGGTGATGTATTGAAGTTCTACACTGAATGTTTCAAAGGTATACAGCAAGCTAATAGTGTTATCTACTACGGAGGCACTACAGCCGAAACATCTGTTAAGGCTCAGTATATTGACGAAGCTCGTTTTATCAGAGCTTACTATTACTACCTGTTGGTACAGCAATTTGGCGCTGTAGCTCTGCAGCAGCAAATGTTCTCAACCGCCGAAATGAGTCATGCACGTACTGATGCCGCTACTGTATATCAGTTCGTAATCGACGAGTTTACCGACTTGGCTTCTTCTAACTCACACTTGTTGGAACGCAGCAAAACAACTGGCGGAAACTTCGGACGCGCTAACAAGCGTGCAGCTCTTCACTTCTTGGCTAAGACTTACTTGGCTCGCGGATACGAATCATTCGCC
>FR881202.1 GCA_000434735.1 Bacteroides sp. CAG:530
GCACCATTGCAATACTTCAAGTATGTGCGCTGCTCGAACTTGTCATAGCCAATCTTGCTTACATAATCGTAGCCGTATGACTTGTAGCCATGAACCTTTTCAAGCTGACCACCGAGGTTGTAAGAGTAAGTGATTTTCTCCTCATCAGGATAAATCATCTCCAACAGACGGTTGTGGCTGTCGTAAGTCCATTGCGTCACGTAGGTTGCTATCGCCTGGTTAGGCACAATCATCGTGCGGCGGGTCTTCGTCACCTCGCCAATCTTGCCATAGAAATACTCAATGGCACCTGTTCCGTCCTCGCGGAGCATCAATCTACCGATATGGTTCTGAGAGGCGTTGCGACCAGATAAATATTCCGCGACGAAAGCCTGTATATATATATATATTGACACTAACGTTCACAACAACAAGGCGTTAGATCCTACATATAGTATAAGTATAGGAAAGGTAAACAGATTTTGATTTAACAATAAATCTGTTTATGGATCGTATTGTCAGACCCATAAACAGACTTGTTGGAATCAAATCTTTTCGATTATTAAATCTAAAGATCCTTCTTCAAGAGAGTTGTACTCATCAAGATGAAGATGAGTTCCTATAGGAACCGATGATTGGGATAAATTTAGCAAGTGATTTGCTAAAGAAACTAATCCCTCGGTATTAGCCTCAATTGAGACGCTCCCATTTATATCGGAGACCTTAATTGTGAAATTACCTTCCCAATTGAGTGCCACTCCGGTATCAGGGGAATAATTCGGAACATTTAATGTGACTTTTTTCATTCTATTATTCGGTTATGAAAACATGATAATTTTGATCAACCATCATCTTTCCAGGTTTGTTGGGATTTGGCTTCAGTGTTTCAAAATTCACATGAGGTCCACCTCCATGTTTACCTAAAATATCATTGTCACCCATGCGGAAAACTCGTTTTCCATCGGCTGAAACATATCTACCAGGACCAACTTCTCGGTAGCCTTTCCCAAGGAATTCTTGTCCTAACTCTAAAGCTTTGGTTGATGTCGTTTTCATTCCATCTTTAATACCTAACTCCGAAGCAGACTTAACCCCTTGCTTAGATGCTTGAGTTAACGCCTTAGCCGCAACTTTAGTTTCAGTTTTAGCGGCTTGCTTTATTTCTTGTTTAACTGCGGTTTTTACGCCAGCCTTTACGCCAGCCTTTATTCCTCCAGTAACTACAGACCCTGAACCTAAGGTAAATACATCAGCAATTAACCCGCCAACTCCTATGGCTCCAGTTAAGATATCACCATCCCTAAAGCCTCTATAGATATCTCTTCCGCTACCCAAAAATGGGACGAAATCCACTGCATCAACTTGTTTCCCATTCGGGTCTATTAATCGTATAGGATTTTGATAACAATACCCATATGGAGCAAGATTAAACGTATTATATACACCCAAATTATGCTCTCCATCTAAATAATTTTCATTGTTTCGAGGATCATAATTTGATATTGGATCTACTGATATCCATAGACTGAGTCGTGGTTCATAGTAGCGAGCACCATAATAGTACATACCTGTCTCTTCGTCAAATTCCTTTGCGTTGAAGAGATAAGGCGTGTTCCATACGTCGTTGCGTTCCTCGATGAACACCTCGCCGAATGGCACATATTCGATATGCTGCACCACCTCGCCATCAAGGTT
>FR881203.1 GCA_000434735.1 Bacteroides sp. CAG:530
ATTTGCAATTGCAGAAAATGTTACTAATAATAAAAATAATAATAATGTAAACTTTATTTTCATCTGTTCTATATTTATGATTCTGCGTAATGCTCAATATTCGCAGCATCAAGCAACTTCGATATAATGAGGTCTGTTGTCTTTTCTGTCGTTTTACACAATAAATAATAAGTATTTACCACAGTGCAACCTTGCCTGCTATTCCCAAGTCAATAGTTGCACTAACTACACCCAATGCCTTAAACACTTTTCTCATTGTTGGAATAGTTATGCTATAACCTCTTTCCAATCGAGAAATCTGCGCTCTTTTCACTCCGATACGCTCACCAAGTTGTTCTTGTGTTAAGTTCTGTTCTATGCGAGCTTTTTTGATAGCTTCGCCCAGTCTGTAAGCATGCAATGCTTCGTCCACATCACTTTCGAAAGCGTCACGTTTTGGAGTGCCAACTTTACCGAAATGCTTGTCAAGCACATCGTCCAACGGAGTAAGATTCATTTGTGCCATAATTACTTGTTTTTGAAATATTCTTTTCTGATAGCTTCTGCTTTCGCAATCTCTTTGCTTGGTGTCTTCTGGGTTTTCTTAATGATGCCGTGAGTGGCAATCACCAATGTCTCTTGTATACAAAGGTAAGGATAATGTTTCATAAATAAGAAACACTACGAGGGGAAAGACATAATGAAGCTTTTTTTTAACATTTACGGAAAAGATAATTGCGTATAAGAAACTTGCTTCCTAAACCTTTGCCAAAAGAAAAGAGTTGCTTGACAAGCAAACGTATGAATTTTGTAGAAGTTGAAACTATTGCCAAATCATTATCTAAATACAGATAATAAGCTCATAAACAGCTTATTTTAAGCTGTTCATAACAAATTAGCATGATTTTTTCAAAAAATTCAAGTTGGGGTTTGGGGATGAATTTCATTTTTAGCGTCATATAAATACAGGGTTTCGTTTAATGTTCACCGCAAAGATACACCATGTAAAGGTAGCAAGTGCTACCGTTTATGGTAACACCTGCAAAAAAATATTACGCATAATTTTGCTGTGTAAAGCCTGAAAAAAGAATACGGTAAGTAAAATTAAACATTGCGATGGTTCAAAGTAATCATCGCAATGTTTTGTCTTAACCATCGCAATGAATGGTTTGAATCATCACTGTGTTTTCTTACATCACTCAGAATATGCTGTAGAGGGGGTGTTACGTGATTTTTCTTACTCAAAAAATGGCACGATAAATACCCGAATGTTGTATGAGGCAATTGGTGTAAGTACAAGGACTATCTTATACCTCATAGACACCAATAATTGACTATTATTATGATTTAATTTTATAAATCAAGAAACCGAAGTATATCTTCGGGCTTGTCGGCTATGAAGTCAGGATGATAAGCCTCTAACTCTGTGCGAGGACGGAAACCCCAACTCACACCGATGGTAGTAACCTTGGCGTTGATACCTGTCTGCATATCTACGCACGAATCGCCCAAATATACCACCTTGTCTTTCTCTACATCCGATTTAGCTACTATTTCGTTAATGACGCTTGGGTCTGGTTTGGTAGGCACACCTTCGCGCTGTCCCAATATCTGAGTGAATGAAATCTGCGGAAAATACTGCTTGATAAGTTTATAGGTAGCCTCTTGATACTTGTTTGAAGCTACGGCTATCATCATGCCTCTGCTCTGCATCTTCTCTAAGACATTGGCTATGCCATCGTAAGGACGGCTTTTGTCGGCATTATGCTCATTGTAGTAGGGCACGAATAAAGAACGGATTTTAAGGATGTTCTCTTCGCTTCTTTCACCTTCGGGCAGTGCTCTTTCGAATAACTTATTGATTCCGTTTCCTACAAAAAAGCGGTACTCATCAGTACTATGTGTAGGATATCCGCATTCTTTCAATGCGTAGTTAGTAGCTCCGGCCAAATCTGCTATAGTGTTTAGTAGCGTACCATCGAGGTCGAATATGGCAAGTCTTTTCATGTTGTTTTTGGTTTTCTTATTCATGGTACAAAGATAGTGCAAAATGAATATATAACAATCAGGCTTGCAGGTTTGTTATGTTGAATTGCAATCCATTTTATGATAAGATAGAGAATAATACTGATAAGTTTCATTTTGTATTTAACATGTATGCTTATGGTTTCATTTATGTATGCTTTATGACGTTTATGCTTTTATTTCTTGCGTAAATTAATATTTTTTAATAATATTGCATTGCAATGAAGAATTAAGATAGAATTAATGAAAGAATGACACAAAATGGTATAAAAGATATAGAAGATGTTACAGCGGAAACATTGAAAACGCAAAAAGGTTTCGATTTGTTTTTTCGGACCAATTATGCCATGTTTGTTTCATTTGCACGTAAATATTGTCTCAGTACAGAAGAAGCACAAGATATAGTGCAGGATGTGCTGACTGCTTTTTGGCAACAGCGTAATGATTTTGAGTCGGTTATCGCTGCAAAAGCATTTTGCTATCGTGCTATATCAAATCATTGCCTGAATTTTCTGAAACACGAAGACATAAAGAATCGCTACGCTGAAAATCAGATGCAGAAAATGCAGAGCGAAGAATTTATCCAAGCCAATATAATCCGTCAGGAGGTGGCTTGTCTTGTTCGTCGTAAAATAAACACACTTTCAGCACGTGAGCGTGAAATCGTTTTGATGGCACTTCGTGATATGTCGAATAAAGAGATAGCCGAAAAATTGTCAATATCGGTGGCTACCGTTAAAACTCATAAGATGCATGCGTATGCCCAATTGCGTGTTCAATTAGACGAATTGAGATTTTTACTGTTTATTTTATAGAAAGTACGTATAAAAAGTGTTTGAGAGAAGAATGAGGAAAGTTTACTGGTTATCAGTTACTTTCCTCATTTTGGTGTACGCTCGGCATGAGCATTATCTAACGGGTGCAAGTCCCGAGTAAGCCCTAATAGCGGGAATTACATAGCCAAAGGCAAGGGTGTTCATCGCGAGATGAAATCTGAAGGAAGCCAGCGGCAAACATCTGACCTAACGAACAGAAACTTCATACAAGGCATTTGACCATGGATAAGATTGCACAACAAATCAAAGTCCAATAGCTATTCGGAATGGTTGGTGTAAATGAAGTAGGTATAAGATGGAAAGATAATGCCCTTATCCGAGGAGGTCTCACGAACGCATGGTGAAGATGAGGTATTCGATGTACCATGACGGAGTAATAGTTTGAATCATCGCAATGGTTAACGCAAGTTGTATATTCTTCGTGATATGCATCTAATCAAGTATGTAGGCAGTAATAAGACTGGGCATTGGTAAGTGGTAACAGAATAAGAAATATTATTTTCATAACCCACAAATCATAACGATATTTCCAGAATTACTTTATCTTTGCAGTAACAAGCAAAAGAATAACACATAAAAACTAGCGGTTATGAAAAAACTGATATTTACGGTAATGGCTTTAGTGGCATGCCACACTATGCAGGCTCAGTACTTCTGCTCGGAAAACGGGGCGCAGTTGCATTACGTGAACTATGACGGATCGGGACAGAGCGTGTCGAACGAAACGGCTACGGTGGTAAACGTGAGCAATGAAGGCTCTATGAAGAAGGCTCAGTACCTTACCAAGATTGTAAATAATAAGGCAAAGAACAATACATCGTATACGCTGTTCGACTGGAGTTACGACGGCACTAACACGGTGTGCATGGAGGATTTGGCGTACGGACCGTATATCAAGGGTAACTCTGATCCGGAGAAGTATGACACGGCGGCGCGTACTGTGTATCGTGAGGAGATGAAGTACGAGGGCGATAACTCGTTTACGCTCAGTAATGAGGCGAAACCGGGTATGACTATGCCAGATCGTTCTTTCTCGGCTATCTTGAACAGTCTGCGTAATGAAATTAACGTGTCGGGTGCGGCTTATATGGGTACGGAGATGGTGAGCACTACTGCCGGTAAGTTCAACTGTTTGAAAATTTCGTATCTGCACCGTAAAAAGGTGGTGCTGAAAACTACTACCTGGAGAGTGACTGAATGGTATGCCGTGGGTGTGGGACTGGTGAAGTCTGAAGCGTACGATACAAAGGGTAAACTGGCTGCCAAGACGCTGCTGGTTAAGGTGGTGAAATAAATTTCTGTCTAAGCGGATGGAGAAAGTAAGTGAGCGTGTGGCGCAGCTGCTGCAGTGCATGAATGAGCGCATATACGGCAAGGAGCAGGTAGTGGCGTTGGCATTGCTGTCGGCTGTGGCGGGCGAGAGTGTGTTCTTGCTCGGCCCTCCGGGTGTGGCAAAGAGTATGGTGGCGCGAAGGCTGAAGCTGGCGTTTGCCGAAGGTACATCGTTCGAGTATCTGATGTCGAGGTTCAGCACGCCCGATGAGTTGTTCGGTCCGGTTTCTATCTCGAAGCTGAAGGAGCGCGATGTGTACGAACGCATCACCGAGGGCTATCTGCCCGATGCTACGGTGGCTTTCCTCGACGAGATTTGGAAGGCGGGACCTGCCATACAGAATGCCTTGCTTACTATATTGAACGAAAAGACGTTCCGCAACGGAAGGGATGTACTGCAAGTGCCGCTCAAGGGACTGATAGCGGCTTCTAACGAGTTGCCGTCGCAAGGGCAGGGACTCGATGCTTTGTGGGACCGCTTCCTGATTCGTCTTTGGGTGGAGGGGATAGAAGACGCTGGCGATTTTGACCGTATGATTTCTTCTACCGATGATTCTGATCCTACTGTGCCATGCGGACTGGCCATCAGCAGTGAAGAGTATTCTCGGTGGCGAAAAGAAGCAGCTAGAGTACGTATAGATTATGTGGTGCTCGATGTGATTCACTCCATACGTGAGCAGATAGAAGATTATAATCATAAACTGCAGAACGATGACTCTGCCGATGAGCCGCTGTACGTGTCGGATAGACGCTGGAAGAAGGCGGTGAACATGCTTCGCACATCGGCTTTCCTGAACGGTAGCGAGGCGGTACGCTTATCCGACTGTATGCTGCTGACGCATTGTCTGTGGAGCAGCGTGGCTCAGATAGATTTGGTGCGCGATATGGTGGAGAAGGCCATACAGAAGTCGGCCGGAGGCTATCTGCTTAATACTGATAATATAGCCAGCGAGATTCGTTCGCTGAAAGAAGAACTCGGCTCGGACGCGTCGTTGCGAGAGAGCGAAGACCCGGGGCTGCAGCTCATCGATTCATATTATTATCAGGTGGACAAGACCCGTATGCCCGGACGACTGTTGCTCTTCGCTTCTGATTATTATGCTCTTACTGAAGCTTCCAAAATGTTTTATCTGCATAAGGATAAGTACAAGACACAGTGTTTTATACTGAAGAAGTACGATGTGTCTATGCGTACCAAGGTGGCGCAGAACAAGCTTTACTCGCTTCGCAAGGGCAGCAGGTCGGTGTTTATAAACGACTATGAATATCCGCTGGTGTGTGTGCCCGGATGTCTGCCGCTTCCTGCCATAGTGCCAAGCCGTGCCGACGATATAGGCGAGCGTTTTCGTCAGGTTGGAGCGATGCTCGACAGGGCGGAGTCGGGATGCGACGGATGGGCAGGCGGTGAGGAAGATTACTGCTCGCGTCATCTGTTTCTTGACGCGCGTCAGCGCAAGGCGATGCTTGGTATGCTAAGTTCGCATCAATCGGGCATAGCGCGTTGGCGTAACGAACTTAACGAACTGAAACATGCCTATAGAAAAGAGAACGAGGAATATCCGACTGAAGGACCTGAAGGCAACTTATTTGGATGAGTTGCGCAAGCGGTGTGAACGCCGCTATGAGGAGCCTCTGCGCCAGCGACTCATGACGCAGGGCGAGCTGGAGGATATGATATGGACTTACTACAGGCATACATCGCCCTCGCTTCAGGAGTATTATTCGCGCTACACCCCGGAGTGGGAGATTTTCTATGAACACGAGGGCTCTCAGCCGGTGGAATTCATCGGTTTTCTGAAGCGTTACGCTTCTACTTTTTCACGTCATTATACGCGCATGGAGCTGGATGTGCCGTACTACATAGGGCGGATGACTCAGACCTTGTCTCGCCGTGCGGAGGTGGAGCAGCTGCGCGAGTGGTTTCTCGATAAATGGCATGTTCTGCTAACTACCAAGGAGTTCGATTATCAGTATCGCCACATAGGTGAGCTGTGCGCCGAGTTCGAGTTGCTGAAAGGTGAGAACCACGACTTTAAGCCCGGTGACAAGAACTTGACGGGTACCCGCATCCGTTATTTGTTGCTTGATAATCCTGCGCTGTACAGGCAGATAGTGCCTTATGAGAAGACGATGGAGAGCAACCGCCAGATACGTCAGTTGGTTGAGGTTCTTGGGCGGAACAGTAGGGGAGAGAAGCTTCGGTTCGAGGCGTTATCGGGGATACAGAAAGAGCAGCTTGTGCGTCGTGGTGTGCCCAGTGATATAGAGGGCATCGGTTTGGGAGATGATTTGAACCATCTGCTTCCGATAGAGTACTGTAGTCTTTCGGATGAGGCTCTGTATCCAGAATTCGCTCTGCGCTATGTAGAGAAACGGCTTCAGGTGTTCGACAGCCGTTCGCACGAAGAACCGATGTCGCTTCGTCAGGGCAAGCGTGCCGTGAGCGGACAGGGACCTTACATAGTCTGTATAGATACCTCCGGCTCAATGAACGGCGAGCGAGAGCGTTTGGCAAAGTCGGCAGTGCTTGCCATAGCTCGTCTTACGGAGAACACGCACCGCAAGTGTGTAGTAATCAATTTCGCCGAAGAGATTCAGACAATGATTATCCGTGATTTACGTTCTGGTATGCCGTCGCTTGTAGACTTCCTGAACCAACGCTTTGACGGAGGAACTAACCTGTTTCCCGCCATCGACGAGTCGATTCGCTTGGTAGACAACAACGGTTGGAAGCGTTCGGACATAGTATGGATTTCTGATTTCGAGATGCCTCCGCTATCTGATGAATACACCGGCAAGATAGAACGGCTGAAGCGTGCAGGCACTTCGTTCTACGCCTTGGTGTTCGGCACTCGTCCGGAAACGGACTACCTCGGCGTGTGTCATCGTTATTGGGATATGACTATCCCTTGATGCGCCGAGGTAGTGGGGTTAATTAGTAATTTTACTTTTTATTGTCCGGAAGATGTAGTTTACCGTCGGTTTGCTCTATTTGGTTTTCCGACATCAAAAACGATAGTACCTCTTGTACTGCGTCTTTGTAGTCTATGGTGATGGATTGTACCAACTGCTTGGGCGTTTGTGCCCCCTCGGTTTCCAGTAGACGGAATATCTCGTCTCTTACGTCTTCGAATACTCCCAAGCGTAAGCCCGACTCGTGTTTCTTTAGACATACATCGCACTGACCGCAGTTGTGCTCGTTCTTCTCTCCGAAGTAATACAGCAACATGCGGCTACGGCACTTGTCGTCGGTATCGGCATAGTCTATCATCGCCTTGATGCGCTTTTCGTAACTTGCCTTACGGTCTTCGTACACCTCTTTGCTTAGTACTATGCGGTCGCTGTCTTGGCGTTCGCGCGTGTATATAATATAAGGTGTCTTTTTGCCGGGGATGTAGTGCAGTACGTGCTGTCGGGTTAGGGTGATGAGTATGCTGTACACCTGCTGCCGTGTAAGTCCGCTGCGTTTGGCCAGTGTATCTTCGTCTATGTAGGCATAGTCGCTGAACAGCCCTGTGTACGAACGCAGTATCACGCGGATAAGTTTCTCCGTGTCGGGATCTTTCTCGTTGATGTAGTATAGCTCGTCTCGGCGCAGGGTGAATATCACTCGCGAGGCGTTGTCTTGTTCGTCGGTATATTCCAGGTATCCGGCACGGGTGAGTATCTTCAGTGCGCTGTCTACCTGTATGGGGAAGTGCTTGAAGTTACGACAAAACTCGTCGATGTTGAACGCTTTGGTGCATCCCAGTCCGTCGCCCATCGCCATCTGATAGTAGTAGTTTATCTGTTCGTATACTTTGCGGATGTAATCTTTTTCGGGGAAGGTGTCTGCTATTCGTTTGCTCATTATGCCATTGTCGGTCTTGGCGTATAGCAGTACGGCATACGCTTTCAGCCCGTCGCGTCCGGCTCTTCCGGCTTCTTGGAAATATGCTTCGGGCGAGTCGGGCATGTCTATGTGTACAACGAGTCGCACGTCGGGTTTGTCGATACCCATACCGAAGGCGTTGGTGGCTACCATTACTCGCTGTTGTCCGCTAACCCAACTCTTCTGACGGGTGTCTTTATCATCGTTGCTGAGTCCGGCATGGTAGAAAGTGGCGGATATGCCGTTGGTGTTGAGCCACTGTGCGGTTTCTTTGGTTCTTTTCCGGCTTCGGGTGTAGACGATGGCAGAGCCTGTTACGCTCTGTAGTATGTGCAGCAGTTCTTCGGCCTTGTTGTCGGTGCGGCGAACTATGTACGCCAAGTTTTTCCGCTCGAAACTCATGCGGAACACATTTGGCGTACTGAAGCCGAGTTGCTTCTGTATGTCGTCTACCACTTCTGGGGTAGCAGTAGCTGTCAGTGCCAGTACGGGCACACCGGGCAGCAGTTCTCTAATCTGTGATATCTTGAGGTAAGCCGGACGGAAGTCGTATCCCCATTGCGATATGCAGTGCGACTCGTCTACCGTAATCATGCTTACGTTCATGCTTTTCAGCTTGGTGCGGAAAATCTCGGAGTCGAGTCGTTCGGGCGAAATATACAGAAACTTATAGTCGCCGAAGATGCAGTTTTCTAGCGTTATTACAATCTCCTCGCGCGTCATGCCAGAGTATACAGCAGTAGCCTTTATGCCTCTGCTCTTTAGGTTCTGCACCTGGTCTTTCATCAAGGCTATGAGGGGCGTCACCACAAGGCACAGTCCGGGCTTGGCAAGAGCCGGCACCTGGAATGTGATTGACTTTCCGCCTCCCGTGGGCATCAGTCCCAGAGTGTCTTGGCCATTGCCGATACTGCAAATGATGTCTTCCTGTATTCCGCGGAAGCTATCATATCCCCAGTACTGTTTCAGTATATCTTTATAGACAGAAGCGTCGGCAGCCATGTGGTGTATCTCCTTAGTGACGGCTTGGTTTTATGTCTTCTATCTGCAGCTGCACGTCGCCCCGTTTGTGGGTGTTTTCTTCTATGGTGTAGCAGATGTTGAACGATTGTTTGGTCTTGATGTAGCGTGCCTGCGAGCTTTGTCCGAAGGCGATACCGTTCATCACGTTGTTCGATTTGTTGTCTACCAACTCCAGCTTGATGTGCTCCTGGTCTCGTCCTACTACCTTACTTGTACCATAGTCGTACACATTTAGCGTAGCAAATACAGGCTTCAGGTTATCAGGACCGAAGGGGTTAAACTTCTTCAGGTCGAAGAAGAACTTCGGAGTAATGTCTCTGAAGTCGAGCTGCGCATCTATGTTAATAGTAGCGTTAGTCTGCTCTGGTAGAATATGATTCGTAACGTACTCTTCGAAACGCTTTCTGAATTCGGGCACGTTCTCTACCTTCATTGATAGTCCCGCAGCATACGTATGTCCGCCGAAGTTTTCAAGCAAGTCGCGGCAACTCTCTATGGCCTTATACACGTCGAATCCGGAAACTGAGCGTGCAGAACCTGTAGCCAAGTCATCGGTGCGTGTAAGTACCACTGCCGGACGGTAATAAATCTCCGTCAGGCGCGAAGCCACTATACCTATCACTCCCTTGTGCCAAGCCTCGTTGAATATCACTATAGAGCGTTGCTCATTAAGATGCTCTATGCTCTCCACAATCTTGTTGGCCTCTTCGGTCATGTTCTTGTCGAGGTCCTTTCGGGTTTCGTTATATCGGTTAATGCGGTTACTCTTTTCCAACGCTTGCTTGAAATCTTTTTCAATGAGCAAGTCTACCGCCTCTTTACCATTTTGTATGCGTCCTGAAGCGTTGATGCGTGGACCTATCTTAAACACGATGTCGCTCATAGTGATTTCGCGTTCTGCCAGTCCGCACACATCTATTATAGCCTTCAGTCCGATGCTCGGGTTAGAGTTGAGCTGCTTCAATCCGTGATAAGCCAACACACGGTTTTCGCCCATGATAGGCACAATGTCCGAAGCGATGCTAACCGCCACCAAGTCGAGCAGGGGAGTAAGCTGATGGAAGTCGATGCCGTTGCTCTTGGCAAACGCCTGCATCAATTTGAAACCTACACCGCATCCCGACAAGTGATTGTAAGGATAAGTAGAGTCGAAGCGTTTGGGGTTAAGAATGGCCACTGCCGGTGGTAGAACCTCATCGGGCACATGATGGTCGCAGATAATGAAGTCTATGCCTCTCTCTTTGGCGTAAGCTATCTCTTCTACCGCCTTAATGCCACAGTCTAACACAATGATAAGCGTCACGCCTGTTTCGGCGGCATAGTCTATACCTTTAGTCGACACTCCATAACCCTCGTTGTAACGGTCGGGTATGTAGTAGTCGATGTTAGAATAGAATTGCTGTATGAACTTATACACCAGTGCTACGGCTGTTGTGCCGTCTACATCGTAGTCTCCATACACCAGGATGCGTTCTTTACGACCCATAGCCTGATTGAGTCTGTCTACCGCTATGTCCATATCTTTCATCATGAACGGGTCTATCAGCTCATTAAGCTGCGGGCGGAAAAACCGCTTGGCTTCGGCTGCCGAGTCTATGCCTCTTTCTTGCAGCAAGCGGCATAGAATGGGGCTTATGCCTATCTCTTTAGATAGTGCTCTGGCCGCTTCTCTTTCTTCTTGTGTAGGAGGTTGGTAATTCCATTTGTAATTCATTATATATGTTTTTTTCTTTTTTCCTGCGTATGTGGATGTACGTCTGTGTGGCCTGTGCGGAATGTTACGTCGCTCTGACCTATGAGTAGTAGACCTATCCAGTTTGTAAAATTAAGAAAAAAGAAACGAAAAAAGGACTGATTGCCGATTTATTTTAGGCAATCAGTCCTTTTTATTTAGAATCTGTCTAACTTTTCGTTATTAGAGACCGAGTTTCTTAGCGATAGCTGCAGGGATAGCGTCTTTGTGAATCAAGATGTTCATGGTTTTGTAAGCCACGAATGCTTTTGATACGTACCAGATGCCTTTGTATTTACCAGAAGTACCCCAAGAGTTCTTCACCATGAAGTATTCTTTGCCAGTCTGGTCTTTAGCTAAACCGTAAATCATCATACCATGGTCGTCGGTAGTTTCCCAGTTGTCGAATGCAGTCTGACGCATTTCCTGAGTGATAGTCATTTCAGGCATTGGTTTGCTTGTCATTTCTTTCACTTTGTCGGTTTTGCTCATACCCAACCAGCGTGCCATATCAGAGCCAGCCAAGTCTGCACCCTTTTCCATGTCAGGGCATACAGCGATACCGTTGCGTGAGAAACCGGCTTCACTTACGTCGGCACCCCATGCGAATGTGTAACCGTTTCTTACGGCGCTGTCCATTACTTCCATAAACTCATCGAGAGGCAAGTTGTATCCCGGAGCGTTACGCCAGTTGTCTTCTACCTCGATGATGAACGGTTTGTAGAATGGGTGGTGAGAGAATGAAGTAAGCGATACATAGTCGTCCATGTTCAATCCCAACACTTGGTCAGCGAAAGTTCTCGGAGTGTAAGTCTTGCCTTTATAAGTAAATTCTTTCGGGCATTCTCCCAAGTAAGTGTCATAGATAGACGACAAACCTTTTTTCCATACCGGAGTAAGTTTGCTGAACTTGCCTTTAGCGATAGCGTTTACATAACCGTCGGCTACAGCGTCAAGTTCGTTGTGCACGTGCATAGAGTCGCCGTACATGATACCCGGCATAGCTTCCTGCGGTACCATACCGTATTGACTGTAGCAAGCTACGAAATCTTCGAAGCTTCCGCCCGGAGCGAAAGAAGAAGATCCGTGATAGCGTACGTAGTTAACGGCGCGGTCTTCCATTGTTTTGTGTACGATGAACATTTCAGAGAGGTCGAATTCGCCTTTGCCAAGACGGAGCAATTCTGATTCAAAGAAACCTACGCTTGAGAACGACCAGCATGTGCTAGAACGGTTCTGGTTCTTTATTGATGTGATAGGGTTCTCTTTCACTGTAGTGAATACAAAGCCTTCGTTTGCCTTGTCGGTTTTCTTAGGAGTCTTGGCGTATGCGTTGCCAAAGCAGATACCTAATGCTAAAATAGCGATGAGTTTGTTCATTGGTTTTGGTTTTTTAGGGTTGTTTTTTATGGTTTTGTTTTTATGATTATTCGTTCATTATCTTCTCTACCTCTTCAGGAGTGATAGGAATATGTTTTTCGCCGGTGAAGCGTGAGCCGTTGGCGGTGATTAGCAAGTCGTCTTCCAAGCGGATGCCTCCGAAGTCTTTGTACTTGTCGATAGCGTCAAAGTCGAGGAAGTCGGCGCAAGTTTTTTCTGCTCTCCATTTATCTATCAGGGCAGGTATGAAGTAGCATCCCGGTTCGTCGGTGATGACGAATCCTTCTTGCAGGCGGCGTCCCATACGCAGTGAAGCCAATCCGAATTGGTCTGACGGACGAATCTCATCGTCATAGCCTACGTAAATCTGTCCCAGGTCTTCCATATCGTGTACGTCGATGCCCATCATATGGCCTAATCCGTGAGGTAGGAACAATGCGTGTGCTCCGGCTGCTACAGCCTCGTCTACATTGCCTTTCATCAAGCCGAGGTCTTTCAGTCCTTGAGCCAACACCTTACATACCTCCAAGTGTACAGATTTGTAAGTAACGCCCGGACGAGCCATTTCGAGAGCCTTGCCGTGGCAAGCCAATACTATATTGTATACATCCAGTTGGCGAGGAGTGAACTTTCCGCCTACGGGTACTGTACGTGTGTGGTCAGAGCAATAGTTGGTTACGCTTTCAGCACCTGCGTCGGTCAGCATCAGTCGTCCTGCTTCAAGAATGTGACTATGGTCGTGGTTATGCAGAGTCTGTCCGTTCTGAGTAAGGATAGTAGCGAACGAAACCATGTTTCCGTAAGATGAAGCTATGCCATCCAATATTCCGGCGATGTACTGTTCTGATACTCCAGGTTTGCATAGGCGCATTGCAGCGGTATGCATTTCGTAACCGATGTTGCAAGCCTTGTCTATCTCTTCTATTTCGCACGCCTCTTTTACCGATCGCAGTGCTACTACAGCCTTAATCAGCTCTACCGATGCGTGCTGGCGAGTCATAGAAGCGCGAATACCTGTCAGGTCTTCCAGAAGCATCATGTTATCGTGGCGATAAGGCGGAAGGAAGTGTATTTTACGGCGTTGTGAGATAGCCTTGCCCACCACCTCTTTCAGTCGTGCGAAAGGTGCGCTTTTGCTTACGCCCACTCTTGCTGCCAAATCCTTTACGCTGGGCTGCGGACCCATCCAGATGATGTCGTCCATTGTAACGTCGTCACCGAAGAACATGTCTTCTCCAGATTCCACGTCAATCACGCCGGCATATCCCGGGTGGTTATGTCCGAAGAAATAAAGGAATGTACTGTCTTGTCGGAATTTATACGTATTGTCCGGGAAGTTGGCCGGAGCCTCATTGTTTCCTAAAATCAGAATCAGTCCGCTGCTCACTTTTTCTCTAAGTGCTTTGCGGCGGTTAATGTATACAGACGAATCGAACATAATTTATAATTGTTTTAAGTTCCGTTTTTCTTTAATGTGTCGCAAATTTAGCAAAATTCATTGAATATTCTAATTAGAATCATATAAATGAAATATTTCCTTTCTGGAATGGGCTTGTGTGTTTGTTTTTCATTGTAAAACTGTACCTATTGGTATACACATTTCTCTTGTGTTTGCTGGCTCCTAATCTTAAGCCCGTGCCTTGGTAAGGAAAGACGACTTGGTATTCACCTTGATGAGACCTCCCATGGTATTGCGAGCATATTGATATAGGGAATATTGTCCATATACAGACCGATGTAACCCGATGCATCGGATATCTTTCTATTTTTTTTCAGGCTACAAAGTAAGTGGGAATTCTTGGAAAATTAGACGATTTAAATACTATCTACTTCTATGTAAAGCCATAAATGACAGAGTTTATATACAAATCTGGCAGGGATGAGGACATCTGTTTTGTCTACATGTAGCAGTGCTTGTTTGTGCCGAACTCGTATTCCATACACTATTGTCAGAAGCTGATAATTATACGCATCATTTTCTATTTATCTTTGCCGTATGATAAACTTGAATCGGTAAGAATGATAACAGGATAACAAGTAAAAGGAAGTTTCCTGTTCAGATGCAGGAAGCTTCCTTTATTAAACTGACAACATTAATTATAATAATATCATGAAAACTTTAAAATTTGTCATTTGTGCGGCGTTCGTAGCAGGAACTTTGCTGCAAAGCTGTTCACCTTCTTTGCGCTCGGGTAATCAGGCTGTTTTTGCCGGATATGCCAGCCAGCTGTTGGATAGTACCCTTAAATATTATAGAATATCAGAGAAGTGCCTATTTAACGAGAATTATCCGAAACAGGAGAATGAAATGGTGACGTATCTGGCGGGTGCAGATACAGTGCGCGAGGATAAGGTAGCATATCTCTGGCCAACATCAGGACTGTTTTCTGCAGTCAATGCTTTATTAAAGAGTACGCAGGATGACAAATACAGTCAATCGCTGAAGAATGTTATTTTACCCGGGCTCAATCAATATTATGATACCATCCGAGCCCCTTTCTGCTATCAGTCTTATTTATCTGCGGCGGGTTATTCAGACCGTTTCTATGACGATAATATCTGGTTGGGTATAGATTTTCTGGAAGCTTATCAGCTCACCGGGCATCCTGAATATTTGGATTCTTCCGTTCAGATCTGGAAGTTTCTGGAAAGTGGCTGCGATAGTGTTTTAGGCGGAGGAATCTATTGGTGTGAGCAGCAGAAATTTTCCAAGAACACCTGTTCCAATGCGCCAGCATCGGTGTTGGCTTTGAAACTGTATCAGGTAACCGGTGATAAATCCTATCTACAGGCCGGAGAGAAGTTGTACTATTGGACTCAGGCACACTTGCAGGATACGGTAGACTATCTTTATTTCGACCATCAGAAGTTGGATGGAACCCTCAGTAAAACAAAGTATGCTTATAATAGTGGGCAGATGTTGCAGGCAGCTTCGCTCTTATATAACATAACCCAGCACAGACAGTATCTGACAGATGCTCAAAACTTGGCTAAGGCCTGTAGCCAGTATTTCTTTCAAGAGATGAGAGGTGATGACGGAACCTCATTTCGGGCATTGAAAAATAGAAATGTTTGGTTTGTGGCTGTGATGCTTCGCGGTTTTGAGGAACTGTATCGCATCGATCGGAATGCGCAGTATCTGAATGACTTTAAGCAAACATTGGATTATCTCTGGAAGCACAATCCCAATGAAAATGGCTTGTTTGAAGACGAACAGTTTGTATCTCCTGTAAAAAAGAAAAGTTATAAATGGTTGTTGACCCAGGCCGGGCTGATTGAAATGTATGCTCGCTTGTCAGTCTTTTAATAATACTTATTATATCATGAATAGACAATTTGTACACAAGAAGGTTCTATTTACTTCAGCCTTCTTATTGGGAATGTCATTGATTCCTGTAGATGGGAATGCCAACGTCAGAATAATGGAAGATAATGCTGTCGCTGTTTGCGACAACATTGGCCGGTTTACTACACAGAGGCCCGAGAAGAAGGAGCGTTTGTTCATCTCAGATGCTGTAGAGAAGAAGATAGCCGAGGTGAAAAAGATGTTGACCAATCCTTATTTGGCTTGGATGTTTGAAAATTGTTTTCCGAATACGCTGGATACTACCGTTCATTACCGTAAGGTAGATGGAGAAGATGATACCTTTGTCTATACGGGAGACATTCATGCCATGTGGTTGCGTGACTCCGGAGCACAGGTGTGGCCTTATGTTCAATTAGCCAATTCGGATGAGGCTCTCCGGCACATGCTTCGCGGGGTGATTTTGCGACAATGGAAGTGTATTAACATTGACCCTTATGCCAACGCTTTCAACGATGGCCCTGTGGGGGGAGATTGGATGAGTGACCTGACTGATATGAAACCGGAGTTGCATGAGCGTAAATATGAAATTGATTCGTTGTGTTATCCGTTGCGTCTGGCTTATCATTACTGGCAAGTAACCGGAGATGTATCGGTCTTTTCAACCGACTGGATTCAGACCATTAAAAATATTCTGAAAACATTCCGCGAACAGCAACGTAAAGCAGGTCCGGGTCCCTACAAATTCCAGCGTAAAACCGAACGCCAATTAGATACGATGCAAAACGATGGGTACGGACATCCGGTAAAACCGGTTGGGCTGATAGTGTCTTCTTTCCGTCCTTCCGACGATGCAGCTACTTATCAGTTTCTGATTCCGGCCAATTTCTTTGCGGTAACTTCTTTACGTAAGGCTGCAGAAATCTTGGTCAAGGTAAATAAGGAAACGGAACTGGCTCAGGAATGTACCTCACTGGCCAATGAAGTAGAGGATGCGTTGAAGAAATATGCTACTTTTAATCACCATAAATATGGTACTATTTATGCATTTGAGGTAGACGGATTCGGTAACCAGCTCTTTATGGACGATGCCAATGTTCCCAGTCTGTTGGCTATGCCTTATTTGGGAGATGTTGATGTAAATGACCCCATTTATCAGAATACGCGCCGCTTTGTCTGGAGCGAAGATAATCCCTACTTTTTTAAAGGAAAAGCCGGTGAAGGTATTGGTGGACCGCACATCGGATATGACATGGTTTGGCCTATGAGTATTATGATGAAGGCCTTTACAAGCCAAGACGATCGGGAGATTGAGGAGTGCATCCGGATGTTGATGAATACAGACGCAGGAACGGGATTTATGCATGAGTCCTTTCACAAAGATGACCCAAAGAATTTTACACGGGCTTGGTTTGCTTGGCAAAATACCTTGTTTGGTGAACTGATTTTGAAACTCATTGCAGACGGAAAATTATCTTTATTGAATCAAATAAAATAGAGGGAGAAAATATTATGCGTAAATCGATTCTATTTACACTGATGCTTTGTTTGCCTTTTCTGGCTTCTGCTCAAAAAGAACTGAAAGACTGGCCGGAAGGGACTTCTCCTAAGGTGGTCGGTGAATTGGTCAGCAAGCGTTTTGTGGAGGTACCTCATCCTAATTTCAATGGTAATCCGGCTCCTCCCAATGAAATTACTTATCCTGAAACCTGTGCCTGGTTTGGAGCTTTGCGTTATGCCGGGATTACGCGCAATAAAAAACTGCTTCGACAGTTGGAAGAACGTTTCCTGCCTATCTTTGGTCCTGAGCGCCGGCTTCAACCCCTTCCCGATCATGTAGATCATACCGTGTTTGGTACCATTCCTCTTCAACTGTATGCGCAGACAGGAAAGGAAATATATTACCACATGGGCATGTGGTATGCCGATGAACAGTGGAAAATGCCTCGTCGTACTAAGAGAAAAACTGAATATCAGGCTTTGTTGGATAAAGGCTTGTCTTGGCAGACTCGTTTCTGGATTGACGATATGTTTATGATTTCAGCCATCCAGTCTCAGGCCTATGTGGTAACCAAAGACCGGAAATACATAGATCGTGCTGCAGCCGAAATGGTGGTTTATCTGGATAAGATTCAGCGGCCCAACGGCTTGTTCTATCACGCTGAAGATGTGCCCTTCTTCTGGGGGCGCGGCAATGGTTGGATGGCTGCCGGTATGACGGAGTTGCTGGGACTCTTGCCGGAGGATAATCCTCATCGTTCCCGTATCTTGGAATCCTATCGGAAAATGATGGATACCTTGTGCAAATATCAGAAAGAAGACGGTCTGTGGGGACAGCTGGTGGATGACAAAACCAGTTGGACGGAAACTTCAGGTTCGGCTATGTTCACTTATGCTATGATTAAGGGAGTGAAGAAAGGCTGGTTGGATGAAGCTGTCTATGCACCGATTGTGCGTAAAGCATGGATTGCTTTGGTGGGGCATATTGATGCCAATGGCGATTTAGCCGGAGTATGTGAAGGGACCAATAAGACCAACGATCGTCAGTTTTATCTGAACCGCCGTACCTTGTTGGGCAATATGCATGGTCAGGCTCCTGTATTGTGGTGTGTGAATGCGTTCTTAGAAAAATAATTTGATAATAATAGAAAATCATGATACGTAATTATATTCTTTTTATCCTATTGGCATTGTTGGGCGTAAGTGGAGAAAGTGCCTATGCTCGGGAAATCAGTATACAATCACCGGATGGAAAGCTGAAGGTGAACATCGAATTAAAAGATAAAGTGTATTATTCCATCTATTCAGGTAACGACTTGTTGCTGGATCACTGTTCGCTGACATTAACCCTTGGTCAAGAGGTGCTGGGCCAGTCGCCTAAATTGAAAGGTATAAAACGGGGGCAGATTCAAGAAAGTGTGAAGCGGGAAATACCGTTGAAGAATGCAGTGGTGGAGAATCACTGCAATACGCTGCGCATGAATATGGCGGGTAATTATGCCATTGAATTCCGGGTGTATGATAAAGGAGTGGCTTATCGTTTTCTGACTCAACGAAAAGGAGAAGTGGAAGTGATGGCAGAAGATTTCAACATCCATTTTCCGGGCGATTACTTGGCTCATCTTTCTCAGCCAAGTGGGTTTAAGACATCGTACGAATACCCTTATACCCATAAAAAAACAAAGGAGTATACATCTTCTGATCGGATGAGTTATTTGCCGGTACTGATTGAAACAGACCACTCATATAAAATATTGATCTCTGAATCAGATTTGCGCGATTATCCTTGCATGTTTCTGAAAAGTACAGGTAATAACGGAATGCAATCTCTTTTCCCGAAATGTCCGTTGGAATTTGGCGAAGACGGCGACCGGAGTCTGAAAATAGTAAAAGAGGCGGATTATATAGCCAAGACGCAGGGAAAGAGAAGCTTTCCATGGAGATTCTTTGTCATTTCTCAAGATGATAGAGATTTGGTGGCCAATGAAATGGTGTATAATCTTTCTTCGCCGTGCGAACTGGAAGACTGTAGTTGGATTAAGCCTGGTCAGGTGAGCTGGGAGTGGTGGCATGATGCAAGATTGTATGGCGTAGATTTCCGTTCCGGCTATAATATGGATTCCTATAAATATTATATCGATTTTGCTTCAACTTTTGGTATTCCTTATATTATTATGGATGAAGGATGGGCTAAGACCACCCGTGACCCGTTTACTCCCAATCCTACCATTGATTTGCAGGAGCTGATTCAATATGCCAAAGAACGGAATGTGAAAATAGTACTGTGGCTTACCTGGCTGACTGTAGAAAATCATTTTGATTTGTTCAAGACATTCGCCGAATGGGGTATTGCTGGTGTGAAGATTGATTTTATGGATCGGAGTGACCAGTGGATGGTGAACTATTATGAACGTGTGGCTAAAGAAGCGGCAAAGTATAAGTTGTTCGTTGATTTCCATGGAGCATTCAAACCGGCCGGACTGGAACGCCGGTATCCTAATGTGTTATCATACGAAGGTGTTTTAGGCATGGAACAGGGAGGTAACTGTAAGCCGGCCAACTCCATTTATCTGCCGTTTATTCGTAATGCCGCAGGCCCGATGGACTTTACGCCTGGGGCGATGTTGTCGGCTCAACCGGAAGATAACCGCTCTACACGAGCCAATGCCATGGGTTCGGGTACGCGTGCTTACCAGATGGCTTTGTTCGTGGTGTTTGAAAGCGGTTTGCAGATGCTGGCTGACAATCCGGTGTATTATTACCGGGAAAGACCTTGTACAGAGTTTATTGCGAGTGTACCGGTGGTTTGGGACGAAACAAAAGTATTGAAAGCAAAGGTGGGCGAGTATGTAGTCATTGCACGGCGTAGCGGTGAGAAATGGTATCTTGGAGCCATTACGAACAATACAGGTCGTGAAATAGAGGTGGACTTGGATTTCTTGCCAGAGAATCGGCAGATGCATCTGACTTATTTTGAAGATGGCATCAATGCCGACCGTCAGGCTATGGATTATAAGAAAAAAGAGGCTGAGGTTAGCCGTAATACCACGCTGACCTTAAAGCTGGTGCGTAATGGTGGATGGGCCGGAATGATTGAATAAGTAGTATACATGCTATGAGATTTAAGCAAGTTTTTTTGTTGGTTCTTCTGCTGTGCGGTCTGCATGGACTGCATGCAGAGAGTGGATATGAACTTTGGCTCCGCTATCCATTGTTGGATAATGCTGATCTTTCAGCCCGTTATCGTCAGATTAATCAGAAGGTGCTGTTACCGGCAGTAACCCCCTCTTTGGTTGCTGCCAAAAGGGAATTACAGCGCGGATTCTCTGGATTATTGGGGATGCCCTATATCGAAACAGCTGTCCTGGAAGACCAGGTGCTGATGGTGGCTACTCCTCAATCTGTACCGTTGCTCCAAAAACAGACATTCTTTGCTGAGATCAACGCCTTATCGGATGAAGGTTATCTGATCCGGGACTCAAAGATAGATGGGAAAAGGGTGATGCTGGTTGCTGCCCGTACTGATATTGGAGCACTCTATGGGGTTTTTCATTATCTGAGGCTCATGCAGACCGAACAGACGTTGGACGGTATCAATCTGGTGGAAAACCCGAAGTTGAAATACCGTGTTTTGAATCATTGGGATAATTTGAATGGAACCGTGGAGCGGGGATATGCAGGTTACAGCATCTGGAACTGGGAAAGACTCCCACGCTACAAGGAACCTCGCTACCTGGATTATGCCAGAGCTAATGCTTCTTTAGGCATTAACGGGGCAGTGCTTAATAATGTCAATGCACAGGCTAAGAGTCTGAAAACGGAGTGGATAGTGAAAGCTTCCGGGTTGGCAGATGTATTCAGACCGTATGGTATCAGAATTTATCTTACTGCCAAATTTAGTGCGCCTAAGGAAATCGGTGGATTGGCTACCGCCAACCCACGAGATCCGGAGGTCAGGAAGTGGTGGCAAGAAAAAGTGAAGGAAATCTATACGTATATTCCCGATTTTGGAGGATTTCTGGTCAAAGCCAATTCCGAAGGACAGCCTGGTCCGCAGGACTATGGCTGCTCACATGCAGAGGGAGCCAATATGCTGGCTGAAGCCTTGGAGCCTTATGGGGGAATTGTGTTCTGGAGAGCATTTGTCTATCAGAATGAACGTCATGTAGATCGGGTTCTCGGTGGTTACAACGAATTTAAGCCGCTTGACGGTCAGTTTGCCCGGAATGTGTTTGTGCAGCCCAAAAACGGTCCGATTGACTTTCAGCCGAGAGAACCTTTTCATCCCTTGTTTGGCGGGATGCCGGGTACACCGCTTTCCTTAGAGTTTCAGATTACTCAAGAGAATTTGGGCCATGCAGGACATCTGGTGTATTTAGGTACATTGTTTGAAGAAACGCTTCAGTCGGATACGCATCAATGGGGCAAAGGTTCGACCGTTTCCAAGGTCTTGCAACATTATCAGCATTCGCATGGCATCTCGGCTATAGCTGGTGTTCCCAATATCGGTACCGATCTCAACTGGACGGGGCATGTTTTCGGACAAGCCAATTGGTACGCTTTCGGGCGGTTGGCCTGGAATCCGGATGAAAGCGCAGAACGGATTGCCAAGGAATGGATTCGAATGACTTTCTCTAATCGGACAGGGGTTATAGAACCTATTTTTGAAATCATGAGAATGTCTCGTGAGACGTATGTCAATTACACTATGCCGTTGGGATTGAATCACATCATGAATTATGATACGCACAATGGACCTGAGCCCTGGCATGACGATCCTGTATGGACAGCTTTTGATTATCACAAGGTGACCAAGGATAGTATCGGGGTAAACCGTACCATGACGGGGACTGGTGCTGCAGGCCAGTATCATGCGCCGGTGTGCAAACGGTTTGGAGAGTTGGCAAGTTGTCCGCCCACGTATTTGTTATGGTTTCACCGTCTTCCTTGGAATTATAAAATGGCATCAGGCAAAACTCTGTGGGATGAATTGGTAAGCCATTATTATCAAGGTGTAGATGGTGTCCGGCAGATGCAGAAACTTTGGAATGGCTTGGAAGGTGCCATTGACCCAGAGCGATTTGAACACGTTGCTTCTCTGCTCAAATATCAGGAACAGGAAGCTGTCTGGTGGAGAGACGGTTGTCTCTTGTTCTTTCAGCAGTACGCCGGTATGCCTATTCCTCATGGACTGGAACAGCCGAAGCATTCTTTAAAATATTATCAATCCATTCCATTCCCTTATGAGTGGAACGGACTTTATGAATAAAATTTATCATCGTGAACTACGTAGTATATATTATTTTATTTACTTGGGTCTTTGTTGCGTCGGCTCAAGCCAGGCAGAAGGATGAATACTGGGATTATCCGCGGGGTACTTATGAAGAAAGACGGACACAGTTTTTGGAATATTATTCGGAGAATGGAGGAGATGGTCATCCGCTTTATGAGGTGTTTCGTCAGGCTGCTCGCGCAGCTGCCGGACGACCCTTGGAAATGGACCGGATGCAAAAAGTCTTTTCTATCATTCGTTCTAATCATGACTGCAATGATTTTACCCTGAATTGTTTGCTTCGCATGGTATATCTGGATAAGAAAGAGCCTTTCTTTCCCGAAGAAATCAAAGATGATATTGAAACTTGCATCTTGGATTTTAAATATTGGTGGGACGATGGCCGGCGTGATACTACCTACCGCTGTTATCATACAGAGAACCATCAGGCTTTGTATCACACAGCCGAATTGTTGGCTGGGCAACTTTATAAAAAGACCCGGTTCACAAACGGTATGAATGGGCGGCAACACATGGCTCATGCCAAAGAAAGGTTGATGAAGTGGCTGGAATATCGTTTCCGCTTCGGATTCAGCGAATGGATGTCTACCTATTATGAGGTAGAGGTATTATTATTGGCCAATCTATATGACTTTGCTGAAGACAAAGATATTCGTACCAAAGCGGGAATGGTGCTTGATTTGCTGATGTTCGATGTGGCGTTGAATAATTATAAAGGATTTCTCGGATCTTCGAGCGGACGGAATTATGCTCATTCTATTATTCAGGGAACACACTACACGGCTCCTCTGACTAAGTTGGTATTTGGAGTGGGAAGTTATGATCGGGATGAAGTCATGGCACCGGTAGCCTTGTCTACCAGTTCATACCGTTGCCCGGAGATTATTCAGGAAATAGCAGTAGATTATCAGACTCCTCTTTTGAATCGTCAGCGTGTCAGCATTAATGTGGAAGACGCTCCTTTGTACGGCCTTTCTTACGAAAAAGAGTTGGATTGTCATCTTTTCTGGGGAATGCAGGAGTTTATTCACCCCATGGCCATCCGCATGTCAAAACAGATTTCTGAAAAATACGATGTCTGGCCCTATCGTAATTACGATGCAATTATGGAAAAGTATGAACGTCAGTTGGCGGAACACGGGCGGCTGGTGAATATGCATCTGGATCGGTTTGCCCTGTCGGAGGCCAATATTGAGACATTCCGAACCCCCGATTACATGCTGAGCTGTGCTCTGGATTACCGGAAAGGAGCTCCGGGCTATCAGCAGCATATCTGGCAAGCTACGTTGGATCGTTACGCGTTGGTATATACCAACCATCCTGGAGGAAAGAATCTTCGTTTTTCACCTAATTATTGGTCTGGCAATGAGATTCTTCCTCGTGCAGCCCAAACCAAGCAAGTGGTAATTTGTATTTATAATACGCCCCAAAATCAGAAAAATGATTATACTCATGCCTATTTCCCGGTGAAGCATTTTGATGAAGTTCATTTAGCCGGTTCTTGGGTTTTCGGTCGGAAGGCTGACGGGTATATAGCCTTGTATTCTCATCGTATTGCGGAACTGAAATCAGATAATCGGGGTGAAGTCTGTGATCTTTTAGCCAAAGGCAGGCAGAATATTTGGATTTGTGAAATGGGTTCCCGGACACAATGGGGCAGCTTTTCCAGGTTTATCGACGCAGTGTCAGCTGCTTCTGTACAAGTCGATGGATTGAATGTCAAGTATACTTCTCCTTCTGAAGGAGAGATAGCTTTTGGCTGGGAGCATCCTCTCTTGGTAAAAGGACAGCAGCTTCCGTTGAGATGGAAGTATCGGTACTACAATCCTTACTGCAAGGCTCTTTTTGATACAACTGTGATTGAAATAGAAAAAGACGGTAAGAAAATTACTTTGGATTTTAACAAAAATAATAGATGATGTAACAAGCAAGTGGTTATGAAAGGTAAAGCTACACTCCAGTTTCTGTTTCCTGTTTTATTTTGTTTTTTTTTACTGGGGATTTGCGACGTGGTTGGCGTATCTGTAAGCTATCTACAGCGTGATTTTCAATTGAGTGATTCGATAGCCGGAATTTTTCCGGTTATCGAATTTATTGGTTTTCTTTTTCTGTCGGTACCGTTTTCTTTTCTGTCGTGGAGAATCGGCTATCGAACCATGGCACTTTGGGGAATGGCTTTACTGTCGCTGGCGTTGCTGCTTCCATGGTTCTGGTATAATTTTTCAAGTTGCCTCTTGATGTTCTTTCTTTTGGGAGTTGGCTATGTGGCACTTCAGTCGATATTGCCTTTCTGGCTCCTGGGGGTAGTGGCCGGTCATCCTCAGTCTGCTGTCCTGACCACGGCTCATCTGGTGAAAGGAATGACCGCATGTTGCGTTCCGTTTGTTGCCGTTTTATCCGTAAATTATTTGGGCGGTTGGTATTATGTATTTCCCTTATTGGGTATGTTGGCCTTGCTATGCTGTTGTTGTTTATGGCTGCTTCCGGTCCGGCAGGTTGAAATCGCAGCCTGCCCTTCTGCGAAAGAAGTGTTTGGTTTGCTGACAAACCGTACGGTACTTGCGTTCTTTATTGCAGTTGTCTGTGCCGCAGGGATTGATGTAGGAATGAATGTATGGGTGCCCAAACTTCTTATGGAGCGTTGTGGTCATTCGATAGAAAATGCAGTTTTAGGTTCCAGTGTATATTTTGCATTCAAGATATTAGGTACATTTGCCAGTACCATATTGCTAGTTTGTTTTTCAGCCGTGAACTATTATCGGATGCATGTTTGCCTGATGTTATTATCTGTACTGGGCTTATTCTTCGTGGAAGGCGAGTATGCTGTTTTAATGCTTTCCGGTCTGATAGGTTTGGGGTGTTCGTGTCTGTTTGTATTGAGCTGTTCGTTGGCCATGCACACAGATGCGGAACATGCAGGTAGCCTTTCTGTATTGATGATGGCAGGTATGAGCGGTGGAGCCTGTGTGCCCTTGCTGATGGGATGCCTGACCCATGGCATGGGACAGCCGTTGGCTGCTTTGCTCATTATCTTGGTTTGTATATTGTATTTGTTGTATTTTTCATTAAAAATAATTCGAAATGTATAGTAAATTATTTATGTTATTGATGGCTGGTATGCTGATGTGTTCCGTCGTGAAAGCGCAAGAAAAAGATTGGGCTAATCTGAAGCGTTATGAGCAGCAAAATGCTGAGTTGAAGCAGCAGACCTCTCGTGAGCGTGTGGTGTTTATGGGCAATTCCATTACAGAAGGTTGGTCAAACCAGCATCCGGATTTTTTCCGAAATAACGGGTTTGTTGGCAGAGGTATCAGCGGACAGACATCCTATCAATTTTTAGTGCGGTTTCGCGAAGATGTCATCAATCTATCGCCCAAGGTAGTGGTTATCAATGCAGGCACCAATGATATAGCCGAGAATACCGGTGCTTATGTGGAAGCCCGCACTTTGGGCAATATTATTTCGATGGTGGAGCTGGCTCAAGCCAACCACATTCAGGTGATACTGACTTCGGTGTTGCCGGCGGCAGCTTTCGGCTGGAATCAGTCCGTGAAATATGCACCTCAGAAGATTCAGCAACTCAATGCCGGTATCCGTGCGTATGCCATGCAGCATCAGATTCCTTTTGTGGACTATTACGCAGCCATGGTAGCCCATGATGGGAAGGCCTTGAAATCTGAGTACACGCAAGATGGCGTTCATCCGGTTTCGGCAGGTTATGATGTGATGGAGCAGCAGATACTTCCTGTGATTCATCAATTACTGCATCAGTAATAGATTCAGTTTGTTTAGTCTGTCAGCGATTCATCTTTCAGTTTGTGTTGCTGGCGGAATTCTTTCGGTGTCATTTGGAATCGCTTGTCAAATTCCTTATAGAAGTGAGAGCGATTTCCAAATCCGCACTGATAGATGATTTCCTGTACTGTCAGTGTAGTTGTCTTCAATAATTTGGCAGCTAGATTTATCCGGCATTCCTTGATGAGGTCTTTTGGCGGAAGCTGTTCCATCTCTTTGAATTTCCGGTAGAGGCTTCGGATGCTCATTTGCAGATGCTCCGCTAAATCTTCCGGTTTCAGTTCTGTATTTTCCAGATTGTTATTGATGAATTCTGTGACCGACTGCATGAATTCTTTATCTTCTTTCTTCATAAGCTGGCCGTTGGAGAATTCGTATGCACAGGCCGATGAATTATAGTATTCTTTGATTTTACTGTAATTTTCAATCAACCGTTCTACGTTGGCTCTCAAATAGTTAAGATTGAATGGTTTGCCGATGTAGGCATCTGCTCCCGATTCTAGCCCTTTGATTTTCTCTTCATTGGTATTTTTGGCTGAGAGAATAATCAGCGGAATGTGCATGGTATGTTTGTTTTGTTTGATTTGTCTGGTCAGCTCAATGCCGTCTGTACCAGGCATCATAATATCGCTGATAATAAGATCGGGATAGGTTGTTTTCAGTAGGTTCAGTCCTTCTTCTGCATTTAGGGCAGTGACGGTCTGATAGTCCGATAAACTTTCCTGAAGTAAGTCCAGAATTTCCTGATTATCATCTATGATAAGGATTTGTCCTTTGACCTGTTCGGTTCTGTCCGGTTGGGGCGTGGCGATATGCAAGGCTATATCTGTGAGCGGATCTGCTTCAGGGGAGGGGGTGTCTGGATTACCTGTTTTCTCTTCTTCTGTACTTTCCTGTGCAGGCAGTTCCGGAAAGGTGACCATAAACTCGGCGTAGCGGTTTACTTCGCTTTTTATTTCAATCTGTCCTTCCAGTAATTCTACCATGCTGTGACAGATGGCCATGCCCAAGCCATTTCGCGAGGAAAGTCCTTTCACTGCATTCTCCTCCACATTGTCCAGAATGCTGTAGCGGTTAAAGATAGACGCTCGGTCTTCTTCCTTGATACCTTTTCCAGTGTTATAAACAGAAAGATAGAGGTGATTCTTTACAATTTTCAGCGTGATGCGTACAGTTCCTCCATTTGGCGTATATTTAAATGCATTCGATATCAAGTTATTGATGATTTTAGTCAGGCAGCCGGTGTCTGAGTTCCATACCAGATTCGGTTCAATGAGATTTTCCAGCTCTACTTTATTCTGTTCTGCCAGTTCTGTGAAAGAGTCCAGAATGTCGCAGCATATTTTGCTGACAGGCACCGGCTGTATTTTTCGTGTTTTATGGCCGGTTTCTATTCTCCTGAAGTCAATAACTTCCTGAATCAGTGCGTTAAGACGTTCTGCATTTTGTTTGATTAGAAGGATATATTTTCGGATAAATGAGTCTGCATGATCATAGTTCAGAATATGTTCGCAAGGACCGTATATCAGGGTGAGTGGGGTGCAGAATTCATGGGTAATGTTCGTAAAGAAGCGTAGTTTTTCTTCATACACTTCTTCTTTATGAGCCTGTTCCAGCGCCAGTACCATTTGTTTTTGTTTACGCTGTTGCCTAATTACGTATAGGCGGATCTGCATGATGATAAAGGTGAAGAATAACACCTGATATGCCATCATGGCAGTATTTGACAGGTACCAGGGTGCCTGTATATGAATGTTCATGGAGTAGATTTCACTTTCTTCGCCACTGGTTCTATCCTTGTATTTCACATACAGCGTGTAGTCACCAGGTGACATTTGGGTAAAGGAAACCGAGTTAGACAGTCCGTTGTCAATCCATTCATTGCCTTTCGGATCAATTTTATATAAATAGGAGTAATTATTGGAATTGATATAATCCATAGCTATGAATGCAATGGTGAAGTAATTCTGATTATGATTCAGGACTATTTTTGATTCATGATTGGTGTGTTGGATGAAGTCGTATAAGTTTTGTTCTTTCCCGAGTATGTTCAGCCGCGTGAATCGCATGGGCGGGCGATAGTGGCTGGCTGCGCGATAAGTAGGGTTTTCGCGGATTACCGCCAGTCCGTTTATGCCTCCGAAGAGGAGGGCTTCCTTGGTTTTCAGCGCGGCTCCATCGCAAAATTCTACAATGTTCATCCCATTCATCCGGTTATAATTCTGTATTTCATGGTGTTCCGTATGAAAGCGTTCCAATCCGCCGTTTGTACCCATCCAAATGTTGCCGCTATTATCTTTCAGCATGGTGTGGATGGTACTGTTCTGTAGTCCGTTCTCTTTATTGAAGCACAATTCTTTTCCTTCACTTTGTTTGATGAGGCCATAGCTGGTGCCTAGCCACAAGGTATGATTGTCTTTGAGGATGGCAAAGACATCATTGGCTGTTTTTTTCTTATAGTTGTTTATTAGTGGCACAGGTTTTAGGGTTCCGTCTTTCAGCTGGAAGGTTCCGTATCCTCGGTTTCCAAAATACAGCTCTCCTTGTTCATCCGCATACATGGTGAAAAAGTAGTTGGACGAAAAGTTTCCATGATCTATTGTGTATCTCTGCATATGAGTAAGTTTCGGGTCGGTGGGAGTGCCTGTTATTGTAGCCCGGATGATGCCTGTTCCCACGGTAGAAATCCAGAGGATGGAATCGTGTTCCTCATAGATGCCATGCACATATTTGATAGGTTCTTCGCAGACGATGCGTTTTATCCGTTTTTCTCTGTAGGAATAGTAATTAATGCCCTCATCATTGCCAATCCAAAAGAGCGGACGAGAACTCGGAGCAAAAGCATATACAGAGTTGTCCCATAGTAAACTGTTGGTGCTGGTGATGAGCTCTTTGGGACAATTTTGGAGATGACTGCCGACCTTGAAATTCTTTATTTTTAGGATACCCTCTCCTTTTGTTCCTAGCCACAAAGACTGTTCCTGGTCTAAAAAGATGGATCGGATAGGCTTAGCGATATGAAATTGCAGGTCGCTATATGTGATGGATTGGATGGAGTACTGTCCGTTGGAGTATAGGTAGGTACCTTGCCCGTCGGTTCCTATCCACACGATATCTTGATTACGGTCTTTCAATAACTGGAAAATACCAGATTTGATGCCGAGATCTTCTGCTGCATACCCTTCCTTTTGGCGGGTTAGTTTGATTACTCCGCTGGTTTTGAATGAAATAAAGAATGATTCTTTATCTTTTATCAAATCCGATATGATGCCTCTTGTAGCCGCTGTGTGCGTCAAGTCAGTCACTAATTTCTTGGAATTATGTTCTATCTGGTACTCGTAAAGCCTGTTCTGACTATCAATCAGGTAGGCAACATCCTCATCTGTGAAGCAATATTGCAGTGGTATGGAATCTATTTTCTCGGAATGATTTATGGCATAGGTGTCTTGGATGGTTGTCAATCCGTATTTTAAGATGCCTTGTTTTGTAAAAAGCCAGATTGTGTCAGTACCCACGTGAATATCTACAATATCCTCTCTTTTTACTTCAGGGATGTGGAGTCTATGAAAATTATCAGACGTTGCAGTGATATAATGGAGTGAGTTATTTTCGGACAATACAAACACTTCGTTTTTGGGATTTTTTCTCAGCAGATATCCTCCCTGGAATTGGGGATAGCTTTTAATTTTTTTTTTATACTTATCCAGTTTATCCAGTCCATAGTTAGTCTGGACCCATAAAGTTCCGTTTTCGGTTTCCAGTATGTTTTCTATAATGTTTCCGGATAGGCTTTTCCCTTCTGCAAAAATGAGGGGATGGAATTCTAGTCCATCGTATAGGTTGAGTCCGTCGCAGGTTCCTAACCAGAGAAAACCATCATGATCTTGGTATAAAGAAAGTACGGCACTGTTCGACAGTCCGTCTATGTTGGAAATCTGACGTAGATTATACCCGCAGGCATCATGGGTAAAAGCTAAAAAAAATAAAAAGGTCAGGAATGTTAGTATATTTTTATAGTGCATAGCTTTATGGCTTTTCTTACGTGCAAATATACTAAATCTCATAAAATAATATTCCTATATATTCGAAGTTTTTTAATTTGGCATAAAATAGCATAAATCCCGTTGTTTCCATTTGTGACAAATGTGTACACACCGTCAGTATAAGGCCTATGCGGATAGTTTTGGCATTCTTGCCGACTGTTTTTGGGGATTTGAATTCTAATTTTGCTCAAAAATAAAAACGAAAGAATACAGACCTTAAAAATGATAGTTATGTTCATACTCAATGATTCCTCTTAATGAAGATGCAAGCGGTGGTTGATTTAAGAAAATCAATCAAATTAGGAGCCGCATAATCTGTTATCATGATTTTTTAATTTCAAAATAATATATCAAATGAAGTTGCGAAAAACACATTTATTATGGATACCTATTATGGTATGCCTATTTTTAGTAAGCAACCTGAATGTGATGGCAGCCGTAGAACAAGCCATTCAGGTAAAAGGTCAGGTGGTCGATATGGCCGGTGAACCTGTAATTGGTGCCAATATTGTGGTTAAGGGTACCACCACGGGAGTTATATCAGATATTGACGGAAATTTTATACTGAGCGCAACCAAAAACTCGGTGCTTGTGGTTTCCTACATTGGTTATCAGTCACAGGAAGTGAAGGTGACCGGTGCTTCTATGAAGATCGTCTTGAAAGATGATACAGAAATGCTGAATGATGTAGTGGTTGTGGGATATGGTTCTCAGAAGAAGTCTGATATTACCGGTGCCATGGTTAATGTAAAAAACGAAGCGTTGCAGCAGGCACCTGTGGGTAATATTGGTGCGGCCTTGCAGGGATTGGCTGCTGGTGTAGATGTACAGATGGCAGGAGGTAATACGCATCCGGGTGCAACGCCACAAATCCGGATTCGCGGTGAACGCTCTCTGATGGGTAATAACGATGTCTTAATTGTAGTAGACGGTATTCCCTTTTCTGGAGGATTAAATGAAATCAACAATGACGACGTAGAGAGTATCAGTGTCTTGAAGGATGCTTCAGCCACAGCTATCTACGGTTCTCGTGGGGCAAATGGTGTATTGCTGATCACGACCAAACGTGGAAGTAAGGGTAAAATCAATGTGAGCTACAGTGGCTACTATGGTATTACTACCGCTATTAAGAGATATGATGTGATGAACAGTGCGGAATATATCCAACTGAAGAAGTGGGCTACCTATAATTCTAACCCTGATGCTTACACCGGCATTGATGACCCGAATTTGATGCGGGTGGGAGATGTATTCCGCGATCAAGAAGAAATGGAAGGATATCTTGCCGGAACAGATACGGATTGGCAGAGTCTTATCTTCCGCAACGGTATGACTACCAATCATCAGATAGCTATTAACGGAGGTAATGACCGTACTACTTATAACGCTTCCGTGGGCTATTATAAAGGACAGAATAACTATGAGGCACATAGCTTTGAACGTTTCACTGCCAAACTTTCATTGGATACGGAAATTACCAGTTTCTTGAAAGTGGGCCTTTCTACATTGAATACGTATATTGTCAATAAAGGACAGGATACTAACCCGATGGAAATGGCTTTACGGGCGTCACCTTTTACGACTCCTTACCAGGAAAACGGAGCCTTGCGTACTTATTTGCCGGGTAGTGGTCAGAATGTATGGAACCCGTTGCTGGATACACAGGAGAATGGTGTGGTTGATGACCGCAAAAGTCTGTCAACTTTTACCACTGGTTATATCGATTTGAAACTGCCTTTCGGTATCAAGTACCGTTTCAACGGAGGTATAAACCTGAAATATTATTCGATAGGTCAGTTTCAAGCAAGCAATACGACAAAACGTATGGGGGCACTTGACTGGTCTTTTGGAGAGTATCAACACTCTGTAGATTATACTTTGGAAAATATTCTGACATGGGACTATAGCTTTAACAACGTGCATAATATTAATCTTACCGGACTCTTCTCTGCTCAAGAAAGAGAAGTAACCAAAAACAATGTATCGGGGCATGATTATTATGATGACAATATTCAGTATTTCAATCCAGGATTGGCTCAAGGCAATGTAACAGGAGGCGGTAACTATGAAAAGTGGGCTCTACTTTCTTACATGGGCCGTCTGAATTATAACTACAAAGAAAAATACTTGTTGACTGCTACTGTCAGATATGACGGTTCCTCTCGTTTGGCTAAAGGTTATCGCTGGCATGCTTTCCCCTCTCTTGCTTTGGGATGGAACCTCATGCGTGAAGACTTCATGCAGAATGTAAATAACGTGAGTTCGAAATAAAATCA